>NZ_JBVHWR010000002.1:0-485485 GCF_055564355.1 Streptomyces sp. NPDC029152 | reverse complement strand
GCAGGAGCGACAGGTCGTGGGTGCAGTCGCTGACGTCGGCCTGGCCGGGCGAGTGCGTGACGGGCAGGTACAGGCGTCCGTCGACGCCCTCCATGTCGAAAGTGTCGGTGTGACACGGCGTGAGCCTGGCTGCAAGGCCTTCCCGGTGGGTCAGTCGGGAGTCCTTCTCACGGAGCCCGCGCGTGGCCGTGACGAGGGTCGTGACCGCCCAGCGCAGGAGCGACAGGTCGTGGGTGCAGTCGCTGACGTCGGCCTGGCCGGGCGAGTGCGTGACGGGCAGGTACAGGCGTCCGTCGACGCCCTCCATGAGGAAGCCCGAATAGTAGCCGACCACTCCGGCGAGCGCGGGACGCAGCAGGTAGCGCAGGATGCGCGGGCCGGCCGTGTAGCGGTGGGCCTCCCACAGGGCCAGCGCTCCGGAGGCGCGCACCGGATCGTCGGTGCGCCCCGCCTTGGACCCGACCCCGGGCAGCGCGCCGGCCAGGTGCTCGTGGGCGGGCGGCGGGCCCTGCTCGAGCGCCGCGGCGACCGGTCCGATGCCGAGGTGGCGCGAGGGTCCGAGCAACGCGGGCGCGTCGGCGAGCCGTTCGGGCCCGGGGCCGGTCACGGCGGCCAGGATGTACAGCTGGGCCCGGTGGAACCGCTGCAGGGTCCGCTCGGGCAGTGCCACGTAGCTGCGCCGGTGGAAGGCGTGCCACCACGCCCGGTGCCGGGACACGGCGGAATCGACGCCGGTCGCGAGGAGTGCGCGGGGTCGATAACCGCCCCGGAAGTCACCGATCCCAAGTCCCGGGCGAAAACGCTCCACCGCGCACCGCACCGCGGGCCGGGCGCAAGGCCCGGCAGGCCGGCGCCCCGGCCGGAAGCTACGGCCCGCCCCGACGAAAGTGGTGGACGACCGATTCCCATCGTCGGATGTGCCGGACCCCACCGATTCCTACGGTGGTCACATCGGCACAGCGACAGGGAGCGAGCATGATCACTCTCAGCGGGCTCACCAAGAGGTACGGGACGGTGACCGCGGTGGACGGCCTCGACCTCGAGATCACGCCCGGCCGGGTGACCGGCTTCCTCGGCCCCAACGGAGCGGGGAAGTCCACGACGATGCGGATGATCCTCGGTCTGGACCGGCCGACGGCGGGCCGGGCCCTGGTCAACGGCAAGCAGTACGAGGAACTGCGCTATCCCCTGCGGGAGGTGGGCGCGCTCCTCGACGCCAAGGCCGTGCACCCGGGGCGGACCGCGCGGAACCACCTGCTGTCCATGGCCCGCAGCAACGGCATCGCGCGGCGCAGGGTCGACGAGGTGCTGGAGGTGGTGGGCCTGACCTCGGTGGCGAGCCGCCGGGTCGGCCTGTTCTCCCTGGGAATGGGCCAGCGACTGGGCATCGCCGGGGCGCTGCTCGGCGACCCCGGTGTGCTGATCTTCGACGAGCCGGTGAACGGCCTCGACCCGGACGGGGTGCGCTGGGTGCGCTCCATCGCGCGCTCCCTGGCCGAGGAGGGACGTACGGTCTTCCTCTCCAGCCATCTGATGAGCGAGATGCAGCAGACCGCGGACCAGGTCGTCGTCATCGGCAAGGGCAAGCTGATCGCGGACACCCCGGTGCCGGAGCTGATCGAGCGCAGTTCCCTGGGCACCGTGCGGGTGCGAGTCCCCGACCCGGCGGACCGCGCGGACCTGGTCCGGCGGATCGGGACGGCGGGCTTCGGGACCGAACTCACCGCGGACGACGCACTGGTCGTGCGCGGTGCCCGGCCCGAGCAGATCGGCGACCTGGCGCACAAGGCCGGCATCCGACTGCACGAACTGCTCCTGCAGGAGCCCTCGCTCGAGGAGGCGTACATGGAACTGACCTCCGACAGTGTCGAATACGGCACCGCTCGGAGCGCGAAGGTGACAGGCGGGTGGGACGCATGAACGACACGAAGGCCGCTCCGGCGGCGGCAGCACAAGGCCGCGGCGGACTGATGGGGGCCGCCGCGGCGGAGTGGACCAAGCTGTGGGGCGTGCGCTCCACCTGGGTGTCCCTGGCGTCCACGGCCGCGCTGGTGGTCGCCTACACGGTGATCGTGGGGGTCTCCGCGCGCTCCTCGACGGCGCAGTCCTCGGGCGGCGAGCCGCCGACGGACCCGCTGGCGAACCTGGGCACCGGGGTCGTCTTCATGGGCCAGTTCGCGGTGCTCGCGCTGGCGACGATGGTCATCGCCTCGGAGTACGCGACCGGCAGCATCCGCGGGACGTTGCAGTGCGTGCCGGTGCGGCACCGGATGCTGCTGTCGAAAAGCGTGGTGCTGGTCCCCGTGCTGTTCGTGTCGGGCCTCGTCGTCGCGCCGTTGGGGCTGGGCTCGGCCGTCGTCGCGCTCGGTGACGTCGCCGATCCGGTGACGGTCGGGGCGAGCGTGCGCCAGGCGCTGGCCGTGGGCGGGTACCTCGGCGCGGTCGGAATGATCAGCATCGGAATCGGCGCGGCCGTGCGCAGTGTGGCCGGGACCGTCACGGTGGGTTTCCTGGTCCTGCTGGTGCTGCCCATGACGCTGCAGTCGGTCTCGGTGGAGTTCGTGCAGAAGGCCGGCGACTGTCTGCCGGGACCGGCCGGCATGGCCCTGATGGGCGTCTCCGAGTCCGACGCCCACGGCCCTGGAGCGGCCGCCGCGCTGCTGGTCTTCTGGGCCCTCGCCGCCAACGCGGCCGGCTACTGGGTGCTGCGCAACCGCGACGCCTGACGGCGCCGCCCGCCCCTGCCAAGGGGCGTCCCTGGCATCCTGGGTCCCTACATCCCCCGGGGGACTCGGGACTTCCCCACCGCCGAACGGAATTTGAGCGGTGACGAAAAGAAACAGGCAGGACCGGCGATCAGCCGGGTGACACACCGGTGCTCCACACAATTCGAGAATGCCTCCCACTGACAGGGCAACGGAACTGCGCTGGTTTCCAGTTGCCCTGTCAGCCATCGAATTCTTATTTCTCTGGTGGAGTGACATGCCCCCAGCGCAGCAACACGCGGACCTTGATGATCCGTCGTTCGGTGCGGGTTGGCGTGCGGCGCGGCTGGTGTGCGGCCGGGAGGACGGATCGCTCGTCCCTGCCTCGCCGAACCGACGGTACGGTCGGCCCACCACTGCCTGTCACTTTCGCGAAGCTCCTGTCGGCGTGGACGTGTCCGCCCACGGGAGCCTCTCCCGCCCTGCGTGGCGCGGGTCAGGCGTGGGCCTGCCGGTGGGCGCGGATGATGTCCGCGTATCGGCGGCCGCTCGACTTGATGGTGCGTGCCTGGGTCGCGTAGTCGACGTGGACGAGCCCGAAGCGCTTGTCGTAGCCGTAGGCCCATTCGAAGTTGTCGAGGAGGGACCATGCGTAGTAGCCGGCGAGGGGGACACCCTTGCGCACGGCGCGGGCGCAGGCGCCGATGTGCTGTTCCAGGTAGCGGGCCCGCTCGGGGTCGTCGACGGTGCCGTCGGGGCCGACGGTGTCGGGGAAGGCGGAGCCGTTCTCGGTGACGTACAGCTCGCGGACGCCGTAGTCATCGGTCAGCCGCATCAGGAACGACTCCAGGCCGTCGGCGTCGATCTGCCAGTCCATGCCGGTGCGGGGTGCGTCGGGCAGGCGCACCTCGCGGGCGTACGGGACGGGGCCGTCCGGGTCGTCGGCGACCGTGACCGGGAAGTAGTAGTTGAGGCCGTGCCAGTCGAGCGGGGCGGCCATCGCCTCCAAGTCACCTGTGCGTTCGGGTAGTTCGACGCCGTAAAGCTCGCGCATGTCGGCGGGGAAGCCGCGGCCGTAGACCGGGTCGAGCCACCAGCGGTTGGTGTGGCCGTCCATGCGGGCGGCTGCGGCGATGTCCTCGGACCGGGTCGAGGCGGCCGCCACGGTCGAGTGGTTGGTGACGAGGCCGACCTGGGTGTCCGGCGCCGCCGCGCGGATCGCCCGTGCGGTCAGTCCGTGGCCGAGAAGCAGGTGGTACGAGGCGTGGACGGCGGCGGTGAGGTCGGTGAGGCCGGGGGCCATCCGGCCTTCGAGGTGGCCGATCCAACCGGAGCACAGCGGTTCGTTGAGGGTGGCCCAGCGGGTGACCCGGTCGCCCAGCCGACCGACGACGACGGAGGCGTAGGCGGCGAGGTGCTCGGCCGTGTCGCGGCTGGTCCAGCCGCCGCGGTCCTGGAGCGCCTGCGGGAGGTCCCAGTGGTAGAGGGTGATGTTGGGCGTGATGCCGGCGTCGAGGAGGGCGTCGACGAGGCGGTCGTAGAAGTCGAGGCCGGCCGCGTTGACAGGTCCGTCGCCGCCGGGGACGACGCGGGGCCAGGCGATGGACAGCCGGTAGGCGTCGGTGCCCAGCTCCTTCATCAGGGCGACGTCCTCGGGCCAGCGGTGGTAGTGGTCGCAGGCCTCGTCTCCGTGGTCGTCGTTGTCGATCCTGCCCGGGGTGTGGGAGAAGGTGTCCCAGATCGACGGGGCCCGCCCGTCCTCGGCGACGGCGCCCTCGATCTGGTAGGCGGATGTGGCCGTGCCCCACACGAAGTCGGAGGGAAAGGCGGCGAAGTCTATCGAACCGGACACAGAGGGTGCCTCTCTGGGAGTGAGGGAACGGGACGTAGGCCGCTACTTGACGGCGCCTGCGGTCAGTCCCGTGACGAGGTAGCGCTGCAGGAGCAGGAAGCCGGCGACGACGGGCAGGCTCACGACCAGGGAGGCGGCCATGATCTGGTTCCAGTACACGTCGTTCTGGGTGGAGTAGCCCTGGAGGCCGACAGCGAGGGTGCGGGTGGTGTCGTTGGTCATGACGGAGGCGAACAGGACCTCGCCCCACGCGGTCATGAAGGCGTAGACGGCGACGGCCACGATGCCCGGGATCGCGGCGGGCACGATGACGCGGAAGAGTGCGCCCAGGGGTCCGCAGCCGTCCACCTTGGCCGCCTCGTCCAGGTCGCGGGGCACCGAGTCGAAGTACCCGATGAGCATCCAGATGGAGAACGGCAGGGAGAAGGTGAGGTAGGTGAGGATCAGGCCGCCGCGGGAGCCGAAGAGGGCGATGCCGGTGGCGTTGCCGATGTTGACGTAGATGAGGAACAGCGGCAACAGGAACAGAACGCCGGGGAACATCTGTGTCGACAGGACGGTGACCGTGAAGACCCGTTTGCCGCGGAAGTCGTAGCGGCTGACCGCGTAGGCCGCGAAGACGGCGATGGTGACGGAGCAGACGGTCGCCGCTCCGGCCACGATCAGGGAGTTCATGAAGTAGTCGGCGAGCGGAACGGTGTCCCAGATGTCGAGGTAGGGACGGACGGTGAGGCCCGAGGGGAGCCATTGGAACTTGCCGGAAACGTCCTCCAGCGGTTTGAGCGAGCTGGAGACCATGACGTACACCGGCAGCAGGACGAAGCCGGAGAGGAGCGTCAGGAAGATCCGCCGGCTCCACAGGAAGGACTGCGGGGCGGCCATCGGGGAGCGGACCTGACGCCGGGTCTGGCTAGGCATCGATGGCCTTCCTTCCTCGGGAGGTGAGCAGGAGGTAGGTGCCTGTCACCACGAGCAGGAACAGCAGCAGGAGGACCGACATGGCGGAGCCGGTGCCGAAGTTCCAGGTCTGGAACGAGGACTGGTAGATGTGCAGGGAGATGAGGTCCGCGGACTCCGGTGCCGCCTTGCCGAAGAGGACGAAGGGGGTGTTGAAGTCGTTGAAGGTCCACAGGAACAGCACCAGGACGAGGACCTGGTTGACCGGGGCCAGCGACGGCAGGGTGATACGGCGGATCTGCTGCCAGATCCCCGCTCCGTCTAGGGCCGCGGCCTCGTAGATCTCGCGGGGGATGTTCTGCAGTCCGGCCATGATGATCAGGAAGGCGAAGGGCCAGCCCTTCCAGACCGAGACGACGAGCAGGGTGATGAAGCTGTTGTCGCCGATCAGCCAGAACGGCGGGCTGTCGGTGAGCCCGAGCTGGTCGTGGATCACATGGTTCACCAGTCCGTTGTCGCGCTGGAACATGAACGCCCAGGTGATGACGGCGGCGTAGACGGGCAGGGCGTACGGGACGAGGAAGAGCGTGCGCAGGAAGCCGCGGCCGCGGAAGCTCTCCTGCATGAAGATGGCGGCGGCCGTTCCGAGCAGCCAGCAGAGCCCGACCGAGAGAAGGGTGAAGAGGCAGGTGGTGAGGAAGGACTTCAACAGCGCCTCACCCACGGGGGCGTCGAAGTCGACCGCGAGGGAATAGTTGTCGAATCCGGTCCAGGGAGCGGTGGTCCAGTCGCGGACGTAGAACTGGGTCAGCTCCTTGAAGCTGACGGCGATGCCGATCACCATCGGCACCAGGTGGACCAGGAGTTCGAGCAGGAGGGCGGGGAGCAGCAGCAGATACGGCAGGCCGATGCGGCGCGACCGCTCGAAGCGGCGCGGGCGCGGTGCCGCTCCGGGAGCGTTCTTCCGTGCCGTCCGCTCGCCTGCGTCCAGGGCAGCGGAGGTGGTCATGGCGGTGTCCGTACTCACTTCTTGGGCATCTGCTGCTGGGCCTTCTCGAGCTTGGCCCGCACCGACTCGGTGGTCACGGGCCGGCCCGCGGCGGCGTCGGCGAACAGCTCCTTGACCGCCGTGCCGACGACGGTCTCGAACTGCGACTCCTCGGGGACCTGCGGGAGCGCGGTGGCGCTGGTCGCCAGGGTGTCACGCAGGACGGCGAGCGAGGGGCTGTTGAAGGCCGGGTCCTGCTGGGCGCCCTTGACCGGCGGGATGGAGCCGTAGGCCTTGTTGAGGATGACCTGCTCGGCGTCGCTGGTCATGAAGTTGACGAACTTCTTGGCGCCGTCGATGTTCTTGGTGTTCTTGAAGACGGCCATGTTGATGCCGGCGACCATGGAGTTGGCGGCCGTGCCGGTACCGGGCTCGCCGGACGGCACCGGGGCGGGCGCCACTCCCCATTCGTCCTCGCTCATGCCCTGGGACTTGAAGGTGGCGGACGCGGTCTGCCACAGCACCATGCCCGTCTTGTCCTTGGAGAAGTCGCTCAGGGACTGGTTCTGGGCGTACTCGGCGTTGCCCGGTGCGACGATCTTGTCCTTGGCCATCAGGTCGACGTACTGCTTGACCGCGGCGACCGCGCCGTCGGAGGTGAAGTCCGGCTTGCCGTCGGCGGTGAAGAAGTCGGCGCCGTGCTGCTTGGCGAGGACGAAGACCTGGTGGATGTTGTTGGAGAGGTTGGAGCCCTCGGCGCCGAGGCCGTTGTAGCCCTTGGCGGTGAGCTTCTTGCCGACCGCGACCAGCTCGTCCCAGGTGGCCGGCGGCTTCGCCACTCCGGCCTCGGAGAACAGCTTCTTGTTGTAGTAGAGCGCGTAGGCCATGGAGTACAGCGGAACGGCGGCGGGGTCCTGGCCCTGGGCACCCGTGGAGCCGAGGGCGGATTCCACGAAGCGGTCCCTGCCGCCGATCGCCGCGAAGTTCTTCGCGTCCCAGGGCAGCAGGGCACCGGTGGCCTGGAGCGAGGCGGACCAGGTGTTGCCGATGTTCAGGACGTCGGGGCCCTGGCCGGAGGTGGTGGCAGTCAGGATCCGGTTGAGGAGGTCGGACCAGGGCACGACCTCCAGCTTCACCTTGATGCCGGTCTCCTTTTCGAACTTGTCCAGTTCAGGCTGGAGGACCTTCTTGTCGGCCTCGAGGTTGGCGCCCTGGTTCGAAGCCCAGTAGGTGAGCGTCTTCGGCTGCTCGTTGGAACCCTCCGAGCCGGAAGAGCCCCCACCGCAGGCGGCCGCGGTGAGGACGAGCGAGAGGGTGACGGCGCCGACGGCTGCGGCTCTGATTCTGCGCATGGCTCCAGGGGCCTTCCGGGAAGGGCGGACGGACTGTGGCTGCGGGGAGGGGGCGACACGCAGGGCGTTCCGCGTTCGGGCCCTGAAGCCCCCCGCCGCTTAATTCACGGTGTGAGTTAAACCTCAAGTGAAGGTCGCGTCAAGGCCTCCGTCCCCTGTAAGTTGCATGTAGGACGATGGAGACGAGGGGCCAGGGTGAAGATGCGCAGCGGCCGTACGGTGCGTGACCTGCGGCGGGAGAACCGCACGGCGGTGTTGCAACGGTTGTATTTCGACGGGCCCCTGAGCCGCCTCTCGCTCGGCCCGGTCACCGGGCTCAGCTCGGGCTCGGTGAGCAACGTGGTGTCCGAGCTGGTCGCCGAGGGTCTGGTCGAGGAGGCCGGCAGCGTGGACTCGGCAGGCGGCCGTCCCCGTACGCTCCTGCGCGTCAGCGCGCACAGCGGCTACATGATCGGTGTGGACGTCGGTGAGACGCGGGTACGGATCGAGCTCTTCGATCTGGCCCTCACCGAACTCGCCCGGGTGGAGCGGCCGCTCGCGACCGAGAGCCCACGGCGCGTGGACCGCTACGACGTCGGTGTCGTGGTCGGTCACCTCCGCGAAGGCATCCCCGAGGTCCTGAGCCGGGCCGGTATCCCGGCGGAGCAACTGCTCGGCGTCGGTATCGGCGTTCCGGGCATCGTGGCCGCGAGCGCGCAGGACGGCGCCGTGGTGCACGGCCAGACCATCGACTGGGACGCCGTCCCGCTGGAGCGGCTGCTGCGCGAGTCCCGACTGCTGCCCGAGACCGTGCCGTACTACATCGACAACGGCGCCAAGACGCTCGGCCAGGCGGAGATGTGGTTCGGCGCCGGACGAGGTGCGCAGAACGCGGTGGTGGTCCTCTTCGGCTCCGGTGTCGGCGCCAGCGTCGTCACCGACGACATGCGCTCCGGCATGGCCCTGGAGTGGGGACACCTGACCGTACGGGTACGCGGCCGGCGCTGCCGCTGCGGTGCGACGGGTTGCCTGGAGGCGTACGCCGGCGCCGAAGCTCTCCTGGAACGGTGGGCGGAGGCGGGCGGCCGGCCACCCGCCGGCGCGGACGAGGAGACCGCGCTGACCGCGATGCTCGCCGCCGCCTACCCCTCCCCCGACGCCGAGGGGGTCGTCGCCCCGGCCGACGCGACCGCTGTGGCCGTCCTGGAGGAGACCGCCGAGTATCTCGGGGCCGGCTTCTCCGACCTGATCAACCTCTTCCAGCCCGAACGCATCCTCGTCGGCGGCTGGGCCGGCCTCCAGCTCGGCCGGCGCTTCCTCGACACCGTGCGGACGTACGCCGCTTCGTACTCGCTGAAGTACCCGGCCGGGCGCGTCGAGATCGACCTGGGCACCCTGGGACCGGACGCCGTCACCGTCGGCGCCGCCATCCTGCCGCTCGCCGACTTCTTCGCCCGTGGCGGCCGCCGCGCCGAGGCGGATCCGGAGCAGCAGAGTCCCGTGTGGCAGACCAGCCTGCGGGACCGGGCGGCGCAGTGAGGAACCTCAGCCGGTGACCGCCCGCGGCTCGACCGTCACCTCCCCTTCCCACCGCAGGTCCCCCACCGACCTGCCCACTATGAGCCGGTACGGCCCCGGCTCCGTGGCCCAGGCGCTCTCCTCCTGCGACCAGTGGCGCAGGGCACAGGCCGCCACCTCCACCTCGGCGGTCACCGTCCGGCCCGCCTCCGCCCGGACCGCCGCATAGCCGGCGAACCAGCGCACGGGCCGCTCCACGGCCGAGTCCGGCCGGGCCGCGTAGACCTGGACGGCCTCCCGCCCGGCGCGGGTCCCGGAGTTGCGCAACCGTACCCGCACGGTGAACGCGTCGCCCGCCGTGATCGATGCCGACGCGTCGACGGCCTCGTACTCCCAGGTCGTGTACCCGAGGCCGTGGCCGAACCAGAAGGCCGGCGCACGGCCGGTCCGCAGCCAGGCCCGATGGCCGGTGTGGAGTCCTTCGGCGTAATCGAGACGGCCCCCCACGGGTCGGGTCCCCGTCACCGGGGCGTCCGCGAGGAACGCGCCCCAGGTCGTGGGGAGCCGGCCGCCTGGCTCCTCCAGCCCGAACAGGACGTCGGCGAGCCCGGCGCCTGCCTCCTGCCCCGGGAACCAGGTGAGCAGCAGCGCGCCCACGTCGTTCCGCCCCGGCATCCCGACCGGGCCGCCGCTGTTGACGACCACGACCGTGCGCGGGTTGGCCTCGGCCACCGCACGCACGAGATCATCCTGCTGCCCGCCTAGGGTCAGAACACCCCGGTCGTGTCCCTCGGTCTCGTCGTGCTCGATGGTGCCGACGACCACGATCGCGGCGTCCGCCGCCCGGGCCGCCTCCGCCGCGGCCGCCACCAGGCTCTCCGCGTCGGGCGCCGGCGGCGCGGCGGTGATCACCGTCGCGCGGCCGCAGCCGCGGATCAGGGCGGCGCCGGCACGGCCCGTCAGTTCGGGGTCCTCCGAGAAGCACTCGAAGTGCCGGCCCTCGAGCGGGATCCGGTGGAGATTGAGCGTCGGTGCCAGCACCACGTCGACGCCCTTGCGGGCGGCCTCCGCGGCCAGCAGCCCGCCCAGCCCCTCCCACAGGTCCTCGTCCCGCATCGCTCCCAGGGCCGAGGCCGAGGGAAGCAGCGCGGAGGGGCACCGCTCGTCCCACGCCTCACCGCGGACGCCCGCCGGTCCGTCCGACAGCACCATCTCCCGCAGCCCGATGCCCTCCTCCCCCGCCGTACGCCACGTCGTCGCGCCGGTGAGCAGACGCACCTCCTGCTCAAGGGTCAGCTCGCCGACGTGCCGGTCAAGCGTCCTGTCGCCCATGTCCCGCCCCGCATCTCGCAGTTGCTCGGTCGTGACCCTGCCGGTCGCCGCCGGACAGGGCCGAGGGCCCGGCCGCCCCTGCGTGAGCGGGAACGGCCGGGCCCGGTGAATCCGGTGGGGTCAGGGCAGTCGGTAGTCCGCGTTCAGGACCGCGCCCCGCTCCGGGTGGTACAGGTCGTAGCCGCGCGCGTCGCACTGGAAGCCGCCCACGATGCACTGGTCGACCAGCGCCTTGAGGGTGCGCTCCTCCCACGCGTTGAAGAAGTCGTAGTGGAAGGAGTAGCCGCGCCCGCCGGCCAGTCGGACCTGGCTCATGTCGCCGTTGACCGGGAAGGCCATCTTGAACTCGATCATCGGCAGGGCGACCGGGTGGGAAGCCGGGCACATGCTGTCGTTGGTGCCGGGCTTGACGACCGGGTAGGCCATGTGGCTCTTGTGGTCGGGTGTGTCGAGGTACTTGCCGTCCCAGCAACTGGGCGCCTGGAAACGTATGTTGAGTTGGACGTCGGGCCGGCTCGGACAGCTCGCCGGGAAGTCGACGTTGAAGAAGCTGTCACCGCACTCCCAGCCCTCGACGAAGCCGCGGTGGCGGCGGAACCCGTCGGCGCTCTGCACCGGGTCACCGACGACGAACCGCAGCCCCTTGGGGAACGGCCGCACGCTGGTGTAGTCGGTGACACCGGCCTTGTAGTAGATGACCTGCGGGCCCACCGGGAGGATCTTCTCGTCCCCGTTGTACAGGGACGGCATCCAGTACGCGGACGCGTCTGCGGGCGCCAGGCAGGTCGTCCCGCCTCCGTAGAGGCTCGCGGTCGTGCTCGCGGCGTTCGTCGTCGTGTTGCCCATGAAGGTGTGGTCATGGGATCTGCCCGGCTGTCCCGGGTACACGATCGGGTCGTCCGGCGCGGTGTGCGTGACGGAGCAGTTGGCCTGGAACTCCTTGTGGTAGCGCGGCGGCGGCGTGGCCGTGGACGGTGTGACGCCGGTGACCTGAGGGACTGCCGGTATGTAGCCGTCCCCGTCGGGGTCGTCGCCTGTCGCCTTGGTCGACACGGCCGTGGTGTGCCCGGCGTGCCCGCCGGCCGCGGCGGGGCTTCCCGGACCGGCAGCGGTGGTGACCGTGCCCAGGCCGAGAACCGTTGCGACGAGAGCGCTGCCGACAAGGAGCGCTGGGAGTCGTTTCGCGCGCCATCTCATGAAGGGCCTCCAGCCCGTCGGTGGGGGGGATGGTGACCCGGCAGGGGGCTGAGCGCTGCCCCCTGCCGGGGGCTTGGCGTGGTGCGTCAGCTGTAGACGCCGAACTCGTGGAGCAGACCGAGCACCGATTCGTTGCCCACGTTCCACATCAGCGTGGCCGGGTGCGACTTGTAGGTCTCCACCCACTTGGCGAACTCGGTCAGCATGCCGTTCTTGTACGTCGTGTCGGTCACGTAGTTCACACAGCCGCCGCTGCCCGGGCCGCCGCCCGGCTGGAGTCAGAAGCCGTTGACCACGCGGATGCCGTTGGCCGCCGCCGAGTCCAGCAGCGGCTTGGTGCCGCCGTCGGTGCCCCAGGTGCGGATCGTGTTGACGCCCATGGACTGGAGGTCCGTCATGTACCGGGGGGCGTCGGCGATGGCCGGGCCCCAGGTCAGCCCCTCGACGGTGTACGGCTGGCCGCCCACGGTGAGCTGCCAGTTCCCCTGGGAGCCCGTCACCCGGACCGCGTCCGTGGGGAGTGGCGGGGTGTCGTCCGTGTTCCCGTAGACCTGGAACTCCCAGAGGGAGTAGCCGTAGCCCCGGACCGCTGCGTCCCCAGCATCCGCACGTAGCGGCCGGAGCCCGTGAGGGCGAGGTCGTCCGTGCCGCCGTCGCCGCCGGTCACGGTCTTCAGCGTCCGCCAGTCGGTGCCGTTGTCGGACGCCTGGATCTCGTAGCTCCTGCCGTACGCGGCCTCCCACGTCAGGACGGCGCGGCTGAGATGCGCGCGCCGGCCGAGATCGATCCGAAGCCACTGCGGGTCGCTCCACCGGCTGGACCAGCGGGTGCCGGTGAGGTTGCCGTCGACGGCCGCCGAGGCGGCGTACGCGTCGCCCTCCTGTGACGAAGCGGTGGCGGGTCTGCCCTGCGACAGCAGGGTGTCGGCTGCTTGGGCGGGCGGGGCGGCGAGGCCGAGCGAGGACACCACCAGCGCACCGGGAGCCAGTACGGACAAGCCGGTCAGGCTGGTGCGGCGGTGGGTCGGAACGGCTGGGAAGGGGAGTATGGGCACATCTGCTCCTGGCAGGTCGGAGTGCCGGGTGGGGAGCGCTCACCAGGGGGATCCCCGGTCCCCGTTCGGCGCGTGGCCGCGGCGTGCCGCCCGGTCCGGAACGGCACGTCGCATGGGGCATTGCGGGGTACGGCCCCGGTCGCCCGGTCGAGGCACCGGGCCGCGGGGCCCCTCCGGGCCGGGGCTCCGGATGTCACCCGAACCGGAGGGGAGCCGGTGCCGGCCGCTGCCGGATCATCCAGCGGCCGGACTGTCAGGGGAACGACACGAGGGTGGACGGTACGGTCGAGGTTCCGGCCGGAACCGTGGACGCTCCGGTGTCGTTGATGACGTGGTTGTAGTGGCCCATGCCGCCGAGGGACACCACCAGCAGACTGTGGAACCTGACACCCGGCTTGACCGGGGTCTTGAAGCCGTGGTCCTGACGAATGGACGGGTCGACGTTGTAGTTGCAGTAGCTGCCCAGGCCCCACGCCTCGTGGGTGTTCACGGAGTCGTCGACGCGGTAGGCGGCGTAGCCCTGGGTGGTGCCGTTCTGGATGGCGGCCTGGTTGGGCGCGTCGTACGCCTTCTCGTTCTGGTAGAAGATCGTGCGGCCGCGCTCGCCGTACCACTCGACGTCGTACTTGTTGAAGTGCTCGACGAACAGGCCGGTGGCCAGTACGTCGTCACCGTTGACGCGGACACCGTAGTCGGCGCGGTTGGTCTCCCAGCCGACGCCGTCGCCGTGGTCGGCGCGCCACACCCAGGTGTGGTCGATGATCGTGTCGTCGCTGTTGATGACCATGCTGGTGGTGGCCTTGCCCGCGCCCGCGCCGCCGATGCGGACGTAGACGTCCTGGACGGTGGTGGGATTGGCGGCGTGATCGGCGGAGGCCCCCTGCGGGCCGACCTCCAGCAGGGTCGGAGAGTTGACGGGGCCGGCGTCGATGAGGAACCCGGCAAGGCGCACGCCGTCGACGTCGGCGACCCGCATCGCGGTCACCCCGTTGTCGGGGATGATCGTGGCCAGGCCCAGGCCCAGCACGATGGTGTTCGCCCGGTCGACGTTGATGGTCTGGTCGAGGTGGTAGATGCCCGGGGTGAACAGCAGGTGCAGGCCCTGGGCGAGCGCCTGGTTGAGGGTGGCGGCGGTGGTGCCGGGCTTGACGACGTAGAACCGGCTCAGCGGAATCGACTCGCCCTGCGGGATGCCGTTCGCCCAGGTGGTGCCGCGAGCGTCGGTGCGCTTGGCCGGCGCGAACACCTTGTACTCGCTGCCGTCGAGGTAGAGGAACGGCTTCTCGCGGGAGACGGGGGTGGTGTTCAGGGTGGTGTAGCGGGGCTCGGGGAAGCTGGTGGCCGGCGCCCCCTCGACGCCGGAGAAGACCTGATTCCACACGGAGTTGGACCAGCCGCCGATGGCGCTGTCACGGGTGTACCACTGCTGCTGCGAGTAGTTGCCGACCTGACCGTCGATCTTCGAGTCGGCGATGTAGCCGCCGCTGGCCCAGCCGTAGCCGTTCGGCGCGAGGTTCAGGCCGCCCTTCACGTGCATCCGGCGGAACGACGCCGCCTGCGAGACCGCCCACCGGTTGGTGCCGTTCACCGGGTTCAGCGCCAGGTTCTCGGCCGCCCGCCAGAAGTTCTGCGTGGCGTTGCCGTTGAACCAGCCCGCGTCGACCGTCACGTCACCGTTGACGGTCGTGTCGTCGGGCCGCAGGCCGAGGCCCGCGATCTGGGTGTAGAAGCCGATCTGGGCGTTGAGGTTGTTGTACGTGCCCGGCTTGAAGAAGAACGCGTGCCGGCCGCTGCCGAACTGCGCCGCCTCCTGCTGGCGGAACACCTCGTCCAGCTTCGCCTGGATGCCCGGCGTCGACGGGTCGAAGACATGCACGTTCGGGCCGAGGTCACCGCCGCCCGGCAGCTGCGGGCCCCCGGTGCCGCTCTCGCCGTACACCTTGAACTCCCAGAGCGAGTAGCCCCACTGGGTGGCGCGGACAGTGCCGTACATCCGTACGTAGCGGGCCTCGCCCGTCACGGAGACGGTGTCCGTGCCGCCGTCGCCGGTGGCGGTCTGGTAAGCCGTCGACCAGTCGGAGCCGTTGGCGGACAACTCGATGCGGTAGCCCTTGCCGTACGCCGTCTCCCAGTCCAGGACGACCTGGCTCACCTTGGTGGTCGCGCCGAGGTCGACGCGGATCCACTGCGGGTCGGAGTGGGCACTGGACCAACGGGTGCCGGAGTTGCCGTCGACGGCATCGGCGGCCGGGGTGCCGCCGTGCTCCTGGCTGGAGGCCGTGACCGGCTTGCCCTGGGACAGCAGCACGGGCGCGGCCTCGGCCTCCTGAGCGGGCGCGAAGGCGAGAAGGGCGGCGGCAAGAGCGGTGACCACCGCACCGACGACACCTCGGCGCGCGGATCTGCGAGGTGGCGGTGGCACTAGTGACGGTACGTCAATTCTTGGCACGTGGGGGCTCCTTGGGAACGAGGACGACGTGGGAGAGCGCTCCCGGGAACCTTGCCCGCAACGAGAGGGGACGGTCAAGGCATCTGTCATCACTTATCTTTCACCTTTCATTAAGTGGCAGTTCGCACGGCACAACGGAGCAGGCCCCGGGAAAGGGCACGGGTCCCGGGCGACGCTGCGACTGTCTCCCGGGACCGGTGGGACCCCGGTTCACGGTCGGGCACAGAGGCGGTGCCGCGCCGCAGGCATCCGGCGTGCCGGAGAAGGGGTGTCGGGTGGGCGTCTGGCCGAAGAACCAGCGGGCCGCCGCCCGCAAGGCCGCCGAAATCGAGCAGCGGCGTGCCGAAGGCCCGCCCGTCGGATCGGCGGCCGGTCGAACACCTGGAACAGGACCGACCCGGCTGAGGTTCGTCAGGCCAGGACGTCGGCCACCGCGTCGGCGAAGGCGCGGACCCGTGCGGTCTCGCGGTCGCCGCGCCAGACGAGCCCGAGTGCGGAGTCCGGGAGGCCGGTCACCGGGACGTATGCCACATCCCGGCGGTGGTGGTGTTCGGCGGTGGGACAGCACAGCAGCATCACGCCCCGGTTGGCCGCCACCAGTGACAGACCCTCCTGGAGGGTGCCGGCCGCTGGTCCCTGCGGTATCGGGGTGCCGGACGGGGTGCGGGTGGGTGCCTGCGTCTCGCGCCAGTAGTCCGGTGCCGGGGCGGCGACGCCGACGAGTGGTGTGGTGGCCAGGTCCTCGGCATCCAGGGTGATCCGGTCTGCGAACGGATGCCTGCGGGAAACCGCCAGGTACTGCGGCTGGCGGGAAAAGACCGGTCCGAGTACGAGTGTCGGCTCCGCGACCGGCAGCAGTACCACGGCGGTGTCCACCTCGTCGCGGTACAGCGGTCCGAAGGGGTCGGAGAGCGGAAGTTCGGCGATCTGGACGACGCATCCGGGGAACCGGTCCTCGAACTCGCCGATCACATCGATGAGGCCGTGTCCCACGGTGCCCTGAAATCCGATGCGCAGCGGCCCGCTGAACCCTGAAGCCGCCGCGCGGGCGTTGTCGACGGTGTCGCGCAGTGCGATGTAGGCGGGGCGGAGGGCGGTGAGGAAGTCCTCACCGAGCCGGGTGAGGCGCACCCGGCGGCTGGTGCGGTCCACCAGCCGGGCCCCGATGCGCTGCTCCAGGGAGCGGATCAGCTGGCTGACCCGGCTCTGGGACACGTACAGCCGGTCGCCGGTCCGGCCGAAATGCAGTTCCTCGGCGAGGATCAGGAAGCATTCCAGCTCGCGGATCTCCACCGTACCCGCTGCTGCCCGCCGCCCGCCGGTACTGCCTGGTCCGGCCGCTGCCATGGTGCAGCCCCCTCCTGCCTGGTGCGGCCCGGTGCAGGCCGCACTCCGTCCGCGCCGTCGTTCGATCAGCCCACCTCATGGAAGCATGAGGACTCCGCGCTTGTTCCGGCTGCGGCGGGGCAGTTGGCTGAGGTCATGGCGGAAGTTGATGACCTGTCCGTGGACGCGCCCGCGCCGGAGAGATCTCCGAGGGGCGGGTGGCCCGCGGTGGCGGCCGTGGCAGCCGGCACCTTCACCGTGGTGACGTCCGAGATGTTGCCGGTGGGCCTGCTCACGCCCGTCAGCGGTTCGCTGGAGGTGAGCGAGGGCACGGCCGGGCTGACCCTCACCGTCACCGGTCTGGTCGGTGCGTTCTCGGCGCCGCTGATCACCGCGGCGGTGGGCCGCGTCGACCGGCGCGTGATCCTCTGTTCTCTCATGGTGCTGGTGGCGGCGGCCAACGTACTCGCCGCCTGGTCGCCGCACTTCGCGGTGATGATGGTGGCTCGGGTGCTGGTCGGTATCGGGATGGGCGGTGTCTGGGCGCTCGCCGGCGGTCTGGCGGTGCGGCTGGTCGCGGCGAGGTCGATCGGACCGGCGACCTCCATGATTTTCAGCGGTATCGCCGTCGCCTCGGTGGTGGGCGTGCCGGCCGGTGCGTACATCGGTGAACTGGCGGGCTGGCGCGAGGCGTTCTACGCCGTCGGAGGGCTGGCGCTGCTCGTGTCCGCGGCCATGGCCGTGCTGCTGCCGCCGCTGCCCGCCCAGGAGGTGGTCGCACTGGGCGGAGTGCTGCGGCTGTTCGGCAACTCGCGGGTGGCCACCGGGCTCGCGGTGGTGGCCCTGCTGGTGACCGGCCACTTCGCCGCGTACACCTACGTGCGGCCGGTCCTGGAAGAGGTCTCGGGCGTCGGGGTGTCGATGATCGGCACGTTGCTGCTGGCCTACGGGCTCGCCGGTGTCACGGGCAACTTCGCGGTCGGCGCCCGGGTGGGCCGGTCGGTGCGCGGCACCCTGCTTCTGATCAGCGGCACACTGGCCGCCTCCGTGCTGCTCGTGCCGCTGCTCGGGCTGTCCGTGGCCGGTGCGGCGATCCTGCTGGTGATGTGGGGCCTGGCCTACGGCGGTGTGTCGGTGAGCACCCAGACCTGGCTGGCCTTGGCCGCCCCCGGAACCCGGGAGGGCGTGACCTCGCTGTTCGTGGGCGTGTTCAACGGAGCCATCGCTCTGGGTGCCTTCGCGGGCGGCCGGGTGGCGGACGGCTTTGGCACCCGGTCGGTACTGTGGCTGGGCGGCGCGCTGGCGTTGGGCGCCCTCCTGACGACCTCACTTGGACGCGCACCCTCACCACGTGACACCGGAACCGAAGCCACGGACTGAACTTGGCCACCACCGCACACACGGAAAGGCCTTACGGCACAGTCACCGTGCTGGTGGGCGCCGACCTGGGTGCCTGTCCCTACGCCAACTCCGTACTCGTTCGCGGCACCGCCGAGACGCTGCTCATCGACCCGTCGCTGTCCCTCGCCGGAACGGCGCCGCCCACGGCCCCGGTCCTCGTGAGCCACGCGCACGAGGACCACGCCGCAGGTCTCGCCGACTACGACGCGTCCGTCCGCATCCGCGAGAAGGACCTGGCCGCGCTGCGGTCACGCGAGGTCGTGGTCGAAGGCTACGGTCTGCCCCGGAGGGCACCGAGCGTACCCACGCGATGATGCGCGACCACTTCCACGTGCGGGACCGTCCCGACGCCACGGGGTTCGAGGACGGCACGGTGTTCGACCTCGGCGGACGCACCGTGACCGTCGTCCACCTGCCGGGTCACACGCCGGGCCACAGCGGCTTCCTGATCGAGCCGGACGGCTTCCTCTTCGTGGCGGACATCGACCTGACGTCGTTCGGGCCGTACTACGGAGACGTCGGCAGCAGCCTCACGGACTTCGAGACTTCCCTGCTCCGGTGCCGGGACATCGGTCTCGCCCGCCAGACCCTCCCCCTCAGCGGCCAGGAGCCCGGTCCCCCTTGGCTTTCTTCTCCTTGTTCTTCTGCGCCTTCCCTTCTTCCTTCTGTGCCTTTTTCTGGCTCTTCTCGGCCTTCTTGGATGTGCCGGCCTGTTCGCTGGATGTGTTTGCCCTGGACTGCTTTTGCGTAGGGGAGGGGCTCATGGTCAGGCCGTCCTGAACGCCGTCCGAGGGCGTGCGGGGCGTTGAGGCTCCGGTGCCGTGTGCGGTTGCCTCGGTGGCCGGGTTCCGGCTCGGTTCGTCCGGGGTGGAGCGGAGGCTTCGCTCCGAGGAGGCCTCATGGGGCGGATCGGCCGGGGTGTCGGGAACGGAGGACGATGGAGCGAGGGGTGGTGCGTCGTTCTTCTCAGCGGTGCTGTGCGGCAGTTCGGTCGGCGCGGAGG
This sequence comes from Streptomyces sp. NPDC029152, assembly GCF_055564355.1. Classification (NCBI taxonomy): domain Bacteria; kingdom Bacillati; phylum Actinomycetota; class Actinomycetes; order Kitasatosporales; family Streptomycetaceae; genus Streptomyces; species Streptomyces sp. NPDC029152. The sequence goes on along the minus strand of NZ_JBVHWR010000002.1, from coordinate 466,432 downwards.
GACGACTGGCGGCCTGGGTCGCCTTTTCGCGGCTTCCTTGGTGTGAAGAGCCGTCGGAGACGGCAAGGGCAGTGGTCAGGACGGCAGCGAGCGCGGCGGTCCCACCGGCGACCAGGGCGCGGCGTCGTGTGCCTGCGGTTTTCCGCCCGGTCGTGCTGAGGGCGGCAGGCAACGGGTTCAGGTGCGTGCGTTCGGCCTCCCGCACCGGTTCCCGACTCGGCACGACACTCGCGGCGTGGATCGCGGAGGGGGCGGAAACGGAGTCCGTCGTGCCGGCCAGGGCAGTCAGGGTCCGGGCGCACTCGTGTGCCGTCGGGCGCTCCCACTCGTTCAGGGCCGTCATGTTCCGCAGCAGGACCGCGAAGCCCTGCGGCAGGAAATCGGGCAGTACGGGCTGACGATGAAGCCGTGCGATCGCGGCCTCGAGGGGGCCGCCGTCGTATTCGAGCCTGCCCGTGAGGCACTCGAGGAGGACGAGACCGAGGGCGTAGACGTCGGCGGGCCGGCTGACGGGCTGGCCGAGCACTTGCTCGGGGGACAGATACGCGGCGGTGCCGATGAGGGTGCCGGTGGCGGTACGGGTGGTGGCGTCGAGCAGTCGGGAGATGCCGAAGTCGGTCAGGTGAGGGTGACCGGATGCGTCCAGGATGATGTTGGACGGCTTCACGTCGCGGTGGACGATCCCTGCTTCGTGCGCGTGGGCCAGGCCCTCGGCAAGGCCGGCGCCGAGCGCGGCTGTCTCTTCAGGGGGCAGACGACCTTCGGTGATGCGGGCTTTCAGCGTGGGGCCTTCGATCAGTTGCATGACCAGGTAGGCACGGCCGTTGTGCCGTCCGACGTCGTAGGCGGTGACCAGCCCGGGATGCTGCAGCCTGGCCAGAATGACCGCTTCGCTCTGGAAACGTTCCTCCATGTCGATATCGGCGCCCGGCCGGAAGACCTTGACCGCGACCGGTCGCCTCAGGCGCAGGTCGAAGCCGCGGTGGACGTCGGCGGCACCACCCGAGCCGATGAGCCCGTCCAGGCGATACCGCCCGGCCAGCACATCGACGGAACACCGGGAGGCCAGTGCCAGAGCCGACTCGCGGAGCCTCATTCCATCTCCCACTGCTTCGAAGAAGGGTCCGTACAGGCACTCGTTGCCGACGGGATGCCGGACACACGTACCCAGGAGAGCTCGGGCTACCCCAACGGACCGGTGGCCGCCGATCCGCACGCCCGGGCTCTGAGCGTTCGGCAGCGGCATGTCGCCGGGTTCCAAGAGCCCCCGTCGGCGTGTCGGTATGCGGCACGCACGGTGGCCGCTGAAGGCGGACGCCGGGCAACCGCTGGAACACCTCGGTCTGCGGCACTTGCAGGAGGTGGTGGCCGCACGGCGGCGGCTGCGGCCGTCGGGCCCGCGCGGCACCACCGGAACCGGCGCCCCCACCCGGCGGGTGCTCCGGTTCCGGCCCGTGCGCGCCGCCGCTTCCGTAGCATGGCGCCATGGTCCTCAGCCGACGCCGCACCGCCGCTCCGCGGTCCCGTGTGCTCGTCCTCCACGGCTGTTGTTGATCCCCACAGGGTGATCCGCGCCGCTCGTGGTCCCCGTCCGCCCGCCGGGTGGACGCACCGCGCCGGTGCCGGGCGCCGCACCAGGGCACCTCCCCGTCTCCGGGGCCGTCCACCTCGATCTCCGCGTTCCCGACGCACCGTCCTTCCTCGGCGAGGGCCGTGCTCCGGGTGAAAGGCAGGCTGCCATGCGTACCTCCGAAACCGCGCACGACCGTCGCAGGCTCCGCCAGTGGCTGGCCGGCGAGGCCCGCGCCGACGGCGTCGCCCGCCGCGACATGCTCCGGCTCCTCGCGGCCGCCGGACTGGCCGGTGCCGCCACCGCCGCGCCGGGCCCCTTCGCGCGGGCCGCCGACCGGGCCGTCGCCGCGGCCGGGATCGTCAAGCCCCTGCCGGAGGCGTGGTTCACCGTCCGCGGCACCAACGCCGAGACCCGGTTCGCCGCCCTCGCCGGAACCGGCTACCACACCCCCAACGAACGCTTCTTCGTCCGTAACCACACCGCGACGCCCGTCCTCGACGCCGCCGACTGGTCGCTCACCGTCTGGGGCGACGGCCTCCGCCACCGGCGCCCGGTCGAGTTCTCCCTCGACGACCTGAGGACGTTTCCGGCCGTCTCGCACAGCGCGTTCGTGGAGTGCGCGGGCAACGGGCGCAGTCTGTTCACCACCCAGCAGGGTCAGTCCGTCAGCGGCACCGCCTGGACGCTCGGTGCGATCGGTGCCGCCCGCTGGCGCGGTGTCCGCCTCGCCGACGTCCTCAGGCGGGCCGGTCTGGACCGGCGCGCCGTGGACGTCATGCCGCGCGGTCTCGACGCCCCCTACACCACCGCCGACGGCACCGACCTCGGCCGGGTCCGCCGTCCTCTGCCGCTGTCCAAGGCTCTCGACGACGTCCTGCTCGTCCACGAGATGAACGGCGAACCGCTGCCGCCCGACCACGGGCACCCCGTACGGCTCCTGGTGCCGTCCTGGATCGGCATCGCCTCCATCAAGTGGATCGGCGACATCGAGGTGGCGGCGCAGCCCCTCTACTCGCCCTGGAACACCGACTTCTACCGGCTCTTCGGAAACGCCCACCCGACCGGGGGCAGCGCCCCTCTGACCCGGCAGACCGTCAAGAGCGCCTTCGAGCTGGACCGGGAGGCGCACCTGCCCGCGGGCACCACGCACCGGCTCACCGGACGTTCCTGGTCCGGGACCGGGGGCATCGTCCGGGTCGAGGTCAGTACCGACGGCGGCGCCACCTGGGGCGAGGCCCGGCTGCACGACAGGCCGCGCCGGGACGGCTGGGTCCGCTGGTCCACCCGGTGGCGGCCGTCGGCCCCCGGCTCCTACACCCTGCTGGCCCGGGCCACCGACAGCACCGGACGGACCCAGCCGGACACCACCGCCGCCAACACCCAGGGCTACCTCTTCGACGCGGTCGTCCGCCACCCGGTGCACGTCGTCTGAGAACGGGCGGGGCGGGGCGGTTTCGGGCCCGCCCCGCCTCCACCGCCGGTCACGGGGCCGTCGACCAGGGGCATGGACCTCCTCCTCGGTCCGAAGCAGGCGGCGGCGTCCGTACGCGCGAGCACGCACCCGGTCCCCCACCCGGGTGCAACGCGCGCGGTTCTGGCCGTGATCCGGAACGGCGGGGCCGCCGACGCGTGCGCAGTATCAGCCCTCGCAGGGCTTCCCCACAGACCGGTGCCGCCGGCGCAGTGGAGGACGTCGCGGCGCACACCGAGGGAGTCGGCCTCGTACGTGCGGTGCGTTCACGCGCGCGCCCCGACCCGTGCGTCGGGCGCATGGAAGACGAGCGTCCGCGAGCACCGGAACAGTCACCGGCCAGCACATACGGGTACATGTCTTGCCGTCTCTTACGCCACTGCCACGAAACCGAGAGATCGCGGCAAGAGCGTAGCCCCCGGCTTCCCGGGCGACACGGTCCGCGTGGCTACAGCCGACCGAGCACGTCGGCCGGTGGGTCAGGGCAGGCTGGTCGTCATGAGCGTGATCTCGCCCCTGGTGAAGCAGTTGGGACTGGAACCGCACCCGGAGGGCGGCTGGTTCCGGCGGACGTGGCAGACCGAGGCGCATACCATCGCGGAGGGCCGCCGCGCAGTACGTCCCTGCGCGACAGGGATCTACTACCTGCTCCATCCCGGCGAGTTCTCGCGCTGGCACCGGGTGCGGTCGGACGAGCTGTGGCTGTGGCACCGCGGCCAAGCCCTGGACCTCCGGCTCGGCGGCAGCGGTCCCGACCCGGACCCGGCGGGTGCGGTGGTCCTGGGGCCCTGCGTCGAACTCGGACAGCGGCCCCAGTGCCTCGTGCCGGCCGGAGAGTGGCAGACCGCCCGTTGCGAGGGCGACGAGCCGGTGCTGGTGTCGTGCATCGTCGCTCCCGGCTTCCACTACGACGACTTCGAGATGCGCTGATCCGGCCTCCCCACCGGTGCCGGGAGGTGTGCCTGTCCCTCCCCCGCGAACGACTCGCCCCGACACCACCGGTCACTGAGCTTCTTCGAGTGGGCCACTGATCGGGTGACGTCCGCGAAGCGCAACGAGCGAGGCCCCCGGGCGGTCGATCGAGATGTCCGACGCCTCGGCCACACGGCTCGGGGACCTCGCTGGCCGTACAGGGGGTCACCGGTCCCGGAGGCCCGCTGCTGTGGCTCTCGCCCGCGCTGCCAGGCCGCTCCCACGGCCTGACCGCGCCCCGTACCCGCCGGATCGTCCGTATCCGCGGACGCCAGGGCGTCCCCGTCCCGGCCGGCCCGAGGGACGAGCCGGCCTGCGGGGCCTGACCGGTCGCGGGCCGGGCGGCGATGCGCGGGCCCCTGCCGTGTCTCCCAGGGGACGTGGCAGGGGCCGGGGGTCACCTTCCGCGTCGTGCGGTGGTGTCCGTTTCGGCCACCGAGCGGATGAAGGCGATCGCGCGGGAACGCAGGCCCTCGCGGCGTTCCTCCAGGTGGTCGCCCTGTTCGAGGGAGCGGGGCCCGCGGAGCGGTTTGGCGTTGACCTTGACCGCGCAGTCGAGGTCGGTGCAGAGCAGGATGCCGACGGCGTTCAGACGCTGCCGCTTGTCGCGCGACGGCCGTCGGGCGGTGAACAGCGAGACCTCGTTGAACCGGCGGGAGGAGCGGCACAGGTCGCACATCACCGCCCGCGAACCGAGCGCGGCGTCGTTCGGGGCCTGCCGCAGCAGCACTCCCAGCGGCTGTCCGGCGGCCTCGGTGACGAGGTAGGCGCGCTGCGGCGCTCGCAGATCCCGCCAGCCGAGGTAGTCGATCCGGTCCCACCGGACGTCGTCGAACCAGGCGGGCAGCCGGAGCTTCTTCTCGGTGGGGTCCAGGTTCACGAGGGAACCCCGGATCTCTTCCCGCGTCATGGGGCGCATGGTTTCTCCTGTGATCGAAGGAATCGTGCGGGTCGGGGCGTCGGCGATTCCTCGCTCGGCGCATGGGTGCGGAACTGCCGGGGCACGCGGTGCGCGATGGGCGGTGCGGTGCCCCGGCGGGATGTGGGAGCCGGGCGTACGGCCCGGCAAGCCGGCCTCGCCGACCAGACGCCGGGCGCTACGGCCGTCGTGGAACAGACGCCGCGGACGAGCGGCCCTGCGCCGTCGGACGGGCCGACAGGCTCAGTCCTTCCGTCCGTCCGGGACGGCAGGCTCCACCGTCACCGCGAACACGCCGGCCGACGGGCGGGCCCATGGAGGGGCCGACGAGGCGGTCCGGTCAGGGCCGGTGAGATGGGCTGCCGAGGGCCGCGGGCACGACGGGCGGCGATGGCGCCGTGTGCCGTCGGCGGGGAGAGCGGACACGGCCGGGCCACGCCATGCGGACGTGGGGGTACCGGACCCGAGAGGGGTGCGCGCGGTGCTGGACGAAGGCTTGCGGGGGATGGACACCCGGGTGCTCCTTGCTGAGGAATCTGAGATGACAGCAAGAACAGGCCGAGCGGCCTCGACGGAAAGACGTCAGGCCTCAGCTGCCCGACCGCGTGGTCAGGCGCACGAGGGAGGCCGAGTCGGGCGCACCGGCGTCCACGTCCGGGTGCCGTCCGTCGAGGACGGCGTCACGAACGGACGTTACGCGATGCCGCGAGGCGAGCTCGGCGCCGGCCGGGGCACAGAATCTCTTTTCCAGGGCACACGGCCCAGAACAGACTGCAAGGACTCCGCCAGGGTAATGGCCGCTCCGCGGTGGACGCCAGCGAATTACGTCCCGCGCGCAGGCCGCCCTCCGCCACCGCCCCCGCCTGACGGCCGCCGTGCTCCGGGCACCGGTTCACGCCATTTCCGGAGGAACGGCACTGACGGTTGTGTGATGCGCGCCACGATGACGACGAACTCCCGTTCGGTGTCGATCCATCGGTCAACCCGTCAGAAGGAGCGCTCGTGACCCAGACCCCACTCCCCTCACCCGTGGTCGTCGAGGACCCGGTCGTCAGGTTCTCCAGTGCCCCGCAGCGCCGGCCCCTGCGGCATCTGGGCAGGCCCTCGCTGCGCACCTCCGTCTCCGGCGCCCGGCGGCGCGCCCGTGGGGAGGCGCCCCGAGTCCTCCTCGTCGTCCCCTCCTACACACGGGTCGTGGAGCCCTCTCCCGAGCGCAGCAGTTTCCGGGCGCTCGGCCTGGAGACCTTCGAGGTCATGAAGCGGGCGGGCACTCCGATCGGGCTGCTGCGCATCGCGGCCAACGCCCGTCTCGCCGGCTTCGACGTCCGCATCGTCGACTCGCCCTTCGCCGGCTGGGAGCAGGAACGCCGGCTCGTGGACCTCGGCGGCGGCAGCAGCCTCGTCCGCTACGGCCTCGACGACGCCCAGTTACGCGCCGTCATCGAGGAGTTCGAGCCGGATGTCGTGGGCGTGCAGTGCATCTACACGGTCCAGTGGGGCAACGCGCGCGCCCTGGCCGACCTGGTCAAGGACGTCGACCCGGCGATCGTGACGGTCACCGGCGGCGCCCACCCCAGCGGGGACTGGCGGTACGCCGTCCCGGACTCCCCCTTCGACCACGTCGTCATCAACGAGGCCGACCAGACCTTCACCTCGCTGCTGCTGGCGCTGACGGAGGAGGGCGGCGACATCGACGCGGTGCCCGGCGTCGCCTACCGGCGGGCCGACCTCGCCGTGGTGCGCACCACCGCCAGGTCGCCGTACATGCGCATCCTGCCGAAGCGGCAGGGCCTGGACCAGCGGCTCGGCATGATGCCGCTGCCGGACTTCGGCATGCTGGACATGCGCCAGTACGAGCAGCCGTACCACTCGTCGGGGAAGCGGGTGCGCGACCACGGTTCCTGGGCGCAGATCTTCTCGACCATCGGCTGCAACGTCGGCTGCGACTTCTGCTACATCCCGATGGTCAACGGCCCCTGGCGGGCGCTGGGCACCGACTGGTTCGACCTGCACCTCGCCGAGATCACCAAGCAGGGCGTGACCGAGGTGCTCATCGAGGACGACCACCTGCTGCACGATCCGCTGTACGCGATGCGCGTCTTCGAGCTGCTGCGCAAGCACGACCTGCCGTGGGTGGAGGAGGGCGGGCTGAGCCTGTTCAACCTCGTTCTGCTGCACCTGGGCGAGGAGTTCGCGGCCGGCATGGACGACGCCGACCGGCGCAACCCCAACTTCCGCAACATCCTCTCCGCGATGCGCTCCGGACTGACCTGCCGCGACCTGATCAAGGCCATGGCCGCCGGCGGCTGCTACAGCGTCTACCTCGCCGTGGAGAGCGCCAACGAGGACAGCCTGGAGCAGTCCGGCAAGCCGCGCCTCAACGCCTTCCAGAAGGCCACCGGCGAGATCGTGGAGATGTTCACGGAGTACGGCATCCAGGTCACCGGCGGTTTCATGCTCGGCTTCGTCAACCCGCCCGAGCGGCCCGGGGACGAACCGTACATCGAGTCGCTGGAGCAGATCGAGAAGACCATCGACTACGCGGTCACGCTCATGGGCCACGGGATGGCCTATGCCAACCCCTTCATCGTCACCCCGCTGCCGGGAACGAAGATGTGGGACTTCCAGAAGGACTACGTCGTGCGCCACTACGACAACGGCTGGTCGCACGAGAAGGCGACCATGGCGACGGACAGGTGGACGGCGGAGGACATCGAACGGATGCGCCTGGAGTTGCTGGTGCGCGCCAACGGGGCCGACAAGGTGACCGAAATGGTCCGCCGCGGAACGTGGCCCGTGGACGCCTGAGGGGCGTGCGGCACGGTCGCGCCGGGCTCAGCCCCGGCGGCGCGCGGCACGCAGCGCGTCCGCCGACGCGATCACGGCACCACCGGTGATCAGCACGCATGCGGCGGCGACGGGCCAGCTCGCCTCGGCCCGTCCCGTCGCGATCAGCAGGGCGGTGGACAGCAGCGGGGCGAAGTACGAGAGGGTGCCCAGCAACCGGATGTCGCCGTGCTTGGTGCCGTGGTCCCAGACGTAGAACGCGCCGCCGACCGGCCCGAGGCCCAGGGCGAGCACAGCCAGCCACTGGCCGCCGTCGGGCCGGACCGTGTCCTCGAACAGCAGGTGACAGGTGCCCGCGAGCACCGCGGTGGCCAGGCAGAAGAACGCCACCACGTCCGTCGGGACCTTCGGGTACCGCCGGTTGGCCACCGAGTAGGCCGACCACACGACCGCGCAGACGGCGGCCGCCGCGTACCCGAGCAGGTACTCCCCGCGGAACTGGACGCCCTTCCCGCCGGTGACCAGCAGGAAGGTGCCGCCGAGACCGAGCAGCGCCCCCGCCGCGTGCCACCAGCGCAGCCGTTCGCCCGGCAGCAGCGCGGAGAACACGACGATCAGCAGCGGCCACAGATACGCGATGAGGCCGGCGTCGACCGCGGGGGCCTCGCGCAGGGCCACGAAGTAGAAGAAGTGGTAGCCGAACAGGCCGCCGATCCCCAGGGCCCAGGCTCCACGGGGCACCGCACGGGCCTGCGCCGCGCCCGCGCGCAGCGCCCGGGGCAGGCCGAGGGCGCCGCCCACCGCGAACGCCATCGCCGTGAGCTGGAACGGCGGGATCCCTCCGGTCAGCGTGGTGAACAGGGCCAGAGAGGCCCACAGCAGCACGGCCCCGGCGCCGATCGCGGTGGCCCGCAGCCGGTGCGCCGGTTGCGTCGCCGCGTGGCGTTCCTCCTCCGGCGCCCCGACGCCGGCCCGCGCGTCCTGCGCGTCCACATGCCCTCCAGCCCACCGCCCTCGCATGACGGTCCGTCAACTCTTGGTCACTTGGAGGCATCGTAGGGAAGTGCCGTGCGCGGCACCGTACTTTCCGGTCAGCGGGCCGGTCGCGGCACCGAACCCCTGAGCCCGCTCACCGGCCGACGGCCCGGCGGGCTCGCGGGGCCCGGTCGACGGGGGCCGACCGACCGTGACCGGTTCAGTCGACCGCGGTGTCGCGCGACCCGGCGTGCTCCGCCAGGGCCGCCACGGCCCGCTCCCGGTGGGCACGGAAGCGCCGCAGGTACGAGCGTGCCATCGGCCCCGGCGGCACACCCCGGGCGAAGGCCCGCATGTTGCGTTCGCCCGTGTTGTAGCCGAGGGCGAGGAGCTCCTCGCGGGTGTACCGGCGCACGTGCCGCCGCGGCAGGCGCCGGTCGAGGTCGCTCAGGTGGAGGGCTGCGACATGGATGGCGAAGGCGGGGTCGTCGCGCAGGTCCCGCCAGCGCCGCGGCAGGCCGTGCGCGCGCCGCACCCGTTCGAACGTCGCACGGTGCATGTTGGCCACCCCGAAGGACGCGCCCGGCTTCCACCACTGCCACAACCGCTCCAGCAGCGGATGGTGCGGCTTGTACGCCTCGTTGTACAGCACGGCCAGCACCAGCACGGGCGACACCCCGGCCGCTCGGGCACCGAGGACGACCTCCGCCGTGTAGTCGGCCGGGTCGTACCCGCCGGGCCGCAGCGGGGGCGTCGGGGCGTCACCGCGGTCCTCCGGCGACCGGGATCGCCGCAACGCCACCGCCTCCGGTCGCTCGGCCATCGTCATCCGTCTCTCCTCCACGCTCCTCGCCCATCGCCTCACTGGGGATCCGCAGCCCCGGCTCTTCGCCCCGCGTTCCCCCACGGCGCCACCTCAATCAGGGGCCCCGGCAGACGGTGGAGGCGTGCGGGGCGGGTTGCCCGCGCAACCGCGCTCTGGACGTCCGGCGCCCGGCTCCCGGAGCAGGAGAGGAGGGACTCCTCCGTTCCGTGGTGACGCGTGACCGAAGCGACCGGCGCCGTCCCCACGGCGTCCGTACGGTCGTCAGTGCGTCAGCGCCCGTACGGCCGCTGCCGGGGCGGCCGCGCCGAACAGGACGGCGGGCACGGGCAGTCGGCACCGGCGGAGCGGCGGGACCGACAACAGGGCTGCCAGGAGGGCGGGGTCCACCCTCCGCCAACGACTCCCGGCGACGTCGACCGTGACGAGCCCCGCCGGCAGGGCGGGAGCCATGAGCGCGATCACCGCCCGGACACGCGGGGGGAGTTCGCGCTCACCGAGTGCGACGGGGCCGGCGGCCTTGAGGGCGAAGCCGAGGGCCGCGACGGCCGCGACAGCCGACCAAGGGGTCGTCGTCAGGGCGCCCTTTCGGGCTGTTCGCCCGTGGGCCGAGGGCGCGGGCCGCTCCGATCCTCCCGCGGCAGGGGGCGTGGCAGGGCCGCCAGGGAGGCGCAGGCGGCGCCGAGGAGCGCCGGCCCGGCGGGGACGAACAGGGACAGCACCGCGGCGATGGCCCCGCCGAGCAGCGCTGACCTCCAGTACGACCGGTCGGCTCCCGGCGCGTGGAGGAGCAGGCACGGGAACATGGCCGGCGCCCTGGACCGCAGTCGCAGCGGCACGCGCCGTTGGTGCGGCTCCAGCGACTACGGCGACCGCGAGCGCGAGCGCGTTCGCCGGCACTACCACCGCTCCCGCTCCTGGACGGCCGGCCGGCGCCCACCGGGCCGTCTGCGCCGACCGAGCCGGTCCGGGCCCGCGGACCGAGCGCCGCGGAGCCAACCGGTCCCGCCGCGCGGGAGGCGCGATACTGAAGGGGACAGTCGGCTCCGTCGCAGGGCCGGCCGCGGACGCGGTCCGGTCGGCGGGGACGCACCTTCTCGATCTCTCCGAGGGGAGCCGTACGTGACCACGGCTGAAGACCTGTTCCTCATCGCCATGGACCCGAAGCGAACCGTGGGACAGGGCGACCTGTCCCTCGCGCTCGCGGGAGCCGAGCTGATCGACCTCATCGGCGCGGGGGCGGTCGCCGTGGACGGGGACCGCATCGTGCCCGAGGGGCGGCCGACGCTGGACGACCGGTTCCTGGGCGAGGCCGCGGCGGGGCTCGTCCGGCAGGCGCCCCACGAGCGGATCGAGGACTGGCTGTGGCGCCGGGGCAGGGATCTGTCGGCCGCGTACCAGGCCGCACTGGAGGAGGACGGTCGGCTGGAGCCGCGCCGGGTCGGCCGGTTGTCCTTCGGTTCGCAGCGCGTCGAACCGGTCGACACGCCCGCTCGCCGCCGTGCGACCGGCCGCTGGGAGGAACGGGAACCGGTCCTGACCGCCCTCGCCTCGGCGGTGGGCCTCGGCACCGAACGACCCGGGGACGAGCCCGGTCTCGACGACGAGGCGGTGACGACGGTGGTGGCCGCCGTCCACGACGCGGTCATGGAGCTGGAGGCCGTACGCCAGCGACGAGCCATCGAGAACGCGGCCTTCGCCAACGTCTGGCGCGGACCGTGAGCGGCCGGCGAACGGCCCCGGCGGCTCAGGCACCGGCGCGGCTCCCGGTCAGGCCGTGGGCCGGGCGCCCGGGGTGTGGCCGAAGGTGCGGCGGAAGACGTCGATGAAGGTGCTGGCCGACGACCACCCGCACCGGTGGGCGACGGCGGTGACGGGGGTGCCGTCGGCCAGGAGGACCAGGGCGTGGTGCAGCCTGATCTGGGTCCGCCACTGAGGATAGGTGAGCCCCAGGTCGTCGCGCAGGCGACGGGACAGGGTACGGGCACTGGCGCCGATCTGGCGCCCGAGTTCGTCGAGGGAGCGGTTGTCCGCCGGGTCGGCCCGCAGGATGGCGTGCACTTCCCGCAGCAGGGGGTCGGCGGGGGCCGGCAGGTGCAGGGGCTGCTCGGGAGAGAGGGCGAGCTGGTCCAGCAGGACGGCTCGCAGGCGCAGGTGGGGCGGGCTGTCGTCCTCGGGGTCGCGGGTGTAGGCGACGATGAGTTCGCGCAGCAGGGGGCTGACGGCGAGGACGGCCGGTGTGTCGAGGCCGACGGGGTTCTCGGTCGCGGGCAGGCCGACGAGGTGGAGGTCGAGCTCGCCGTGGGCCTGGTGCCGGTGCACGGTGCCGGCGGGGATCCAGATGGCACGGGTGGCGGGGGCGACCCAGGAGCCGGCGTCGGTGGTCACCGCGATGGTGCCCCGGCTGGCGTAGGCGATCTGGTGGTCGTCATGGCGGTGCGCGTCGATCTCACCGCCGGACGCCAGACGCTGGGTCCGGGTCGGCGCGACCGGGGTGTGGCGGACTTCCTGCATCACTTGGCAATCTACCGGAAGCGCGACACCGGGCGCCTTCCCCAGCATGGACGGGTGCGAAGGAACACATCGATCTCCCTGCTGGCCGTGGGGCACGCCTGCGTCGACGTCTACCAGGGCGCCGTCGCGGCGCTGATCCCGTTCTTCGTGGCCGAACGGGACTACACCTACGCCGTCGCCTCCGGCATAGTGCTGGCCGCCTCCCTGCTGTCATCGGTGGCCCAGCCGGTGTTCGGCGCGCTCACCGACCGGTGGGCGATGCCGTGGCTGCTGCCGGTCAGCACCCTGCTGGGCGGGGTGGGCATCGCCCTGAGCGGACTCAGCGGCTCCTACGGGCCCACCCTGGCCTTCGTCGCCGTCTCCGGGATCGGCGTGGCCGCCTACCACCCGGAATCCGCCCGCGTGGCACGGCTCGCCAGCCGGGGCAGCCACCGTGCGATGGGCTGGTTCTCCCTCGGCGGAAACATCGGCTTCGCGCTCGCCCCGCTCATGGTGTCGGCGGCGATCGGGCACGGCTCCCTGCGCTGGACGCCGGTCCTCGTCCTGCCCGCGCTCGCCGGCGCCGCCCTGTGCGTGCCCGTGCTCCGGATGCTCGCCCGGCCCCAGCCCGGTGCCCCGACGACGCCGACGCCCCGGGGCGCCGACGACGTCGCCTCGTTCGTGCGGCTGTCCCTCGCGGTCGTCTTCCGCTCCGTCGTCTTCACCGGTTTGAGCACCTTCATCTCCCTCTACGCCCAGCAGCGCGTGCAGGGCGGCACCACCGCGGGAAGCGTCGCCCTGTCCCTGCTGTTCCTGGGCGGCGCCGTCGGCTCGGTCCTCGGCGGATCCCTCGCCCACCGTTACGACCGCGTCCGCGTCTGCCGCTGGTCCTACCTGCTCTCGATCGCCGCCGTCGCCGGGGTGATCTACGCGCCCGGTCCCGTCATGTTCCTCCTCGTGGCCCTCGCCTCCGTCGGCCTGTACGTCCCCTTCTCCCTCCAGGTCACCCTGGGCCAGGACTACCTGCCCTCCCGCATCGGCACGGCCAGTGGCGTCACCCTCGGCCTCACCGTCAGCATCGGCGGCCTCGTCAGCCCCCTGCTGGGACGCCTGGCCGACTCGACCTCCCTGCAGACGGCCCTCACCCCCCTGATCGCCATGCCCGCCCTGAGCTGGCTGCTCCTGCGCGCCCTGCCCGAACCCGCCGTGCCCGGGCCCCGGCCCGCCGCGCCCGCACTGCGGCCGCCGCCCGTGAGGGACTGACGCGGTGGTCGGGACGGGCGCTTCTGCCCGACGGTGCGCATCTCCGGCGAAGGCGGTGCGGCGGGGAGCCGGCCCGGTGGGCGCGGTGCCCTGGTCGGCCCATACTGTCTGGCCTTTCCATCAGCCGGGGCCCGGAAGCTCGGTCACCGGGCGACCGGGCACCGCCCGTCACGACGCCCCGGGCTGGTCGACGGCCGTCGCGACACCCCGGATCAGCCGCCCCCGAGAGAGAGCCGGGACGGGAAGCACCGCACCGCTCGCCGCTGAGCTCGGCCGGACCGTCCTGGCCGTCGGAACGCCGTGGGGACGGCCCACCCCGGTTCCCGGTCCGGCCGGAGGCGGCTGAACGTCCTCGTGCCACCGGGATTGACGCGCTCCGCCCTTCCCACGCGCCGTCCCCCTAGCGGAAGAATGCGGAGCCGGGGCGCGCGGCTGGGGAACGGATCGCGGTCGAGGGAGGGGAACATGACGGAAGCATCGGCGCGAGCGGGTGACGCGTCCTGGGAGGAGTTCGGGCAGCGGTTGCGCTCCTGGCGCAGGGCCGCGGGACTCACCCAGTCGCAGCTCGGCCTGCGGGTGGGCTACCACCACTCGGTCGTCAGCAAACTGGAGGCGGGCCTGCGGGAGCCGCCCATCGGTCTGGTACGCCGCCTCGACTCCGTCCTGGGGACCGGCGGTGAACTGGCCGCGGTGATCGCCGCGCCCCGGGACGTGCCGCGTGGCTCCGGCCGTCTCCCGGCCGGCCTCGCGCTGTCCGCGCCGCTGCCGGGCGCTGACACCGCCGACGGGTACGGGGTCTTCGACCCCCGGCTGTGGCCCGCGCGGCTGCCCGCCGAGGGGCTGGTCTGCCCGCTGCACGGCACCGCGGGCTGTGCCGTGCCCGAGCAGTCGGAGCTGGCGGAGCTGCTGGGCGGCCCGTCCGCCCTCGCCGCGGGCTCCGTGCCCCGAAGCACGGCGGACGCCGAGCCCGAACTGCTGCACGGCCTCACCGCCGTGCTGGCCTGCCTGATCCGCGAGTCCTTCCGGCAGTCGCCGGAGGACCACCGGGTGGCCGTCGTCGACGGGTTGCTGCGGGCGCTCGTCCGGTGGGCGGAGGCCGTCAACGCCACCGGGCGGCTGCCCTACGGTCAGCTCCGGCTGGCCGCCCAGTACGCGCAGGTCGCCGGGCGGCTGCGGATGGACCGGGGTCAGAACGCCGTCGCCATGGCCTGGTTCGGGCACGGACTGCGCTGGGCGGACGCCGTGCAGGACGCCCCCGCGCGGGCCACCCTGCTCAGCGACATGTGCACCCTGGTGCGGCTCGACGGGGACGCCGGTGCGATGCTCGCCTACGCGGCGGGCGTCGGCGCGGCGGACACCGGCCGGCGCTGGATGGCCACGCTGTCCGGTCTCTACCAGGCCCGCGGCCACGCGCTCGCCGGGAACGCGGCCGAGTGCCGGCGTCATCTCACCCTGGCTCGGCGCAAGTTCGCCTGCCTCGACCGGCGCGATCTGCTGGAGGCGCCCTGGCTGGCCGGGACCGAGGGCGAGATGCGGATGGACTCCGCGATCGGCGGCGCCCTGCGCGACCTGGCCGTCGTCACCGGCGACCGGGCAGCGGCCCGGCGGGCGGTGGACGCCACCGCGCGGTCGTGCGCCCGGGTGCCGCCGCAGATGCGTCCCACCCGGCTGCTGCTCACCCTGCGCCTGGCCGACAGTTGGGCCTGCGCGGGTGACGCGGCGGCCGCCGCGGCCCTGGCCTGCGAGGTGCTCGGGGACGCCCTGCGCTCCCGCGAGTCCATGGTCCGGGCCGAGCTGCGCGGGCTGCACAGCCGGCTCGTCGGCCAGTGGCCCGACGTCCCGGAGGTCAGGGAGTACCGGGAACGTCTGCTGGACGCGGGCGAGTGAGCCGGTCCGGCCGTCCTTCATTTGCCGGATTTTGCCGGCACCGGTCGCCGCTCGCGGGGCCGTTGACCCGGGCGCGGAGAGGTGTGAGGGTTCAGCCGCCCGCGACATGACATGTATCGGTCATTGTGTCGCCGGGCGTGTCGTCGCGACTCCCGAGCACGCGTGGACCCGGCGTGCCCGGGGCCGGGCCGGCTCGACGGAGCCTCCACACCTCTCACAAGGAGCCACGATGCTCAGAAGAACCGCAGTGGCCGGGATGTCCTCCCTGGCCCTGACACTCGGGGGGGTGGTGGTGCCGGCCTCCCTCGCCTCGGCCTCGGCGGCGACCGCGTCCGCCCCGGCCGAACCCTCGCCCGTCGCCAGAGCCGTCGCCGCCGCGGACCGGGCCGTGAGCAGCGGCCTGGACGCGCTCGTCGCCGGCGGACCCGAGGAGCGGTACGACCGCCGCGAGGTCACCCCCTGGGGCAGCAAGAACCTGTACTCGGTCGCCTACGAGCGCACCTACCACGGACTGCCGGTGGTCGGCGGCGACGCGGTGGTCCTCGCGGACGGCGAGGGCAAGGTCAGGGCCGTGCGGTCCGCCACCGAGGCCACCATCGCGGTGCCCACCACGGCGCGGGTCGAGGCCGACCGCGCGGAGCGCACCAGCCGCGCCCGCGTGGCCACGGTCACCGAGACCGACGAGCCGCGGCTTGTGGTCCGGGTCAAGGACGGCGTCCAGACCCTCGCCTGGGAGACCGTGGTCACCGGCACCACCGTGAAGGAGCGGCCCAGCCGGCTGCACGTCTTCGTGGATGCCCTCTCCGGCAAGATCGTCGACAGTTACGACGACGTGCGCTCCGGCACCGGCCACAGCGAGTGGAACGGCCCGGACCCGCTGACCATCGACACCTCCCGCTCGGGCAGCAACTACGTGCTGCGCGACACCACCCGCCCCGGCCTGCAGTGCTCGGACTACAACGGCGGCCTGTTCACCAAGTCGGTCGACGACTGGGGCACCGGCAACGCCTCCAGCAAGGAGACCGGCTGCGTCGACGTCATGTTCGCCGCGCAGAAGCAGTCGGACATGCTCCGCGACTGGCTCGGCCGCAACGGGCACAACGGCAACGGCGGAAGCTGGCCGGTACGCGTCGGCCTCAACCAGCTCAACGCCTACTGGGACGGCTCCACCGTCACCATCGGCCGCAACTCCGCCAACAAGTGGATCGCCGGCATCGACGTCGTCGCCCACGAGTTCGGCCACGGCCTGGACTCCTTCACCCCCGGCGGCGCCAACAACGAGAGGGGCCTGGGGGAAGGGACCGGCGACATCATGGGCGCCCTGACCGAGGCGTACGTGAACGAACCGGCCCCCTACGACACCCCCGACTACACCGTCGGCGAGATGATCAACCTCCAGGGCCGCGGTCCCATCCGCAACATGTACAACCCGCAGCTGGTCAACAACGACCCCAACTGCTACTCGGCCTCGATCCCGAACACCGAGGAACACGCGGCGGCCGGACCGCTGAACCACTGGTTCTATCTCCTCTCCGAGGGCTCCAGCCCCGGGGGCGGGAAGCCCAGCAGCCCCACCTGCAACAACCAGCAGGTGACCGGCGTGGGCATCCAGAGCGCCGGCAAGATCTTCTACGGCGGCATGCTCCTCAAGACCAGCGGCATGACCTACAAGCGGTACCGCACCGCCACCCTCACCTCGGCGAAGAACCTGGACTCCTCCTGCGCCCTGTTCGACGCGACGAAGGCCGCCTGGGACGCGATCAACGTGCCCGCCCAGACCGGCGACCCGACCTGCACCGGTCGGCAGAGCGACTTCTCGCTGGCGCTCAGCCCCGTCAGCGGCAGCGTCGACGCCGGAGCCACCGCCACCGCCACGGTCAGCACCTCCACCGTCTCCGGTGACGCCCAGCAGATCTCGCTGACCGCCTCCGGCGCCCCCTCGGGTGTGAGCGTCACCTTCAGCCCGGCCACCGTCACCTCGGGCTCCAGCTCCACGATGCGGATCAGCACCTCGGCCGGCACGGCCGCCGGGACGTACACGATCACGGTCCAGGGCGCCGGGGGCGGCAAGACCCACACCGTCCAGTACACCCTGACCGTCGGCGGCGGCACCACGCCGGACACCCCGCCGGACGTGGACGTGGCCCGGGTCCAGGCCCACCTCACGCAGCTGAACACCATCGCCGCACAGAATGGCGGCAACCGCCGCTCGACCAGCGCCGGTTACCGCGCCTCGCTCGCCTACGTCAAGGACAGGCTGGAGTCGGCCGGCTTCACGGTCACCGAGCAGACCTGCACCTCCGGATGCAGCGCCGGCGCGGGCAACAACCTGATCGCCGAGTGGCCCAAGGGCGACGCCGGCAGCGTCTACATGTTCGGCGCCCACCTCGACGGCGTCTCGGCCGGCCCCGGCATCAACGACAACGGCTCCGGTTCCGCCGCCCTCCTGGAGGCGGCCCTGACCCTGGCCCAGCAGAACCCCACCATGAAGAACCGCGTGCGCTTCGCCTGGTGGACCGACGAGGAGCAGGGCATGAAGGGCTCCGACTTCTACGCCCGGACGCTCCCCGCGGCCGAACGCTCCCGCGTCAAGGCCTACTACAACTTCGACATGGTGGGCTCGGTCAACGCCGGCTACTTCGTCAACAACCTCAACTCCGTCGCCTCCGCGCCGATGAAGGAGTACTGGACCGCCCTCGGTCTGGCCCCGCAGGAGAACGTCGAGGGCCGGGGCCGTTCGGACGACTACTCCTTCCAGCAGATCGGCATCCCCACCTCGGGTTACGCCACCGGAGCCTCCGCGGTGAAGTCCGCCGCCGAGGCCACGAAGTGGGGCGGTACCGCGGGCCGCGCCTACGACCCCTGCTACCACTCGTCCTGCGACACCACGTCCAACATCAACGCCACTGCCCTGAACCGCAGCGTGGACGGCATCGCGTACACCATCTGGAAGACCGCCGTCGGTGACGTGCCCAACCCGACGGACGACTTCTCCGTGTCCGCCGACCCGGCGTCGGGCAGCGTCGCTCCCGGCTCCTCCGCCACGGTGACCGTGCGCACCGCCACCACCACCGGATCGGCCCAGAACGTGCGGCTGTCCGCGTCGGGCGCGCCGGCCGGCGTGAGCGTGTCCTTCGCGCCGGCCTCGGTGACCTCGGGAGAGTCCTCGACGGCCACCGTCCAGGTCGCGTCCGGCACGGTCGCCGGTACGTACACCCTGACCATCACCGGTACGGGCTCGGTCACGCACACCACCACCTACACCCTCACCGTGCGCGACGACAGCGGTGGCGAGACCACCTGGCAGCTGGGCAGGACCTACGCGGCCGGTGACGTCGTGACCTACAACGGCGTCCGCTACCGGTGCCTCCAGGGCCACACCGCCTATCCGGGCTGGGAGCCGCCGAACGTCCCCGCCCTCTGGCAGACCGTCTGACCCGCCCGAACCGGGAGGCGGTGGGACGGGCGCCTCGTGCCCGCCCCACCGCCTCGCGCCGCGTCCCCGCATGCCCGGCGCACCGGCCACGGGACCGGGCCCGAGCCCTTTCGTCGCCGGCCCGCCGGGCATGCGGAGAACGGCCTCGCCCTCGAGCGCTCTCGACCGAGCAGGACGCCGGGAGGTGGCTGCCGCACGCTTGCCAGAACACCGGGGTCCGGGTGCGGTTACGAGGCCCAGCCGCCGTACGGCACGGTGATCAGTTCCATGGCGTGGCCCGCCGGATCCATGAAGTACACACCGCGACCACCGTCGTTGTGGTTGATCGCGCCGGGCTGCTTCCGGTGCGGGTCGGCGTAGTGCTCGATGCCGCGCCGGCCGATCTGTGCGTAGGCGGCGTCGAACTCCTCCTCGGAGACCAGGAAGGCGTAGTGCTGTGGGGTGATGCTGTCCGCGGGGACGGTGGCGAAGTCCAGTGTGACGCCGTTGCTCAGTTCGACCGCGATGAACGGTCCCCACTCACCGCTGATCTCGAGGCCCAGCAGGTTCGCGAAGAACTCCGCGGACTCCCGGTTGTCCCGGGCATGGACGATGGTGTGATTCAACTCGACAGACAAGGAATGCCTCCGAAGGCATCTCCCGGCACCTCCATGTCTCACCCGGCCGGTGACCGACACGCGATGCCACCGTGGATTCTAGCCCTGTCGTCCACGCGGCAGGAAAATTTCCTCGATGGCGTCCTGCGGCGCAGGCGGGGAGTCGCGCGGGGTGAAGCCCACGCGGTTCCTGCCGCCGGGCACCGCTCACGCGGTCTCCCAGTCCCAGGCGCCGAAGTACGCGGCCTCGCCGGTGCGACGGGCCTGTGCCACCGTACGCAGGAGCGCGAAGTCGCCGGGCGGCATCAGCTCCTCCCACTCGGCCAGGGACAGGACGCGGACCTCGTCGTGTTCCTGCGGGTCGAGGGTGATGTCCCGGATCTGCGCCGCGGTGAGGCAGCCGCCGTCGAAGACCAGTCCCATCGTGCTGTAGGGCCACTCGGCGCCGGGGAGCCCGTACACGGCGGCCAGGAGCCGGGGCGGCCCGGGCGGGGTGAGGCCGGTCTCCTCCCGGCACTCGCGCAGGGCCGTCTCCCAGGGCCGCTCACCTGCGTCCATCGTTCCGCCGACGAACTGCCAGGGGTGGGCGGGGGAATAGACGGAGCGCAACTGGAGCGGCCGGTCGTCCTCGTCGGTGAAGTAGAAGCAGGCGAAGCAGGTGGACTTCGGCACCGTCTCCGCGTACTGCTCGGGCGGCATCCAGGTGGTGCTGCCGCCCGCCGCGCTCGCCGCGGGGGGTCCTTCCAGGCGCGTCATCCGCATCAGGGCCGGACTGCCCGTGAAGCCCAGCTCGCGGTAGAGGGGGGCCGCCTCCACGCTGGTGTGCAGCTCGAACAGCGTGACGTCGTCCACGGCGGTCAAGTGGTCGAGCAGCGCGGAGACCACGGCCCGGGCGTAGCCGCGGCGACGGAAGCCGGGGTGCGTGGCGACCACCTGCACACGGGCGGCGAGGCCCCGCGGACAGGCCGGTGCCGGGAGGACGGGGTGGATCAGGCCGAGGGCGCAGGCCGCCATCGAGCCGTCCGGGGCGTCGATGACGAAGGCCCGGGCGTCGCCCGCCTCGGTCAGCCGCGGCGCCAGCTCTCGCGCGCACCGCCGGACCCACTCCTCGTCCAGGGGCCTGGACAGGACGTAGGCGGAGCGCATGCGGACGATGCCCTCGGCATCGGCGGACGTCGCCGCCCGGACCGGCGGCGGTCCGGCCGCATCCTGCGGTGCCGCGGTGACGGCGGGGGTGCTGTCGGTGCTCATGGCAGGACCTCCGGCCCCGCGCCGGCCTTGCGGCGCGGCACCGGAGAGACGTCCACCGGCTCGACGTGGCGCTCGGTGCCGCTCATGACTCGCCCTCGGAGCGCCGGATGAGCGGGGTCCTGCGCACGGCTTCGGGAGGAACCGTCACGGTCATGGGTCAACCGTAGGGGCGGCGGCGGGGGCGGACCGTGGAATTCGGCCCCCGTCATCCCGCGGGGTGACGCCGGTACGCGTGCCGCCGGCCTCCGTACCGATGCGGGGGCATCCCAAGGGGCCGCATCTGAGCAGGAGATGAGACCGGGACCCTGTTGCCACGGTGCTCCGATGCCGACGGTCAAGGAGTTCCAGGCGGCTTTCGACCGCGCGGATCCCGAGCGCGTCGCCCGCTTCGGCTGCGGGCACCGAGGTCGGGCACCTCGTTCCGTGGAGGCCGCGTGACTGCACCGGCGACGGCCGGTGGGAGGCGGCGGACGCTGAATCCGGCGGCCTTGAGGACATCGTCTCCGCCGTCCATGGCCGGTCCGGCCACTCGATACGACAAGACCGCCGCCATCCATCTGGCCGCCTCCACACCGCCGCCATCTTCATCTGGTCAATGAGATGACTCGAACGGAACGTCCTGGGCGAAACACGTTCGGCAAGGGCTGGTCAGGGGCGGGATGCCTCCTGGTGGGCTTCGTCCGAGCTGGTTGCGGCCCAAGAGGCGAGCAGGCGCAGCGCGTCGTGGTCGGGGGTGCCCGGTTCGGCGCTGTAGGCGGTCAGGGTGAGGCCGGGGTGGGCAGGCGGTTCCATGGCGTCGAAGTCGAGCCCGATCTCGCCGATGGCCGGGTGGCGGAATGCCTTGCGGCCGGTGCGGTGCAGGCGGACGTTGTGCTTGGCCCAGGCCGCACGGAACTCGTCGCTACGGGTGACGAGTTCGCCGATGAGGCCGGTGAGTTCGGTGTCGCCCGGGGCTCGGCCGGCTTCGGTGCGCAGCAGGGACACGGTGGTGTCGACCGAGACGTTCCAGTCGGGGAAGAAGCCGCGGCCGGTGGGGTCGAGGAACTGGAACCGGGCGATGTTGACCGGGCGGGCCGCGGCGGTGAACAGGGGTGCGTACAGGGCGCGACCGAGGTCGTTGACGGCGAGGATGTCGAGGCGGCCGTTGCGGATGAAGGCCGGTGAGCCGGTCATGGACTCCAAGACCCGCTTGAGGCTGGCGGGAACGGCGTCCTTGGCCCGGCGAGGGGTGCGGCGGGCCGGGCGCCGGCGCTGGGCGGCGGCCAGGTCGTGCAGGTGGGAGCGTTCGGCGTCATCGAGCTGGAGGGCGCGGCAGAGCGCGTCGAGGACTTCTTCGGAGGCGCCGGCGAGCTGACCGCGCTCCAGGCGGACGTAGTAGTCGATGCTGACACCGGCGAGCAGGGCGACTTCCTCGCGGCGCAGCCCGGGGACCCTGCGCTTGCCGTTCCCGAAGGCGGGCAGGCCGGCCTGCTCCGGGGTGATCTTGGCGCGGCGGGTGGCGAGGAACGCTCGGACCTCGCGGCTGGTGTCCATGTTGTCCAGGTTAGGAGGAGCGGGGCGCGACTGGGAGGTTCTGCCAGTACCTGGAACGGCAGAGCCTTCCGCACGCCCGTGAGCTGCGGTTTCCTCGATGTCGTCAGCAGATGCGGCCCCGGCCCGCACGTAGGGCACCCCCTTGCGGGATGTCCTCCGGCCTCGGGTGGCCGACAGCGGGCAATGCCGCACCCCCGTGTCCGCACCGTCACAAGGAGTCACATCATGGCAACGCAGTCCGCACCCCAGGAGCTGGCCGGCATCGCGCCGAAGCTGGTCGAGATCACCAACGACGTCCTGTTCCAGGACGTGTGGGAGCGCCCCGGGCTCTCCCCGCGGGACCGCAGCCTGGTCACGGTCAGTGTGCTGGCCGCCCTCCACCGCAGCGAGCAGCTGCCGTACCACCTGGGTGTGGCCCTGGACAACGGACTCACGGTCGAGGAGCTGTCCGAGGCGATCACGCACCTGGCGTTCTACGCCGGATGGCCCAACGCCATGACCGCGATCACCCTGCTGAAGGAGACCGCGGACGAGCGCTCCGCCTGATCCCCGGCGCGAGCCGCGAATCGGCCCCGCACGATCAGCAGGGCGTAGTGAACCAAGGAGGAGGAACAAGATGGCCGGCAACGGATTCGACCAGATCTTCCCGCTCGGCGAGAAGAACGACGCCTTCGCGCAGTACTTCACCGGCCAGAGCTACCTGGCTCCGCTCACCTCGGGCAGCGTTCCCGTCATGAACGTCTCCTTCGAGCCGAGCTGCCGCAACAACTGGCACATCCACCACGGCGCGAACGGCGGCGGCGACCAGATCCTGCTGTGCACGGCCGGCAGCGGCTGGTACCAGGCCGAGGGCGAGGACCCCATCAGCATGGAGCCGGGCACCGTGATCCGCGTCCCCGCAGGCACGAAGCACTGGCACGGCGCGAAGGCCGACGCGTGGTTCTCCCACCTCGCCTTCATCACCCCGGGCGAAGGGGTCAGCAACGAATGGCTCGAGCCCGTCACCGACGAGGTGTACGGCAAGCTGCCGAAGAACGGAGCGAACGCATGACCGTCCTGAAGGAGACCTACACGCTGTCGAACGGTGTCGAGATCCCCAAGCTGGGGCTCGGCACCTGGTTCATCGACGACGACAAGGCGGCCCACGCGGTCCGCGCGGCCGTACAGATCGGCTACCGGAACATCGACACCGCCCAGGCCTACGGCAACGAGCGCGGCGTCGGCGAGGGCGTGCGCACCTCCGGCGTGCCGCGCGAGGAGCTGTTCGTCTCCACCAAGCTCGCCGCGGAGATCAAGGACTACGACCAGGCGGTGGCCGCGGTCGACGGCTCTCTGGAGAAGCTGGGCCTGGACCACATCGACCTGATGCTGATCCACAGCCCGCAGCCGTGGAACGACTTCCGCGGCGGCGACTACGCCCAGGGCAACCGCGCCGCGTGGCGTGCCCTGGAGGAGGCCCACCGGGCCGGAAGGATCCGGTCGATCGGCGTCTCCAACTTCCAGCAGCACGACCTGGAGAACATCCTCCAGGACGCAACCGTCGTCCCGCACGTGAACCAGCTGCTCGTACACGCCGGGAACACCCCCGCCGAGCTGCTGGCCTACTGCGAGAGCCGGCAGATCCTCGTCGAGGCGTACTCACCGATCGCCCACGGCGCGATCCTGAAGAACGCCGAAGTCCGGGCCATGGCCGAGAAGTACGGCGTGTCCGTCCCCCAGCTCTGCATCCGCTACACCCTCCAGCTGGGCACGGTGTCGCTGCCCAAGACGGCAAACCCCGAGCACATGCGCTCCAACGCCCAGGTCGACTTCGAGATCTCGGACGCGGACGTGGACGCTCTGCGGGGCCTGCGCGATGTGGACTACGGCGACCACAGCGCCTTTCCGGTCTTCAGCGGCAAGTGACGCCAGAGGAGCGCCACCTCGCTCCGGCACGGTTCGGCCACGACGCACCGAGCCGGAGCGAGGTGCTGGTGTCGGTGGCGCCGAACCGGACGGTCAGCTGCTGCCAGGTTTTACCGGGGTGACGTCCCCGGGGAGGTGACCCCGGGACGCCACCCCTTCGTCATCGAACCCTCAGTTGCGGTGCATCGAGTGCAGGTCCACGGTGAGGAGCTGCAGGGCCGCCTCGTGAGGGGACTCCGGCTCCGCGTGGTAGATCTTCAGGATGTCGCCGTCCTGCAGATCGGCGGACTGGTACATCAACTCCAGTTCGCCGATGACCGGATGGCCGAACAGCTTCGTCCCCTCGATACAGCTCGCCGCCCTCTGCGAGGGCGGCCGGGATGACGGCGGCGGTGGACAGTCCCTGAAGCGCGCGGGCGATCGGCAGCGTCGCGGGGAACCAGCGAGTCCGCCCACGAGAGAGGAGACGGCCAGGACGACCATCCCGACGGTGAAGATGCGCCGCCGCACCACATAGTCACCCACCCTCCCGAAGACCAAGGTGCACCCGGCCGCGCACAGGGCGAACATCGTGCTGATCCACTGCAGGTTTCCGGTGGAGAACCCGAGGGCCCTACCGGCCTCGGGCAGCGCGACGTTCAGGACGGAGAAGTCGGCGGCCATCATGAACCGTGATGCCAGAAGCACCACCAAAGCAACGACCTGACACCCGGTCATCCGGGTCGGCGACGACTGCGCGACCGCAGCGGTCGTAGCGGTATTAGCGGTTGACATGTCCCCCAGCTTCCGGGGCCCGCCCTGGACCAGCCAGATCCCGCTCGACGGCACTCCCGCGGAGACCGTCACTGCCGGTGCCACCCTCACCGGGCCACGCGGCCGCCCCTGCGTCGCGTACTGCGCCCACCCTGTCTCCTACGGCCTGCATGACGGGCGGTCGCCCTCCTCCCAAGCTCCGGCCGGCGCCCTGCCGAGCTTCCGGCCGGCGCCCTGCCGAGCTTCCGGCCGGCACCCTGCCGAGCTCATCGGGGGGTCTCACCATGCGCGTTGCACAGCTTCGGTCAGGGGGGCGTCCGGAGCCGGCGGGAATACTCCGAGCCCCTTCTCGCGACTGTCGTGAGAGAGCCGAAACCGTCGGCCGGGCTTCAGTCGGCTGCCGCGCGCTTCTTCGGTAAGCGCATCACACACCGCGGTCGGGGCTCGATGACGGCCGTCTCGTCGAGGCCGTCTTGAACGACGCATCGAACAGCGAATGTTCGGACGGGGGCGCACAGGCACAGACGACTGCGGGCCTGCCAGTCGTTGCCGCGTTGATTCGTTCGCTCGCGTCTTTGCACCTTGCGCACGGCCCTTCGCGTGGTCCCCGTCCGGCTCGACGGCCACGGGTCACCACCGCGATCAATCGGTAGGTGCAGCGAGGACGCCACGACCAGGGGATTGAGACAGCCACATTCGCGCGCCATTCGCCAAATTTACGCCTATTGATGGCAATCTACTGGGTCGTGGAACGGCCGGCAGCAGATGACGGCGACAGCAGATCACGGAGGGCACTCACCATGGCGAAGCGAGGACGTACGTCCCGACGGCAACGCGCGGCGGGCGAGGCCGCCCGTCGGGCAGCAGCCTCTCGTCGCCTCTCCCAGGCTCCCCCGCGCCAGCGCGCGCAGGAGGGCTTGGCGACCGTTCTTCCCGCCCCGGCCCGGCAGGCCTGGCGCGAAGAGACCGACGCGGTCCAGGTGTCGGTGTGTGAAGCCGGATGCGAGGTCTGCGCCGAGGCCAGGGGCCGGTTCGAAACCCTTCGCGCCGAGTCGCTGGTGCAACGGCGCCGGTTCGACCAGCAGGCCCGGTACCCGTACGCCGCCGGCAAGCACACGCTTCACCGCACCGGCTGCCGCCGGGTTTCGGTGCGCGACGTGGAGAGCGGCAACAGCCCGTGGCTGCATGGCGCCCTGACCGAGTTCGCCCATACGGGCTCGACCAACTCGAGGTGGGCCACGCATATGCAGGTGATGGCTCCTCACGAAGTGGCGGCCTGGATCACCGAACGCATCGGTCCTCGCGGCGGCCTGCGCTACCGCCTGTGCCGTGTCTGCGCCCCTGAGCTGCCCGTGGCCTCCCCGGATGACGACCCCCGGCCCCTGCCCGCCCGGTCGCTCCCTGGAACTCCGGACCGATCCTGAGGAACGATCAACTCGGATCGGCGCTCGAGGTGCGGGAAAACCGCAGCGCGGCGGGGCTACACGCTGCAGCCGTGCCCGGGGTTCATAGCCACCACGCCACTGGCGTCGCCCGGCCGCGACGCTCCGGACGCTGACGGAGCAGCGTGAGACGACACCCAGCAGCGCCCGCCTGAGGCCAGAAGGGGTCTGCGTTCTCCGACAGGCGGAACGCCTCTGAGGCATCCACACGTTCTTGGTGCTACGGCGGATGGTGTGGCGACGCTCCCGCGTGGCGTTTCCGGGCTCCGGCGCCGGGACGTCCTCCCCGGCAGCGGAGCGGTCGGGCATGAGGTCGGCGACGGCTGCACGGATCGCACCGCGGCTGACGCCGTGGTGGTCACGGGTGAGGGCGGCGATCGAGCGGTTGCAGGTACGCGGTGCGGACGGCGACGCTCTCGTCGGCCGCCACGACGGGCCGGTGCCCGCCCTCACTGCCCTTGGCCTCGTCGGCGCGCAGTCCGTCGTAGGTCGGCTCGCGCCGGGGTCCGCCGGCGGAGGCCAGGGCCCGCCCCACGAATGTCACGGTGGAGAGCAGTTCGCCGGTGCGCGGGTGGCGGGCGGTGAGGTCCCTCGTGGAAGACGCGCCGCCGTGGGTGCCGGAGCGAGTCGCTCGCGATGGAGACGTCGAGGGCGTCGAGCGCGTGCCCGGCCCCGCGTACGAGGCGAACATCTCGGAGATGTGCGCGGTGTCGCCCGGCCGCGCGTACACGAGCGGTTCGCTGGACTTCGGGCGCCGGAGGAGGCGGAGACGGCTGGGGCCCTGCCGCCCTCCTCGAAGACGACCGGGTCCTCGATGCCGACCTCGCCCAGGACGAAGTGCTGTCGAGCGGTGGACCGCCGGTCGGTCGAGACCCGCTCGTGGACCAGGTTCGGGGCGGGAACCGTGCCACGGCACCCCTGCCTGCGGTCGGGTGTCGCACCTGGCAGATGCGCGTGGGCCGGCGAGGCCGGGGGCGGTGGTCAGCGATAGGCGGCGAGGAAGACGCGGGTGCCGGCGGCGGCGTAGCGGTCGAGGTCGGCCTCGGTGTGCTGGGCACTGCCGGTGAACATGGCCTTGTTCACCGGGATCCACAGCAGCAGGCCTGAGAAGTGGTTCGCGGCCAGGAGTGCGTCGTCGACGTGGAGGAGCCCTTGGTCGGCCAGGCGCTGGAAGGTCGCCGCCAGCGTGCTGAGCCCTCGCTGGAAGCCTCGCTCGTACCACTCGGTTCCCAGATCGGGGAAGACATCGGCGTTGGCGATGATCAGGCGCCGCAACTGGATCACCCGGGGGTCGGTGAGGGCGGTCAGGAACTGACGCGCGAGGCGGGTCAGGTTCTCTTCCAGGTTGGCGCCGTCGGTGGGGAGGTCGGCCAGCAGGTCGATCGTGGTGTCGAGCCGGTCGGTGGTGGCCAGGACGATGTCGGCGAAGAGCCTCTCCTTGTCGGAGAAGTGCTTGTAGACGGTCTGCTTGGACACCGCGGCCAGCTTCGCGATGTCGTCCATGCTCGTTCCCGCGTACCCCTTGTCCAGGAAAACGCTGGTCGCGGCCTTCAGGATCGCCTCGTGCTTGCGCGCTGAACGACTGTCCATCATCGGCTCCTTCTCCATGCCTCCGCCTCCTCATCACGAAGAGTACTGGACTGACCAGTACCCATCTGAGTACTGTACCGTCCAGTTCCGAAGAGCGCGGGGCTCCGGTTCCGCGCTCCCCGCAGACGGATGGAGTGGTTCCCCATGGACAAGGTGTTCTCTGCCGACGGCACGGCCATCGCCTACGAGCAGCAGGGCTCGGGCCCCGTGGTGGTGCTCGTCGGCGGCGCTTTCATGACGCGCGGCGATTCCGCCGCACTCGCCGGCCTGCTGGCCGAGCACTGCACCGTCATCACGTACGACCGCCGGGGCCGCGGCGACAGCGGGGACAGCCCGGAGTACGACGTACAGCGCGAGGTCGAGGACCTGGACGCCCTGATCGAGCGCGCGGGCGGCGAGGCGATGGTCTTCGGCATGTCCTCCGGTGCCGTACTGGCGCTGGAAGCCGTCGCCCGGGGCAGCGCCGTCTCCAGGCTGGCCATGTACGAGCCGCCCTTCGTCACCGACTCCAGCCGCCCGCCGCTGCCCGCCGACTACGTCGCCCACCTGACGGACCTCGTGAAGCAGGGGGCGTACGGCGACGCCGTGGCCTACTTCATGACCGCAGCCGTGGGCATGCCCGCCGAGGCCGTCGCCGGGATGCGCCAGGCCCCTTTCTGGGCGGGCATGGAAGCCACCGCCCGCACCCTGCCCTATGACGGCCAGGTCATGGGGGACACCATGTCCGGTCAGCCGTTGCCCACCGACCGCTGGCGGTCCGTGACCGTGCCCGTTCTCGTCGGCAGCGGGGACGCGGGCGCCCCGCACATGCTCACCGCCGCGCGGGAACTCGCCGCACTGGCCGACAACTTCACCCTGAACGTCTTCCCCGGCCAGGAGCACAACATCGCCCCCGAGCTCCTCTCCCCCGTCCTGACCGGCTTCTTCACCACCGGGGAACAGGCATGAACAGGGGCATCGCCGGTCCGGGCACGTCCCGGGACGGCTTCTCGCCTGGTCGACGGCCCCGCCGAGAACGAGCACCGGGAGACCTGAGCGGCTGAGCGGCAGTACCGCCTCGGGTCCTCGCCGTTCGTACGGCGTGGCCCGGCAGCCCGGGCGTGCGGATCAGACGCTGCTGTTCCCGGGTGGTCTCGTCCGTGCATGGGACTTTCGTCCGGGGTACCCGTTGTCGTTGCCGACCGCGACTGTCGGCGGGAAAGGCGGCACACCAGTGACCACACGACACGGCACGGCCCTGGTGACCGGGGCCTCCTCCGGCATCGGTGCGGCCTACGCCGGACGACTCGCCGCCCAAGGGTGGGACACCGTTCTCGTGGCCAGAAGGGCTCAGCGGCTCGACGACCTGGCGCGGCGCCTGCGTGAGGTGACCGGCACCGCGGTGGAGACTCTCGTCGCCGACCTGTCGGAGCCCGACGACCTGGCGCGGGTGGCACGGCGGGCGGCAGGTGACGACATCGGTTTCCTCGTCAACAACGCGGGGATCAACGGCTACGGGCCCTTCGCCGGACTCGAACCGGAGCTCATGACGAAGATCCTCGACATCAACGTCCTCGCCGTCACCGCACTTACGAGGGCCACGATCCCGGGCATGCTGGAACGAGGGCGCGGCACCCTGGTCAACGTGGCCTCCCAGCTGGCCTTCGCGGGCGCGCTGCCGCCGCATCCGCTGCCCGAACGCGCGGTGTACGGCGGCACCAAGGGTTACGTGGTCACCTTCACGCGCACGCTTGCCGCCGAGCTGGCCGGCAAGCCGCTGCGGATTCAGGTGCTGTGCCCCGGGCTGACCGCCACCGAGTTCCATCGGTCGCGTGGTCACGATCCCGTGCCGGGACGGGAGGAGTCCGTGCACGAGGACGGAGGCATGCCCGTCGATCAGGTCGTCGACTCGTCACTGGCCGCGTTGGATGCCGGCGAGGTGGTGTGTGTACCGGGGCTCGGGAACGCAGCTTTGATCGACGGTCTGGCAGAAGCCGAACTGGCCATCCGCAGGGCGGCGCGCCCGGGCGGACGCTGACCCGGGCACGCCGGCTGCCGTTCAGGGCGGTCTTCGAGAGGCTGTGAGCAGCGGTCGGAAGTGGTGCAAGGTGAAACTGCTTCCGCCGCCGTGCTTGTGATCGACATGGTGTTCGGGCCGGCAGATCAGCCGTGAGCGTTCGCCGTGCTCGCAGCGGGCCGGAGCGGCGACGGAGAAGCGGCGCTGGAAGCGTCCCCGGACCAGGATGGCGGGTATGCGTCCGCGCCGGGCCCAGGTCCGTGCGGTGGGCGGCGCCCTCGAGAAGCCGGCTTCGTCCTCGAAGCACAGCCAGGTGTCGCGTGCCGTCACGGACCTTCCGCCTGCGGCCAGGTCTCCTTCGCCCAGCCCGCCACGGCCTTCTCGTCACGCTCGATGGCTCGGCGGGCCGGGGCCCGGTGGCCGGAGCCGTGCCGGTGCGGCACCCGCGCGATCGCCGGCAGCGTCATGCTCCTGTGGAACCGGCGTCCGATCAGCGTCCTGGTCCGCGCCGGCGCCCACGTCTGGTCCGGCCGGCCGTGCGCGACCGGCTCCTTGGCGAACTCCTGCCCGGGGGTGCCTGCGGGGGGTGTGGGGGCGGTCAGGCGTCGGGGTCGACTTCGGGGTGCGTGAACCGCACGGGCTTGCCCAGCGACCGGGCGTAGGCGATTTCGGCTCGGGTGCTGTCTCCGATGTAGTCGCCGACCACGAGCACCTCGTCGGCGAGCCGGATCTTCGCCCGGTGCAGATCGTCGAGTCGAACCTTCAGCGCCTCGGCCTCGACGGGATCGGACCAGAATTCGTGCGGCGACTTCATGTCGCAACCCGGCTTGACGACAATCCTCCCGGCTTTGGTCTCCCGCAGATCGGCCTCGGTCATCTCGGTCATGAAACGGGTGGAGCCGCAGATCACGACGATACGCGGGAGGCTCAGCAGTTTCTTCGCGTCGGCGAGCTTCTCCTCGGGGGTGAGCGGTTGCGGGTATGACACTGGTTCCTCCAGGTGATGTCGTCCACGGGGTGGTGCTGGTCTCGGGCGTCCTGCGTGTGCTCGGTGCTCTGCTCGCTGTCGCGAGCGTACGGCGCAATCCTGAGACGGCCGGTCGCTGAGGCATGGCGGCCCCTGCCCGGCCGAGGCGAGTGGGCACACCGCGAGGACGGGAACTCCTCCATGCCTCGGCCGGGCCGTCGAAGGGGTCGTGGGTCGAGGCAGCGCTGCCCACCTTCCACCGCGTCGCCGGCGACGACCGGGTCGTCACCACCTCCCCCACCCTCGGCTGCGACGACGTCTCCGAGTTCGTCAACCGCTACGGCGGCCTGTACGTCATGCTCGGCGTCCAGGACGCCGAACTCGGCGCCGCGCACAACCCCGTCCCCGCCCCCGGCGGCCGCGGCCTGGTCCCCAACCACAGCCCCCGTTTCTACGCCGACGACCCCACCCTCGTCACCGGCGTCCGCCTCCACGCCCACGTCGCCCACGACCACCTCGCCGGAACCCTCCTCCCGGACCAGGACGGCTGACCGAAGCAGCAGACGACCGGCGCGAGGTGGTTCCTCAGGGCTTCTGCCGGGTGGGGCGGACCCGGATGCCGTCGAGGTGCACACGGATCGGCCGGCTCACCGCGAAGGCGATGACCGGAGCGACGTCCTCGGACATGAACAGCGGACCGCCCTGCTCGGCGGTCTCCTGGAAGCCTGAGCGCACGGAACCCGGCTCGATCAGCGTCACGCGGACGTCGTGCGCGCACACCTCCTGCCGCAGGGCCTCCGTCAGCGAAGGGACGGCGGCCTCCGTCGCGCCGTACACCGGGTCGGCGGCGGACACCTCACGGTCCGCGGTGGAGCCGATCACTACGATGTCCCGCGCCCGGCGCCCCCCGTCGCCCTCGGCCTGCCGGACGAACCCGGCCGCCGCGGGGCGCATCTGTCGCACGAGGGCGAGGAGGCCGGTCTCGACCAGCGCCTCCCACCGGGCGGCGTTCGAGCCGAGCAGGGTGCCGGGCAGGCCCCGCCCGGCGCAGGCCACGAAGACGCCCGCGGGGGCGGCCCACTTCCGCTCGGCGGCCGCGAAAAGCTCCTCGGCGTAGGCGGCGGAACCGGTCATGCCCCCGGAGTGCGGCAGCACGGTGCCCGGGGCGGCCGGAACAGGGCGACACCCGTGCCCGCGGTCACCGTTGACACGAGACGGTGTGCGGGCACGAGCAGCCTCTCTTCCCGGTCGGCCGGGTCAGGTGCCGGTCAGGCGGCGGGCGACGACGGTGCCACCTCGGTCGACGGCTGCCGTGGCACCCACGAAGATCGCGCCCTGCAGAACGGCAGCGGTCGCCGCCTCGCCCCACCCGCGCTCTTCGCCGGTGGCATCGGGCGCGTCCTCGTCGTGTCCGAGCACCTTCCACACCTGCGGGGACAGGCCACCCGCCAGAACGCCGCCGAGGGCTCCGAGTGCCGGGCCGACCTGCTCGTAGGCAGCCTTCGACGCCTTCGCCCTGCCCCCCTCCTGCGACTACTTCCTCCTCTTGCGGCGCAGCAGCAGGCAGGCGACGGTGAGAGCTGCTCCTGCGGCGATGAGGGGAGTGCGGTTGTTGCGTACCGGCTCGGGCGCCTGGTCGTACCACATCTGCTGGGCCTGCCCCGCCTTGGCCTTCGCCTGGTCTGCTGCCGCGGCGGCTTTGTCCTTGACCGGGTCGGGCAGCTTCTCCTCCACGAGGCGCGCGGCCTGGGCCGCCTTGGCCTTGGCCTGTCCCGACAGCTCTGCCGCCTTCGCGGACGCCTGTTCCTTGGCCTGGGTGGCCTTCTCCTGGGCGCGGGCCTTCACATCCGTCTTGTCGGCCAGGGCCTCGACCGTCTCCCCCAGTTCGTGGCGGGTCTGCTCGACCTGCTCGCGCAGTTCCTCAGGGCTCTGGGCGGTGGGCTCGTCGTGGGGCGGCTGGGTCATCGCTTGGCACTCTCCTTGATCTCGGCCACATCGGCCTTCACGCTGTCGATGGTCTGCTCAGGGGCCGGCGGCGCGGCCCGGGTGACTTCCTTCTTGCCCGTCAACGCCAGCACACCCGTGACCACGCCGAGCACCGCGGTCACGATCAGGGCCGCCGCCCACACCGGCAGCACCACCGCGAGGGCGCCGACCACCGCGACGATCAGCGTCTGCAGGGTGAAGAAGCCGGCCAGACCGGCCCCACCGAACAGGCCGCCGCCCTTGCCGTAGCGCTTGCCCTTCTCCTTCATCTCCGCCTGCGCCAGCCGCATCTCCGCCCGCACCAGCTCGGTCAGCTGCTGCGACGCACGTTGCACCAGCTCCCCCACCGGCTCGCCACCCGAAGAAGAACGCCCGGCGTGGCCGTCACGGTCGTGACGGCTCGTCTCGATCATCGTCGTCACCCTCCTGCCGTAGTGTCCGCTCGAGTCCCACCGGGACGCGGAGGAACACCTGCCGGACAGCACTGACACAACTCGTTCACAAGATCACCCTGTGCAGCAGGCGCGGCAGCCGGCAGACCGCCCACGCGCCGATGCCGCCGACGGCAGCTCCGACGGCGACGTCGCTGGGATAGTGCGCGCCCGAGTGCACCCGTTGCGCCGCCACCGCCACGGCCGGCAGCGCGCACACCGCGTCGGCCGCCGGCCACACCACCGCGACCGCTCCGGTGAACCCGGACGCGGCCGCGGTATGCCCGGACGGGAACGACGAGGAGTCGGGTCGGTCGTCGACGTCGTCGTGCGGAATCAACTCCTCGGGCGGGCGCCGACGCCCCCACAGCGGCTTGATCACCGCGTTGGACAGGACCTCGGAGACCGCCATCGCGGACAGTCCCGCCAACGCGGCCCGCTTGCCCCGCGTACCGTCCACCGCTGCCATGGCCGGCGCGGCACCCCACCACAGCTTGGTCCGCTCCGCCGCTTCCCCCACCACCGGCACGCACCTGCGCACCCACTCGGGCCGCCATGCGGCCACCCGCCGCAACGGGCCCTGCTCCACTCGGTACAGTTCCGCTTCCACGTCGACGGACATGGGCGTCACCGTTGTGCCTCGCGGCGATCCTGCTCGTCCCAGGCACGGGTGTCGCGCGGTGGTACGTAGGGCTCCTTCCGGGGGTCCATACCGCCGGCGATCGCACGCTGGCGGGCCATCTCCGCGTCGAACTCGAGGCCCAGCAGGATCGCGATGTTGCTGACCCACAGCCACACCAAGAAGACGATCACTCCGGCCAGCGTGCCGTAGGTCTTGTTGTAGGAGGAGAAGTTGGCCACGTAGAACGCGAACGCGGCCGACGCGAGCATCCAGATCCCCAGCGCGACCACGCTGCCCGGACTGACCCACCTGAAGCCACGGCCCTTCACGTTCGGGGCCGCCCAGAACAGGATCGCGAGCATGAGGACGACCAGGACCACCAGCACCGGCCACTTCGCGAACGACCACACCGTGAGCGCGGTGTCCCCGATGCCCAGGGCGGATCCCGCCTGCTGGGCGATGCCCCCGGTGAAGACCACGATCAGCGCGCTGACCACGGCCAGGACCAGCAGGACGATCGTCACCCCGACACGCACCGGAAGGATTTTCCATACCGGACGTCCCTCCGGCATGTCGTAGACGGCGTTGGCGGCGCGGATGAACGCCGCGACGTACCCGGAAGCCGACCACACCGCCAGCAGGAGACCGACCACGGCCATCAACGACCCGACCCCGCCACGGCCCTGCAACTGCGTCACCGCATCACTGATGATGTCCCGGGCCGAACCCGGCGCCAGCTTGCGCAGGTTCTCCAGGACCTGGTCGGTCGCCGACTTTCCCGCAAGGCCCAGGAGGGACACCAGGACGAGAAGCGCGGGGAAGAGCGACAGCACCCCGTAATAGGTCAGCGCCGCCGCCCTGTCGGTGAGTTCATCGTCCTGAAACTCCTTCACCGTTCCCTTGAGCACCGCCCACCACGACCGCTTCCCCAACTGCGTGGGCTCATCCGGCGCCCGCCGCTCCACCTCCGCGCCAGGGCCCACCCGCGGTTCCGACAGCGTCGTCCCACGACCTGCCGTCCCACGCGCCCTGCCCTGGTCCTCTCCTGATGTCTCTTCCATGGGACCCGGAGTAACCGCGCCCGATGTGAACATGCCCCGACCATGGAATCGGCTCCGAACGCCGTGCCGGCCTCGCCACGACGGAGAGGCTGATCCCGAGCAACGGACACGGCTGCGCAAACACGCGACGGTTCGCTGCTGGTTGTGGGAGTCCGGTGTCGTCCTGTCCTTCCGTAGGCGCATGGCGGTGGAGGAGGCAGAAGTTCCCCCGGCACTCCCCCACGGGACTCACGAGGCGGTCGCCCTCGCCAGGGCGTGCCTCCCGCCGGCCGGGAGCCGCCCTGGAGGAGGGCGCGCTCCGCTCGCCCCAGGGGGCGGTGGGGCGCCCCCTCGAACGGCCGAGGCGCACGTGCTTCTTCACTGTTCCGGCTCGCGCCGCCAACTGCTCGTCTCGGTCGGCCCCTCGGGTGCGGCCCGGGCTCCGTGGTCTCGCCGCCCGGGCCGAAGCCTTCGCGTCGCCCACTGGACGCTCTGCCGTAGTCGACCGCAGTCGGGGGGGATCGCCGCGGGTGAGCGGGGTACGCGGCGAAGGCCGGGAGGACTCAGAGGAGGTAGGACACGTGCGACAGCCGATTGCCTGGATGTTCGCGCTGCGGGGTGCGGCGGCCGTGGCGTTCGGATTCTTCGCCGTGGTCTGGCCCACCGTGACGGTGACGGCGCTCTCGCTGCTCTTCGGCGTCTATGCGTTGATCGACGGCACCGCTCGACTGGTCTGCGTTCTTCGCCCGCACAAGGGTCACGACGAGCCGCACGCGGCTCGGGCCGGTGGCGGCGTCGTCGGCGTGACGGCCGGCTTCCTCGCAGTGGCGTGGCTGGGCTTCACCGGCTGGACGCTGGTCGTTCTCATCGGTGTGTGGGCCATGGCGACCGGGGCTGCCGAGATCTGGACGGTCCTTCGTTCCCGCGGTGCGGCTCACGAGTGGGTGCCGCTGGTGACCGGTGCGGCCGCCATCGCCGCCGGGCTCCTGCTCTGGCTACGCCCTGATCATGGGGCGGCCGCCGTCGCCGACGTGGTCGGCGGTTACGCACTCGCCAGCGGAGGCCTGATGCTCACGGCGGCCTGGCGACAGCGGGACACCATGATCCCTTCCCCGGAGGCCGCACGTCGTATCTGAGGGCCCAGCGGGCCCGGGTGGAGGGGCGAGGCCCGGGACGGAACCTGGGCCGGGATCGTCATCCGCCCCAGGCCGATGCGGATGCGAAGGGCCTGATCACCTGGGACGTGAACGCAGCGAGGCGACTCTCCGCAGTGCGAGTCGGTCCTGGACGCGATCCGGGTGCCGCGGGCCGGTTCCGGCCGGACCCGTGGACGACCGGACCGTGTCCGGGCCACCAGGGCGTACGAATCCCGCCGCAACCGGCCCTACCTGCGGAGTCGCGGCAGCAAGGCGACCATTCCAGCCCGGGCGGACCGGGCCCGCAGCCGCCGGGGACTCGGCTCCCGAGGCGGCCGGCCACCGAAGCCCGACAAGACCGGCTACCACGGGTGCCACGCGGTCGAGTGCGGGATCAACCGCCTCGAGCGTCACCGGGCCGTGGCCACGAGACACGACGAGCTTGCCGTCCGTTACGGGGCAACAGTGTTGGCGGCAGTCCTCGACGAGCGACTGCGACCGGTGAGTTCTGCCGTCGGCATCAGTCTGCCGACTTCGGTTTCGGCACGGCGCAGGCGTCGGCGACAGCCCGCGTGTCCCAGTAGAACGGACGGACCTCGGTGATCCGTCCGTCCTTGACCGTGATCGCTTGCAGGACGGGGAAGCCGAGTTCACGGCCGGTCGCGCGAGCGCGAGCACGGACCTGGGTGAGCACGACCGCGGTCTCGCCGGTGGCCAGGAACTCCTGCTCCACCATCTCGAACGACTCCCGCACCTCTCCCGTCTTGAGGAAGAACTGCGTCATGCCGTTGTGTCCACGCCACGTGCCTCCGTAGGGCAGGGCATCTGCTTGACGCAGCTCGACATCCGGCGCGAAGAAGGGGGCGAGGAGGTCGAACGAAGCCTCGCCGGGGCCTCCCGCCGCCAGGTACTCCGCCTCGGCCGCGTACATGCCGGTGAGGACTGCTGCCGACTCCGTGGTGGATGACATCGTCATGCCGCCAGCATGAGGACCGCGGCAGAACCTTGCCGGCGGCGATCAGACATCGTCGTGCCGCACGGCCGGCACTTCCGCAACGCGCCCTCACGGGCTCGTGCACGGTAGGCGGTGAGGCGTCGAGGATCTCAGCGGGGCTTGGTGATCACACCTGCCGTGCCGGGAGCGGGTCCGCGGTCTGCTGCTGGGACAGCAGGTCAGTACGTCGTGAGTGACCCCGTGGCGGAGATGGACCGGCGTGGCAGGAACCGGGCGACGAACACCAGCGGCTTCCGCACGCCCTGGACGGTGCAGGTCAGGTGGAAGCGTAGGCCGATCACGGACTTGATCCGGCTCAGGGTCCAGCGCTGGTCCTCCCAGCCGTGCGTGGCCGTCCCCTCGGCCGGCTCCGCCTCCGGCCACGCGGGTCCGGTCATTTGCGGGTTGGCACCTGCTGGTACCCGCCCCACCCTGCCCGACCTCGGCTTACCCGGCGTAACGTTCAGCAAGTTGATCACGCTCTTACAGGTGATGCCGGTTGATCACCGGTGTGACGTCGCAGTCCCCACGCGCCCGTCGTGGGCTGCACGGCGTCGGGCGTCCGCCCCCTCCGCTCGCCGGGGAACGGGTCCGCCTGTGCGATCACGGTCCGGAAAGTGGCCTTCCCAGCTCTCGAGGAAGGGGTTTGCCGAGAAAGAACACTTCGTCATGGCTTGTGCCTCTTCCTGTACGGGTCGCACTGACCGCCGCAGCCATTCACAGAAAAAGCACGTCTCCTTGATACCTACGAAAGTCCGGTCCGCTCCGCCCCGGCATGCCCGCACCGTCACCCACGGCCGGGTGCGGGGTGTGTATCTGCCTCGCCTCGCGGACGCGGCCGCGGCCTCCATGGCCACCTACGGCATCCCTTTGCTGGTGCTGGGCACGACGAACTCCTCGTCGCTGACCGGGATCGCCTTCGTGCTGGCGTGGGCGCCCCGGCTGTGCACGTTCAGTCTGGCCGGAGCGGCCGTCGACCGTTTCGGGCCCGCACGGGTTTTTCGGCTGGCCGCCACGGCTCGAGCACTGGTCGCAGGGCTTGCGGCACCCGCCTTGGCCATGACCGACGACGAAACGGCCTCGAGCCTGGTGATGCTCCTGGCGGCGTGCGCGGGGTGCCTGACCCAGTTCAGCTACATCGCGGCCGAGAGCGTCGGCGCGGTCGCCAGCCGGGACGCCGACGGCGCGGCACACCGTGTCCAGTCGGTCCTGCTGGGCATCGACCAGACAGCCGCTCTGGTCGGTCCTGCGGCAGGCGGCCTCCTCCTGCAGTGGGGGGGCTCCAGCGGCATGCTCGCGGTGATCAGCGGTTTGTCGGTGCTCTCGGCCGCCATCGCCCCGCGCTCACGTCACGCGCCTTCGCCGGCGCCGGAGGCGACCGGACCCGTGGCGCGGGGGTGGCGGACCGGGTGGTCCACGCTGTGCGCGCTGCCGAGACTGGCGTGGCTGGTGGCGGGGCTGGCACTGTCCAACCTGGCCATCGGTCTTCTGGAAGCCGCAACCCCGGTGATCGTGGTGAAGCAACTCGGCCGGTCCAGCGCCTCGGTCGGGCTGGTGTGGTCCTGCGCGGCCGCCGCCTCGCTGCTGGCAGTCACCACCTGCCGCGTCACGATCGACCGGTGGGGGCTGACGAGGGTGGGCCGCTGTGCCGCTGTGGTGATGACCGTGTCGTGCTTCCTCGTCGCGCACGCCGCCTCCTACCCCACCTACCTGACCCTGGCCGCCGTCTTCATGGCCGGCGACAGCGTCCTGGCCGTCGTCCTGCGCACCCTGCGATCCCACCTCATCCCCGCCGAAGTGTTCGGCAGCACGCTGTCCGTGACCGTGCTGATCCTCCTGCTGCCCTACCCCCTCGCCGGCATCCTCATGGCACTCGTCGACCCGGCGGACATACACACGGTGATCACCGTCTGCGCCGTCCTGCAATGCCTCGGCCTCCTCTGCGCCTTCACCCGCAGCGCTCACCCCCGGCCCCGCCACGGCAAGCACCGCAGACGAGGCGACGCAAGCCCCTGCCGATGACGGGTGGACGGCCGCCCACCCGTCCCAGTGGTAGACCGCCCCGCACAGACGGGAGAAAGGTTCCCGCGCCGTCCGTCTGCGCAACACGGTCGGTACGAACGGTGAGACCGGTCGTGCCGTCCCCATCGGCGGGAGAGGATCTCGTCCAGGTCGCCGGCATCGGGGCCGATGTGCTCGTGGTCGCCCGTGGCCGGACGGCGTACCCAGGTCCGCCACGGCCACGCGGAGCCCTCCCCGGCGGCCGCGGGACCAGCCTCGCGCGCCGCCCCGTGAACGCGGGGGCGAGGTCAGCGGCCGGCCCCTGGACGAAGCCGGCCTGCGCCATCTCCTGGACGCTCCGCGCCCGCTGTCGGACGCGGAGCCGGGGAACCCGGCGCGGAACGGGAGGAGCGACCACGGTTTCCGCTCCGTGCCGAACCGGTGAGGGCGTCGGGCGCGCGTTCCCCCGAGTGGGCCGTTCGGACGGGGCCGGGCCGGGCACCTGGAGTCCATGACCACCGATGCAAGCCGCCTCCGGCTGGTGCAGACCGTGCTCGACAGCACCGACGCCCGCCGACTCGCCGAGTTCTACCGGTCCCTGCTGGGCCTCGACTACGCCGAGGGCGACGAGCCGCCCCCGGCCGGGCAGCCGGACGAGCGCGGTCGGGACTGGCTGGTGCTGCGCAGTCCCGACGGCGCACCGCAGCTCGCCTTCCAGCAGGTGGAGCACCTGCGCGAACCGGACTGGCCCGACGGCCCGGTGCCCCAGCAGATGCACCTCGACCTGAGCGTCGCCTCCTTGGAGGAGCTGCGCGACCAGCACGAGCGCGTGCTCGCCCTCGGCGGCAGCCTGCTCAGCAACCGGGACCGGCCGGACCCCGACGACGAGGAACGCTTCCGTGTCTACCGGGACCCCGAAGGACACCCGTTCTGCATCTTCGTCGCGGAGCGGGACGAGTAGCCCGCGGGCGCACCGCGGATGACGGCGGGGCCCTTTCCGGCGGAGGCCGGCAAGGGCCCCGTGGGGGACTCGTCCGTGGGCGCACGGGTATCCGGTGCCCATGACGATGGGACACCTGCTCGTGATCACGCCCGGCATCCGCGCGTACCGCGAGTACCTGCTGCAGTCGATCAGCCGCGACTTCCGCGTCCATCTGGTGCTGGCCCGGTCCCCCACGTGGGAACTGGCGTACACGGCCGGCCACACCGTGGTGACCGACCTGGCCGACGTCGACGGCCTCGTGCGGGTCGCCCGGGCGGTGGACGCCGAACGGGCGCTGGACGGCGTCATCTGCTGGGACGAGACCTGGATCGAGCAGACCGCGCAGGTGGCCGCCGCCCTCGGACTGCCGGGAGGGGACCGGCGGTGCGTCGAGCGCTGCCGGGACAAGTACCGCACCCGTGCGGCCCTCGCCGCCGGCCGGGTGCCCCAGCCGCGCTCGGTGCTCGTCTCCGGGCACGAGGAGGCCCTCGCGGTGGCCGGGGACATCGGCTACCCGGTCGTCGTCAAGCCGCGGGCCCTGGCCGGGAGCTTCGGTGTGGTGCGGGCCGACTCCCCCACCGGCCTGGTGGAGGCCCTCGAGTTCACGGACGCGAGCGGCGCGTGGGCGCCCGACCTTCCGACGCACGAGCGGAACATCCTGGTCGAGGAGTTCGCCCGGGGGCCGGAGATCAGCGTCGACAGCGTGGTCCACCGCGGCACGGTGACCCCGGTCTGCCTCGCCCGCAAGGAGGTCGGCTTCGAGCCCTACTTCGAGGAGACCGGGCACGTCGTCGACCCGGACGACCCGCTGTGGTCCGACGGGACACTGGCGGACGTGGTCGTGCGCACGCACGCCGCGCTGGATTTCACCGAAGGCGTGACCCACACGGAGATCAGGCTGACGCCGGCCGGGCCGAAGGTCATCGAGGTCAACGCCCGGATCGGGGGAGGCATGATCCCCCTGCTGAACCTGCTGGGCGGTGGCCCGGACCTCGCGCTCGCCGCCGCCGACGTCGCGTGCGGCAGACCGCCCAGGCTGCGGGCGGCCGCCGGACACCGCCGGGTCGCCGCCATCCGCTTCTACTACCCGCCGAAGGACGACTCCGTCATCGCGGACGTCCGCTTCGAGAAGTCGGGACTGCCGGAGCAGGTGGTGCGCTGCGGCCCGCTGGCGGCGGCCGGAGAGGTCAAGTCGCCCCCGCCCCGCGGGCTGATGGACGGCCGGGTCGCCTACGCGATCGCCCTGGCCGCCGACGCGGACACCTGCCGTGCGGCGCTGGACGAGGCGGGGCACGCCCTACGGGTGGACGTGGTCTGAGACGGCCGGCCCGGGGGCGGTCCGCTCAGGGCGTGCTCGCCGGTGCGGTGGCCCGGGCCTCCTCGGGAGGCTCGGGCCTGAGGCTGTCCAGGGTGCGGACCTTGCGCAGCGGGGACAGGATCAGGAAGAGACTGGTGCTCAGCAGCCCCACGGTCCCCACCACCAGCGCCCCGCGCAGCCCCAGGTGGGTGCCCAGCCAGCCTCCGAGCAGCGAGCCGACCGGTTTCATGCCCAGGGCGACGAAGAGGTAGGCGGCGTTGGTGCGGCCCAGGAGCCGCTCCGGGGTCACCGTCTGGCGGATCGTCATGGTGTGCACGTTGCAGGCGGTGATGCCGAAGCCCTGCACGAAGAAGGTGACGGCGAAGAGGGGAGCCGCCCAGGTGCCGCGGTGCGCGACCGGCAGCAGCAGCGGGGCCAGGTCGCCGATCACCGCGGCGATCACGAGGGTGCGGCCCAGGCCCACCCGGTGGGCGAGACGGTCGGTGAACGCCGCGCCGAGCAGTGCGCCCACGGCGCCGACGGACAGCATCAGACCGAGCGTCCCCGGGCTCATGTCCAGTTCCTTCACGGCGAACAGGGTGAGGATCGTCAGGACGATCTGCCAGCACAGGTTGTAGCTGGCGGCCTCGCCGAGGGTGGCCCGCAGGTAGGCGCTGGAGAAGGTGAAGCGGAAACCCTCGGACACCTGTGACCGTAACGGCGCGGGATCGATCCGGACGGGCTTCTCGCGCTTGCGTACCGCCGAGACGCCCAGCGCCGAGGCGAGGTAGGAGACCGCGTCGACGAGCAGGGCGAACGGCGCCCCCACGAGCTG
The DNA here is from genome assembly GCF_055564355.1 of Streptomyces sp. NPDC029152. Classification (NCBI taxonomy): domain Bacteria; kingdom Bacillati; phylum Actinomycetota; class Actinomycetes; order Kitasatosporales; family Streptomycetaceae; genus Streptomyces; species Streptomyces sp. NPDC029152. Next base: position 424,476 of record NZ_JBVHWR010000002.1, on the reverse strand, counting down.
CACCAGCGCCCCGCCCAGTCCGGGCCCGCCGATCTCCGCCACCGACTCGCTCGCCGTCAGACGGGAGTTGGCACCGGTCAGGTGTTCCCGCGGCACGATCGCCGGCAGGTACGAACGGTAGGCGATGGTGAAGAACACCCGCGCGGTCCCGGCCGCGCAGGCCAGCGCCAGCAGCCGGCCGAAGGTCAGCAGGTCCAGCGCCGCCAGCAGGGGGATGGCGCCGATGGACAGCGCCTGCCCCAGGCTGGAGAGGATCAGCACGCCACGCCGCTGCCACCGGTCGACCAGGACGCCGGCGGGCAGGCCGAGGACGACGTACGGGGCGAACGTCAGCGCGCCCAGCAGCCCCAGCTGTGCGGGGTTGGCGTCGAGGGTGAGAACCGCGGTCAGTGGCATGGCCAGCTGGTACACCTGGGTACCGACCAGCGAGGCGGTCTCGCCCGCCCAGACGAAATTGAAGTCCCTGCGCCAGCCTTCGGCCACGATGCTCCCTAGAGGTGTCGGCCCTGTCACCGGTGCCGGTCGGCACCGGCCGCCGTCCACGGGCACCCGGCCCGGGGACGGCGGTGGGACTGTCTCAGTGCCCCGGTTCCACGTCGTAAAAGCCGAAGCCGTCCAGATAGCAGACAGTGGCGAAATCCTGCAGGAGGACGGAGCGGTCCGGGTGGATCAGGCCCACCGTGACCGGTTCGCTCTCGTCGTCGATCGTGCGCACCAGTCGTTCGCCGGGCTTGAAGCGCTGGGTGACGCCCCGGCAGCTCTCCAGCTCCTCGATCAGGCCGATGTGCGGGTAACCGCGCAGGACTCCCTCGTACGGCGAGGCGAAGAAGGCCATGGCGCCGTGGTTCTCCACGGCGTACGGGGCGTCGGCCTCCTCGAGGAACCGGTCCGGGTCGGCGTAGGCCTGCACGGTCCGGTCGATCTGCGACTCGCCGGTCAGCAGGACGGCGTACCGGGCCACGTCCGCCCCGCACAGTCGTGCGCCGGCCTCGACCAGGCGCGGTCCCGCACCGGTGAGCATGACCTCCAGGTGCACCGGGCCCCAGAGGATGCCGAGGGCGTCGAGGACGCGGCGGGAGTACTCGACGACGGCGTGCCGGTCCGCGTCGTCGCCCGGGACCGAGGTCATGCCGTTGATCCGGTCGCGCATGCCGTTGACCGTGATCTTCTGGTAGCGCCAGACGTCCGTGACCCGGTGCCGGCCCCGGCAGCTGACGGTGTTCACCACGAACTCCGTGCCCCGCAGGTACTCCTGGGCGACCACGCCCTCGTTGGGGACGTCGAAGACGCTGTCCCGGGACATGATCCGGTGGTAGGCGGCGACCGCCTGCTCGGGGGTGTCGCAGAACGACACCCCGTCGTTGCGGGCGCTGCGCACCGGCTTCACGACGATCCGGCCGCCCATGGACCGGTGCCACGCCTCCAGCTCCTCGGGGGAGTCGACGCGCGCCTGCCGGGTGGTCGGCACTCCGGCCGTCCTGAGCGCCTCGATCTGGACGTACTTGTCGCGGCGGGCCTCGCTCAGCGCGGTTCCGTTGCCGGGCAGGCCCAGGGCCTCGTTGAGCCGGTCGGTGAACTCCACCCCCAGCTCGCTGCCCACCACGACGGCCTCCGGGCCGAACTTCGCCAGCCGCTCGACCATGTGCTCGAAGGTCCCGTCGTGGACGAGGTCGTCCCGGTAGCCGGTGAGGTCCGCCGGTCCGTAGGAGGGCGGGACCTGTGGCGTGGACTGGACGCGCACGCAGTCGATCCCGGCCTCGCGAAAGGCCCGCCCCACCTTGTTGACGGCGCCGTAGGGGTCGACGAGGGCGATGGTGCGTGGGTCACCCATGGTGTTCCCGCTCCACTTCGTAGAAGCCGTACCCGTCGAGGTAGCAGACGGTCTGGAAGTCCTTCTCGACCGTCGCGGCCTGGTCGTGCGCCAGGCCGATCGCCAGGGGTTCGGTGCCGTCGTCGACCGTGCGGCGCAGTCGCTGCCCGGGGGTGACCCGCAGCGCCATGCCCTGGTAGCTGTCGAGGCGTTCCACCTCGCCGAGCAGCGGGTACGACGTCAGGCGGCCCTCCAGCGGGGAGGCGAGGAACGCCATCGCGGCGTGCCCGTCCCTGCGGTAGGGGGTGTCGACGTCGGCGAGGAACGCCCCGGGGTCCGTGTACGCCTGCACCGTGCGGTCGATCTGGGACTCACCGGTGACGAGGACGGCGTACCGGGCCACGTCCGCGCCGCACAGGCGGGCGCCGAGCTCCACCAGGCGGGGGCCGCCGGAGGTCATGATGATCTCGAGGTGCGCGGGCCCGTGGGCGATGGCGAGGGCGTCGAGCACCGCGAGGGCGTAGTCCCGCAGCCGGCTCCAGCGCGGGTCCGACGGCGGCAGCGAGAGGATGCCGTTGATGCGGTCCCGGACACCGTTGACGTCGATCTTCTGGTAGCGCCAGGTGTCGGTGACGCGGTGGCGTCCGTTCCGGCTGACGGTGTTGACCACGAACTCCGTGCCGGTCAGGTACTCCTGGGCCACCACCCCCTCGTTGCGCAGGCCGAAGTCGTTGACGGCGCTGCGGATCCGCTCGTAGGCGGCGACGGACTCGGCCGGACCGTCGCAGACGCTCACCCCGTCGTTGCGGGCGCTGCGCACCGGTTTGACCACGACGCGCCCGCCCAGCCGCGCGTGCCACGCCTCCAGTTGCGCGGCGTTCTCGACCGTCAGCTGACGTGCCGTGGGCAGGCCCGCCGCCGCCACGGTCCGGATCTGCACGTCCTTGGTGCGCCGGGCGTGGCTGAGCGCGGTGCCGTTGCCCGGCAGGCCGGTGGTCTCGCACAGGGCGTCGGCGAGTTCGACGCCCTGCTCGGCTCCGGCGATCACCGCGACCGGCCGGTAGCCGGCCAGCAGCCCGGCCGTCGCCCCGACGTCGCCGGTGTGGACGAGGTTGTCGGCGTACAGGCCGAGGTCCAGTTCGCTGCGGTAGTGGGCGGGTATGTCCACGGTGCTCTGCACCCGCACGCAGTCGTGCCCGGCGGCGTCGAACGCCTTCGCCAGCCGGGCGGCCGACCCGAATCCGTCGACGACCGCGACGGTGGGACGGCGGGTCACGAGCCGTGCCCGACGACGGTGCGCAGGGCGGCCGTCAGCCGTTCCACCAGTTCGTCGGCCTCCTCCTCGCCCAGCACGAGCGGGGGCATCAGCACGAGGGTGTTGTTGGTGCTGGTCAGCAACAGGCCGGCGGCCTTGCAGGCGTCGCGTACCTCCGCCATCTCGCTCGCACCCGGACGGCCCGACTCCCGGCGCAGCTCGACGCCGATCATCAGGCCTTCGCCGCGCACGTCGTGGATGAGCGGTATCTCCTCGGCCGCCGCGCGCAGTCGCCGGCGGATCTCCGCCCCGGTGGTCCGCACCCGCTCCAGCAGCGTGCCGTCGGCCAGTTCCTCCAGGACGGCCAGTCCGGCGGCCATGGCGGCGGGGTGGCCGTCGGCGGTGCAGCCGTGCGGGAAGACATACTCCGGACGGGAGACGGCCTCGTCGAAGACGGCGTCCGAGCAGACCAGGGCGGCCAGCGGGAAGTAGCCGGAGGTGATGCCCTTGCCCAGCACCAGCATGTCGGGCAGGACGCCCTGCGAGACCGTCACCGACATCGCGCCCGTCCGGCCGAACCCCGTGGTGATCTCGTCGGCGATGAGGTGGATGCCGTGCCGGTCGCACAGTTCCCGGATCCGGGCGAGGGCCCCTTCCGGGGCGGGCAGGACGTCGGTGCCCATGACGGGCTCCACGATCACGGCGGTGATGTTCTCCGGCCCGCGCCGCTCCACGGCCCGTTCGAGGGCGTCCAGGTCCCAGGGGCGGACGTGGTGCACCTCCGGGGCGAGCGGAGCCTGCAGCGCGTGCATCTGCCGTTCTCCGGTGAGCGCGCCGGCCAGGCCCCCGGTGCCGTGGTAGCCGTTGGTGAAGGCGAGGACCTTGACGCGCTGCGTCTCGCCGCGGACCTTGCGCACGAAGCGCGACATGAGCACCGCGGCGCTGGTCATCTGGGAGCCGGTGCTGCCGAAGCGGACGTGGTTGAGGGGGTCGGGCAGTTCGGCGACCAGCCGGCGGGCATAGCGCAGGGAGATCTCGGCGGGTTCGTCGTAGCGGATGATCTGGGCCACCGGCAGCCGGCGGAGCTGCTCGGTGACGGCGTCCACGATCCGTTCGCAGCTGTAGCCGAGGGTGGTGTTCCACATCGCCGCCCGCGCGTCCAGGTACCAGGCGCCGGTGGCGTCCTGCAAGCGGCAGCCCTTGCCCTGCACGACGGCGGTGGCGTCGAAGCCGCCGTCCCGGACGGTGCGCGGCGTGAGGGAGTTGTGCCAGAGTGCGTCGTGGTCGTTCCTCAGCATGCCAGCGTCTCCAGCTTCTTGCGGTCGAGCTTGCCGTTGTCGTTGAGCGGGAATCGGTCCACCCGCTGGAACCGGCCGGGGACCATGTAGGCCGGCAGCCGGCCCGCCACCCAGCCGGCCAGTTCCGCCACCGGCACCGTGGCGCCCACGTACAGGGCCCTGAGGTCGGCGCCGTCGAAGAGGACGGCGGCGTCCTCGACGCCGGGGTGGCTGCCGAGGGCCGCCTCGACCTCGCCCAGTTCCACGCGGTAGCCGTGGACCTGGACCTGGGCGTCCAGACGGCCGAGGTGGGTCAGCACCCCGTCCTCCTCCACGACCCGGTCGCCGGTGCGGTACCACAGTCGCGGCGCCGGGGCGTCGTGCGTGTCGTGGACGCGGGCGCCGGCACCGGGCTCCCAGTCGAGGAAGCGGCCGGCGTTGTTCTCCGGGTCCAGGTAGCCCGCGAAGCGCTGCACGCCGCGCACGCACAGCTCGCCCTCGGCCGCGGGGCTGCCCGCCCCGTCCAGGACGACGTGTTCCAGGTGCGGCAGGCGGCGGCCGATCGGCACGGAGGCGTTGCGGGTCTTCGGCCAGTCGGCCGGGTCGGCCGGCAGCCGGTAGGCCGTGCAGGTGACGGTGAGTTCGGTGGGGCCGTACAGGTTCTCGATGACCGCCCGCGGCGCCGCCCGGTGCCAGGCGGCCGCCTGCTTGAGGGTCAGCTGTTCCCCCGCGAACAGACCCCACCGCAGGTCGGGGAGGCACCCGGGCGGCAGCCTGCGCATGCGCGCGGCCAGCGAGACCACCGACGGCACGGAGAACCAGTGCGTGAGCCGGTTCGCCCGGGCGAAGGCGGCCGGATCGGCGAGGTCCTCCCGCTGCGGCACGACCAGGGTGGCACCGCCGGCCCACGTGACGAACATGTCGAACACGGACGGGTCGAAGGTGAGGTCGAAGGTCTGGCTCAGCCGGTCGCCCGGAGCGACCTCGTAGCGTTCCACCTGGTGGGCGATGTAGGGGAGCACGTTGCCGTGCGCGATGGGCAGGCCCTTGGGGACGCCCGTCGAGCCGGACGTGAAGAGGATGTACGCGGGGGCCTCGCCGTCGGCCGGTGACGTGGCCGGGTCATCCGCCCCGGCCGTGGTCCCGTCCGCCGTCGCCGCCGGGGCACGGTGTCCCGACGGCGTGCCGTCCGCCGTCGCCAGGGCGAGCGGGACCGCGCTCTCCCGCATCAGGTCCTGCAGCGCGGTGTCGGTGAGCACGGTCCGCAGACCGGCCCGGGCGGCGATCGCGGCGTTGCGCTGCGCGGGGAAGACCGGGTTGAGCGGCACCACGGTCGCCCCGGCGCGCAGGACGGCCAGGTATCCGGCGTACGCCAGGGGTGAGCGGGAGGCCAGCAGTCCGATCCGCGCGCCCGGCGGGATGGGACCGAGATGGGCCGCGAGGCGTTCGGCGGTCCGGGCCAGCTCCCGGTAGGTGAGGGTCACGCCGGCCACGCACAGGGCGGGCCGGTCCGGGTGGCGCCGTGCGCTCCCGGAGAACAGGTCGGACAGTGAGTCAGACATGGCGGACCTCCCGGTCCATGAGGGTCAGCACGCCGTCCGCCGCGTGCAGGCGGTCGTTGCTGTAGTTCAGCGGGGCGGACCTCAGGTCGCGCAGCGTCCGCTCGAGGCCGGTCGGCGAGTCCCTCAGGTAGCCGTGGCGCATGCCCATCAGGTCCGTCAGCTCGTCGGCCGCCGCCGGGCACAGCTCGGACGCGGTCAGTTTCACCGCGTTGACGAGGAGCTGCACGGGCGCGCTCGTGGTGTCCTCGGCCGAGGCGAGCACCGACGCGGCGTGCGTGATCAGCGCGTGGACGGTGTCCAGGCGCTGGCGGACCCGTGAGAGGCGGGCGAGCAACAGGGGCGAGTCCAGGTCGTGGCGGGACCGCTCGGCCCGCAGCAGGGTCACGACGCGCTGGAGCGCGCCGTCGGCGGCGCCCTGCCAGCACGCCGCCCAGCCCAGGTGGGCCAGCGGCGCGAAGGTGCGTACCGCGATGTCCCGGAACGCCCCGTGCTCACCGATGACCTGGTCGCGGGGGATCTCGCCGGCCAGGTGCAGGGGCGCGCTGTGGGTCGCGCGCATGCCCATCGGGTTCCAGTCCCCCCGTGCCGTGACGGTGAGCTGGTCGCGTCCGGCGTAGACCAGCGACAGCTGGGACGGTGAGGTGGCGTCGGGGGCCAGGGCGGTGATGAGGAACCCGTCGGCGTGGCCGCCTCCGGTCACCACGGGGGCGAAACGGTCCACGCGGACGGTGGAGTCGTCGCCGGCCGTCAGCGAGGACCCGGAGGACAGCAGGTGTCCGCCGGTGGCGGCCTCGGTGGTCACCGAGGCCAGGTAGAGCTCGCCGCGGACGATGCGGGGCAGCAGCCGCTCCCGCAGGGGGCCGCCGTCCCGGACGACGGCGGCGACCTGCTGGCAGTGCATGGTGAAGATCATGCCGACCGACATGCAGGTGCGGGAGAGACGGCTGCTGACGGCCAGCAGTTCGTCCATGCCGCCGCCGGGGCCGCCGTCCTCGGCGGGCACCAGGAGCCCGAGGAGGCCGGTGCGGCGCATGGCCTGAAGCGCCTCGACGGGGAAGCGCGCCTCGCGGTCGCAGACCTCGGCGTGCCGGGCGGCCTCCGCCTCGACCTCGGACACGGCACGTTCGAGGTCGGCGGGCCGCCACGCCGTGCGGGGGAGGTCGGTGACGGTCATCCGGGCACCCCACTGGCGCGCAGGGTCCGCTCGAAGAGGGCGACGAGCCTGTCCAGGCGGCTGAGGTTGTCGGGGGTGAGTTCGCCCGCCTCGACCTCGGTGTCGAGTTCCTCCTCCACCCGCTCGACGATCTCCACGATGCGGAAGGAGCTGAACGTGGGCAGGTCGGTCAGTGCGGCGGTGCTGTGCAGGTCCGCCTGGTCGACGCCGAGGACCTCGGCGGTGATGCCGGTGACGACCGCGCGGACGTCGGGTGTCTCCATGATGTCTCCCGGGTGTGGTCAGGCGCCGAGTTTGGCGAAGCCTTCTGCGACGCGGACGAGGGCGTCGGCGACGTGCGGAAGGGCGAGTGGGTCGGGGGCCGCGAGGGCGGCCTCCTGCTCCTCGTCGGTGTCGCCGTAGAGCATGCTGGTGGCGGCCTTGAAGCGCAGTGCGCCGGGATCGTCGCCGAGGTGGTGCCCCGCCAGGACGGCCAGGCCGTGCTCGTCCAGCAGGTGGCGGGCGAGCGCCGCCGATCCGTCCACCCCCCGCTCCGCCAGCGCCTCGCGCCGCGGTTCGAAGTCGGGGTAGACGTAGAACGCCCCGGTGGGCGGCCGGCACGTGGCTCCGGCGGCGACCGCCGCGGCGTGCACGGCACGGGCCACGGCTCCGTGCAGCCGTGCGCTCGCCGCCAGCCGCTGCCGGATCTCGGGCGGGTCGCCGAAGGCGTACGCGGCGACCCGCTGCATCGGGCCCGACAGCGTGGACCACATGTCGCTGGCCACGGCCACCAGCCGGTCGCGCAGGTCGCGTCCCCGGACGCCGGGAGGCACCCGCAGGCCGCCGATGCGCCAGCCGCCGAGCGCCAGGGACTTGGACAGCCCCGTGGTCACCACGGTGCGGTCGGGGGTCACTTCCGCGGGGCTGAGGAAGGGGGCGCCGGGCCGGTGCATGACGTCGCGGTAGATCTCGTCCGAGACGACGACCAGGTCCTCCGCCTCGGCGATCCGGCACACCCGCTCGACCAGTCCGGCGGTGGCGAGCGTGCCGGTCGGGTTGTCGGGGAGCGTGAGCACGACGATGCGCGGATCGCCGCCCGCCCGGCGGGCGCGCTCGATGGTCTCCGGCAGGGCGTCCGGGTCGGGGATGCCGCCGCACTCGGCGGGGATCGGGACGCCGTACACCTTCTTGCCGGCCATGCGGGCCTGCGGCTCGTAGGAGTTCCAGCTGGGGCGCGGCAGGAGCACGTCCCCGGGCAGGACCAGGTTCAGCGCCATGAGCAGGGGCTTGCTGCCGGGGCCGAGGAGGACGTCCCGCGGGCCGGTGGGCAGGCCGCGGCGCTCGAAGTAGCCGGCGAGCGAGGCGAGGGCGTCGGGTGCCCCGGCCACGGGCCCGTAGGCGTTGCGGTGGGCGCCGGCGCGCAGTTGCTCCACCAGGGGGGCGAAGGCGGGCAGCCGGGACTCGCCGAAGCCGAGGTGGACGACGGAGCGGCCCTGGGCCCGCAGCCGCGCGACCTCTTCGTTGAGGGCGAGGTTGGGGGACATCGAGGTGTTCACGGCCGCAGCGCCTCCTGGATGTCCTGCGGCGCGTCGGCCGCGATCCTCAGGTCGCTGAGCCAGGTGGCGCTGGGATCGTAGTGCGCCCGGAACGGGCGGCCGACCAGGGCGGGGTTGCGGGCCTGGGCCAGCCGCAGCTGGAAGTACCGGTCCCCGCCGAGGGTCTCGACGCCGTCCACCACGACCTTGCCGGGCGTGGTGGACATCACCGGGCCGCGCACGGTGCGGGCGAGTCCCGGCAGGGTGCGGTAGGCGGTGTGGAAGATCTCCATCGCGCGGGCCAGCGGCACCTTGAAGTAGTCGTAGGGGCCGGTGTCGCGTTCGACGAACATGTAGTACGGGACTGCGCCGAGGGCCAGTTCGGACTTCCACATGGAGGCCCATGTCTCGGCGTCGTCGTTGATGTGCGCGACCATCGGGGCCTGGCAGTAGACCACGGCTCCCGTGGCCCGGATCCGCCGCACGGCCTCGGTCACCCGGGCGGTGCGCAGCTCGCGGGGGTGGGTGAAGTGGGCCATGACGGCGACCTGCTTGCCCGCGGCCGCGATCCGCTCGAAGAGCCGCAGCAGCGGGTCGGCGTCCGCGTCGCTCACGAAGCGCTGCGGCCAGTAGGCCAGGGACTTGGTGCCGATGCGGATGGTGTGGACACTCTCCACGCCGAGCAGCGGCTCCAGGTGCCCGGTGAGGCGGTCGGTGCTCATCACCATCGGGTCGCCCCCCGTCACCAGGACGTCGCTGACCTCGGGACGGTCGTGCAGGTACCGGACGAGCCGGTCCGGGCCGGGGGCGGCGAAGCGCAGGGACGGGTCGCCCACGAACTGCGCCCACCGGAAGCAGTAGGTGCAGAAGGAGTGGCAGGACTGTCCCTGCGTGGGGAAGTACAGCACCGTCTCGCGGTACTTGTGCTGCAGGCCGGCCAGCCGTTCGCCCTCGTGCACCGGCACGTTGTACTCGCGCTGCCCGGAGGGGTGGGGGTTGAGTCCGGCGCGGATCCGTGCGACCTCGGCGGCCATCTCGCGCTTGGCCGCCCCGGAGCGCACGAGCGTCTCCAGGGAGCGCTCGTCCTCCTCGGGGAGCATGCCGCGCTGGGGGAAGACCAGGCGGAAGAGCGGGTCCTGTGCCGGGTCCGTCCAGTCGATCAGCTCGTCGAGCACGTACTCGTTGACGCGGAACGGCAGGACGTGTGCCAGCAGGGCGATGCCGTCCCGGAGCTCCGGGGAGAGCCCGTAGCGCCGGACGATGTCGTCGATCTGCCGCGGACCGAAGGCACGGAAGCGGGTAGTGCCGACCGGTTGGTCGAGCATCAGTGTCATGCGGGGGTCCCTCTGAATTCGGCGGAATGGCTGGGCGACGGCAGGCCGGCCCTTGTCGGCGGTCGTGGCGTCGAGCGCCGATTACCCGTCTGGGATTCGTTGATTCGAGTTCTCTTCCGAAGCCATAAAAGGGTCGTATGGCGTCGATAAGAATGCCGAATTCCGGCCCCTGAACTGCTTTCATAATGCCCGCGGCCATGGACGATAAGGGTCCTCTATGGGGGCGAACGGAATTCGTTTGAAAGGTGGGTGGCGCGGAAGTCGCTTCTCGTCAATGCCGTTGAGTGCGGAAGGAAAGATCATCGATGATCGGTTGCCCGCGTCGCGGACGCACACCATGAGCCGCGCGGATGTCGCCCAGCCGGTGCTCATGCCGATGGGCCGGCCCCGGCCCGGGAGGTGCAGCGTCCTCGTCCACGCCGCCGGCGGTGGCGTCGGGGCCTACACGGGCGTCGGGTTCGCCCTGCGCCGGTCCGGCCCGGTCTTCGCCCTGCGCGGGTACGGGCTGGGGCCGGGGGAAGAGCCGGACCGCAGCGTCGCCGCCATGACGGACCGCTACCGGTCGCTGCTGGCGGAGCTCCCCGAGCCGCCGGATCTGTTGTTCGGCTGGTCGCTCGGCGGCGTCGTCGCCTGGGAGCTGGCCGCCCGGCTGGCCGAGGAGGGACGGCGGCCACGGGTCGTGATGGTCGACAGTCCGGCCGCCCGCATCGACCGGGACCCGGCGGCGGCACGGCGGTGGCGCGAGCGGGTCCGCGCCTCCCTCGCCTCCGACGACAGCGGCGTCCCCGCCGACCGGGTCGCCGCGACCGCCGACGCGCACCTGGACGCCGTCGTCTCCTACCGGGCCGAGGCGCGCCACGACTGTCCCACGCTGCTGATGCCGTGCGCGGACGAGGACAACGGCGAACACCTGGCGGTCTGGCGCGAGGTGGCCGCGAACCTGACCGTACGGCCGCTGCCCGGCGACCACTTCACCGCCTTCGACGGCGAGCGGCTGCCCCTTCTCCTGGACCACCTCGGTTCCTTCCTCGCGAGCACGGAGGAGCGGCATGCCTGACGGTCTCCTGAGCCGGGCCCGCGCGGCGTTCGACGCGGCCCCGCCCGTGGGCGACCCCGCCTACGACCGGTACTGCCGTCTCCTCGGCGAGGAACTCGTCTCCCACTGGCCGCAGATCGCCAGGGCCAACGCGGCGGACGTCGCCGCGGCCCAGCGGCTCGGCATGCCGCCCACGCTGGTGGAGCGGCTGCGTCTGACCGACGCCCACCGGGACCGGATGGTCGCCCTCACCGGGATGACCCGGGACGAACTGCGGCAGGTGCGCGAGACCGAGGTGCCCGTCTCCGGCGCCGCGCGGCACGTCCACCGCGTCCCGCGGCCCCTCGGCGTCGTCCTGATGGTCTACGAGGCCCGGCCCACCGTCACCGTGGACGGCGCGCTGCTCCCGGTCGCCGTCGGGAACGCCGTGCTGCTGCGCGGCGGCAAGGAGACGGCCGCCACCAACGCCGCCCTCGAACGGGCCGTGCACGCCGCGCTCACCCGGGCGGGACTGCCCACGGGCCTCGTCGCGGTGCTGGACGACCCGCAGCGCCGGCTGCTGCGGGCCCTGCTGAAGCGGCCCGACCAGGTGGACGTGCTCATCCCGCGCGGCAGTCCCGCGCTCGTGGAGTACTGCCGCACCAGTGCCATCCCGCTGATCGCCGGCGGCGGCGGCGTCAACCACCTCTACGTCCACCGCAGCGCCGACCTGGATCTCGCCGTGCGTGCCACGCTGGACAGCAAGCTGCCCGAGCCGGCCGGCTGCACCTCCGTGGAGACGCTGCTGCTCGACCGCGCCGTCGCCCGGGACTACCTCGAGGCCCTGGCGCGCGGGCTGGCGGGCCGTGAGACGGAGCTGACCCTGCACACGGCCCCCGAACTGAACGCCCTCGTCCCCGCCACGCTCAAGACCGAACCCCTCGCCGCCCACGACCTGGGCCGGGAGTTCCTCGACCCGGTCGTCGCCGTCGTGCCGGTCGACGACGAGAACGCGGCACTGGATCACATCCGCCGCCACGGCTCCGGGCACACCGAGGGCGTCGTCGCCCGGGACCGGCACGTCACCGACGCCTTCCGACGGCGTGCCGACGCCGCGATGGTCGTGGTCAACGGCTCGCTGCGATTGCACGACGGCCCGACCCTCGGTCTGGGCACCGAGATCGCCATCGCCACCGGCCGTCTGCACGTGCGCGGTCCCGTGACGCTCGGCGCACTGGTCACCCACAGCTACGTCACCGACGGCGCCGGCGCGCTGCGCGGCTGACTCCCGGCCCCACCCCATTCCCGAAAGGCGTGCCATGCCCCAGGAACTGTCCCTCGACCGGGACGCCGTCGCCACCGTCGTCAAGAAGGTGGTCGTCGCCGAGTCGCGGCTGTCCCTCCCGCCCGACCGCGTCGCCGACGACGAACCGCTCGTCGGCGACCTGCTGAACGTGAACTCGCTCGGTTTCGTCGGCATGCTCGTGCGGATCGAGGACGAGCTCGACGTCACCCTCCCCGACGACCTCTTCGTGGGTCGCAGTTTCCGCACCGTCCGGGACCTGATCGACGTCGTGACGGCCGCGGAGGTGCAGCGGTGACGCACGGGATCCCGACCCGCTGGCGCAGTGTCCTGCCCCACCTGTCCGAGCCCCTGCCGCCGGACCGCACCCCGGCCCGCTCCGACGGCGGGTCCGGCGAGATAAAGATCAACATCCCGACCGAGCTGATCCGGCACAGCGTCTCGGCCCGTGAGTACTGGGACATCCCCGCCCCGGTCGTCGACCGATACCGCCAGTACCGCCCGACCCCCCTGTGGCGGGCCCGCGGTTTCGAGGAGGCCGTCGGCGCCCGCGTCCCCGTCTACGTGAAGAACGAGGGCGTCAACATCTCGGGCAGCCACAAGCTCAACACGGCGCTCGCGCAGGCCTACTACTACCAGAAGGCCGGCGTGAAGGAGCTGGTCACGGGCACCGGCGCGGGCCAGTGGGGCACCGCCATGGCCGCGGCGTGCGCCCTGTTCGGACTGCGCTGCCGGGTGTTCATGGTCGAGTCCAGCCTTCGGCGCAAGCCCTACCGCGGGGTCCTGATGCGCATGCTGGGCGCCGAGGTGCACGCCAGTCCCAGCGGCATGACCAAGGTCTCCGCCAAGGAGGACCCGGCCGCCGGCAACAGCCTGTCGCTCGCCATCGGGGAGGCCGTCGAGTACGCCGCCGAGCACGACCAGGTGGCCTTCTGCATCGGCAGCGGAGAGACGTACAGCATCCTGCACCAGTCCGTGATCGGTCTGGAGGCGGAGGAGCAACTGGCGGAGCTGGGCGCCGAGATCGGCGCGGTCGTCGGCTGCGTGGGCGCCGGATCCAACTTCGGCGGCATCGCGCTGCCCTTCCACGCCACCGCCCGGACGGCCGGCGAGGAGGGGCCCCGCCTGGTGGCCGCCGAGTCCAGCAGCACACCGAAGCTCACGCGCGGCGTCTACGCCTACGACAAGACCGACGCCACCGGCAGCGGCCCGATGGAGGCCATGTACACCATCGGCAGCGATTACCGGATCCCGGACGCGCACACCGCGGGCCTGCGTTTCCACGGCGCGGCGAAGCTCATCTCCGCGATGCGCCACAGCGGGGACGTAGACGCCATGGCGGTCAGCCAGGCGGACGCCCTGGAGGCGGGCCGGCTGCTCGCCCGCCACGAGAGCGTCCTGCCGGCGCCCGAGTCCGGACACGCCCTGGCGGCCGCCGCCCGTATCGCCGCCTCGCCCGACGCCACCGGCGGGGTGCTGGTGTGCGTCAGCGGCCACGGCTACCTCGACCTCGGGGCCTACGAGCACTTCCTCGACGGCGGGGTCGAGGACCAGTCCCCGCCCGACGAGGCGCTCGCCCGTGCGGTGGCCGGGCTGACGCGGGTGGAGACGCGCCCGTGACGGCCACCGCGGCCCCGTCCGTGCGGACCGGGATCCTCGACTGCGTGCAGGTCAACCTGGCGGTCCTCGCGGACCGCCGGCACGGGCCCGGACGGCATCTCGCGCTGGGGGCGCGCCTGTGCTTCCGGCCGGGACCCGGACCCGACGGCCTGCCCACGGTGGACCCCTCACCGGAGGAGCACCTGCGCGACGGAGCCGCTCTCGTGGGCCTGCGGCCGGACGCCTTCGCCCACCGCGTCCCCGCGGACGGGCTGCGCGCCATGGCCGGAGGGGCGCCGGTGGTCTACGCCGTCGCCGACTCCTACGACATGCCGTGGCTGCCCTACGCGGGCCGGGCGCGCATGGAGCACAGCTTCCTGGTCGGGGCGCACCCGGACGGAGCCGAGGTCGAGGACGCGTACGACAACGAGACGGCGTGGGGTCCGGCCCGGCCGGGCCGGTGGACGTTCCCCTGGGAGCGCCTGCCCACCGCCTCCTTCGCGTGCACCCTGTCGCCCGCGCCCGGGTACCGCGCGCCCCGGCCGGAGCTGCGCCTGGACGATCCGGCGGCGTACGCCGAGGCCTACGCCGCCCATCCCGACCGGCTCGCCGCCCTGCGCCGGCTGACCGCGGAGACCTGGCTGCTGACGCGGGCCCGGCACCTGCACGCCGCCTACCGCGAACAGCTCGGCGAGCGGCTGGACGCGAAGGACCACCTGCGCCGCTGGGACCAGCTCACCGCGACCGCGTTCATCGCCCAGCGGCGCGCCGAACGGGGCAGGCCGGTGCCCGGGACCCTGCTGCCCGAACTGGCGTCCCTGCTCACCGCCGATCGCGAGGTGTTCGCCGTGCGGCCCCACCGGCCCTGATCCCGACCCTGCCCGACCCCCACCACCCACCCAAGCGACGGAGAAGCCGTGAACCAGCCCTTCATCGACCTGCTGACGCCCTTCCTCCCCAACCTCGGGGACCGTCCCCTCACCGAGGACAGCCGCCTGCACGACCTCGGGATGAACTCCATGAAGGCCATCGACCTGCTCTTCGCCATCGAGGACGGGCTCGGGGTCTCCCTTCCGGACGAGGACCTCAACGACACCACCTTCGCCACCGCCGGCAGTCTGTGGGCCGCGGTGCAGCGGGCGGGCGCCGCCGGGAAAGACCACAGGGCGGCGGCATGAGCGTCTCCGCAGTGCGGGAGCCCGCCACCGCGGCCGGCTCCCGGCTCGGCACCCTGCCCGCCGACACCGGCGGCGCCGACCTCTGGCGTGTCCTCGGCGCGGAGAACCGGCTGGCCGGGGTCTACCGCGGTGACGATCCGCGCCGCGGCGTCGACGCGGCCGCGCTGGGCGCGCTGCTGACGGAGGTCGACCGCCGTTTCGGCGTCGGTTCGACGCTGGCCGTGACCGTCCCGCTGGCCACCTGCCTGCCGCTGCTGGCCGGGGGGACCGGCCCGGCCGCCCGGACGCTCGCCGACAGCCTCGGCGGCCGTACCGTCGTGGCCCTCGCCGCCACCGACGAGGCCTCCGGCTGCGACCTGGCGGCGCTGGACACGCGCGTCTCCTTCGACGGGGACCACGTCCGGCTCGACGGCGCCAAGCGCTGGATCACCAACGCCACGACGTGCGGTGCCGCCCTCGTCCTCGCCCGCCACCGGCCGGGCCCCCACTTCACCAACTTCACCTGGGTGCTCGTACCGGCCGACGCGCCCGGCGTGCGCGCGGAACCGGCCGGGACGGAGCTGTTCGACGGCTCCGGGACCGGTCACCTCACCTTCGACGGCGTCCGGCTGACCCGCGACCACGTCGTGGGCGGTACCGGCCGGGGACTGAGCGCCTTCGCGGCCCACATCGCCACCGAGCGGCTGGCCGGCGCCCTGTGGGCGGTCGCGCTGTGCGAGCGGGTGCTGCGCGACACCGCCGGCCACCTGAGGCGGCGGCGCCACGGCGACGGGGTCCTGTGGGAGCGGGAGGGGATACGCCAGCGCTGGGCGGGCGCACTGCTGCGCGCCCGTCAGCACCGCGCCCTGACCGAGAGCCTCACCGAGGCGGTCGCCGCCCGCCGCGACACCTCGGCCGCCGCACTGCTCAAGGCCAGCGCCGCCGAGACCGTCGAGCACGTCCTCGACGTGTGCGCCCACCTCCAGGGCGCGCACGGCTTCCGTACCGGAGGCCCGCAGCACCTGCGGGCGCAGGGGGCCCTGTTCGGGATCGGCGGCGGCACGACCGAGGTCGTCCTGGACATCGTGGCCGAGACGGCCCCCGAGAGCGGTCCTGGGGAGCTGCCGTGAGAGTCCTCGAGATCAGCGCGGGAGTGTGGGTGGCCACCGGTGGGGCGTCCACCGGACGCCTCACCCCCGCCGACCTCGCCGCGGCACGCGGCCGGCCGGCCTGGCGCGCACGCGAGATCCTGGACGGGCGTGCGCTCCTGCGCGGGCTGCTCGCCGAGGTGGCACCCGACGACGCCGGCGAGCCGGTCGTGGCCGGCCACAACGGCAAACCGGCCCTGCCGGGCCGGTCCCGGCCCGGCATCAGCATCTCCCACGACGGGGAGCACACCGTCGTGGCCGTCGCGCCCGGCCGCCGCGTCGGGGTCGACGTGCAGGTGCCGCCGCGGCACGTCGGCCGCTCGATGGTCCGGCGGTGCGCCGCCCCGTACGCGAACCACCTGTACCGCATGCCGGCGCCCCTGCGGCACACCGTCTTCACGGAGATCTGGACGGTCCAGGAGGCCTGCGTGAAGACCGACGGCACCGGCATCGGGGGGCGCCCCTGGAGCATCGACGTGCCCCCGCATCTCGACCACGGCGACTGGCGCGGACTGCGCTGGCGCAAGGTACGAGACCTCATCGACGTACCCGTGGCCTGCGCCTGGGAGGCGACACCATGACACCTGCCCTGTCCTGCTACTCCACCACGCTCGTGGAGTACCTGGGAGGCGCGGCGGCCGGCCGTCTGGCGGCGGCGGTGCACCTGTGGGTGCGCACCGACGGACCGGACGGCGCGCTCGCCTTCTCCCACCACGACCGCATCGACGGCGGGACCCTGGTCCACGACCACCGTCCGGACTGGCCGTCGGCCCGTGCGGCGCTCGCCGGCCTGCTCGCCGAGGAGGGGCAGGTGATCGTGTCGGGCAACGCCTTCCACCTGCCCTGGTCGCCGCACCACGGGGTGCGGACCGTGCCCCACTGGTTCCTGCTGCGGGCCCACGACGGGGAGGGGTGGCGCGTGGCCGATCCGTTCCGCGCCCTGATGCCCGGCGGCGAACAACTGCCCTACGCCGGAGTGCTCGACGACGACTCGCTGCGCCGGGCGCTGACGCCGGTCGGACGGCTCGACCCGGCCGTCCGCAACCGGGACGCGCACGCCCTGGGGGAACCGGTGGACGCCGGACCGACGGACGCCTACCGCTGGCTGCGCCGGGCCGCCACTCCCCCGGCCGGCCTCCCGGCGCAGTGGCCGGGCGCCTGGCTGCGCGAGCCGCAGGAGGTGTTCGCGTACCTGCGGGACCGCCTCACCGGTGACGGGGACCTGCTGGAGCGGCACATCGACGACCTGTGGGCGGCGTCCCGGCACCAGCTCCACCGGCTGGGGCCTGACCCCGACCCGGACCTGGCCGACGCGTGGACGCAGTTGCCCAAGGCCCTGCGCTTCGCCGCCGACTCCGCACGCCGCGGACGCCCCCGCACCGGTGTGGTCGAGCGGGCGCTCGACACCCTCGCCGAGCTCACGACCGGCAGGGAGGTGAGCCGTGCTCGGGGTTGAGACGACGACCGCCCGGACGGTCCCGTCCGTCGACACGGCAGTGGACGAGGCGCTCTTCCGCGCGGCGATGACGTCTTTGGCGAAGTGCGTCGCGGTCACCACCGCCCTCGGACCGGACGGACCGGTGGGGTGCACCACCACCTCGCTCATGTCGCTGTCCGTGGCGCCGCCGAGCGTGCTGCTGGCCTTCGGCACGGGCGGACGCACCCTGGACGACCTGCTCGGTGCCGGCCGGTTCGCCGTCAACGTGCTGTCCCACACGCAGGGGCCGCTGGTCCGGCGCTTCGCCACCGGCACCCCCGCACAGCGCTTCCGGGACACACCGCACGCCGTGCTCCGGGGCGTCCCGGTCCTGCACGACGCCGCCGTCGTGCTGACCTGCGACGTCGCGGAGACCTTCACCGCCGTCGACCACGTCCTGATCGTCGGCACCGTGCGCCATCTGACCGCCACCCCCGGCTCCCCGCTGGTGCTCGTCACCGGGGAGCCGCACATCGCCACACCCCTACCGCCGGCTCCGGCCGCGCCCGACGACCTGCGTTGACCTGGAGAGACCATGCCAGTGACTCCCGCACCCGTGGTGCCCCACCGGCCCGACGAACGCTTCGACGAGTTCCTCCTGGCCGCCGCGGCCACGCACCCCGACCATCCCGCCGTGGTGGAGTACGCGGACGGCGCGGAACGGGTGACGACCTTCCGCGGCCTGCGTGAGGCCGCCGAGCGGTACGCCGCCGAACTCGACCGCTTCGGCCTGCAGATCGGCGACCGCGTCATGATCGTTTCCGATACGTCCGCCGAGGCCCTCGCCCTCGTGCTGGCGTGTTCGTCGCGCGGCCTGCCCTTCGTCCCGGTCAGCCCCGAGACGCCGGCCGAACGGCGGGAGACGATCGAGCGGCTGGCCGAGCCCGCGCTGTGCCTGGCCGCCGACGGGGAACCCGGGACGGCCGTCGGACACGGCCGGTTCGGCCGGGAGGGCATCGAGGTGCCGCGCCCGCCGGTGCGCCGTGAGCGGCTGCGGCGCGCCGTGACGCCGGGCGACACCGCCTACATCATCTTCACGTCGGGCACCACGGGCCGGCCCAAGGGCGTGGTGATGAGCCACCGGGCCGTCGTCGCCTTCTACCGGGGCATGATCGCCGAGGGGTTCGTGTCGGTGGGCGACCGGGTGGCGTCGACCTCCCCCCTCCAGTTCGACTTCTCGCTGCTGGACATCGGCATGGCGCTGGGCGGCGGAGCGGCGGTGGCCCCCGTCCCGCGGGCCCTGCTGCGCTGGCCGACGAGGTTCCTCAAGGTGCTGCGCGTCACCCGGGCCACCCACGTCAACGGTGTGCCGTCCATCTGGCGGCAGACGCTGCGCCACATCCCCGACCGGCTGGCCGACCTGCCCGATCTGCGCGGAGTGCTCTTCTGCGGGGAGGAGTTCCCGCTGGGCGAGCTGCGCCACCTGCAGCGCCTGCGGCCCGGCATCCGTCTGATCAACTGCTACGGGGCGACGGAATCCATGGCGGCCAGTTTCGCCGAGGTCCCCGACCCGCTGCCCGAGGACGTGACGCACCTGTCGATCGGCGACGGGCACCGGGGCACCGACATCCTCCTGCTGGACGCCGAGGGGACACCCGTGCGCGAGGAGGGCGTCGTCGGCGAGATGTACCTGCGCAGCCCGGCCCTGATGACCGGCTACTGGGGAGACGCCGAGGCCACGGACGCCGCCCTCGTCACCGACCCGCTGGAGCCCCGCTCCGGGCAGCGCCTGCTGCGGACCGGCGACCTCGCCTTCCGGGACGCCGACGGCGCGCTGCGCTTCTGCGGACGCCGGGACTCCCAGGTGCAGATCCGCGGCAACCGCGTGGAACCGGCCGAGGTGCAGCGACGGCTGCTGGCCCACCCCGAGGTCTGCGAGGCGGCCGTCGTGGTGTACGAGGGGCCCGACGGGAACGCCGAGTTGAGCGCGTTCGTCGTGCTGGCCGAGGGCGCGGACCGGACGGCCGAGAGCGATCTGCTCGCCTTCTGCCTGCGCTCGATGCCCGCGTACATGGCGCCCGGCGTCGTGCGCATCGTGGGAAGCCTCCCCGTCAACCAGCACGGGAAGACCGACCACCGGCAGCTGCTCGCCCGGCTCCTCACGGACGCCGCCTGACCGGCCCACGGGTTCCGTGGCTCCCGCAGCGGGGCCCGGAACCCGTTCAGTCCGCTCCGACCACGTCGGAGGCGGCCTTGAGCACGGCGTCGAGGACCGGGTGCCCGCCGTCGCCGCGCCGCCACAGGGCCTGCGTGTAGGTGGGGGTGGCGGGCCGCCAGTCGACGATCCTGCGGAGCCGGCCGTCGGCGATGTCCTCGGCCACGGTGACCTCGGGAAGCAGTCCCACGCCGATGCCGCTCTCGGCCATGCGCTTCACCGCGGTGATGGAATCGAGTTTCAGCGTCCGCCTCGCCCGCAGGGTCGACTCGACCTCGTTCAGGAGTCCGCCGCAGCGACGGACGTCGAGGTCGGCGGTGACCAGGATCGACGACACCGCCTCCTCGGGGCCCGGGCGGACGTGGGCCCGTCGCCCTCCGGCCACCAGGACGAACGGCTCGGGACACAGATCGCGGTGCTCCAGATCCTCCTGTAATGCTCCGCTCCCTATCATGAACACGCAGTCCATCTGTCCGTTGCGCAGCATGGAGAGTGCTTCTTGGGGGGTGGACAGCCGGAGCGACACATCCATTTCCGGGTATCGCAGGAGCAAGTATTCGATGAGCGGGAGCAGTCGGTGATTTATGAGGCTTTCCGACGCGCCGACGCAGATTTTCCCCTGCGGTGCGAGTGAGGCGTCCGCCATACGCCGGACGTGGCCGCTGAGCCGCACGATCTCGCGGGCCTGTTCGAGGATGGAACGACCCGCTCTCGTCGGTCGGACACCGCCCGGCAGGCGCTCCAGCAGGGTCAGGCCGAGCGTCCGCTCCAGTGCCTTGATGCGGTTGGTCACCGTGGGCTGGGTCACCTGGAGCACGTTGGCCGCCCGTGTCACGCTTCCCGCGTCCACGGCGCCCAGGAAAGCCTCGAGATGCCGTGTATCCAATTCTTCCCCCGTGTGAGTCGACCCGTCGAAATGCAAGCCGTCTTCTCTGCCGGCTTTCTTCTCACGCTGCGCCGTCCCGTCATTCTGGTCACGGACGGCGTACGAGCGGTCACGGTTTTCGGAAGCCTAGTCTCCCCCCTCCCCCTCATCAACACGTTTGGTATGTGCAGTTATGGGGAGGCGGCTTTCCTGGACAGGTGATTTCACGTCAGTTTCGTGAACGCCGTCGGCCGGCCCGGCACCGGGACGCGCGTGCCGGTGCGCGTTTCTCTTCGCTGCCGCTGCTCGGGAAGCCGGCACGGGGCCGGCGAGCACTCCGATCGTCCGGTCCGGCATTCGTGACGTGGTCCGGATCGAGCCATGTGATCGGAACGGCGGCTGCCGTTCCGGCTTCACCATCCACGCGCGGTGCCGCGGAGGCCGCGGCGACAGCCGGGCGGGCGGGTCCCTTCGGGCGGCGTCGCGGTGGCGGTGGCCGGCCATCGGGTCGAGCGCCCGAACGCGGAGATCGGTCGCGTCCGGTACGACTTCCCGGGCCGTGACGGCCGCTCCCACCGCTCCCCGGACAAGGAGCGGAGGGAAAGCACCAGCAACACCCGCCGTACGGTCGACCCGGGCGGCCGGCCCCTCGGGGCCGAGGGCGGCCGCCACCACGCCTTCCGCCGTCACCGCCAAAGGGCTGTCCCGTAACCGCCGCTCGCCGTGGCGCCGTTGCACGGAACGGGTGAATCCGCAGAAAACAGGTTCTGGTCTCGATCAGGCCAGCCTCCTGCCCCCTTTGCGGCTCACCAGTCGAGGACGCAGGCGGTGCGCGAGACAAAAGGTCACGTTCCGCCCAGGAGGCCCGCACGTCGGCCTGAAGACCCCTCGCCGGGCCGTTGCCCGTGCAGTGACAGGCACGGTTCAGGCAGCCGTTTCGGTTCACGCCCGGGACCAGGGTTCCAGTCCCCCGCCCATCGACGGGTGAGACTGCCCCCCGGGCCGTTCAGGGGGGCGCAGCGGATGGTCCGGGGCGTCCCGGCGCGGCGAGAGTCGGGCCCATGAACACGCACAAGGCCCTGCTCTCCGTCCTGCTCGGTACCACCCTGGCCGTCGCCCCGGCCGCCTTCGCCGCCACCCCGTCCGCCCCGCCCGCCGCATCGGCCTCCGCCGGCGCCGCCGCGCCCGTCGGCCCACAGGAGACCGCGGCCCCCGAGGCGGCCCTCGGCCGGGTGGCCCACCCGCTGCGCACCACCGGGCCCCGCGGCGGCCCGGCCGACCTCCGCCCGTTCGGCCGGATGGTCGGCGACGCCCGGGTGGTGGGCCTGGGCGAGGCCACCCACAGCTCGCACGAGTTCCTCACCCTCGAGCACCGGGTCTTCCGGTACCTGGTCGAGGAGAAGGGCTTCCGGGCCTTCGCCCTCGAAGCCCCGTGGAGCACCGGACTGCGGCTCGACGCCTGCCCCCTGCGCGGCGAGGGCGACCTGAAGCAGATCATGGACGAGGGGTTCCAGGGCACCTACCGGTGGTGGAACAACGAGGATCAGGCGCAGATGTTGCCTTCTGACCAGGTACGCGTCGCTCCACCGCCGAGGTCCTGGAAGTGAACCACCGTGCACTGGAAGTTCTGTCGGATCTCACCGCCGACCCTGTACTCGTAGGACGTGGGGTAGCCCGCGAAGCCCCTCTCGCAGTCATGCGCGCACCAGTAGTCGCCGATGTATCCCCAGACCGGCCACGCGCCACTGCGCGGAGACCAGTAGACCGTCCCGTGGTCGAACTGCTGACGGCGACCGAACCCGTCGGGGTTGACCAGTTCGCCCGTGACGGGGCAGCCGAGCGCTCCACCCGGGCCGCCCATGTCCACGTACCGCTGCTCGATGGCCCCTCCGGCCTCCGGCCTGTTGGAGCAGTACGGGGTGGCCGGCGCGGGCGGGGCGGCCGACACGACGAGCACGCTCGTCAGCAGGGCCAGCAGGCCCAGCACTGTGCCGACCCGACCTTGTACTCCTCGCCGGACAACCGCACCGAGATAGGTCATGCGTCCGCCTTCCTTCCCTGAAGGACTCGTAGGGGCACCGGACCGTGCCCTCTGCGGAGCACAACGCGTCCACCGTCGTCGAGGCAACTGTTCATCACAGGAGACGTGAACCGGCCAGGGTGACATCGACCGCCAACCGGTCGGCGCCACTCCCCCGGGATCCCGGGGGATGTCTCTGAGCACGCCGCTGGAGTGAACAGGTAATTCGCTCCGGGGCCAAGGGCTGTTCCGCAACTGCCGCTCGTCACCGGGGAGTGACGTGCAGCCCCCGGACGTGCCGGTTGAACTGTGTGCCGTCCTTGCTGTGCACCTGCCCGCCGGGGGTGGACCCTGCCCGCCGCGCGACCGGCTCGGGATCATCGGGGCGACGGGTTCGGCCGGCACCGGCGCGGACCAGGCGGCCTGCGAGAACTTCCACACGACGCGACGCCGCAACCCACAGGGCGCTGCCGTCGCTGTTCGCGGCCCGACGGATGCCTCACAAGAGTTCGTCCACGAAGACCTCCAGCGGACGGCCCGCCGACACCGCGACGACGTTCACGCGGCTGTGGCCAGGCGTCACGTCCTCGGCGCGTCGTCGACTGTGCCCGCTCTCCGCCGTCGGAACATCGGTGTCGGCCGTCAGCGCTGCGGCGCCTCAGACCGCCGGGGTCCTGTGCTGGTGACGCCGTCCGCCTCGGCCGCGTCGGCGAGGGCCTGGGCGGCTGCCTCGGCCGCCTGCGCGGTGTCGTTCGCGGCCTGGGCCGCCATGTCGTCGTCGGACGGCTTCTCGCGGGTGGCCGGTGACGGCGGCAGCACCTCGCTGAAGGCCCGGGACACCCCCTGGAGCGCCGAGGTGATCTCGCTGGGGATCACCCAGAAGTTGTTGCCCTGGCCCTGGGCGAGCTGAGGGAGCGCCTGGAGGTACTGGTAGGCGAGGAGCTTCGGGTCGGGGTCGTTGCGGTGGACGGCCTGGAAGACCTCGTCAACGGCCCGGGACTGCCCCTCGGCCTGAAGGATCGCGGCGGTGCGGTTGCCCTCCGCGCGCAGGACGGCGGCCTGCTTGTCGCCCTCGGCGGTGAGGATCTGCGACTGGCGCTGCCCCTCGGCGCCGAGGATCGCGGCCCGCTTGTCCCGCTCGGCCCGCATCTGCTTCTGCATCGCGTCCTTGATGGACTGCGGGGGGTCGATGGCCTTGATCTCCACCCGGTTGACGCGAAGCCCCCACTTGCCGGTCGCCTCGTCCAGCACACCCCGGAGCTGGCTGTTGATGGTGTCACGTGAGGTGAGGGTCTTCTCCAGGTCCATGGACCCCACGACGTTGCGCAAGGTGGTGACGGTGAGCTGCTCCACGGCCTGGAGGAAGTTCGCGATCTCGTAGAACGCCGCACGCGGGTCGGTGACCTGGAAGTACAGGACGGTGTCGATCTCCACGACGAGGTTGTCCTCGGTGATGACCGGCTGCGGTTTGAACGAGACGACCTGCTCGCGCAGGTCGATCAGCGGGTGCACACGGTCGATGTAGGGGATGACGAGGCTGAGGCCGGGGGTCAGGGTGCGGTGGTAACGGCCGAGTCGCTCGACGTTGCGCGCACGCGCCTGGGGGACGATGCGCACCGCCCGTATCAAAGTGAAGATCACCAACAGGGCGACGATCAGGCCGGCGATCAGCGAAGCTGAGATGTCCATCGTTTCAGTCCTGGGGGTAGACGAGCGCGGTGGCGCCTCTGATCTCCATGACGTCGACGGTCGATCCGACCGAGATCACCAGCGTTTCGTCGTAGGAGCGGGCTGACCACTCCTCGCCGTCGATACGGACCCTGCCGTCGGAATCCGACACCTCCGAGACGACGTAGGCGGGCTTGCCGATCAGCGCGTCCACGCCGAACCGTGCCCCTTGGGGCTGAAGCACGTGGCGCAACGCGATCGGCCGCACGAACAACACGGTGACCGTGGCGACGACGGCGTACACCAAGAACTGGAAAGGCACCGACAGCCCGATGGCGGCCCCTCCGGCCGTGACCAGCGCGGCCACGCTCAGCATGCCGAGCGCAGCAGTGAGCGTGAAGAGCTCCGTCACCGCCAGAACGGCTGCGACGATCAACCAGACAAGCCATGGATCCATGACGCACCTCTCCTCACCGCTCGGGTGTAGAGGGCGGATCGTGCCGTTCAGTCCTTCGACCGAGCGGGCACCTGGGGTGCCGCTGTTTTACCTACTTTACCGGCGTCCCTTCCTGATGGCCGACCCCTCGACGGGCGAGAGCGAACCGAAGGCGACCAGAGTAAGACGTCCCGCCGATCCGCTCACCGCGCGGGCCGCGCCCTCCCGGCCAAGCTGCACGCGGACAAGGGCTACGGCTGCCCCCACCTGCGACGATGGTTATGCACGCGCGGCATCGGCCCCGCATTGCCCGCCGCGGCATCGAGAACTCCACGCACCCGGGCCGACACCGCTGGGTCGTCGAACGCACCATCGCCTGGCTGTCCGGCCACCGCAGACTCAGCCCTGCTACGACCGCGGTCCCCGCAACCACCCGGCCCTCCTCGGACTCGCCGCCGCCCTGTGCTGCTGCAAACGACTCGTCCGCCCCACCACACAGGGCACGGTGACAGGCAGCACTGTGGCGCGCGCTGGGCCGGATGACGTCCAGCAGGCGTCGGGGGATGTCGTGAGCAGGAGCGGTGGCCCACCGTGCGACCACGATGAAGAGCAGCTGCTCGGGAATCCTGAACCACAACGGCGTGGCCGGGGCGCCGTTGAGCGGAATGTCCTCGAGGGCGGCGTAGGTGTCGGCCGGAAGCATCAGCGCAAGGAGTACGGCCAAGCAGATCCCGGCCGCCGGGCGTGTCCAGGAGCGCCGGGGACATGGACGTCCCGAGTTGGGGTCGGTGGGACGACAAGATGACCGTGGGCGTCACAGTAGGGCCGAGGCGGCGGGAGCGGGCGACGTCCGGGCCGCAGGGCTCGAAGGAGGCCGGGTCCGCCGTGCGGGCGATGCGTTCGGGGTGGACGGCGAAGTCGGCGAAGGTGCCGGTGCCCCTGGGCGGGGATGTGCCCGCCGTGGGCGAAGAACAGGGGCGGGGCGGCGTCCGGGATGAGGACGGGGCCGGTGCGGACCGGCGGGCGCTGGGTCCTGGGAGCGCCGTACCCGCGCGGCAGACTCCGCCGCGGGCCGACCACGTCGGCCGGCCGGTTCGAACCCCGGTCTCCGGGTCGTTGACGCCTTCCCGTGTCTCTCCGGCCCTCGGTGCTCGTGCCTTGGCGGTGGCGTGCTCGTTGAGCGTGTCGAGTCGGTTGTCGAAAGCGGATGTTGGGGGGGACGGCGTGGAAGTGGTGGACGTGCACCATGCGTACCGTCGACGGGCGGTGTTGCGCGGGGTGGACCTTCGGTTGCGTCCGGGTGTCATCGCCGGGGTCGTCGGGGAGAACGGGACGGGGAAGTCGACGCTGCTGAAGATCGTGGCCGGTGAGCTGCGGCCGAACCGCGGGACGGTGCGTCACAGCGGCCGTTTCGGCTACTGCCCGCAGCAGGTGGTGCTCAACGACGCGTTGACGGTCGCGCAACATCTGGAGTTCTTCCGAGCCGCGTTCCGGCTGGTCGATCTGAAGTACGCCGAGGAGCTCGTGGACGTCCTGGGTTTCGCGGACTGCGCCGACGAGCGCGCGGGCGTGCTCAGCGGCGGGACGCGGCAGAAGCTGAACCTGACGCTGGCGTTGATGCACGATCCGCAGGTGGTTCTGCTGGACGAGCCGTACCAGGGTTTCGACTGGGAGACGTACCTGCGCTTCTGGGACCTCGCTGCCCGGTTGCGGGCTGCGGGCCGGTCGGTGCTGGTGGTCTCGCATCTGGCGTGGGACACCGAGCGGCTGGACGAGCTGTGGCGGCTGGACGCCGGCCGGCTGCACCTCCGGGGGGAGGCGAGCGCTGCGTGAGGAGGCATGCGAGGCTGTTCGCCACCGCCACCCGCTTCGTGCTGGTCGAACACGGACGTAACCGGTTCGCCATGGTGCTGGTGGTGCTGTTCCTTCCCGTCTGGACGACACTGGCCTACCTGGCCATGCCGGACGACCGGGCCAGGATGCGACTGCAGGCCACCGGGCAGTGGCTCACCCCGCACGGCAATGAACTCACCGCGATCAGCGGTGCCTTGAACGCGGTCACGCTGATCACCGGATTCCTGATGTTCGCCGCCACCTTCCATTCCGGCGGCTTCGACAAGCGCCTGGCCCTGGCCGGCTTTCCCCGCCCGCACCTCGTCGCCGCGAAGATCGCCGGGCTCACCGTGGCCTCCGCGCTGGTCGCCGCCTACGCCACCGCCGTCACCTGGCTGACCTGGTCGCCGCGCCAGCCGGCCCTTCTCGCGGCAGCCCTGTTCTGCGCCGGCCTGACCTACGGCATCCTCGGCATCGGCTTCGGCTGCCTGCTGCGCCGCGAGGTGGAGGGCATGTTCGCCATCGTCATGACCAGCATCATCGACCTGGCCCTGCAGAACCCGGTGACGAGCTCCGGAGCCGACAGTCCCGGACTGCGCCTGCTGCCCTCCTACGGCGCGATGCAGGCCGCCACCGCCGCCGGGTTCTCCACCAGGGCCGTCCCCGGCTGCCTGGCCATCCAGCTGGCCTGGTTCGCCGCAGCCTCCGTGGTCGGTCTGCTCGCCTTCCGCCACCGCACCCGCACCGCGCTGCCCGCGCACGCCCGCGCCCTGCCCGCACCACGCCAGGACACCGACCGGGAGAAGCACCCTGCGCAGTCCCGCGACACCCCACGCTGAGCTGCACCGAAAGAGACCGGACACGCAACCTCGGCCCCGCCGCGTCGTTGACCCGGACGTGCCGGCACCGAACATCTCTTCCGATCACCGCCCGCTCTTCAGGCGCAGCACAACGGGCGACGACCCCGTCCTGCGAGCCGCGTACGAGGTCTGCCGTCGGCAGACCCGGCGCGACCCGGCCGAGTACGCGCTGATCCAGCTGGTGCCGGCCGTACTGCGCCCGGCCTGCTGGGCGCTGTGGGCGGCGGCGAACGCCGTCGACGACCTGGCCGACGCCCCTGACGCCACGGCCGCGGAGCGCGCCGCCCGGGTCGAGGCGTGGATCGCCGCTCTCGACCGGGACCTGGCCGCGGCGACGAGCACGGACCCGGTGCGTCATGCCCTGGTCGACACCGCGGTGCGCTGGCGCCTGGACCTGACCGGGCTGCGCGGTGCGCTGGAAGTGGTGCGTGACGATACGGCCGGGCGGCGCTTCACCGACTGGGCCGGCTGGCGGGCCTGGGGCCGCGGCAACCTGCTGCCGTGGTTCGAGCAGACGCGGGACCTTTTCGGCCGGGCCGGGGTCCCGGTGGCCCTGCGCCTGGACCACCAGGACGCTTACGAGCAGTTCCTCGACGGTGTCCGGCTCACCGACGTCCTCACCGACCTCGCCGCCGACCTCGCCCAGGGGGACCTCCTGCTGCCTCTCGAGGCGCTGGTGGGCCACCCCGGCGCCGAGCAGGACCTGCTGGAGCGCCGCTGGAGCGAGCAGGTCGCAGCGCTGGTCCCCCGCCTGACAGCGACAGCGCGCCGCTGGACGACCCAGCCCGAGCTGACGCGCGGCATGCACCCCGGGCCGGCCACCGTCGTCGACACCATGGCGGCCCTCCTGCACGCCCAGCTTGACGCCGTCGACCGGGCCGGCCCCGCGCTCCTGCGCGAAGCGCCGCGCCCCCGCCTCATCGCCGGCGCCCGCGTCCTCGCCCCCGCCCGGCTACGGGCCGCGCTGGCCTGGAAGCTCACTCCCCTGATCACTCCTGGGCCGCGCCGGGACGTCCTGCCCCACGCCCCCGCCACTCCCCTCCCCGTCCCGGCCGCCCGCACCGGCTACAGCAAGCCGCCGCCCCACCCCGAGGGCCTCACACCGCCCCGCGTTCCCGCCGACCGGATGCCCGGTCACGTCGCGGTCATCATGGACGGCAACGGACGCTGGGCCCAGGAGCGCGGACTGCCCCGCCGCGAAGGCCACTTCGCCGGAATCCGCGCCGTGCGCGACATCGTCCACGGCGCCCTGGAAATCGGACTGCCCCACCTGACCCTCTACGCGTTCTCCACCGAGAACTGGCGACGTGACGCCGACGAAGTCGGCCACCTCCTGTCAGCGATGCGCGACGAACTCCAGGCAGACCCCTACCGCGACCTGGATGTGCGCCTGCGCTGGTCCGGCCGACCCGAACGCCTGCCCAGCGACCTCGTCGAAGCGCTGCGCCGGCAGGAGCACACCACCCGCACCCGCAGCGCCCTGACCCTGACCTTCTGCATCGACTACGGAGGCCGCGACGAGATCACCCGCGCCGCCGCCTCCCTCATCCGCGCCGCCCGGGCAGGCCGCATCACCCCGGACCTGCTCAGCGAGCACGACGTCGCCGCACACCTGCCCCACCCCGACCTGCCCGACGTCGACCTGCTGTGGCGCACCGGAGGCGAACGACGCACCTCCAACTTCCTGCCCTGGCAAGCCACCTACGCCGAACTGCACTTCACCGACCTGCACTGGCCCGACGCCGACCGACGCCACCTCTGGCAGGCCATCACCGCCTACGGCAAGCGCCAACGCCGACACGGCGCCGCCCCACCCGCAGCACGGAGCGCCCCACCACCAGCTGACAGCACTCCCACAGGGACCGATCCGGCGGCCGGATAGACGGACGCCACGGACCGCTGCGTCGATGCCATCAGCCGCGGCTCCAGCAGGCCGAACGGTCACCGTGGCTTGCGCAGGCCGCGTCGAAGCAGAGCAGAGCGCTCCGAGGGGAACGGCACAGGAGGTGAACACCACCTCTTCACCGGTCGGGAAGATCCTCGCGCCCGGCGTCCAGGCGCTCACCGCGGTGTGGCCCTGGGTGCTTCCGGTCCGACCGCCCGCGCCGGACCGGAGGAGGCGTCGTGACGGACGGGCGGGTGGCTCCGTGTCCCACTGAGCGCGGCGGTCGTGTTCCTCCGACACGACGATCCCCCTCGCCCGAGCGGACCGACCGGGCGAGGCCGGTGGTCCTGCCACGACGCCCTCCAGGTCACCGTCATCTCCGCCCTGGACGTCGTCCACCTGGCGTTTGTACCCGCGACGAGCCGGGTCGGCGTTTCGCGGTCCAGTACGTCAGCGGTGTACCGCTGACGTACTGGACCGCACACCCGGTGACAGCAGACGCGATCAGGGAAGGCCTGGCGTTTTCAGGACGCAGGGCTTTCAGCGGGGGCCGCCGACGAGCAGTACTTCGCTGATGCCGCCCTCGCCCTGGCCTGCGATGCGGCCGTCACCGATCACGACGGGGACCCCTTGGAGCATCACGGCTCGTAGTGACCGCAGCGCCGCGAGGCCCACGCCGACGACCGGCGAGCCGAAGCCGGCCCTGCCGCGGTCGCCACCCGCTCCCACCGCGGCAGGGCCGACCAGGACCCCGGCCCCGCCCAGTGGCTGCCGCCCGCGGCCGATGGCCACTGTCGCTACGTCGCGGAACGGGTCGGCACCGAACTCCTCCGGGGCCTCACCACCGATCCCTCCGATCCCTCCGATCCCTCCGATCCCGCCGAACTCGTCGCCCTCCAGATCCTGGCCTCAGCCTGCCCCGGTCAGGGCGTCACCTGCGAGCCGGCCGCCTGACGACCGACCGGCACCGCGGCCGGGCGCCTCGGACCAGGTCAGTTCTCCGACGGGATACGCACCGCGATGGCCTTCGCCAGACGGACCGCCTCCTGCGACAGCGGCGCGCTCTCCTGCTGCACGCTCACCAGCAGGCCCAGTACGTCGTAGGCCTCGTCCAGCGTGAGCAGCGCCAGGCGTTCGGCCGTCCCCGTCGGTGCGGAGAGGATCTCCTCCAGGTCGCTGCCGTCGAGACTGATGCGCTCGTAGTCGTCCATGACCGGGCAACGTACCCAGACCCGCCACGGTCACACGGCACGCCGGGACATGCGTCAGCCCCGCCCGGGATCGTGCGCCGGGCGGGGCTGACGGTGGAGAGGTGTGGTCGTGGAGGGCGGTCGCCTACGCGGCGAGACGCTCTGCGGGGCTTCAGCCGAACGATCGTCCCCGCAGGCGAAAGGTGAGGCCCGGGGACACTGTCCCCTCCACGACCACGCTCCTCCCGACGCGCGCCTTCGCCTGTTCATTCCCGGCGCCGCAGACGATGGCGGGCCCCCGTCCCGGCTCGGGGGGGGATCCTGGACGGAGGCCCTACCTGAGTCTGACACCGAAACGGCCGGGCCGCTCGGCCCGCTCCCCGCATCGCGCTCGCCCCGCCCCGTCGCGCGGGCCGGGTCGGGCGCCTCGTCACCTCCGTCGTACGCTCGGCACTCGTGGCACGCGCCTTCGAAGGACTCGTGAAAGGTGCGGCGCGGCCGACGCCGCTCACGCCCGGGTCCAGCGGCTACGCGACCGGTACGGGCCGCCCGCCCCACACCGAGTGGTCCGAGCAGCGGTCCCCTCACCTTCGCGGGTTGGCAGCTTGGTGGCCGGGAACCCCGGAAGTCACCGCAATCGCGCGGAGAGGACGGAACGCGTATGGCCGTGAAGCATCTGCGTGAGGGACGGGACCTGGAGATCAACCCGGTGTTCCGCCCGGGGACCCATCCGTGTGCCCCTGGTACGCGTCGCCTGACGGCAGGATGAAACCGGACACCACCTGTCAGGTCGTCCCGGCCTGGGCCGAACCCCAGGCCCGCCGGCTCCGGCACGAACCTCTCCGCGACGACGGGGCCGGTGGCTCTGACCGCGGTGCCGAGACCAGGAATCCCCGCACGCCGGGACGCCACCGACCACCAACGACCACCCATTGCCGGGCACCGGCCCGTGCGCGTCTTCGCGGGAGACGGGCCGGCCGCCCGGCGAGCAAGGAGGAGAACGATGTGCCGTCTGTTCGGTCTCAGCGGTGCTCCGCGGCGCACCACCGCGACGTTCTGGCTGTTGGACGCCCCCGACAGCCTCAGTCGGCAAAGCCACAAGGACCCCGACGGCACCGGTCTGGGCTACTTCACGGCGGACGGTGCCCCGCACGTCGACAAAGCACCGATCGCCGCCTACCAGGACCGCGCCTTCGCCGAAGAGGCCCGACAGGTGGAATCGGCCACCTTCGTCGCCCACATACGCTACGCCTCCACCGGCAGTCTGGACTCCCGCAACACCCACCCCTTCGAACAGGACGGGCGGTTGTTCGCGCACAACGGCGTCATCCAAGGCCTCGACGGACTCGACGACCATCTGGGCCAGGACCGCTCCCTGGTCAAGGGCGACACCGACTCCGAACGGTTCTTCGCCCTGATCACGCGGGAGACGAGGGAACGCGGCGGTGACGTCGCCGCCGGCATCGAGCACGCCGCCCGGTGGATCTCCCAGAACCTGCCGGTCTACGCCCTCAACCTCGTCCTCATCACTCCCGAGCATCTGTGGGCGCTGCGCTACCCGGACACCCACGAGTTGTATGTCCTCCAGCGCCCGGCCGGCGGTCAGCACGGCAGCAGGCATCTCGATCACAGCGGCAGTCAGGGGCGCATGCGGGTGCACTCCGCGCACCTGGCCGACCACCCGGCCGTCGTCGTCGCCAGCGAATGCCTGGACGACAATCCTCACTGGCGCCGGATGGAGCCGGGGGAACTTCTCCACGTCGGTCCCGACCTGCACACCACTCACCGTGTGGTCCTGCCCGACGCCCCGGCGCACCGGCTCGGCCTCGACGACTTGGACCCCGGCGCCGCTGCCTCCCAGAAGGCCGCCTGATGCGGCTCGCCCGGCATTGAACGCCGTCCAGCAGGACGAAGTCCACCCCGGTCCCGCGTAGTACCTCCAGCAGGCCCGGCACTCGTTCGGCGAGCGGGTGGACGACCGCGCTGGTGCAGGCGTGGACGGTGGACTCGCCGGCCCCGAACCCGGCAGCGATCTTCGCCGGGGTGGTGTGCCCGCGCGGGTACACCAGCGCCGCCATCGCGCCGAGACGGGCGGAGCTTGCAGCACCGGTCGCCCCACGGGTGGCGATGAGCATGATGGTCCGCTCCACGAGCACACCGGACAGACCGACTGCGGCAGGACGGACGACCGACGAGGCCCCCAGGCAGCGTGATCGAGACGTCGGACATCTCGGTCGACGAGCCCGGGGACCTCGCTCGTTGCGGCTCGCGGACCGTCACCTGATCGGTGACCGGCGGTGGAACGGCCGAGGGCCGGCTCCCCGGGTGGGGAGCCGGCCCTCGGCGCGCTGTGCGGCGATGGTGCCGAGCTGGACGGTGGCCGGGCTGCCGGTCACTTCTGCGGGTCGAGCACGACGGGCAGTTCCGCCAGGCCGCGGAAGGCCGGGAAGGGGACTTCCAACCACTTCGGCCCGGCTTCGGGAGCGGCCGGAGCGATCCTGGGGAACCGGCCGAACAGGCTGGTGAGGGCCAGGTGCATCTCCAGCCGCGCCAGTGGCGCGCCGAGGCAGTAGTGGCTGCCGTGGCCGAAGCCCAGATGCGTGCTTTCCGGCCGGTTCACGTCGAATTCGTCCGGGGCGTCGAACTTCCGCGGGTCGCGATTCGCCGAGAGGAGCGAGATCTGCACCAGTGCGCCCTTGGGGATCCGCGTGCCGCCGATCTCCACGTCCTCGGTCGCGAACCGGAACGTAGCGCTTTCCACCGACCCCTCGTAGCGCACCAGTTCCTCCACCGCGGGGCCGATCAGTTCCGGGTTCTCCTGAACGGCCTGCAGCTGTGCGGGATGGGCCAGGAAGTGGTGGACGGCGTTGCCGATGAGGTACGCGGTCGTCTTGTGGCCGGCGAACATCAGCAGGAACGCCGTCGAGATCAGCTCGTTCTCCGTGAGACCGCCGTCCTTGTCCTGGGCCTCGGCGAGCGCGCTGAGCAGGTCGTCACCGGGGCGTTCGCGCTTGCGCGCGACGAGTTCGGTGAAGTAGGCGTGCAGGTCCTCCTCCGCCTTCTGCTGAGCCTGTCTGGCTTCCTCGGTGAAGCCTGTCTGCGCCACCGTGGTGGACAGGTGCTGCATGTGGTCCTGTTCCTCGGGCGGCACGCCGAGCAGTTCGCAGATCACGGTGATCGGCAGGGGGAACGCGAACGTGGGCAGCAGGTCCAGCGGTTCGCGGGTGGGGCAGGCGTCGAGGAGCCGGTCGACGATCGCCTGGATCTTCGGCCGCAGCGCCTCGACGCGGCGCGGGGTGAACTCGGCGCTGACGAGTTTGCGCAGCCGGGTGTGTTTGGGCGCGTCGGCGTTGAGCATGTTGTCGTCCAGCGAGACCGACGAGTCGCCGAAGATTCTCCGGTAGGCGTCCATGGCCCCGTACATGTCCTTGCCCAGCCGGGGGTCGGAGAGTGCCGCCCGGGCGTCCTCGTACCGGGTGATCAGGTACGTCTCGATGCCGTGCGGCGGCCTCATCGGACAGACGGGCGCCGTGTCCCGGAGGGCGGCGTAGACCGGGTGCGGGTTGCGCCGGAAGTCGGCGGTGCACTTCTCGGCCAGGGTGACGGGGTCCTGTGTGGTGGTCACGGGCGGCTCCTGAGATCGAAGAGGGCCTCGGCGTTGCCGCCGAGGATGAGCTGCTGGGACGCCTTGTCCAGGGGCAGCTTCTCGACCATGCGGATGAGGTCCCCCAGCGGCGCGGACAACGGCGGCGAGTCGCTGCCGAACAGCATCCGCTCGGGCCCCAGGACCTCCGCGTTGAGACTTAGGTGCGCGGGGCTGGACGGGCTGGTGTCGACGTACATGCGCCGCAGGGCCGCGACGGGGTCGGCCGACGGCGGGACGGAGGGCGGCGCGGCGGGGGCCGCCGGCCGGGCGGCCGGGGCGGCGGAGGGCGGCGCTCCGCCGCCCCAGTGCCGAGGGCTCGCCGCCGTCTGCAGGCGCTCCGGCAGCAGCGCCATCGCGCCGCCGCCGGTCGCGCCGATCAGCCGCAGGTCCGGGTACTTGTCCAGCCATCCCGCGAACGCGATCATGGCCATGCCCAGGGTGACGTCGCCGAACCGGCCGATCTGCTCGACGAAGCCGATGGTGTCCACCTTCTCCGTGCCGGCCGGTTCGGCCGGTGCGTGCACCAGGACCGGGACTCCCGCCTCCGCGGCCAGCGCGAAGAAGGAGTCCGCCCGCGGCGAGCCGAGCAGCTCGCCGTGGACGCTGGACGTGGTGATCAGACCGACGAACGCGGGGTCCGCCAGGGTCTCCCGCACCCCTTCCAGGTGATCGTCGTCACCGAACGGGTTGGCGTAGACGTACCCGCGCAGCTGGTCCGGGAACTGGGAGATCAGTCCCGACATCCAGGCGTGGAAACCACGCAGCCGGTCACGCGGCTGCTTGTAGTTGTCCACGCCCGGGACCCGCGCCATCGCGCCGGCGCCCACCGGGCTGCCGATGATCGTGAGGTCGATCCCGGCCTCGGCGCGGGCCGCGAGCATGCCGTCGACGTCGGTCAGGCTCGGGGGCATGGGGAAGCGGCCGGCCGCCTGGGGCGGGGACAGATGCCCGTGGATGTCGATGATCATGTGTGGGTTCCCGGTTCCGGTGTGAGCGCGCGGATCACCGCGGCACAGTCCTCGTCGCCGAGCCCCTGTTCGGTGGCACGGGTGTGGGTCTGTGCGGCCGCGCTGGTGAGCGGAAGGCGCAGGCCTGCCGCGGTCGCCTGTTCTGTGGCGAGCATGAGGTCCTTCGCCATCAGGCGCAGCCGGAAGTCCGGCTCGTCGAAGTGCTCGGTGGCCAGGCGCCGCGACTTGAACGACATGACCGGCGAGGCGAAGCCACTGCCCGCGATCGCCTTGAGGACGAGCTGCTTGTCCAGGCCGCAGGCGGCCGCCAGTTCGGCGGCCTCGGCCATGGCCTGCACCTCTATCCCCATGAGGAGATTGAGGAGGAGCTTCATCCGCATGCCGGAGCCGAGTGCGCCCAGATGGACGACCTCCTTGCCCAGCATCTCCAGCAGGGGCCGGCCGGCGGTGAAGACCCGCTCCTCGCCACCGACGAACAGCCGCAGTTCGCCGTCGCGGGCGTGGTCGCGGTTGCCGAGCATGCCGACGTCCATGACGGAGGGCGCGTCGTCGGCGAGGCGGACGACTTCCTCGGGAGCGACGGTGCTGGCGCAGATCAGCGCGCCGGGGTAGGTGCCTCTGGACAGGACGCCGTCCGGGCCGCGCAGCACGGTTTTGAGGGCGTCTCCGTCGGCGACGGTGCAGATGACGGCGCTTGTGCCTTCGGCGGCCTCGCTGGGGCGGCCGGCGCCGACGGCGCCGGCCCGGACGAGTGGTTCGGCCCGCTCGGGGGTACGGTTCCAGACCCGCACGGGTATGCCTTTCGCGAGCAGGCGTGAGGCGAGGCCGGCTCCCATCGTGCCGAGGCCGAGGACGGCGACGGGGCCGTCGGTGGTGTGCGTCATGACGTCTCCTTCACGGTCTCCTTGACGACCCGGAAGCGCAGTGACTGCGTCGAGTCGACCCAGTTGCGGAGCGGGGCCACCAGTTCCTGGTGGTCAGCGCTCTGCTGCCAGGCGAAGAAGTGTTCGGGGGTCTCCCACTCGCTGGTGATCACCCAGTGGCGGGAGCCGTCGACCGGCTCTCCCAGTCGTTCGACGATGTGCCCGGGGGTACGAGCGACGGATTTCCGCATCTGCTCGTACATCTCCAGGAACCCTTGCTCGCCGCCCTCGATCACACGGACCGCGAAAACGACGGACAGCCTCTCGGCCGTCTGGCTGCTTTGAGCAGTGCCCATGTCTCCTCCTGATGGTGAGATCTGGTAGGACACGCTTTCCAAGAACTCATGGGCCGAGTGACGACGCAACTCCAATGGGTGCACGGGCCAGGCGGGAGAAGGGCCGTGCTCTGTCGGTTGACCCATCCGGGTGTACGGGGAAGGGCTCCGGGCGAGGCGGATCCGAACGCGCGCGTGGAGACGGTGGATCGACGGGCCGCAGTTGTTCCCGATGCGGGCCGTCTCCTCCTCGGCACCGTGCCGACGGTGCGCTCGCTCGGACCGGTCCGTGGCCGGTGTGCACGAGCCGGGCAGGGCTTCACCGCTGCCGCCCCGGCACCGTCCGGATCAGTCGCATCACCTGTCCGCCGGTCGTCGAGGTCCGGACGGACTCCCCGTCACCTGCTGGAGGTGTGGCGAGAACCGGTGGCGCGACACTCGCCTGAGCGCCGTCACCGACCCGTGATCGTCAGGCAGGTGGAGTGCGGAGCACGGAGACGACCGCGACTGGCGTAGCAGCTCATGCGCCGCAGGGCTCCTCGCACAGCACCGCAGGATGAGCGACAACGCGAAGCCGGCCGTGTCTTCCTGGAACTGCTCCGCACCCTCTTCATGTCGTCCTCGGGCGGCGTCCGGACCTCGATCGGGTCTTCCGGTTCCCGGTCCGTCCGTCAGATGCCGGTGCGGTCCGGTCAGGAGGGGCGGAGACGTGACCGCGTGCGTGGTCCGCTGTCCGGCCGGGCCTGAATGCGCGGCGGACGAGCGTGATCAGGGACGGGCCTCCACGGAAGCACCACAGGGCGATGACCGGATCACAGATGGCACATGCCAGGGATGAGTCGTGGTGGAACGGCAGGATCGCATTGCCCTTGAGGTGGTGGGCCACGTCCCAGGCCGTGTGGAGCAGCCAGCCGACGCCGATGAAGGTCCAGGAGCCCAGGCCGCGGTAGGCGACGTAGGCCATGAGTGCGACGAACGGGAGTTCCCACGGGCCGAACCCGCCCCCGCTCAAATAGGCGGCGCCGGCTCCGCTCACCATGATCGCGTTGAAGTGGCGTCGGTGCGGTTCTTCGATCAGGGACATCAGCAGGCAGTAGACGATGCCGACGATCACCGGTGACACGAGGTTCATGAGGAGATGACTCCTTCCTCCCGGGGGCGGGCCGGGTCGCCCCGGTCGAGCCGTCGCAGCGCGAGCAGCCCGCCGGCGCCCGGCACGAGGACCAGGGCCTTGACGGCGGCCCGGGCCTGCTTGAGGCGCCAGGTCGTGATCACGACGAACAGATAGGCGCAGCCGTGGGTGGGGCCCGTCAGGGACGAGACGGGCTTGAGGTGGACGGTGAACACGTTGGCCAGCATCACGATCAGGGAGATCAGCTCGGCGTGGGCCGCGATGCGCAGGTGAGGCGCGGATCCAAGGTGCATGATCACGCCCCGGTGGTGGAGCCGGGACGGATGACCATCAGTACGGTGACGGTGGCCCAGAGGAGGTTGAAGATGCCGGTGACCATGGCAAGGCGGCCCGGGGGCAGGGAAGTCGGCGCCGGCGGCTGCGAGGCTGAACCCGTCGTCTCGGCCAGAGCGCTTTCCTGGGCGGGCAGGATCAGGAGGGCCAGTACGCCGGCGGCCGTCGCGGTCAGCAGGATCGAGGCGATCAGCCAGGCGTCGCCGAGGACACCGAGACTGCCGGCTGTGGCGAAGCCGAAGAGGGGGACCGCGATGCCGACGCCCGCGTAGATCCGGCAGATGCGGTGCAGCGTCCGCAGAGTGGTGCGGGCGTCGTTGTCGTCGGAGTCGCCGTGGGCGCGGCGCAGCGTTGCGGGAAACATGCTCGCGGCGACGGTGACCGGGCCGACGGCGATGATGGCGGCCAGGACGTGCAAGGACAGGAGAATCTTGGTCACGCCTGGTGCTCCAGAGTGGTCCGGTGTCCGCCGGTGCTCTTCGAAGACGGAAGACGGCCGGCCTCGGAGGTGCCCTGAAGGGGGTCGCCGTTCACTGTCACGTCGCCTGCCGTGTTCAGCCGCACGGGCTCGGCGGTGTCCTGCTTCCAGGTGGGTCGATCGCCGGCGCGGGCGAGGTCGGCGGGTGTTACTTCCTCGTCGGCTCCGTGAGTGACGCCGGCCAGGACGCCGTCCTGCCCACGGAGTTCGACCACGGCCTTGATCTTGTCGACCGGGGCGGAGACGGACAGCTTCCAGGTGCCTTCGACGGGCATGCTGATGTTCTTCCTGACTGTGCAAGAGGGGAAAAGGGGGGAGGGATTGATCTGCGAAAGGCCGGGGCCCGGAGGGGGGCGGGCGTCAGTCCCCGCGCGCGCCGGACGGCGCCGCGCCGCTCGTGGGAGAAGAGCTCTTCGACGGCGTGCGCGACGCGGGGCCCCTCTCGCGCTCCAGTGGGTACGGGCCCAGAACGAGACCGGAGATCACGCCGACGCCGGTGGTCTGGTCGTCGTTCACGATGCGGGCGCGGACCGCGTGGGTGCCGTTGGCGTGCAGCGTCAGTCCTCCGGCGCCGCTGACCGTCCCACGGGGCCCTCCGTGGTGACCGGTTCGGCGGTCACCGCGCCGCCCGACGCCGAGCCGCCGGCGTGCGGCACCTCGTAGGGGCGGCGGCATCGAGCGGGTCGACGCCGTCGAGCAGGGCGACCTGGATGTGCATGGATGTTCCTTCGGGGCCGTTCTCTCTCGGGACGCTCCGAAGTCAACCGGCTTTCCGCGAGCTCGCCCAGTGGCACTAGTGACAGGCTTCAACGGGATAGTGCCAATGCCTTCTCGGCGGGGGTGGACTGCGGTGACATGGGACTTCCGGAGTACCGGTCCGGATCCGCCAAGGTGATGGAGAGGTAGGTTCTGGCCATGCATACGGTTGCCGTTCTCGCGTTGGATCAGGTGATCCCGTTCGACCTGTCCACCCCGATCGAGGTCTTCTCCCGGACCCGCCTGCCCGACGGGCGGCCCGGTTACCAGGTCCGCGTGTGCGCGGAGCGCGACGAGGTCGACGCCGGAGCCTTCACCCTGCGCACCCCCTGGGGACTGGAGGGCCTTCAGGGCGCGGACACGATCATCGTGCCGGGCGTCACGGATCTCACTGCCCCGCTCCCTCCCGCCGTGCGCGACGCGCTGCGGTCGGCCGCTGCCGACGGCACCCGGATCGCCTCCGTCTGCGTGGGCACGTTCCCCTTGGCCGCCACCGGGCTCCTCGACGGGCTGCGCGTCACCACCCACTGGCGCGCGGCCGGACTTCTGGCCGCCACCCACCCGGACGTCGACGTCGACCCGGACGTCCTCTACGTCGACAACGGCCAGTTCCTCACCTCGGCCGGCGCTGCCGCGGGTATGGACCTGTGTCTGCACATGATCCGCCGTGACTACGGCTCGGCCGTCGCCGCCGACGCCGCCCGCCTGTCAGTGATGCCTCTGGAACGGGAAGGAGGACAGGCGCAGTTCATCCTCCACGACCACACGCCCACACCGCAGGGCTCCGAGCTTGAGGTGCTGCACACATGGCTACGGGAGAACCTGGCCCGCGACCTCACCCTCGCCGACATCGCCGAGCGGGCCGGGACCAGCACCCGAACCCTGATCCGACGCTTCCGCGACCAGACCGGTACCACCCCGCTCCAGTGGCTCCACCGGGCCCGCGTCCGCCAGGCGCAGCACCTGCTGGAAACCACGGAGCACTCCGTGGAGCGCATCGGCCATCAGGTCGGCTTCGGCTCAGCCACCGCCTTCCGTGACCGCTTCAAACGCACCACCGGCGTCAGCCCGCAGACCTACCGGCGCACGTTCAGCTGAACCGGTTGCCCGGAGCCGATGCCCACCCGGTCACCGAGGTTCTCGGGTTGTCGTCGGGTGGTGACGGTTCATGATCCCCGCGGTGTGCCGGTGGTGTGCGTCGCCCGGAGGGCGGGGGCCTGACCGTCGGGTGCCGGGCATTTCGGGAGCAGGCCCGGTCCCGGGCCGGTGAGAGGTTCGCGGCGGGCCGGAAGACCGCGGTGGCCGCGAGGGACCTGCGGGTGAGTGTCCGGTCGGTGGAACGCCGGCGCCGCGCCTGACGCGGGGACGGCACGGATGCCTTGCGTTCTGCGGACCCGGCCCGCCCTCCGACCGTCCCCCCATGCCCAGTCCGCCGTAGTCGAGGAGGTACTCGGCAGGGGCCCGGCAGCGCGCGGTTCCACCGCTGAGCGTCGGACTTCTGCCCGGGTCCCACCGCCGGGACGGCGCGAGCGGCTGCTGTCCTGCCCCGGAGCGGCACGCCCGCCTGGCCCTGAACGGTGATCGGCCTACCGTCGGCCGAGAGAGGGCTCGGTCTCGCGCTCGATGTCCCCGCCGTGCGACTGCGTCGGCGACGAGGGCCCCGCCCGCGCGGGAAGCGATCCGCCGCGACTCCAGCTGTCGGTCGCTGTGATCACCTGCGCGGCATGACGGCAGGTCACAGGGGTCTCGGTGGAGTCGCGTTGTCAGTGGTGAGCGCTACGTTCGAGGTCTTGGAACCGCTGTTGCACGACAGGAGTGGATGATGACCGAGAGCAGTGTGCTGCCCGCGTTCAGGGTGGTGCTGACGGACGTCAACGAGCGTGTGGTGGAGGCGTGGCGCGCCGCGTTCGCCGACACGCCTGGCATCGAGATCCGCAAGGGCTCGATCCTCGACGAGGACGTCGATGCCTGGGTCACCCCCACGAACTCCCGGGGCCGGATGGACGGCGGGGTCGACGCCGTCATCAAGCGGTACCTGGGGTCCGGCATCCAGGTGCGCGTCCAGCGGGCGATCCGCGACCGGTTCGCCGGACCCATGCCGGTGGGCAGCGCGGTCTGCGTGCCGTCCGGCGCAACCGTCCCCCGGTACCTGATATCGACGCCGACGATGGTGCGGTCCTCACAGAACGTGAGCGCCACGCTGAACGTGGCGCTGGCGTGCGCCGCGGCTTTCCAGGCCGTCCACCGGCAGAACCGGAAGAAGCCGGGCAGCATCCGGTCCGTG
The DNA here is from genome assembly GCF_055564355.1 of Streptomyces sp. NPDC029152. NCBI lineage: Bacteria > Bacillati > Actinomycetota > Actinomycetes > Kitasatosporales > Streptomycetaceae > Streptomyces > Streptomyces sp. NPDC029152. The sequence continues at coordinate 383,144 of NZ_JBVHWR010000002.1, read as the reverse complement.
GCGCTGGTCGGGATGGGAGCGCAGACCGGCCAGGTACCGGCCCGGGTGTGCGCCAATCTGATGTGGACCGGCTACACGCTCTTCCACGACCACTGGTTCGAGGACGACGACGAGCTCCGGTCCACGATCATCTCCCAGCTCCACGGGATCGAGGACGCGCCCGTCGACCAGCGGGTGCGCATCGTGCCGCCCGCGGCCGCCGTACCCGTCGTCCCCGCACCGGTACCCGAACCCGCCGCTGCCGCTCCCTCCACCACCCCCTCCTCTCCTTCTGCCACGACGAGCGAAAGCGCCTCCGCCATGACCGGATCGACGACCGGCGTCCCGGCTGCGGCCCATCCGCCGCAGCCCCTCCCCGACACGAACGATCCCCTCGCCCTGACCGAACTCTTCGACGGCGGCGGCGAGGCCTGGCTCCCGCTGCTGAAGCCGGTCATCGAGGCACAGCCGGACGCCGCACGGTTCATCGGGAAGGACCGCGGCCACGAGGTGGTCCCGGTCCGCGAGCTGACGTTCCAGGCTCTCAAGCCGAACCCGCCGCACAAGTGGAAGGTCGTGGTCTTCGGCCAGAACCCGTACCCGCGGCCGGAGAGCGCCACCGGCATCGCCATGTTCGACAACACCTTCAGCGACTGGAAAGACAGCCGGTTCGGCCGGGTCGTCAGCATCCGGTGCCTCATCAAGGCGGCGGCGATGTGGAAGTACGGCATCGCCAAGAAGACCCCGATCGCCGACGTGCGGGCGCTGCTCGAGGAGCGGGACACGGTGCAGCCGCCGGAGTGGTTCCAGGCGATGCTGACGCAGGGCGTGCTCCTGCTGAACGCATCGCTGACCGCGAGCGGCGACGGGGCGATGGGCGCCGACCAGCACACGGCGTTCTGGCGGCCGGTCGCCGAGCGGATCGTCGAGGAGATCCTCAAGGCCAAGCAGGACGCGCCCGAGGAGGACCGCGGGGTCGTGTTCGCGTGGTGGGGGGCACACGCCCGCAGCCTGAAGCGGGCCGTCCTGCGGCTTCAGCAGAAGTACCCGGACGTCGAGGTCCGTCATCTCGACCATGTGAATCCGGCGGCCCAGGGTGACGTCTTCTGCGGGGGCGACCACTTCGCCCAGGTCAACGACGCCCTGGCCTCGCTGGGCGCCGACCGCATCGACTGGCTGCCGAGCAAGGGGTGGAACGTGCCGGCGGCCGGCGTGGGCGGTGCGGGCGGGGGTGACTCGGCGCGCATGGGCGCTTTCATCCAGTCGACCATGAACCTGCACCAGCTGTACCTGGAGCGCCTCACCAGCGTCAAGGACGAGGGCCTGGTCCTGCCCGCGATCACCGGTGTCTTCGACACCCCGCTGATGGACTTCCAGGAGGCCGTCGCCCCGGTCTCCGCGGCATTGTCCGGGCTCGCCGGGCACATCCGGCGCTCCCACGACTTCGGCAAGCAGCGTGCGGACCAGGCGGCCGGCGGCGGCCTGTCGGCCGACGCGATCGCCGCGCTTCATCTCTACACCTGTGAGTCGGCCTTCTACCGCGAGATCAACAGCGTTCTGCGCTCCCCCGACCGCACCAGGGTCACGCCTTACCTGCCGTACCTGCGGCTGCTGTTCTCGGCGGTCTCGGAGCTGCCGGCGTACACGCAGCCGTTGTGGCGCGGGGTGTCGCTGGACCTTCGGACGCAGTACCCGGTGGGCCGGACGGTGACCTGGTGGGGCGTCTCCTCGTGTACCTCCGAACTTAAGGTGGCCAGGGCGTTCTTGGGCAGTCGCGGCAAGCGGACCCTCTTCGAGGTGACCCCTGCCCGGGCGGTCGGGATCAAGAGCTTCTCCGCCTTCACCGGAGAGGAGGAGTACATCCTCACCCCGGGTACCCAGCTCAAGGTGACGGAGGTGAAGAGCTTGTCCCGCGGGCTGTGCACGGTCCGGCTGAGCGAGGTCACCGACGTCACCCCCGTGGTGTCCTGAAGCACCTCCCCCCACGGTGGCCACGGTCGTGGTCACCCGGAGCATGTCTCCTCGACGAGTGGGGCGGTTGGCCGGACGCGTCTGTCCAGTTGGTGATCACTGAGGTGATGTGGGGGGCGGACTCGGCTCAGCGCCGGACGGGTAGCCCGGCGCTGAGTCACGCAGGTGCCGGGGGGGCTCGACTTCCGGGGGCGGGACGCCGAGTGGCTGGGGGTCAGCCCGGCAGGTCGCCGGTGTAGCGGTAGATGTTCCCGGCCGAGTTCACGCCCCAGACGGTGCCGTCCACTCCTGCTCCGATGTCGGTGAGCCCTCCTGGGATCTGCACCCAGGGACTGGCGTCGTTGTTGGTGTGACGGTAGATGTTCCCGCCGGCGTTCGCTCCCCAGACCGAGGTGCGGGAGCCTGCCGAGATCGCTTTGAGCGCGCCGCTGATCTGCTTCCAGTGGCCGCTTTCCTGGTCGCCGGTGTAGCGGTAGATGTTGCCGGCCGAGTTCACGCCCCAGACAGTGCCGTCCGCGGCCGCACCGATGTCGGTGAGCGCCCCCGGGATCTGCACCCAGGGACTGGCGTCGTTGTTGGTGTAACGGTAGATGTTCCCGGCCGCGTTGACGCCCCACACGTTGGTCCTCGACCCGGCCGAGATCCGAACGAGCGCACCATTGATCTGCTTCCAGTGGCCGCTTTCCTGGTCGCCGGTGTAGCGGTAGATGTTGCCGGCCGAGTTCACGCCCCAGACAGTGCCGTCCGCGGCCGCACCGATGTCGGTGAGCGCCCCCGGGATCTGCACCCAGGGACTGGCGTCGTTGTTGGTGTAACGGTAGATGTTCCCGGCCGCGTTGACGCCCCACACGTTGGTCCTCGACCCGGCCGAGATCCGAACGAGCGCACCATTGATCTGCTTCCAGTCGGCCATTCCACGGGCTCCTTGTCGTCTGCGTTGCTGCACAGAGACGCTCCCGCGACGGAACGATTCATCATTCAAGCGCGCCCACGGAGTGTTCTTCCTCTTGTCCGGAAAATCGCGTTTATCCGACGTAGCGCGTACTTCGAGCTGTACTTGTGCGGTCGGCGACCCGTCGACGGGCGACCTGAACCGAGGTCCCACCTGCGGGTCATGTGCGGTTACCACGTTGACGCCGATGAGCGAGCAGGAGTGCGGGGAGGTCGGCCCAAGGGGGTCGACGTGCTGGAGCAGGCAGAAGGACCTGGTCGGCCCACCTGCTCCCGTCCTCTTACGCCGGGGAGTGCCTTCTACGATCCTGGGCATGGATCCTGAGCTGCCGGCACGGATCACCGCGCGGCGCGCAGAACAAGGTCCCCAGCCCCTCGTGGTGACGGAGAACCTGCCCCGCACGGCCTCCGGGAAGATCATCAAGTCCGCCGTGCGTGACACCCACGCGGCTGGTCCTGCCGCTCGCTCCCGCCCGTGCCGGACGGCAGGTGGGCGAGCGCGAGCAAGGCCTGGCGTCCGGCGCTCAGCCGCCGACGGGCGCCGATCACATGGCGGTGCCGCCGCAGCCCTTGAGCGAGGAAACGAAGGGCAGAGCCGGGCACGTCGATGCCGGGCGGGTGGACAAGCACGTGAAGCCTCTGGTGGAGACGGTTCCCCCGGCCGAAAACCCATCCACCAGGGGCTTCACTACATCGTCAGGCCAACTGCCGGGCTCTCCCCTCGGGTTGAGGAGGACTCAGCGGCGGCCCGTCGCTGCCGTGGTCCTCAGACCGCCACCGGCTCCGTCGCGAGGAACTCTTCCACGGCCTTCCTCGCGCGACGGTCGAACTCGGCGTACCGCGCCTCGCGTTCGGCTCCCGCGACCGCGTCGCCGACCAGCAGGTTCCCCTCCGCGTCGAGTCGCTGCGGGCGCTCCTCGGCGTCGGGGAGGAGAGCGACGGAGGAGTGGGAGAACCCGCAGTAGTAGGCGATGCCTTCGCTCAGGTTGGTCTCCAGCACGGCCCGCATCCCCTCCGTGACGGGATCGTCGGAGGTGGCACCGGCCAGGCCCAGCCACAGCACGCGCTTGCCGGCCAGGCGGGGCTTGCTGCGGCCGTAGGCGAATCCGTAGTTCCACACCCGGTCGATCCAGCCCTTGAGGAGGGCAGGCACGCTCTGCCAGTACACGGGGAACACGGCGACGACGACGTCGGCGTCGAGGATGCGCCGCATGTGGGCCCGGACCTCGTCCGAGTACGGCTTGTCCCGATCACCCCAGTCGGGCTGGTCCGCTGCGTTCATCCGCGGGTCGAACCCTTCGGCGTGCAGGTCGAGCAGGTCGACGTCATATCCGGCGCCCTCCAGTTGCGCGACGGTACGGCGGGCCGTGTGCGCCGTGAGGGAATCGGCGCGGTGGTGAGCCATGACCACGAGGGCGGTCCCGGCTGCGCTGTCGAGGTGCGGCATCGTTTCTCCTGACTGGTCTCCGTCGGTGCTGCCCGTCCAGTACACGGGTGATCGACTGGATGATCCATGGGAGAAACGCTCCATGGCATAGGAGTTCGTCTACGATGACCCCCGTGGATCCCTTGAGTTCTCTGCTCAGCGGCATCCGGGCCGAGGGCTCGGTGGTCAGCCACGCCGTGCTGGAAGCGCCCTGGACCATCCGTTTCCCCGACGGTGCCCCGCTCACCATGGTCAGCGTGCTGCGCGGCGGCGGCACCCTGCGCCTGCCCGACGGAACCGAACGAGCGGTCCGCGCCGGTGACACGGCCGTCGTACGCGGCCCGGACACGTTTCACCTCGCGGACGGGCCGGCCTCCTTCGACCGCCCCCACGCCGAGTACGAGATCGCCTGCTTCACGGAATCCGCCGAGTGCACCGCCCAGGACCTCGGCGGCATCCGCTGGGGCAACGATCCGGACGGAGCGACCGCACTGATCGTGGGCGCCTACCGCGCCTCGGGCCGTCGCCACGAGCGGCTGCTGCGCGGCCTGCCGCCGGTGCTGGTGGTCAGCGAGGACGCCGAGGTCTGCGACTGGCTGGAGCAGGCCGCCGCCGACGCCGCCCTGCGCTCGGCCGGCTCGCAAGCGCTGATGGACCGGCTCCTGGACTGGGCCCTGGTGTGCACGCTGCGCGCCTGGTTCGAGCAGGCGAGTTCGGACGCCCCGCACTGGTACCGCGGCCTGGCCGACCCGGTGCTCGCCCCCGCGCTCCACGCCTTCCACGCCCGGCCCTCCCGGAACTGGACGGTGGCCGCGCTCGCCGCCGAGTCCGGTGTCTCCCGGGCGCTGTTCGCCAAGCGCTTCACCGAGGTGATGGGCCGCCCTCCGCTGGCCTACGTGACCGAGTGCCGCATGGACGAGGCCGAGGCGCTGCTGTCCGACACCGACCTCGCCATCGCCCAGATCGCCAAGTCCGTCGGCTACGCCGACGCCTTCGGCTTCAGCGCCGCGTTCAAACGCCACCGGGGCCTGAGCCCCAGCGTCTTCCGCGCAGCGGCGGCCTGACTCCCCCACCCGCCGACGTGCGCCCGTCGCACCACCGACACGCACATGTCCGTGGAGGGTCTCTCAGCACTCCAGCCGGACTTCTGCACCTCTGCTGGTCAACGGCCTGGCGGTGGGGAGTGCAGCGGGACCCGGCACGCGTGGGGCGGTCCTGGACCGACCGTCCCACCCATGAGTATCCGCGTCGCACGCAGTGACAGCGCCGGGCTCGCACCTGCTGCCGACGCCGCCACCGGGGCCAGCTCATCGCATGGTCGCGGTGGGCAGACGACGGTGGGGTTCAGCCGCCGGCGGACGACGGACCGTGCTTCTCGAGGAACACCTTGGCGCAAGAGCGGACGGGGACGACTCGCCTGCCCGTCCTCCGCACGTCGCCGAGGACCTCGCCGACGAGTCGGGACGCCGGTTCCCGGCCGGAGAGCGCCCGGTAGGTCTCGGTGCGGCAGAAGACCCGCTGCTCACCGCGGTCCCGGCAGGCCGTGAGGCCGACGGTCCCGCCGTCGGCCTCCGTCTCGTGGCGGAACCTGTCCGGCACGTGGCGGACGGTGGAGGACACCTGCTCCGTCACCGCGCGTCCTTCATGACCGGGGCGGGGTTCCTGCGGGGGGTGAGGGTGGCGTTGGGGAGTGCGGGGGCGGGAAGGCGCTCGCCCGGATACCCCTCGACCCGGCCGAAGCGGTCGGAGGCGTTCTCCCAGTCCTCGCGGGCCCGGACGATGTCGTCGTGGGTGCGGCCGATGAAGTTCCACCACATGACGATCTCCTCGCCGAAGGGAGGCCCGCCCAGCAGTACCAGACGTGCGGTGCCGGGTCCCTCGTTGACGACGGTGAGCTCGGCGCATCCGGGGGCGGCGTAGCCGAGTTCGGCCGGCTTCAGGGCCGTGCCGTTCAGGAGGACGTCACCGGCGTCCACCAGGAGGCCGTGCTCGAAGCCCGGGTCGACGTCGAGGGCCAGTGTGGCGCCCGGCTCCACGGACAGTTCCGCGCCGAGCAGGGGCGTGAAGGTGCGCACCGGGGAGGTGTCGCCGGCGAGCGTGCCGAGGAAGACACGGGCGGTGCCGCCGTCGAGCCGCACCGGGCCGGGTACGTGGTGCTGGAAGTCCCGGGCGGCGTCGCGGTGCTCGTCGGGCAGCGCCACCCACAGCTGGACGCCGTGCAGGATCGTCGTGCGCGGGGTGGACACCTCCGTGTGGCTGATCCCGGACCCGCCGGTCATGAGGTTGAGTTCACCGGGCCTGACGAAGGCGTGACTGCCGAGGCTGTCGCGGTGTTCGATCTCCCCGCTGAAGAGCCAGCTGACCGTCTGCAGACCTGTGTGCGGGTGCGGTGCGACGTCCATGCCGCCCGTCGCGGACACGTCGTCGGGGCCGTAGTGGTCGGCGAAGCACCAGGCTCCGATCAGCGTGCGGCCGCGCTGGGGAAGCGTACGCCGTACCGGCATCGCCCGCGGGCCGCCGAGCGGGACCTGCCGGGCGGGGAGCACCTCGATGTCGCGGGAGGCGGTGTCGCCGGACGGTCCCCCGCACCTCAACTCGGCGGGCTGTGTTTCGGGGTTGCTCACGGTTCCGGCCCTCTCACCAAAGAATGTTTGAGTTTCAACAATTATGCATCGATGATGGGGCGGGCGGCGAATGATCGTTCGACGAAGGAGACGACATGACCGAGACGGCGACCGTGGGACCCGGCGACCGGGTCTTCATCGACAAGCAGCACCCCGACACCTACCGTGCGCTCACCGCGACAGCGCAGGCCGCGAAGGACGCGGCGGCCGCGGCCGGGCTCGACCGGGCACTCGTGGAACTGGTCAACCTGCGCGTGTCCCAGCTCAACGCCTGTGCCTACTGCCTCAACCTACACACCCGCGCCGCCCTGCGAGCGGGCGAGACCACCCAGCGGCTGGGCGTCCTGGCGGCCTGGCGCGACACCGAGCTGTTCACCTCCCGGGAGCGCGCTGCTCTCGCCCTCGCCGAGGCCACCACCCGTCCCGCGGACGCCGGCGCCCAGAGCGCGGCCTACGCGGAAGCCCGCGCCACGCTCTCCGACGACGAGATCTCCGCGGTGATCTGGGTCGCGATCACCATGAACGCGTTCAACCGGGTCTCGGTCATGAGCAAACACCCCGTCCGTGAGAGCCTGGCGGTGCCCGTGCAGTGATCCGTGCGCGACCGCGTACGTCCGCTCGGAGGATCCGCTCCGTAGGACGTGGTGGCCGGCCTCCGGGGCGGTGCACGCCCGCCATGGGGTGCGCGGCGGAAAGCCGAGGGGCGGCGCGCATGTCGTGCGCGCCGCCCCTGCGTGCCTTCGGGAGGACCGTGCTGCCGGCAGGAGGGCACTGCCCACTTGAGCTCGCCGGAATCCGGATCGATATGTGCGTTCGCCCTCGGGCGTTCCTCGGCACACGTGGTGGCGGCCTTCCCCGTGACGGGGCCGTTGCCGATGCTCTTGACGAAGGTGTGCGCGTCGACCGTCTTCTCGTTCGCGTGGTCGGTGCACCAGTGCCGGATGCCGTCCACGCTCGTGTCGGCCTCGTTTCCCTCGTTGAGGAGAGTCCCGACGTGCCGCCGTGCCGGCCACTTCCGCGAGACGGTGCCCTGGGGAGCACACGGCGGTGCCGTCGGCGGTGACGAGGACCTGCTCGCCGTAGAGACCGCTGGGGCGCCGCTCGTGGGGGTTCCGCCCTTCCACAGGGCGCCCCTTTCGAGGACGCATCCCCCACCGCGTGGCGGGCGTCGGGAAGCCGTCGCCGGTACGGCTTGGACCGGGCCCACACCATCGGGTTGCCGGAGTCCAGGAACTCCGGCGCCTCCTCCGCGGGGGGACAACCGCAACGGGGCCGGACGGCCGACCACGCGCGAAGGTGTCCTTCCTACGCCGCGCCACGGCCAGGCCGGGCCGGACACCGCGGTCCGCCGAGGCGCGCCCGCTCCTGCTGGACCGCGCGCTGGAAGTTCTCCCCGGCCGGGCTCCCGCTCCCTCGTCCTCCAGGTCGACGGCCGCCGCTTTCCCTCCGTCGCCTCCACCCTCCTCTTCCCCCTCCTCGGCACCTGACCCACCCCGCCCCTTCTCGACCCGATCGACCACCCCAAGGCCGCCGGCAATGCCCCTTGCGGCCCGGCCGGCGCTGCCCGCAACCCCCGAGGGAGTGATCCGCCCTGATCGAACGAGTTTCAGTATCGACAGCCCAGAGCCCGCACGCCTCACCCCCGGAATCAGAACTCACGTTCACCACACGGCCCCCCATCGGGCCGTGACGGGACCAGATCCAGCGCGTTTCTAGAGCATCAGTGCCACACCGACGCCCAGACGGAGGAACGCCATGCACCCCATCCCCGGCCCCTCGCAGCAGCCTCCCGGAATCGAACGGCGGCCCGGCGTGACCACGCCCAGCGTCGACGCCACGCCCACCGCGGCACGTCCGGACACGGGGTGGGCCGCATGAGCGAGCCCACCGGTGCAGCAGCCGGCAATGTTCCGGGACCGCGCACCACCCCCGCGGCGCCCGCCACCGCGCCGTCCGCGTCCGCCCCCTCCCCGGCCGGCGCAGTAGCCGCGCCTGCTCCCGAACCGCAGATGCGGTACGTCGACCTGACCGGCAGCCGCGAGGCGGCCGGCCGCTCGATCCGGATGCGCGACATGGCCCGACGTCTGCCGCAGCTGGTGCGCCGCTCGCTGGCTCTCGCCTGGCGCGTCGACCGCCGGGCGACCGTCGGCCTCCTGCTGTGTCAGGCCGTCGCCGGCGTGATGCAGGCCCTGGGCCTGGTCGCCATCGCCGGCACCCTGACCGCCCTCCTGCGGGACGGAGACGTCTACCACCGGCTCCTCCAGGCATGGCCGTCCGTCGCCCTGCTCGCCGGTGCCGCCGGCGTGCGCGCGCTCCTCGGCATCACCGTCAACTGGCTGTCCTCCCGGCTGGGCCCGCTGATGTCCCGCGAGGCCGAGCAGATGCTGCTGACCGGCTGCGCCGAGGTGGAGCTGTGCGCCTACGACGACCCCGACTTCAACCGCGACCGGGAGGCCGCCGACCGCGGCGCCCAGGTCACCGGCGACCTGATCAACGAGGGCCAGGATCTCATCGCCTCGGGCGCCGCGTTCCTCGCCGGGGCGATCGTCCTGACCGGCGTGCACTGGGTCCTGCTCCCGCTCCTCGTCGCCGCCAGCCTGCCGCAGGCCTTGGCCCAGGTCAGCGCCGCGCGCGTCCGGTACCTGGCGAACCTGCGCAGCAACGGGGACAACCGGATGCTGTCGGTGCTGCGCTGGCACATCTACACCAAGGACGCCGCCGACCAGATCCGCGCCGGCACCATGGCCGACTTCCTGTCCGGCCGGTACCGGCAGACGGTCGCCCGGATCAACCGCGAGGACCGGGCCGCGGCCGACACCGGCGCCCGCATGTCCCTGGTCGGCGCGGTGTGCGGCGGTCTGGGATCGGCGGTGGTGTGGGCGGCGGTCGTGTGGCTGCTCGCGACCGGCCGGATCACCGTCGGACGTGCCGGCACGGCCGTCTTCGCCCTGCAGACCGTCGGCATGTCGGTCCGGGGCCTGGTGGCCGTCGGCGCACGCGCCGTGCGGACCGGGCTGTACATGGACGACTGGAGCGGTTTCCTCGACAAGGCCGGCGGCTTCCGGATGCGCCGAGGCTCTCACCGTCCCGAGCCGCCGGAGACGATCGAGGTCGAGTCGGTCACCCACCGGTACGCCGGCAAGGACCGCGACGCCCTGTGCGACGTCTCCCTCACCTTGCGCCGCGGTGAGGTCACCGCGCTGGTGGGCTTCAACGGCTCGGGCAAGTCGACGCTGTCGAAACTGATCAGCGGCCTCTACCTGCCCACCGGCGGAAAGGTGCTCTGGGACGGCGTCCCCACCGGCGACTGTGACCCGCAAGCCCTGTGGCAGCAGGTCGCCCTCGTGCCGCAGGACTACGCGCACTGGCCGCTGACCGTGCGCGAGAATGTGACCCAGGGGCAGCCCACCGCGCGCGGCGACGCGGCCGTCCGTGAAGCGTGCGAGGCGGCCGACGCCGACGAGGTCGTCGCCAAGCTCGGCGCCGGCCTGGACACCCTCCTGGCCCGCGAGTGGCTCAACGGGGAGGAACTCAGCGGCGGCCAGTGGCAACGCATCGCCCTGGCCAGGGCGTTCTTCCGCCAGGCCGGTCTACTGGTCCTCGACGAGCCCACCGCGAACCTCGACCCCCGCGCCGAGTACCGCATCTTCCAGCGGTTGCGGGACCTCGCCCAGGACCGGGCGGTGCTGCTGGTGACCCACCGCATCACCAACGTCGCCATCGCCGACCGCATCGTGGTCCTCGACGAAGGCCGCATCGTCCAGAACGGCACCTACGCCCAGCTCTCCCAACAGCCCGGCTTGTTCCGGCAACTGCTGTCCTACCAGGTCACGTCCGAGCCGGACGCCCAGAAGCGCGAGACCCCCGCATGAGCGGCCCCGGCGCCACCCCGGTGCGCCCTGCCGGAGCAGCCGCTCCGACGACCGCGGACCTTCCCGCCCCCCTTCCGCCGTCCCGAGGTGATGACGTGCCGCTCATCCGTACCCACATCCGCAAGACCACCGAGGCGTACCCGGCGCGGCATCCGCACGAGCGGGAACCCCTCGCCGGACCGCGTCGATGACCGCGGACGCGACGCCGCCGGACCGTGGGCACGTGTCCGGCGAGGGTTCCTCACCCGGCTGCTGCTCGCCCGGTCGCTGCTGCCCGTCGGCGTCGGCCTGCTGTTCGTGGGGGACTTCGGGCCGCCCGCCCCGCAGAAGCAGTCCTTCACGGCGTACTCCGAGAAGCTCGCCCGCGCCCACGACGGCCGGCCGCCGAACTCCAGGAGGCCGCCGGCCGGTTCGTCTCCCCGCCGGAGATCGCACCGCACTGCGCCGGCGCGGCTGTCGATGTCGCCCTCGTCGGCCACCGGGACCGCGAGCCGGACATGGGTGCGCGCGTCAACCGGCGGGGAGGAGGCGGTGCCGGCCGTGCCGGACGCGTCCGCCGGCGAGACGCCGCCCGTGGAGCCGCGCAAGCGGATCGCGGAGCGGCTCGATCCGTGACGCAAGGGGCCGGTGCCGGACCTGCCGGCCCCTCCCCCGGCCCGTTCACCCCGAGGGTGCTCGCAGCGCTCGACTCCTCGCGCTCGTACGGGATGTCAGGCCAGGACCTCGCGGGCGACGCGCGCTTGACGCTCCTCCAGTTTCCGCCAGTCGTCGGCGATCTTCGGATTCTCGGCGAGCCACGCGCGCTGCGCCTCGGCGAGCGTCCCGTACGCGATCCTGAGGTAGTCGGTGGACTCCTTGCAGCGGAGATCCGCGCGCACGACGGGTGACGTGCGGACCTCCGTCGCGGACGACAGGTCGCGCAGCACTTCCGCGGGGTCCTTGTACCGGTGCCCGGCGTCCTGCATGCACGCGCGCCAGTCGGCGCCTGCCCGGTGGAACTGCGTGCTCTGGTCGAGCACCCGGCGCGCCTCCTTCTCCCCGTCCCCGAGCCGGATCCTGAGCTCCAGCCACCGGACCCGGCCGTCCCCCAGCAGGCGCCGCTCCGCGTCGGCCTGGCAGCCGGTCGCGGGGCGAGTGACCTTCAGCGTCGCGCCCGTCGCGGAGATCGTCCTGTCCGGGTCCCCGAAGAGGGCGCGCAGATATGCCCGGCTCTCGCGCCGCTCCGCGGGCACCGACTCGGCCGGCGCCGGTTCGGCCAGGTCGCCCGGTTCGAACCCGAAAGGCGCCGGATACAGGTCGGTCGTCTCCTGCGCCCTCATCACGGGCGGTGGCTGGTAACGGAACCCGCGGGCCGCCATGCAGCGCACGATGAGCCGTTGCTTCGCGTCGGAGACACGGACGTCGGTCGTGGTGTGCGTGTAGAGGAACGCGTACAGCGGCAGCTGTTGCTTGAGTTCTGTCACGGACGGTGTGCGGGACGGGGAGCCGGCGGTGTCGCCGCGGCCGGCCGGGCCGCAGCCCGCGATCGTCGCGATGGCGACGGCGGCCGCGGCGAGCCCGCGCGTGACCACACGGCCGCGGGACTGTCGGGTCATGATCGTGCTCCTTTCGACAGTGCTGCGGGTGCGGCGGCACCGGCGGGGCCGCCGCACCCGCGGCGTCACGCGGACGGGCGAATCAGTAGCAGCGGATCTGCGTCGTCCCGCGCAGCCGCAGCGAACTGGCCCTGTCCTCGAGGGAGTCCGGGAGCTCGCTCTCGTACACGGTGCTGCCGGGGTTCACGCAGAACAGGAAGCCCCCCCAGTCGGTGCCGACGCCGTCGTAGTAGTGGCTCTCGTAACCGCCCGTGCTGGAGTTGCTGGCCGCCCAGGAGTTGTTGTGGACGGAGTTTCCGTCCGGGTAGTAGTTGTTGCGGAAGTCCGTGTCGGTGTCGAAGAAGGAGTACTTCGAGCCACCGTTCACGTCGAACTCGAAGATGCAGTGGTACCCCGAGGCGCAGTTCGCCCCCGCGGACGCCGGGGCGGCCGTGGCCATCAGAGCACCGGCGGATGCGACGACCGCAGTCAGTGCGGTGACGACCACGCCCCTCTTTCCTCTACGCATGTCTTCTCCCTTTTCTCCGGTGAATCGCCGCGCTCTACGGTCCGGGCGGCACAGGAGAACGCTGTCAGAACGACCAAAGGGGCGTCATTAGGCCACAGCGCCCATTGATTGTCAGAGAGTGCACTGTTGATGAAGCGATCTCCATGGCACCCTCCTCCGACGAAGAGAGCCGATAGGGCGTCGCATGGAGAACCGGGGGGTCTACCGTGGAGACCATTTTCGAAAGCGCCGGAGAGACTGGGCCGCAGCAGTTGGAAGCCTGGGTCTCGGCCTGCTGCCAGGCCCTGTGCAGCCAGTACATCGAGGCCCTCGCACCCGACCGTTTCCACGCCAGGTTGCGCGCGAAGCAGTACGGAGCCGCGCAGTTGTCGGTCATGTCGTACGGGCCGTTGGTCGCTCGGCGTACACCCGCTCTCGTGCGCCGATCCGATCCCGAGACGCTTCAGCTCGCGCTCATCATCAAGGGAAAGCAGGGAATCGAACAGTTACGGAACAATGCCCTCCTGGCGCCGGGAGAGATGGTGCTCTACGACAGCTCCGCGCCCTTCACCGCCACCGCACACGCAAATGGAAGGGGAAAATCCGGGTCGGTGCTCGTGCAACTCCCCAGAGGGATGGTTCCCCTTTCCGAGCAGAAGGTGCGCCGCGTGATCGCCACGCCCCTGAAGCACGAGGGGACCATGGGGAGGCTGCTCACCGCCTTCCTCAAGGAGCTGTCGCGCCCCCACCCCGGCACGACGGTCCTCGACGAGGCCCGTCTCGGCAGCCCACTCGTCGATCTCGTGGCAGCCTTCCTCGCCCACCACATGGACTCCGAGGGAGAGCTGCCCTCCGGCCCCCGCCAACGGGTGCTCCTGCTCCGTGTCAAGGACTACATCCACCGTCACCTCACCCACGCGGAGCTGACACCCGCCGGCATCGCGGAGGCCCACGGGATCTCCCTGCGGTATCTGCACCGCCTCTTCGAGCAGCACGAGACGACCGTATCCGCGTACATCAGGCGGCTGCGCCTGGACCGCTGCCGACGCGATCTGTCCGATCCGGCATGGGACCACCTAACCGTCCAGTCCATCGGCGCCCGCTGGGGCTTCCCCCGGCCCTCCGACTTCAGCCGGGCCTTCCGCGCGGACACGGGGGTGCCCCCCGGTGAGTACCGGTCCAGGAGGTCGGGACGGAGCGGCGGGGAAGCGGACGGGCCCGGCGCGCACAGGCCGACGGCCTCGTCGCCCGGACCTCGCACCCAGAGGTCCCGCCCCGCGTCGGCCACACCCTGACCCCGCTGGGTGCCGACCCGGTCGACCACCTCACCCCCTGGTGTCCTGGATCGCCCGGCATGCCGAAGCCGCTGCCGGCTCCGTCGGGAGTGACTTCCCGACGGAGCGAGGGCTGCCCCACGCCCTAGCCCTGACCGGGAAGGAATGCGCGGTCCTGACCATCCGGCCCGCGGGCGGGCAAGCAGTCCCTGGCCGCAGTCCAGGAGGCCGACGGCTGCCGGGACACGGTCGCTCCCGTCGGCACTCCTTCAACAGTGCCCCGTCGTGTCGCTCTTCACCGCACGCGCCGCCGGTCCGCTTCCGGACCCCGTCCCGCACAGCACGACGGCGGTCCTCGAGACCGGCCTGCCACGGTGCGGCCGGCTCCCCGACCGGGCAAGCCGGATGCTGTCGAGGGACGCCGGTGAACAGTCGATGCGCCGGCACCGCCCGATTGATCATGGTCGCCACAGCCGGAACCTCCCACCGGCCAGGCACGACGCCCCACCCGCTGTCACGCACCGACTCGTAGGAGTCCCCAGGGATCGATCAGCCCCAGGTGAGGGGGTCGAGATGGAGGTAAAAGCGCAGGCGGTCGTGGTCGAGGGCGACGCCGTACCTCTCGGCGAAGGCCCTGTCCGCGGCCAGAGCCCGCTCCTCGTCGGGCCATGTCTCTCGCGCGTTGGCGAGCAGCAGTGCCAGGTCGGCGTAACGGTCGGCCAGTCCGAGTCGGCCCAGGTCGACGAAGCCCGACACGTCCAGGGTCTGCGTATCGAGGATGATGTTGGGCAGGCACAGATCCCCGTGGCAGACGACCGTGTCGGCGGCTTCCTGCTCCCGTCGCCGTGGGACCTGCCGGGTGAGGCGGTCCAGCAGCTCCGTGCTGGGCGTCTGCTGCTGGTCGACGGGGAGGAACTCGGGGTCGACGGCGTCCCGGGCCACGACGTCGCGCGCCACGGCGACCATGGAGTCCAGACCCCGGCGGAAAGGGCACTGGGACACCGGCACGTCGTGCAGTCGGCGGACCGCGTCCGCGATGCGTTCCCAGGCGTCCCGCAGGTCCTCCGCTGGCACCTGATCAGCAGGTATGCCGGAGACGGCACTCGTCACCAGACAGGCACCGGCGTCACCGGACTGCCAGTCGAGCACTCGGGGGCCAGGTACGCCCTGACCGCTCAGCCACGCGACCCGGTCGCGTTCGGCTTTCAGGTCGGCTGTGTCCGCAGCGGGCACGCACTTGGCATACCGGGTGGCGTCCGCGCTGCGAAAGACAGCCGCTCCCGACTCGCCCGCAGTGACGGGCGACCAGCCACCGTCGTCCACGCCGAGCAGCACCGGCGACATGGTCTGAGTTCCGCGGCGATCACTCATGGCGGCCACTCTAACCAGCCCGGCACACGGGATCGGGACCGCAGGATCACCGTCCGTACAACGCGCCCGGCGTACAGCGAGGCGCGATCCGAACGGAACAGCCTGAGGGAGGGATGCGTGCTCGACCCGCTCACCCTTGCCGGGAACCTCGTCCGCCGAAGTGGGCGCTGGAGTGCGAGATGCGCGGGTTCTCGAGTACGGACGCTGGAACCGGTGCTCTCGCGGGTCCGTCGATCCCCCCGGCACGATGGCTGGTCGTGCTGCTGCGACCGGCTTGCCCGACCGTGACGAACACGTTCGCCGTGCTGCGCCCGCTGCTCATGAGCGACCGGGACAAGGGCACGGAGGTCCTCGCCCTCCGGCATCGGATCACGGTGCTGGAGCGCCGACTCGGGGGCGAGAAGGTTCGACTCCCGGCCCGCGCACCAGCGTTGCGGCGGCTTCCCCTCCCCCGTCCGGGAGATCCTCCAGGAAGCCGGGACCGGTCCGGCGCCCGAGCGCGCGACGAGCGCATGGGCGGACTTCCCGTGCTCCCAGGCCGACGCCCTGCCGGCATGCGACTTCCTGGAAACGATCACCTCGTCCGGGACGCGGCTTCGTGCATGTGCGGTGGTCGAGCACGCCTGCCGCCGGATCCGGGTCCTCGGCGGCATACTCCACGAGTATCGGCATGCCGCCTGAACCGGACGGACGAGCTTTTCGGCAGGCGCGGCCCCGGCGTCGCCGCGGTGTCGTGACTGTCGCCGTCTCGGTGTGCGTCACGGTGTCCCGCCCCGGCCCGGGTCCTACGCCTCCCGTCGCGCCGTGACCAGGCCCGTCTCGTACGCGGCGATGACCGCTTGGGCCCGGTCACGGACCCGCAGCTTGGCGAAGAGGCCGGTGATGTGGTTCTTCACGGTGGAGGCGCTCACCCCGAGCCGGTCGGCGATCTCCGTGTTGTCCAGACCGCCGGCGATCAGCCGCCACACCTCCCGCTCACGCGGGGTGATTCCCTCGGCGCCGAAGGGAACCGGGTCCGGTGACGGGTGGGCCGGGGCCTTGACGTGCGTGGAGATGAGCCGGGTCAGGAGCCGTGGGGCGAGGATCGCCTCGCCGTCGTGGACCACGCGCAGGGCGGCGACGAGGTCCTCGGGCGAGATGTCCTTGGGCAGGAAGCCGCACGCCCCCGCCCTCAGGGCGTTCACGACGTACTCGTCCATGTCGAAGGTGCTCAGGGCCAGGACCCGGCAGCCGGGCAGTTCGGTGGTCAACCGTTCGGTGGCGGCGATGCCGTCCAGGACCGGCATGCGGATGTCCATGATGACCACGTCGGGTCGGCATTCGTGGGCGCGGCGGACCGCCTCGGCGCCGTCCTCGGCCTCGGCCACGACCTGGAAGCCGGGTTCGGGGGCCAGCATCAGGGCGAGGCCGCGTCGGACGAGGGGCTGGTCGTCGGCGATGAGGACCTTCACGATCGCGCTCACGCGTACGCCTCCTGACGGTCGGCGGGCAGGGGGAGGCGGGCGCGGACGGCGAACCCTCCGCCCTCCGGTCCGGCCCGCAGGGTGCCGCCGTGGAGGGCGACGCGCTCCCGCATCCCCACGAGCCCGTAGCCCGTTCCGCGCGCGGCGGGGCGGCCGGGACGCGGACCGTCGTCGGTGACGGCGACCCGCACCTCGCGGGCCGAGCAGGTGAGCCGCACGTCGACGCGCGCGCCGTCGCCCGCGTGCTTGCGGGCGTTGGTGAGGGCTTCCTGGACGATGCGGAAGACGGTGAGCGCGACGCCGGGCGGGAGCGAGCGGGGGTCGCCCTCGGTGGTGAGCGTGGTGGGAAGGCCGGCGCGGCGGCTGTCCCCGACGATGCGGTCCAGGTCGCCGACGCCGGGCTGCGGTGCGGTCGTCCCTCCCCCGTCGCCCTCCTCGCTCTCGTCGCCGGCCCGCAGCACGTCGAGCAGGTGACGCATCTCGCGCAGGGCGGAGCGGCCGGAGCCCTCCAGGGCGACGAGCGCCTCGCGGGCGGCCTCCGGGGACCGGTCCAGGTTGGCCCGAGCGCCTCCGGCGAGCAGCTGCATCGTGGTCAGGTGGTGGGCGACGATGTCGTGCAGCTCCCGGGCGATACGGCGCCGTTCGTCGGAGACGGCCCGCTCGGCGAGCCGCCGCCGCTGGGCCTCGGCGTTGCGCTGCCAGCGGCCGACGACGACGGCGGCGCCGGCCACGAACAACGCGGACGCGGCGTTGGGGGCGAGCTCGATCAGGGACGGCGCGGGCATCCCGGGGTGGACGAACTGGAGCACCGCGACGCAGCCGACGACGGCCGCCGCGCCGACCGCGGCCCTGTGGTGACGTACGACGGTGTAGAGGGCGACGATCATGGCCGCCCCGTAGTGCTGGCCCACGGAACTGAACCAGTTGACCGACAGGTTCGCCGCGAGGACGCACGCGAGGACCGTCAGGGGTGCGCGGCGGCGCGCCAGCAGGAACAGCGAGGCGACGACCACGACCAGGCACCCGGCCACCGGGACGTGGCCCTGGTCCATCTGGCTGGTGACGGTGAAGCCCACGAGATCGACGGCCGCGGCGCCGACGGCGACGAGCCCGTCGTGCTGGGTCCACAGTCCCGGCCCTCCGGTCCGGTTCTCCGTCGCGGCCCCGTCGGGACGCGGCCCGGTCGGGCGGTCCGGCAGCTCGGCACCGGGCGCGTCGGCCCCGTCCCGTGCCCGGCCGGGGTGCCCTTCGTCCACGCTTCGTCCCATCTCCGCCCCCTGTGCGCGTCCGCGTTTCCCCGCGGCCGTCGGAGCGGCCCGATGACCTGCGGTTCGTCCGTCGAGTGTCCCATGGTGCCGGTGCGCCGGGCCCATGGCGTCCGGACCGGGAGGGAGCGCGGACCGGGAGCAGGCTCCCAGTGGCGCGACGGGTCGGGGCCGTGCTCCCAGAGGGTTTCTCGTCCTCGGCTCCGAGGTCCGGGCCGCGCGGCGCTGATGTGCTGGACGAGTGCCGGGACGACCCGGCAGGGGGCCGCCTCGGACGTCCACGGTCCCGTGGCACCCGTTCCCCGCACTCCCCTACCCTTCCCGGAGGCTCTCCGTGATCCGTTCCCTGACCGGATTCTCGACCCGCAGACCTTGGCGGGTCATCATCGTGTGGGCGGTGATCGGCGTCTTCGTGGCGCTCATGGGTCAGACGCTCGTCTTCCGCGTGACGAACACCGACAGCGCCGGCTTCCTGCCACCGGAGTACGACGCGGCCGCGGCGCTGCGGATCGCCCGGGAGGAGTTCGGCGCGGAACCGGACGCCGACGCGGTGACGGTGCTGGTGGCGCGACGCGACGGCAAGCCGCTGCGGGAAGCGGACGAGCAGCGCGTACAGGACGTGGCGCGTGAACTGAGCGCCACGCGCCTGCGGATGCCGTGGACGGACGAGCAGATACGGGGGCTCTCCGAGGACTACTCCCAGGTTCCCCGCGTGGCGCTCATGACGACCGCCCCGGACAAGTCGTTCGCCCTGCTCGGCGCACGGCTGCGGGGCAACTCCACCGACCCCGCCATGCACTCCCTGTACCGGGTCTTCCACGACCGCGCACAGCAGGAGTTCGGCGAGGCCGGGCTGCGCACGGGGTTCACCGGCGGCCTGGCGGACGTGGTGGACCGCGCCGACGCGGAGGAGACCACGCAGACGGTGGTCGGTCTGGTGGTGCTCGGGCTGATCGTCCTGATCAACGTGCTCGTGTTCCGCAGCGTCCTGGCGGCGTTCGTGCCGCTGTTCGCGGTGTCCGTGGTGGGGGGCGCCGCCGCCGGCACGGTCGTGGGTGCGGCCCTCCTGACCGGTTTCGAACTGGACCCGGGCACCCCGAGCATGATCGGCACCGTGCTGATCGGCATCGGCGTCGACTACTTCCTCTTCCTGTTGTTCCGCTTCCGCGAGGAGCTGCGCCGGCGTCCGGAGGAGCACCACCGCGTGGTGGCCGCTGACGTGGCCGGGCGGGTGGGCACGGCGGTGACCTCGGCGGCGCTGACGATCGTGGCGGCCTTCGCGACGCTCGGCATGGCGACGTTCGGACAGTTCCGGGTGCTCGGGCCCTCGGTGGCGGTGTCGGTGCTGGTGATGCTGGTGGCGAGTCTGACCCTGATGCCCGCGCTGCTGGCGGTGACCGGGCGGAAGATGTTCTGGCCGTCGCGGACGCTCTCGCAGAAGACCGGGCGGACCGGCACGGCGGGCCGTGCCGGCGAGTTGGTGGCGCGCCGCCCGGTGCTGGTGCTCGTGGCGTCGGTGGTCCTCCTCGGCGCGCTGGCGGTCGGTGTGGCGGGCGTCCGCATGGACTTCGGCACCGGCGGCACCCCGCGCGACACGGCGGCCGCCGCGACGGCGCGGGAGATCGCCGGTGCCCTGCCGCCGGGAGTGTCCGACCCGACGACGGTGTACGTCACCACCGACGACGGCCGGGCCCTGGACCCCGCGGAGCTGGGCGTCGTGCACCGGGCGCTGTCGGAGGTGACCGGAGTGGGAAAGGTGGCCGCCCCCGTGTTCGACGCCGACCGCACCGCCGCCCGGCTGGACGCCTACTTGACGGTGGACGCCCAGTCGCAGCGCGCGCGGGATCTCGTGGCGGGCCCGGTGCGCCAAGCCGTGCGGGAAGCGACGCCCGCCGGACTCACCACGCACGTGGGCGGCACCGCGGCCGTGTTCGCCGATGTGGCGACGGCGGTCGACCGGGACCTGCGGACGGTGTTCCCGGTGGCGGCGGCACTGATCGCGCTGATCCTGGTGGTGCTGTTGCGCAGCCTGGCGGCACCGGTGGTGCTGATGCTCGCGATCGGGCTGTGCTTCGCGGCGACGTTCGGCGCCTCCGCGCTGGTCTTCCAGCACATCGGCGGCGAGGCGGGCGTGACCTTCGTCCTGCCACTGGTGCTGTTCCTGTTCGTGGTGGCGTTGGGCACCGACTACAACATCCTGGTCAGCGACCGTCTGCGTGAGGAGATGGCTCACGGGGGCCCGGTCCGCGCCGCCGTGGCCCGCGCGGTGCGGCACACGGCGCCGGCCGTCGCCACGGCAGGCGTGGTCCTCGCGGCGTCCTTCGGCAGCCTCGCGGTGAACGCGGACCCCTCCACCCGTCAGCTGGGCTTCGCCACGGCCCTGGGCATCCTCCTGTCCGCCTTCGTCGTGTCGCTCCTGCTGGTCCCGGCGGCCGCGGCACTGCTGGGCGGGGGAATGTGGTGGCCGATGCGTGGAGCACGAGGCCGGCGGGACGGGACCGGCCGCAGCACCTCGGAACCGCAGCCGTCCCGGATGGAGGCCCGGTCGGTGTCCGGACGGTCCTGACGGCGTCCACCTCGCCGGCGCCGATCAGCGCTTCGCGCAGCCGCACGGCGGCGCCGGGGCACTGGCCGGGCAGGGCGAGTGGCCGTGGACCACGGGAGCGGGGCCGAAGCGGTGTTCGTCGACCCCGTGGGGCAGCCGGTCCGGCGGCGGTGGGCGGATGCCGCCGTGACCGTGGTGTTCGGGGTGCGGTGACGGGACCGGCGCCCCCACCGGCATGGTGTCCAGGGTGGCGCGAACCTTGCATTCTCTCCCCCGGGAGCCGGGGCGGTACGGCTCTGCCGGCCTCCTGAAGCACAGTCCTTCGAGGCCGGCGGCCGTCCGGGGCAGCCGTTCGCGGACGGTGCCCGCATCCGTGGTCGACGAGCACGGCGGGAACCCGTCCCGTGCCCGCGAAGGCGACGGCGGTGACTCGGCCGACGCTGCCCCGCGCGCGTCACATGACCTGCATAGAAGCGGCCGAGCCGGGCAAACGATCCGCCTGGGACTTGGAGGGTGCCATGACGATGACACAGCAGCCGGTCGATTCGGCGAGGGAGGACGCCGCGTGCTGCGGACACGCCCGCGGCCACAGCCAAAACTCCGGTACCGAGGCACCGGAGTCACCGCGTGAACGGGTCAACCGCCGCTGGAACGAGATACTTCAGGAAACCCGGGTCACCCAGACGGGCGTGCAGATCCTCTTCGGGTTCCTGCTCAGTGTCGCCTTCACCCCCACGTTCAGACAGCTGGAGGCCCTGGACCGCGGCATCTACGTCATCACCGTGGTGCTCGGCGCGGCAGCCACCGCGTCCCTCATAGCGCCTGTGTCCATCCACCGGTTCCTGTCCGGTCAGCGCATGAAGGACGAGGTCGTGGAGGCCGCCGGCCGCTTGATGATGTGCGGCATGGTCCTCCTGGCCCTGACCATCGGCTGCACACTTCTGCTGATCCTCCGGTTCGTGGTCCCCGGCGTCCTGGCCGAGGTACTCGTCGGCACGGTCATGCTGTGGTTCGGCCTGTGCTGGTATGCGCTGCCGCTACGCCTGCGCCGCCGGGCCGCGCGCCGCTCCCGCACCGCCCACGACGCGTGACGCGGCTCGGGGACGCGCCCGCCCGCCCGGCTCTTCTCGCTCACCTCGTCGAGTCCGCCGGTCCCGCCTGTGCCGGTCCTGCGAGCCTGGAGGCGTGGTTCCACGCAGCCGGTCCGGGCGCGTCACGACCGGCCCGGCCGTGACACCGCGCAGGACGTCGGAGACGAGCATGGTGTGAGCCGGCAGCCGCTTCTCGGTGCCGGTGTCCTGTGGGCCGCGTAGCCGTCGAGGACCAGGGGACCCACCTCAGGCCGAGACGTGTGGAAGGGCGGCGACGGCCTTCACGGCGTCGGTGATCCGGTCGACCGGCAGCAGGGTGCTTCCCAGGACGTCGACGACGGACGGGCAAGCACGCGAAGCTCCTGGCGGACACGGGTGATCTCGGCCGTGGACCCGTCCGCCAAGAGTCTCTCCGCGTTGTACAGCAGCCCGCCTCGACGGCACCGCCCTCAGGTCGGAAAGGGGTGGACGAGCGGCTCTGACACACCGGTCTTTCGCTAACCCTTTGCCGGCGAACCGGGCGGGCCGCTAGATTCTGCGAGCCGTCCGCGTTGTCCCGGAGCGGCACCGTCGACGAGGAGGTGTGGAGCACATGCGCAGGAGTGCCCAGCGGTCGAGCCCGCGTACCGGTCTTTGCCACCTCCACACGACGGAGACACCTTGTCGCTTCGTATCACCCCACTGACCGACCCCGCTCACGGGCCGCACGGCCGGCGTCTTGCGTGGCTGGCGTCCGACGCCGATTCCATCCCTGTCGGGACGGCCTTCCTGCGGCTGTTCACCGATCCTGGACAAGAGC
Source organism: Streptomyces sp. NPDC029152 (assembly GCF_055564355.1). NCBI lineage: Bacteria > Bacillati > Actinomycetota > Actinomycetes > Kitasatosporales > Streptomycetaceae > Streptomyces > Streptomyces sp. NPDC029152. The sequence goes on along the minus strand of NZ_JBVHWR010000002.1, from coordinate 360,431 downwards.
ACCTGGCCGAGCTGACCCTCCACGTCCATCCCGGGGAGCGGCGCAAGCGCGTCGGTTCCCGGCTCCTGGAGGCCGCTGTGGTCACCGCCCGGGACGATGGCCGACGCTGCGTCACCGCACAGGCCGAGGCCGGATCGCCCGGCGACCGCTTCCTGGCGGCGCGCGGTTTCCGTAAGGTCCTCACTCTGAGGTTCACCCGCTTGCCCCTGGCAGGGGTGGACACCACCGCCCTCACCGAGACCATCGAGCGTCCGCATCCCGGCTACCGGCTGACGTCATGGCAGGGAACCGTCCCCGACGGCCTCGCCGAGACGTTCGCCGCCTCGCGCCGTGCCATGGACGACATGCCCATGGACGACACCGACCACGGCACCGTGACCTGGGACGTGGACCGCGTCAGGGCCGCGGCGAGGGCCGTCGAACAGCGCGGCGACCACCTGCACACCGTCGTCGCCATCGACGCCTCCGACGGTTCGATCGCCGGGTTCACCGAACTCGTCGTCCCCGGCGACGGCACGGGTGACGGCCAGCACTACGGCACCGGTGTGCTGCCGGAGCACCGCGGGCACGGCCTCGGCCGATGGATGAAGTCCGAGTCGATCCGACAGGCCCGCGAGCGCTATCCGAACCTCGGTGGCCTCCTGACCGACACCGCTGACAGCAACACGCACATGCGACGGATCAACGACAGTCTCGGTTACACGCCCACGCACGCGACACACCAGCACCAGCTCGACCTTTAGCGGCGGGTGGACGGGCCGGGCGCAGGAGCACCACCTCGTCCGGCCCGTCGACGCTCTCGACAGATACGACACGCCCCAGAAGAGGCCGCACTCCCCGTGCCGCTGACGGGGCTCCGGGAAACGGGCCCGCACTTCCCCGGCGGGCAGACCGCCCTCCGCCTGCGCCAAGAGGTCGGCCGACGAGTCGCGCGACTCCATGAAGACCCGCCATTTCTGCTGGGGTTTCAGCCACGTGCCGACCGCCGTCGTGATCGCCACGAACACGGAAAAGGCCGGCACTCAGGTGATCAGCCGACTCCCTTTCACATCAACCAGGTTCCGGTCGGCGGCCACGACGGCGCCGACAGCGACCAGGAGGATGCGCAGCCCGTGGCAGGCAACGCCGTACGCGTGCGTGCCCACCCGCCGACGGCACAACTCCCTGCCCTCACCGTCCTTTCCGTCCTCCTCGGCGGCGGGCCGCGCCCCTTCGACGACGGCCTGCCCGTCGGCAGGTGGACACTCGTCAGCCGGTCGGCAGGCGAAGACGGCACGCTCGCGCTGGTCCACGACCGCATCCGCCGAGCCGTCCTCCACCCCCAGGGGGCGGAGGACGGCTCGGCGGCCGGGCGCTACCGGGTCAGCCGGTGAAGCCGGCCGTGATGGAGGTGAACTTCCACTCGGGCCGGTCGCGGTTGACGGCCCAGAAGGAGAGCCTGCCGATGTGGTGGGCGTTGGCCCAGTCACGGATCTGTGTCCAGATCTGCGCGGTGGTGACCTCTCCCGTGTCACTGCTGTCGTTCATGCCGGAGATGCCCACGTGGGCGTAGGCCTCCGCCTCGGACCAGCCGAAGACGGACATGAGTTTGGTCTTCAGCCCCTCGGTGGCGCGCACCGTGCTGCCGTACATGTCGGCCTGGCCACCGAAGTTGAACGGCATGATGGTGAAGTTGTCGATGTCCGCGCCGAGGGCGTGGGAGCGCTCGATGAGGCGGTTGCCCCAGGAGTTGGGGCCGGTGTTGAGCGTCGGGAAGGTGAGGATCGTCCGCAGCCCCGGGTTGTTCTGCTTGACGATCTTCAGGGCGCCGAGGATGCGGTCCTGGACCGCCGCGTTCTCGAACTCGTCGGTGTTCTCGATGTCGACGTCGATCGCCTTGAGGCCGTAGGCGTCGATCACCTTCTGGTAGGCGCCGGCCAGCGCCTCGGTGGTGGAGCAGTTGGGGCCGAGCTTGTTGCCGCTCCAGCCGCCGATGGACGGGACGACGTCGCCGCCGGCCGCCCGGACGGCCCGGATGGTCGACTCGTCCACACCGCCGGTGAGGGGGCGCTGGCTGTCCCAGGCGGGGTTGCACCCGTTCTGCGCGAGGACGAAGGCCATCGTGTACCACTTGATGCCGGTGGCCCTCATGACCTCGGTCGCGCTGGGGGGATTGCCCCAGCCGAGGTAGAGGTACGGCGCGGCCTGGACGAAGCGGTCCCCGCCCTCGCCCTTGTCGCCCGTCCTCGCGGTGACGACCGCGGAATCCGCGGACACGTTGCCCGCCCGGTCCTTCGCCCGCACGGTGAAGCGGTACTCGGTGCTGGGCGTCAGGCCGGAGACGGTCGCGGTGGTGCCGGTCACCGAGGTGGCCAGGGCCCCGTCGCGGTAGACGTCGTAGCCGGTGACACCGACGTCGTCGGTGGAGGCGTTCCAGGCGAGCGAGACGCTGGTCGCTGACGTCGCGGTGGTCCGCGGGGAGCCCGGGACGGAGGGGGCCTCGCGGTCGTCGGTGCCGCCGGGGCCCTCCAGGCCGATGTCGTCGGCGTAGTAGGTGCCCTGGCCGTACCAGCCGTGCAGGTAGACCTCGGCGGTGCGCTGGGAGGCGCCGGTGGTGAAGGTGACCTTCAGCTGCTTCCAGTCGGGGGCGGAGGCGGCCCAGGTGGACGTGCCGCCGTTGACGCCGAGGTACACGTAGCTGCCGCGCACCCAGGCCGACAGGGTGTACTGGGTGTTCGGCTGGACGACGACGGTCTGTGCGCACCGGGCGTTGTCGGCGGCGCTCACCGCGCCCGCCAGCGCCTTGGTGCCGCCGTGCACGGGGTTGCCGACGACCGATCCGGTTCCGCCCGAGCAGGACCAGTCCTGGAGGCTGCCGGACTCGAAACCGGGGTTGGACAGCAAGTTGGCCGTCTGCGCGGCGGAGGGGGTGGCCAGCGCGCCGGCGCCGCCGAGCAGAGGGGCGACGGAGCAGGCGAGCATTCTGTGTCGGACTCTCATGGCGAGGGCTCCTGGTGGAGGTGGAGGACGCGGCCGGCGGAGCGGAGGTGCGGTCGGGGCACGAGGGTGCGCGCCGGGCCTGCGCGCACCCGGGTGGGCACGCGCAGGCCCGGCCGTACCTGACGACACGTCGGTGTCAGCAGGCCCCGAGGTCTTCCCAGACGCCCCACTGGCCGGTGGTTCCGGGCTCCTCGCCCGTCACCCACCACTTGGCGCGCCAGTTGCGGCCGTTGTGCGAGACGGTCTCACCGCCGTTGTAGACGGTGCCGGAGCTCCAGGGCGCCGCCGCGCAGTCAGTGGACCCGCCACCGCCACCGCCACCGCCGTCCCCGCCACCGGTGCCGCCGCCTCCGCCACCACCGCCGGTGCCGCCGATGTTGACGTCGATGCAGGCGTAGAAGGCGTTGGCGGTGTCCGCGATGTTCCAGACGGCGAGTACTTTCTGACGGCCGGTGAAGTTCCCGAAGTTCACCTGGTGGCTGACCTCCGCGGGGGGCAGGGCGCCCCGCCCGGGGAACTCGGCGATCTTCTGGTTGCCGATGAAGTACTGCCAGTTGGAGGTGGCGTGGCGTGCCTCGATGCGCCAGGTGAAGGTCTGGTCGGTGGCGACCGGCGAGACCCTCCAGGGCTTGCTGTCGTCGTCCAGGTCCGCCCACCGGGCGTCACCGCCGCTGCAGTTGCGGAGCCCCTTGGGACCCTCGACGCTCGCCGGCTCCCACTTGATCTGGCCGCAGTTGACCACACGCGACGCACACTGGTCCTGCCGGCTGTTCGGCGTGACCACCCAGCCGTGGGCGTTCGCCGTACCCGCCGGCAGACTGACGGCGATCAGCGGGGCGACCAGCGCCCCGACCGCGACGGCCGCTCTTCTTTTCATGTTCATGACATTCCTATCCCTTCGGTCCACGTCGAACCAGCCCGCCCCGGAACACGACGTTGCCGATCAGGCAACCCCACGCAGGTCTAGACCTACGCGCGCAGGTCTAGACCTTAGCGCCGCAGCAGGCGCCGTCAAGGGGGCCGACCGGCCAAGTCGGTTGCCACGACGGCCGGTTCCGTACGGAGGTTCAGGGGTGGGGGACGCGGAACAGCGGGACGGGGTGCCTCGCTGGAGGAGGACCGCGAACCACCGCCGCCCGGGAACGAGCGGCCGCGGCCGGCGTTCACCTGCCGGCGTCCGGCGCTCGCCCTCGACTCACGGGTCGCGCTGACCCTCCGGGCGGTCAGCGGGCTCACCACCCGGGCGATCGTCCGTGCCTCTCCGGTCGGCGAGAACACCGTGTCACAGCGGATCCCGCGAGCCACGCGCAAGATCGCGACGGCCGGAATCCCCTACCGGGTGCCGCCGGGCACACGCCGAGCGACGGCGGCATCGTCCGCGACGTCCCCGCCGAGGAGGCCGTCGGGCCGGCCCGGCACGGCCCGGACGGCGGGCTCGTGACACCGGACGTCAGGACCGGACGCACCGGGGTCATGGGCTCACCGGAGGAGCTGTCGGCGTACGGCGAGGCGTGTGCCGGGCTGCACGCGGCGCGGTTCGCGGTGGCGGCGGCGGTCGGTTGATCGGCTTCGCAGTGGCCCGTGCCGCATGCTGTGCGGCACGGATGACGCGGTCATGAAGAACTGCTGGGTTCCGTCGGTCGCCCTGCGGGTGGGGGTGGCGGACGTCGGTCCCGCCGCGCTGCCCCTCGACGCCTCGGGCCGGGTGCGCGCAGACGCGGACATGGTCTTCCACGGGCAGCTCCACCATCCGTCGGGGGCGGTGGGCTACGGCTCCTCGGGTCTGGCGCTCGCTCTCCACTGGGTCGAGCCGGTGGCCGAGCGGATCGTGACAGCCGGACCGGCGGACCGGCGGACGGCGGCGCGTTGAGGGCGGTCGCCCCGGACGGGACGGCTGTCGTCTCGTCCACCGTGGAGCGGACGGGCGGCGCGTCCACCGTCGCCTTCGGGGAGTTCTTCCCCGCCGCTGCTCCCCTTCAAGGCGGACGGCCCGTGGACGCTCAAGACCACGGAACTCGGCGGCCGGGAGAACCGACGAGATCGTGCACGGTAGGCGGTGAGACGTCGTGGGCCGCGGTGGGGCTTGCGGTGCCGTTCGCGCGTCTCCTCGCACCGGTCCGGGCGTTCCTCTTGAACGTGCGGTGCGGTGGCGTCACCAAGCGCCCGCCGGTTGGACTCCCAGGCCTTGGTGGCCGGCGTCCGCGAGGATCTCCCCTGCGGGCCCGCCGTCCAGGAGCCCGCCCAGCCCTGTCACCCGGGCTGCTGTCGGTGCCACCAGCGGTGACGCGGCCCGGTGCTCTCTTCAGAGCCGCTCAGGGGCCGCCTGCCGGACGCCGACGGACGGTGTGCCGGGGAGCAGACGGACGAGGTCGAAGGCGGCAGGGCGCAGGTCGGCGGCCAGGCGCAGCAGTCGTAGCGGCTGGGGGCGCAGTCCGGTCACGGTCGTCCGGCGGCCCGGGCCGCTCCCGGGCCGGAGGGGGGTGAACAGGAGGTGGAGGCCGGCGACGTCCATGAAGGCCGTGTGGTTCAGGTCCCACTCCAGGTCGGTCACCTGCGGCGGTAGCGCGTCGGCGGCGGTACGCAGCGGGAGCAGGGTGTCGTAGTCGATGTCCCCGCGCACCGTGATGCGTGCAGACGTGCCGTCGACGGTGGTGGTGATGTTCATGTTGGGCGCGCCCCCTTCCGGGGGTTGGTGAGCCCAAAGGCGAAACACCCCCGGAAGGGGGCGGACGACGATGGCGGGGAGCCGGGTGCCCGGGAGGGGGGCAACGCCCGGTTCCCCGAAAGGCCGCCACGCGCAGGCGCCGGCCGGTCTCGTTGTCGGTCCACCGTCGCACACTCCCGCCCCGATCCACGACTCCCCGCGAGGAGGAATATTTCACGCAGCCCGCGCCACCGGCTCTGTCGCCGTCCGTCGCGCGGGACGAGGCCACTGCGCGAGGACGGAGCCGATCTCGATGCCGGGAATGCGGATCGGTGAGTACCAGGCGACCAGGCCGGTCACCGAGGCGGCGGTCAAGGCGGGGGCGGTCACCGTGGCGGTGCCTCAGGGGCCGGCGCCGTCCCTGCGCCGCAGGAAGGTGGAGCAGCGCCGGGCGGGCCGTGTCGCGCGAGGCCCCGCCCCGACGCCACCTGTGACGCCGCCCCGCGGCACGGGCAGGGGCCCGGCGGCCTGACCGATCACGCTCCGCAGCGGCTGACACCCGACATGCGCGTTACTCCGTACGGCCGCACACTGAATGGTGCCGCGGAGTTCAAGCAGGTAGCTCCTTCCCACTCTCGCTGGGAGGTCCCGTGCTCTTGATCGCTCTTTGCACACCGCTTGCGATGTTCCTGCTGCTCTTCGGAATGGACGCTTACGAGGACTTCTTGGCACCACCTCGTGAGTCCGACGAGACGGAAACGCCCTGACGGCCCGCGACGGGCGCCACCGCGTCCACGACAGCCGACGCAACCGCTCGGGGACGGACGGACGTCCGTGCCGAGCTTGTGGTGGGCGGGGACGTCGAGGTGCCCGGAGGCGTCACCGCGGGCGTGGCCGGCGACGCCACGGACGAGAAGCCGGGGGTACGAGCGGGACGCCCGCTCGGACGAGTCCCGGTCGCACCGGCGCCCGGGCAGGAGGGTGGCCGCCGCCGCGCAGGACAGGTCGTGCTGCTTCGGGGTCCTCCCCCGCGGCTTCACCTTTCAGGAACCATGACCGGGGGCGACAAAGTCGCCGCGCTCTCTGTCCGCGTGCCTGCGGTGACCGTCGAAGCGATACTGGTGGCAGTCGGGGGCGCGGAGGAAGCCCGCGTCACCGCGAGGACGCCGCCGCCGTGGGAAGGGGCGTCACGATGTGCCGCTGGATCGCCCGCTCGGACACACGCATCCTCCTCGGTCAGGTCATGTTCCCCCCGGAGCACTCCCTGACCGGCCAGGGCCCGCGGTCCCGCACGGGTGCGGGGACGACCGACGGTGACGGCTCCCACACCGGCTGCTCCCCGCGGGAAACCTTCGGTTCGGTGGTCCCGCGGGGTGCCGGCCCGGCCCGGAAGGACCGCGATCCGCAGGAGGCCGCCCCTCACACGCGCGCGCTCCGCGGGTTCCGGCCCGTGCACGACGACGGCCCGCGTCCGATGCGGTGAGGACCGTGGAAGCGACCGGCGCCAGGAACCGCATACCGGCCGATACGGGCACCGACCCGCTGGGCGACCCGTTGCTGCGCACGCGGTTCGCCCTCCCCTCGCGGCCTGCCACGTTCTTGCGGCGACAGCGGCTCGTCGCGCATCTGGATGACGCCCTGCGCACTCCGCTGACGCTGGTCGACGGTTCGGCCGGCGCCGGCAAGACACTCCTGACGGCCGACTGGGCCGCGGGTCTGCGGGTGCCGGTCGCCTGGCTGACCGTCGAGGACGGGGATCACCGGCCCGGGGTCTTCTGGGCCTACGTCTTCGAGTCCCTGCGCGTGTGCGGGGCACGGGTGACCGCCGTCGGGGCGCCTGCGGACCCGGGCGGCGTGGGACGCGGGCTGCTGGCCTCGCTCGCCGCCGAACTGAACGCCCGCGACCGGCCCGTGGTCCTCGTGCTCGACGAGTACGACCGGATGACCGCCCCCGAGGTCGCGGAACAACTGGAGTTCGTCCTGCACCACGCCGGCCAGGGGCTGCGCCTCGTCCTCGTCACCCGCACCGAACCGCTGCTCCCCCTGCACCGTTACCGTGCCGCCGGCGAGCTGACCGAGATTCGCGGCGCCGAACTGTCCTTCACCCCCGAGGAAGCCGACGCGCTGCTGCGGCTGCACGGACTGCGCCTCCCCGCAAGCGCCACGTCCGCCCTGGTGGACCGTACCCGGGGCTGGGCCGCCGGGCTGCGGCTGTCCGCCCTGGCGGCCCGGGAGAGCACCGATCCCGAGCAGTATCTGAAGGAGTTCGAGGCGGACCACAGTACGGTCGCGGACTTCCTGCTGGCCGAGGTCCTGAAGTGCAGGACGGAGGAGGTGCAGGACCTACTGATGCGGGTCAGCGTCCTGGACCGCTTCTGCCCGGACCTGGCGGACGCCCTGACCCTGCGGACCGACGCCGAACCCCTCCTCGCCGGGCTGCACCGGGAGAACGCGTTCATCGAGCGGCTCGGGCACTCCTGGTACCGGCTGCACCCGCTGTTCCGGGAGATACTCCGGGCCCACCTGCGCGAACGCATGCCCGGTGCGGAACCGGAGCTGCACCTGCGGGCCGCACGCTGGCTGCGCCGTTCCGGCTTCCTCCCGGAGACGCTCGCCCATGGCGCCGCCGGCGGCGACTTCGATCTGGCCGCCGGCGCGCTCGTCGACAACCTCGCGATCGGCCAACTCTTCACGGGCCTGCGCGCGGACGCTCTGGCCCAGCTCTTCGCCGGCATGGGCCCCGGCGCCGAAAGCCCGGCGAGCGACCTCGTGCGGGCGGCCGGCGCGCTGACCCGGCGCGACCTCGCTCACGGCCTGCCCCGGTTGCGACGGGCGCAGGAGCAGCTCTCCGCCGCCGAGGACTCCCCCGGCCTGGCGGCGGCCCGGCTGAGCTGCGTGCTGCTGGAAGCGTTCGCCGCCCGGCTCACCGGATGTCCGAAGAGGGCCGAGCAGGCCGCCGCGGCCGCCGAGGAGCTGCGACGGTCCCTGCCGGACCGCCTGCTGGACGAGCACCCGGAACTGACCGCCCTGCTGATGACCCATGTGGGTTCGGCCCGGCTGTGGGAGGGGCGCTTCGACGACGCACGCTCCGTGCTGACCCGCGTGACCGGTGTACCGGGCGGGTCCGCCACCGTCCTGCCCCGAGCGGAGTCGATGGGGCACCTGGCCCTGCTCGACTACCTGAACGGCTGGCCCGGCCGCGCGGAGCACAGGGCTCTGGCCGCGGTGTCGGAGGCGGAGCGGGCGGGTCTGCCCCAGCCTCCCGGCGCGGGCCTCGGCCGGCTGGTCCTGGCCGCGGTGGCCGTGGACCGTCAGGAACTGGGCCGGGCCCGGGCCCTGCTCGACGAGACGGCCCGGCTGCCGGCGCGGGAGCACGATCCGGTGGCGACGGCGGGGCGGGCCTTCGTCATGTCGCGCCTCCTCCTCGACGACGGTGAAACGCACGCCGCCGTCGAGGCGGCGGAGCAGGCCGTGTCCACGGCCGTGGCCTCCCCTTGGGCGGAGAGTCACGCGGCGGTCGTCCGCTCCGCCGCCTGTCTGGCCGACGGACGTCCGGACGAAGCCGTGCGGCTCCTCCACGGCGTCTCCAGCGGCCAACCGGTGTGCGCCGTGGAAGCGGCGGCGATCCAGGTCGCGGCAGGACGTCCTCGGGCAGCGGCCGAACTGCTCGGCGCCATCCGTGCCGAGGGACGCGCCGGCCCCGCCGTGAGCGTGGGGGCGGCACTGGTGCGAGCCCGGGCAGCGCAGGAGTCGGGACACACGGCCACCGCCCGCACACTCGTCGCGCGGGCCCTTCTGGACGCCCGGCGCGAGCGTCTGCGGCGTCCCTTCCTCCAGGGAGGGGACTGGATCAAGCCGCTGCTGGCCGCAGCGTCGCTGCGCGAACTCGCCGAGGGCTGGCTCCTGCCCGGCCGGCCACGAGGGCACGGCGAGCCACCGCGGCCCGCGCCCGGTCCCGCGCCCCTGGTGGCGGTGGAGCTGAGCGGCCGCGAGCGTGACGTCCTGCGGCGACTGGCCCGCGTGATGACCACGGAGGAGATCGCGGCCGATCTGCACGTGTCGGTCAACACGGTCAAGACCCACCTCAAGAGCGTGTACCGGAAGCTGGCGGTGAACCGGCGCGGCGACGCGGTGCGACGCGCGCGCGATCTCGGCCAACTGTGAGAGGGCGCCCGGGAGGACGTGCGCTCCGGCCCCGCTCGCCGTGAGCACGCCATGACCGTGCCGGAGCGGACCTCCCCCGCGGGGGGTGAGGCGCGCGGCGCCGCACTCGGTTCCGATGGAAGGAGCGTACGCCGGAACGCGGTGACGGGAACGGTGCGGCACGGAGCCGCTTCGCGGCCGGAACGTCTCCGCCCCGGTGCACCGAGGTCGACTGGGCGAGGTGGGACGACGTGAAGCACTGGCGGGCTCTGGTGGTCCTCGGGACGGCCCAGTTCCTGATGGTTCTGGACACCTCCGTCATGAACGTGTCCATCAGTCAGCTGGTCGAGGACTTCGACACGGAGGTCACCGCCATCCAGGCCGTCATCACCTTGTACGCGCTGGTCATGGCGGCGTTCATGCTCATCGGCGGGCGGCTCGGCGACATCCTGGGGCGGCGCCGCATGTTCCTCGCGGGACTGACCGTGTACGGGACGGGATCGGCCGTGACCGCCGTGGCGCCCTCCCTGTGGGTGCTGACGCTGGGCTGGTCCGTCGTCGAAGGGCTCGGGGCGGCCATGGTGCTGCCGGCCATGGCGGCCTTGGTCGCGGAGTCGTACCGCGGACGGGACCGGGCCGTCGCCTATGCGGTCGTCGGCGGCCTCGCCGGAGCCGGGATCGCGGTCGGTCCGCTGCTCGGCGGCTGGATGACCACGTACCTCACCTGGCGGCTGGTCTTCGCGGGCGAGGTCCTGGTGGTCGTGGCCGTGCTGCTGTGCCGGCGGGCGATCGCGACACCCGCCCCGGCCGGCCCCCGGCCCCGGCTGGACGCGGTGGGCGCGGTGCTTTCCGCCGCCGGGCTGGGACTGGGTGTGCTCGGGGTGCTGCAGAGCAGCACCTGGGGCTGGGTGGAGCCCCGCAATCCGCCTTTCACCGTCCTCGGCTTCTCCCCCACCCTGTTCGTCGTCGGCGCCGGAATGGGTGTGCTGGCCGTCTTCCGGTTCTGGGAGCGGCGGCGCGAGGACCGGGGCGCGGACCCTCTGGTGCACCTGTCTCTGCTGGGCAGGCCGGTGCTCCGGGCCGGCCTGACGACGCTGCTGAGCCAGAACCTCATCCTCCTCGGTCTGTTCTTCGCCATCCCGCTGTACCTGCAGGTGGTGCAGGGCTTCGACGCCTTCGAGACGGGACTGCGCCTGCTGCCGGTGTCGGCCACCATGCTGGTGACCTCTCTGTGCGGGTCCTCGCTGGGGCGCAGGGTGGGGCCGCGCAGGGTGGTGCGGCTCGCCCTGACGATTCTGGCCGCGGCCGTCGTGTGGCTGCTGGCCACCATCGACCCGGTCATCGACGACGCGCAGTTCGCCGGAGCGATGGCCGTGCTGGGCGTCGGCGTCGGCCTCCTCGCCTCACAGCTCGGCAACATCGTCCAGTCCGGCGTCGGCGAGGACGAGCGCAGCGAGGCCGGAGGGCTTCAGTTCACGGCCCAGAACCTCGGCTCGGCGCTGGGCACCGCCCTCATCGGCTCGATCCTGGTCGGCGCGCTGGCAGGCGCCTTCACCACCCGGGTGGCGGACGACCCGCGGCTGTCCCCGGCGGTCCGTGAACAGGTCGGGATCCGCCTGGAGGCCGGCGTCACCTTCGTCTCCACCGAACAGGTGCGTTCCGCGGCCGAGCGGGCCGGACTGCCACCGGCTGAGGTCGACGCCGTCACCGAGTCCTACGCCTCCGCTCAACTGGCCGGGCTGAAGGCGGCGATCCTCGCCACGGGAGGCGTCGCGCTCGCCGGTTTCCTGGTCACCACGCACCTGCCGACCGCTCGGGCGGGCCGCCCGGCCGAATCCGCCCCCGGCACCGCTCCGGCGGGGACGACCGGGCCGGCGGACTGAGCCCGGAAGGGGACGCTGGTGTCCAGAGGGACGAACAGGGCCGGGCGGGCCACGGCCCGGCGGGAGCGCCGGGCCGACCGCCGGTCCCACGCGGACTACACCGGCGGCGTCTACGGCTCCATGCTCGCGGCCTCCGTCGTCATCGGCGCCGGCTCCCTGGGCTCCTTCCCCCGTGCCGAGCTGGTCCTGTTGCTGTTGCTCACCAGCCTGGTGTTCTGGGTCGCCCACGTCCACGCCGAGCTGTTCGGAGCGCGCCTCGCCCGGCATCCCCCCGGCCGTCGGGTGATCCTGCGCGTGTGCCGTGACGAGTGGCCGATCGTCAAGGCCGCCGTACCGCCGGCCGCGGCCATCGCCGTCAGTCCCCTGCTGGGGCTGGACGTCCAGGGCTCCCTGTGGCTGGCGTTGTCCGTCGCCGTCGCCGGGCAGGTGGGCTGGTCCGTCGCCGCGGCGCACCGCGCGGGCGCCTCACGACGGCTGATGGCCATCACCGCGACGGTCAACGTACTGCTCGGTCTGGTGATCGTCGTCCTCAAGATCGCGCTGACGCACTGAGCACCGCGGTCGAAGTCACCTGTGCCGGGTGAGGTCACCGGAGGACGACGGGGCGCACGATCGTCGCAGAGAGCACCGTCCGTCCCAAAGCCGCGGGCGGTGGCCCGAGCCCGGTCGGTGGAAGGACCGCTCGTGCGCTACGAGATCCGAGTCGAGGGACACCTGTCGGAGACGCTGACCAAAGCGTTTCCGGAACTGGAACACGTGGTGATGTCGGGCCAGACCGTCCTGTTCGGCACGGTGATCGACGAGGCTCAGCTGTACGGGCTGCTCGCACGCTGCCAGTCCCTGGGCCTGCGTGTGCTGGAGATGCGGCAGCTTCCGGAATGACGCCGGCGGACGGAGTGCGCCGGTGTGCTCGTTGCGCTCGGATCGGCCTCGCGGACCGGACCGTGATCCGGCCGGAGCGGCAGGCCGTCCGCAGGGCCCTGCGGCGCTGCGCCCCGGCGGGAACGGAGCCGGCCACGGGCCGGTCCGGACGGAACCCGGTCCCTGTCGTCCGTGGTTCTCCCGCTCGTCCCGACGTCCCTCCGTCACACAGGGCCCGGGGGACCCGTCGCTCCCGACGACCACGTCACCCTCCCGGCAGCACGACGGGATCACCCCTGGCGGGTGATCCCGTCCCTCGATGCCGGCCCCCACCGTGGAACGGACGGGTACCCGCGTCCCGGCGCTCACCGACCGTCCCGTCGGCGGTCCGGCGACGACCGGCCGATCCTCGAGGAGGCGCCATGACCGTGCCGCGTGACCCGCTGGAGCCCGAGGGGCGGGGAGACGAGTCCGGCAGGGCGGCCTCCGGAGCGATGGGCGATCCCGCACACGCCCTCGCCGGTCTGGGCCGTTCCTGGACCTGGCTCATGGGGACGGCCGTCGTCACGCTGGTGCCGGGCGTCCTGATCCTGGTCTGGCCGGAGGCGACGCTGCATGTCCTGGCCGTCCTGATCGGCCTGTACCTGCTGCTGACCGGAGCGTTCCGGTTCGTGGCCGTCTTCGCGCGCGAAGGACACGAGAGACTGCCCGGGCTGCTGCTGTACGTGCTGGCCGGGGTGCTGTGTCTGCGCAACCCGCTGCAGACCGTCGCCGCGCTCTCGCTGATCACCGGCATGGTGTGGCTGGTGTCCGGCATCCTCACCCTCTACACCGCCCTCGTCGCCGAGAACCTGCCGCACCGCGGCCTCGTCATGGGGGTGGCGGTACTCGCCGTCGTCGCGGGGATCGTGGTCCTCGCCCTGCCCGCCGAATCGGCCCGCGCCCTGACGCGGCTGCTCGGCCTCTGGCTGGTCCTGCTCGGCCTGGCCGAGGCGGTGGTCGCCCTGGGCCTGCGGTCCGCACTCCGCGGGGCAGGTCCCCCGAGGCCGGACGCACCCGCTGCCACGGCCTGACCGCGGACCCGCGCGAGGAACGACGATGGCCCCCACCGCCCCCTCCGGCCCGCACGGCTCCGCACGACGGCCGCCCGGCCGGGCCCTGCACCGGGGCGGCGCGGACACCGGGTCCGCCGGACGCCTGCCGGCGAAGCACCGGACGTGGGTCACCGGCGTCGTGACAGCGGCGGGAGCGCTGGCTCCGGTGCTCTGGAACCACCCCCACGGCCGCCGCCGTCGCGCTCGTCCTCGGGATCACCTCGGCCGTCCTGATCGTCCTGGCGGTCCTCGCGGCAGCCGCCGGTCCGGGGCGTCCGTCGACGCACCGATCGGTCCCGTGAACGAGCGCGGCGTTTCCGGGCAGGGCGCCCGTGGTGGCGACCACACTCACCCGTGCCGGGTGATGCCGGACGGCGGACTCCGTGACCACCCTGAAGTCGGTACGGCACGACGGCCGTGCTCTGCCGGGACGGAGAACGGACATGAGCGCACAGACCTACCTGGCGTACGACTACCCGCTGCTGGGTGCCTTCTGGACCATGCTGATCCTCTTCCTGTGGATCATGTGGTTCATCCTGCTCTTCCGGATCATCACCGACATCTTCCGCGACGACGGGCTGAGTGGCTGGGCGAAGACCGGCTGGCTGGTGTTCTGCATCCTCCTGCCCTTCCTCGGCGTGTTCGTCTACGTGATCGCCCGCGGCAAGAACATGGGGCGCCGGGAGACCGCGCGGGCCCGTGCCCAGCAGGAGGAGTTCAACGCCTACATCAGGAAGACCGCGACCGGCGGGCCCAGCAGCGTCGACGAGTTGGCCCGGCTCTCCGAGATCCGGGACCGGGGCGCCATCACGGAAGAGGAGTTCCGCAGGGCGAAGGAACTGGTCCTGTCCGGTCAGGGCCCGGCAGCACGCACGGACACGGTAGGCACCGGCACCTCCGCGCACTGAAACACCCGCATCACACGAAACGAGGTCCGAGATGACCGCGACACACACCCGCCCGGCACACACCGCGAGGCAGGAATGGGCGACCGGCCTGACCGTTTTCGCCGCCGTGATGCTCTTCCTCGCCGGTCTGCTCACTCTGTTCCGGGGCATCATGGCCATCGCCGAGGACGACGTCTTCGTCACCACGCCCAACTACGTCTTCGCGTTCGACCTGACCAGCTGGGGCTGGATCCACCTCGTCCTGGGCGTGCTCGCCATGATCGTCAGTGCCGGGCTGCTCAAGACGGCGACGTGGGCACGCGTCACCGGCGTCGCCATCGCGGGGCTCGTGATCATCGCCAACTTCCTCTCCCTGCCGTACTACCCGGTGTGGTCCGTCGTCATGATCACCATGTCCGGTTTCGTCATCTGGGCCCTGTGCGTGGTGCAGCGCGACGGCAATCTGTACGACCTGTCCGGGGAGCGCCGGCCGCGATAGGGACGGGGCAGGGAAGAAGGGCCGGCAGGTGGGCTCACGAGGTGACGGGCCGAGCGCACCACGAGCGGCGGGCGTCCGGGGCGAGGGCAGTGCCGCGCACGCCCGCGTCGCCCTGCTGCTCCTGCTGGGCGGCGTCCTGGTACCACTCGTCGCCGCCGGTCTGCGCAGCGTGCTGTGGGCGCTGATCGGCGTCGCGGGACTCGCGCTCGCAGCCGTCGGCGTGTGGTGGACCCTGGCGCATACCGGAATCGTCCGCGCGGTCGGAACGGTGCTGTCGGTGGCCGTACCGGTCGCCGTCCTCGTGCTCTACGCCACGGCCGGCCTGCTGGGCCCCGCCCTGCTGTCGCTGGGCCTGCTGGCACTGGCCGTCACCGCTGCACGCTCGGCCCAGGCCCCCGCTCCCACCGTCTCCGAACGGGTCGCCGTGGCACCCCGCCACCCCTGGGTGCTCATGAACCGCCGGTCCGGCGGCGGCAAGGTGGACCGGTTCCACCTGGTGGACAAGGCACGGGCCGCGGGCTGCCGCGTGCACGTGCTCGGCCCCGGCCAGGACGCCACCACGCTGGCCCGGCAGGCCGTCGCCGACGGAGCCGACCTGCTGGCGGTGGCGGGCGGCGACGGCACCCAGGCGCTGGTCGCCGATGTCGCCGCCCGCCACGACGTGCCCTTCGCGGTGATTCCGGCCGGCACCCGCAACCACTTCGCCCTCGACCTCGGTCTCGACCGCGACGACCCGGTGGGGGCCCTGGAAGCCCTGACCGGAGGTGTCGAGATCCGCGTCGACCTCGGATACGCCGCGGACCGCGTCTTCGTCAACAACGCCTCGTTCGGCACGTACGCGTCCGTCGTCTCCGACCCCGCCTACCGGGCCGCGAAAGCCCGTACGGTCTGGCAGACCCTTCCCGGACTGCTCACCGGCGAGAACGCACCCGCGCTGCGGATGACGGCCGACGGGCGGCGCCTCGCGGGCCTCCAGGCGCTGCTCGTCAGCAACAACCCCTACGGACGCGTCGTCGACGCGGCGCACCCGGGGCGCAGGGAGCGGCTGGACACGGGACTGCTGGGTGTGGCGTGCGTCCGGGTCGGCAGCACCGTCCAGGCCGCGCGCCTGGCGAGCCGACCGCGTTCGGGGGGTCTCGTCCGGCTCAGCGCCGGCGAGGTCGCCGTCGAGACCGACACCGCCACCATGCCGGTCGGCATCGACGGGGAGCACGTCGTCCTGCCGTCTCCCGTGGTGTGCCGTAGTGCGCCTGGAGCCCTCAGGGTCCGCGTGCCGCACCGGCGCCCCGGCAGGCCGAGAACGGAGGGGGTGGCGGCCGACTGGCCGCGTGTGGCCCGGCTGGCGATGGGACGTCCGCTTCCCGCCAGGAGGAACCGGGCGGACGCACGGACCGGGCGCCCGCGGCTCGCAAGCGGCCCGTAGCACGGACGGAGCCGCCGGAGCGACGGTCCGGACGGAGCCGCCGGAGCGACGGTCCGGACCGGCAGGGCGGCACGAGGGGGCGACGTCACCGTTCTCGACGAGGGGTCCTCGTGGGAGAACCGCGCACAGGCGCCGTTCCCGGCGTCGATCCGGAGCTGTCGTGGACCGCGCCCCCTCACCCCTTGCGGATGCCCCCGGGTCAGGGCTCGACGAGGACCTTGAGGCTCTTGCGGTCGGCCATGTCCCGGTACCCGGCGGGGACGCCGTCGAGGTCGGTGGTGGCGTCGAAGACCTTCCCGGGCTCGATGGTGCCCTCGAGGATGGCGGGCATCAGTTCCTCGATGTAGGCGCGCACGGGTGCGGGTCCGCCCGCGAGGCGGATGTTGTGGCGGAAGAGGCTGCCGAAGCCGATCGGTGCCTCCTCGTACTGGGGCACGCCGACGCGGCTGATCACGCCGCCGGGGCGGACGACACCGAGGGCCTGCTGGTAGGCGGGCATGTTGCCGACGGCCTCCAGGACCACGTGCGTGCCGTGCCCGCCGGTCAGTCCACGGACCGCCTCGATGCCTTCCTCGCCGCGGGCCGAGACGACGTCGGTGGCGCCGAACTCGCGGCCCAGGTCCGTGCGTGCCGGGTGACGGCCCATGAGGATGATCTGTTCCGCTCCCAGGCGCTTGGCCGACAGGACTGCGAGCAGGCCGACGGCGCCGTCACCGATCACGGTGACGCGGGTGCGATCGCTGACACCGCCCGTCACGGCGGCGTGGTAGCCGGTGCCGAAGACGTCGGAGAGGGTCAGCAGGGACGGGACGAGGGCGGAGTCCGCGGCGACGGGCAGCCTGACGAGGGTCCCGTCGGCCAGCGGCACACGGACCGCCTCGGCCTGGCCGCCCTCCTCCGCCTCGCCGTCCCAGAAGTTCGCCTGGGGGTGGGAGCAGGAGGTGTGCAGGCTCTCGCGGCAGAACTCACAGGTGTTGTCGGAGATCGCGAACGGGGCCACGACCAGGTCGCCGCGCTCGACGGTGCTCACCTCCGAACCGGTGTCCTCGACGATGCCGATGAACTCGTGGCCCATCCGTGCGGGTCCGTCCTCGGGCTTCATCGAGGCGTACGGCCACAGGTCGCTGCCGCAGACGCAGGAGGCGGTGATGCGGACCAGTGCGTCGGTGGGGTGCTTGATGACGGGGTCGGGGACGTTCTCGACACGGACGTCGCCGGCGCCGTACATGAGGGTCGCGCGCATGAGTGGTGCTCCGTTTCCAGGTGATGCGTCGATGTGGGTGGGTTGATCGTTTGCCGGTGGGGAACGGAACCTCGCCGGTGATCCGGCGTTCTTCCACCAAACGGTGCGCCTCCGCGGCACCGGCCGGGGGAAGGACGCGGCGGATGCGTGGCGTCAGCCGGCCGTTCTCGACCCCCTCCGTCACCGCCGGGTCTCCGGCGGAGGCGGCCGCCGCGGCGCCGCCCCGGTGACGCGGGCGCCGGGCGTGGGCACCGGACACCCGTCTCCAGGGCTGAGCCGAGAACGCGTCCTCCGCTCAGCCCGACGGGGCCCGGCGCAGGAGGAGCACGGCAATGTCGTCGGTGCGCTGCCCGCCGGGACCAGCCGTTCTGAGCAGGTCGTCGACGAGCGTGTCCAAAGGGCGGTCGCCGACGCGGGCGAGTTGCCGGGCGAGGCGGGCGATGGAGTCGTCGAGGTCCGCCCCCGGCTCTTCGATCAGGCCGTCCGTGTAGAAGGCCAGCACGGCTCCCGGGCCGAAGGAGACTCGGGTCACGGGGAAAACGGCGTCGGGCTCGATGCCCAGGAGAGGTCCGGGCAGAACGTTCACGGGAGAAGCGGCGCCGTGAGGGTCGCGCAGTACGGGTGGCGGGTGGCCCGCACTGGCGAGCGCCACCTGTCCACGAACGATGTCGACCTGTGCGTAGAGGCAGCTGGTGAACAGATCGTGACCCAGATCGGTCAGGAGCCGGTTGGTACGGGTCAGAACTTCGTCCGGGGTCGCACCGAGGGCCGCATGGGCGTGCACTGCCGTACGCACCTGTCCCATGAGGGCGGCCGCGGAGGCGTTGTGTCCCTGGACGTCACCGATGACGGCCGCGGCGCCGACGGTCCCGAGCGGGATGAGGTCGTAGAAGTCGCCGCCGATGTCCATGCCACGGGTGGTGGGAAGATAGCGGGCCACCACCTGCAGGCCGGTGAGCGCGGGGAGGGTACGGGGCAGGAGCGCCTGCTGGAGGCTGTGGGCGAGGTCGTGCTTCGTGTCGTAGAGGCGGGCACGGTCCAGAGCCTGGGCGATCAGCCCGGCGAGCGAGGTCAGCACGGCACGGTCCGCCGCGGAGAACACGTGCGGACTGTCGTACGACAGGACGCAGACCCCCACCGGCCGGCCGGAAACGATCAGCGGCAGGAAGGCCCAGGCTTCTTTGCCGCTGACCACGGGCGCTTCCGGGTAGATGCGCCGCATCTCGGCCGGATCCGAGAAGAAGGCGGGGACACCGCTCCCGAGGGCACGCCCGGCCGGCGTGAAGGCGGTGTCGAGGGGCAGGTGGTCGAGTTGTTCCACGGCACCGGCCGGGTAGCCGCGGTGACCCGTGATCCGCAGGCGGCCCGCCTCGGCCATGGACAGCACCAGGCCCTGTGCCCCGAAGGCCGGCATGACCTGGTCGGCGACCAGGTCGATGACGTCCTTGACGCCGACCACCTCCGTCAGCCCCGCCGCCAGGTGTACGAGCTGGTAGAGCTGCCCGGCACGGGCCGGCGCGGAGCTGCGCGGGGAGCCGGGGGACGCGGGCGCCGACGGCGGGCCGGCACCGGAGCGTACGATGCGCACGCTGATGCCGCTGGCGTCCGGGTACAGGTGGAAGTCCAGCCAGTGGTCCGGTGGGCGGCACGCCGAGAAGACGACGGGTTCGCGGCCGATGACGGCGGCGCGGTAACGGTCCTCGTAGGTGGGCTCGTCGAGCCAGCGCAGGGATTGCCAGGGCAGTGTGCCCAGCAGTTGGTCGGCGGGGCGGCCCAGCAGCTCGCAGGCCCCGGAGCTGACGTACGTGAACCGCCCTTCCAGATCCACGGAGCAGCTTCCGCCCGGCAGGCGCTCCACGAGGTCCGCCGCGGCCAGTTCGTGTGTCATGGACGGTAGGCCGGTGCCCACGGGGACGACGCGAGGTCCATCGGCCGGGGCCGTGCTCGAGCTGCCCGCCGCGGATTCCTCCAGGAGCCGGGCCAGGCGCTGGCAGCTGGACTCGATGTTGCCGCGCTCCCGGGCGGTCATGTACGGCGGCCGGCCGGCCGGCCAGATCAAGAGCATCGCCCCGTGCGGCCGGATCCCGATGACCGGAGCGGCGACCAGGGCCAGCGGGTAGGGAAGCGCCATGGCGGTGCGCGGATAGAAGCGGGCCATCTGCTCGTGACTGCTCACCCACACCAGACGTTCCTCGCGGACCGCGTCGGCCACCGGTGCCGACGCGGTCAGCGGCACCCGCGACCAGGGGGCGGCGAACTCGGCCGGGGCCCCGCTCAGCAGCTGCAGACGTAGCAGCCGACGGTCCGCTTGCAGGAGGAACAGAGCGCCGACGGAAGCGCCGGTCCGGCGGACCGTGTCGGCGAAAGCGATTTCCACCGATTCGTCCGCGGAGGATGGATCACCTGCGCTGACCACGGGACACCTCCTCGGTGAACGGGGAAGCCGACTACCCGAGCGTAGAGCCGCCCGTACGAGGACGTTACGCCGACGCGAACCGGTCGGCGCGCGGCCCAGCCCCAGGACGCGCCGCGGAAGCCGGGGGTACGGCACCCTTCCGCCCTCCGCTGGAGCCGGTCGCGCCGGCATCTCTTTCGACCTGACAGGCACCCGATGGGAGCAGTCGCCGTTCCGAGCGGCCGAGTCACCTGGCGGAAGAGGGCACCGCCTGCTGCCCGGACCACGACGGACACGGTCCGGGGCCGGTCAAGAAGCGCCCGAGCCGCCCGGTGGACGTCCCGGCTGCGCGGCAGTGTGCCGTCCCCCCGGTCCTTGCCGCGTCCGGTCCGTGGGACCAGGGGGTGACCGCTGCCGCGACGGGCTGCGGAACGAGCCGCGTCGGTCCGTTTCGGACCGGAGTCCCACGTCGTGGGTCCCGGATTCCCACGTCGTGGGTCCCGGATCCCTCTGCGGGGTCCCGTCAGCGGCTTCGTCGGCGTCCTGGTCGTTGCCGCCGGAGCCTTCCGCGCCTTCGCACGCCGGGTGTCGTACTTCTTGCTTCCGGGCTCGGGCATGTCCATCGCCACCCGGCCAGGACGAGCCCGACGGCTGCTCCGACGGCACACGCATCCCTCGTCCAGCACCAGCCGTGGAGCCCGCGCGCACGCGATCCCGGCCGCCTCACCCCCGTACCGCGAAGCCGCCGCAGCCGTCGAACCTCACCTCGCGGACCGCGTCGAACCCGTCCGCCGCGGTCGGCTCCCGCAGGCGTTTCGCCGTCGCCAGGACGCCGACGTCCGGGACACGCTCACGGCCCTCGCGGGCGGCGTTGCGGCGCAGTGAGCCCGCCACGTCCGGAGGGAACCAGTACGCCGTCGCCGTCACCCCCCGTGCGTGGGCCGCCTCCACCAGCGGGGCCCACTCGGCCGGTGACGGATTGGTGTTGTCCACCGCCACCGGCCGGGCGGCCGCGAGGTGTTCCGCCAGCAACCGCATCTGCCGCCGCTGCTTGTTCCTCGCTCGCGGCGGGAACAGGTCCTTGCTCACCAGCGCGTACCGCCCCGACAGGCAGCGCGCGTAGAAAGTGGACTTGCCCGACGCCTGCAGGCCGATCAGCACGGCCACGTCCAGCCCGGTCGCCATGCCCACCACGATGCCACGACGACCGGGACGGCGTGGACGGAAGCACGGGGGGTGCGGCACTCACCGACCCGCCGTCTGCGCGGGACGGGCGCCCGTTTCGGTGTTCCCGACCCTCCGACGACGGGGGTTCACCTCAGCATCCCCCGTACCGCCCGGCAGGCGGCCGGGACCGGGCCGACGACCGGGACGGGGAAGCGGTGCCGCAGCGCCTCGGCCGCCTCGCCCAGCGGTCCCCCTCCGATGACGACGGCCTCGGCGCCGTCCTCGGTCACGCAGGCGCCGACCGCCTCGGCCAGCCGCTCCCGCATGACGTCCGGGTACGCGGCCAGGCGCAGGGGGTCGCCGGGGGTGAGCCGGAGACCGGTGTACCGGTCGGACCACCCCAGCCGGTCGACCCGCGCGGCGATGGCGGCGGCCAGACCGGGGGTGGTCGTGGCGATGCCGAACCGGCGGCCGTCCGCCGCGGCCTCGGCCATGGCGGCCTCGGCGATCCCCACGACGGGAACACCGGCCCACGCGCGCAGTTCCTCGACCCCGGGGTCCCCGAACGCCCCGACCACGAAGGCCCGTACGCGCCCGCCCGCCGGCCCGTCGAGAACGCCCCGCGCCGCGGCGAGGACGCGAGGTGCCGAGGCGAGCAGCGCGTCCTCGGCGACCAGCATCGGCGGCCCCTCGGCCACGGTGACGCCGAGGACCTCGTATCCCTCGTCGGGGCGGAGGGTCCGCCGGGCGATGGAGGCCATCATCCGGGTGGTGGCCTGCGAGGTGTTGGGGTTGATCAGGGCGACGGTCGTCACGTGGGGTTCTCCGCTGTCTCCGCTGTCGGCACCCACCATGATCGGCGCCTCGCCCTGCGGTGCGGGACGCCCCCTACGTCGGCGTGGGGTCCTCGTCGGCGCGTTCGGCGCCCCGGGCCCGGGCCGGCGCCCCCTCCCGCGCCCACGCCAGCACCTCCCCGGTGTCCAGCCCCGTGATCCAGACGTCGGCGTGCCCGCTGTCACCGCCGTTCGGCAGCGGCCCCACCCCGATCACCCGCAGACCCGCGCGCCACGCCGACTCGATCCCGGTGAGGGAGTCCTCGACGGCGAGGGCGGCCGCTGGAGGGACGCCGCACAGGCGCGCCGCCGTGCTGTAGACGTCGGGCCACGGTTTGGGCCGCACCACCCGGCTGTCCTCACCCTGCGCCAGCGCCTTCGCCGCCTCCTCCGCGCCGGGCTCGCCCGGCATCACCGTGGGCACGACGACGTGGCGGAAGTACCGGCGCAGTCCGGCGCGGCCGAGGCTCTCGTCCACCACCTCCAGCGGGCAGTTGCTGGCCACCGCCAGCGGAACACGACGGGCGCACAGCCTTACGAACTCGGCGGCGCCCGGCATGGTCAGCGGGTCTTCCGCGACGAGGGACAGGAAGTGCCCGAGGAGCGCCGCCGTCAGCTCCGTGGCCAGTTCGGGCTTGTTCGTCTCCTGGGCCATGAGGCGCCCGCAGTCGACGTAGTGCACGCCCTTGGCGCGTTCCGCGAAGCCCGGCGGCGGCAGCAGTCCGAACTCGCGGAAGGCTCGGTTGCGGGCGTCCTGCCAATGACGCTCGGTGTCCATCAGGGTCCCGTCGCAGTCGAAGACGATGGCCTCGGGGAACCAGTTCGGGAGAAAACGTGACGTCGGTGCCACGGTGGCCTCCTGGGGGGCGAGCGGTCACGCGCGTCGCGGAACCGCGGAGCGAAGTGCTGCGGCCCCCGGGACGGGCCTCCAGGGCCGTCGCCGTTCCGTCGTCGATCCCTTCGAACGGAACGATTCGCATTTCGGGGCATCAGCCACAAAAGAAAAACATTGCGACGGCTACGTTATTTCTGTCCCGAAAGGCAGCGCAATCACCATTTCGAGTGCTCGACCACGACACGGAAAGGGTGTACGCGACCCTTGGCGTTGAGACCGGATCCGCGTTTCCGGGCCCGTCAACGCCTCTCGGGAAAAAGGGACTTGGCACAGTCCCCGGCGGCGCGCGCACTCCACCGACGTGCAAGGATGCCGTCGTCCGACGGAGCGGGAATCAGCCCTGAAGAGTCACTTGCCACTCGCGCGCGTGCGCATTCGAAAGAACGTGCAGTAACGGCGCGCGGTTGACGTCTGTTTGCTCCAGGCGTACGCGGGCGCACTACATTTTCCGTCGTTCATCCCACAACGAGCCGAGGGGCACGGGACCGTGCAGGAACGGGCCAGAGAAACCCGCAGATCACTCCTGGAAGCGGCCGCCTGGCTCTTCGCCCGGCAGGGATACGCGGGGACCAGCGTCAACGAGATATGCGCCCGGTCCGGACGGACCAGCGGCTCCGTCTACTTCCACTACACCAACAAGGAGGGCATCGCCCTCGCCGTCGTCCGCGACGGCTTCGCCACCTGGCCCGGCCTCGCCGCGCGGTACGACGACCGGACCGTGCCGCCGCTCGACCGCCTCGTCGACCTGAGCTACGAGATCGCCCGCGCCCTCTCCGAGGACCCCCTGACCCGCGCGGGCGCCCGCCTGTGGGCGGAGCGCAACACCATCAACGTGCGGCTTCCCGACCCCTTCGTCCTCTGGACGGCCGCGGCCACGCGGCTGCTCGCCCAGGCCCGCAACGAGGGTCAACTGGCCGCCCACGTCCGCCCTGCTCCCACCGCCCGCACCCTGGTCCGCGCCTTCTTCGGCTTCTGCGCCCTCACCGAGGCGCTGGAAGGGCCGGACGCCCTCACCCGCCGCCTCGCCGACTGGTGGCACCTGACCCTTCCCTCACTCCAGCGGGATCCGCGTCCGGCGCGGATCCCGGCGTCCACCGCCGCCGGACCGACCCGGTGGTGATCGGCCCGGCGGCGGCCTCATCGTGCGGGTGACGAGACCGCGTCCCGGGTCCGATCGCTGTCGGCCGCACCCCGGCCGTGGTGGCCCCGTTCTCGTACAGCTGCCGCCATCGGACAAGCAGTTCTCTGTAGTCAGAGTGTCGCTCGGTCAGGATGAGCAGTGCGAGGTCCGGGAAGTTCGCCGGCCTGAAGGGCGGCGAAGTCGGCGTGGGCTCGTTCGACAGCTTCGGGGTACGTCTCGCGCTTGGCGTGCTCGGCGAGCGCCCGGTAGATGCCGGCGACGGAGGGATCCTGTCCCTTGCGCTTGCCGGTGGGGGTGATCAGGTCGGGCTGGATCCGCTCGACGGACTCGCCGCCTGCCCGGCGCCGCAGCACGGTGTACAGCATGTCGTCGGTGATGACTGGTGGTCGGCCGCCGTGCCCGCCCTTGCGGGCCGCGGTGTCGAGTCCCTCCGGGGACGACTCCCGGGTGTCCTCCCGCTCGGTCTCCGCCAACGCCGCGAAGAACGCGAACAGCAGCCTCCCCGGGCCGGTGGGGCCGTAGATGCCGGGCAAGGGACCGGCGGGCATCTCCAGGACCAGGCCGTGGGCGGTGAGTCGGTCGGCGAGCGTGGTCAGCTCGGCGGCGTCGCGCCCGAGCCGTTTCATCTCGTACACCGTGAAGATGACCCGGCAGTGCGGGGCGCGCGCCTTGACCTCCCGCGCCGTCCTCAGCGCCTCCTCGAACCGGGGGCGGACCCGCACCCGGGTGCCGGTCTTCTCGCTGAAGATCTTGTCCCTCGGGATGCCGTGCTTGCCGAGTGCGTCGAGCTGGGAGTCGAGTTCCTGGCCGAGGGTCGAGCATCTGGCGCAGCCGAAGCGGATGTCCGCGCTCGGCAGGTCCGGGTCGACCGGCGCCGAGGGCGGGGGCCCGGCCGTCACGGCCGGCCCGGTCCCCTGTCCGCCGGGGCCAGCACCCGCAGCACCTTCTTCAGCCGGGGGGCCGTCGTGAAGCGGCGGGTGTGGCAGGCGGAGGCGACCGCGCCGCCGCGCGAGCGGCAGGGCGGGCCGGGCTGTGCGCCACACTTCGGACAGGCGTGCTGTTCGACGTCGCCCGCGTCCGACCGGTCGGCCGGGGAAGTCTGCCGAGGGCCCGTCATGGGCCTGGTTACTCGCGTGGCGCAACTCTCAGAACAGGGTCCGCCCCGCTTTTGAGCGAGAGCAGGTCATGAGAACCGAACCAAGATCAGCGGGGGTCCGACGGCCCGTTGTCGATCTTGCTCCGGCAAAGGAACGTCTGTGAGAACTCCTCCGGTGGATCGAGAGCATCCTGGCCGGCCTGACGCCATTGCCCTGTCCACGCCGACGGCACGGTCGAGCATCAAGCGCCAGAGCGGAACCGACCGGGGGTGAAAACGGCCTGGCGATCGAGGTCAGCGGATGGCGCGGATTCGCCGGGTGCGACGAGTCCCGTCTCGTAGGCGAGAACGACGGCCTGGGCCCGGTCCCGCAGGGCCAGCTTGGCGAAGATCCGGGCCACGTGGGTTTTCACCGTCGCTTCGCTCAGTGTCAGTTCCTGGGCGAGTTCGGCGTTGGACAGGCCCTTGCCCATGAGTGTCAGCACCTCGCGTTCGCGTGGTGTCAGTACAGCAAGGTCGCGGTGGACGGCGGGGAGTGTCGAGGTCGGAGCGGTCCGTGCGGCACTGGAGGCGTAGCGTTCCACCAGGCGGCGGGTGATCGAGGGGGCGAGCAGTGCGTCACCGGTGTCGACGAGGCGTACGGCGGCTGCCAGGTGTGCGGGCGTGACGTCCTTGAGGAGGAAGCCGCTGGCGCCGGCGGCGAGGGCGGCGTAGACGTAGGAGTCGAGGTCGAAGGTGGTCAGCATGATCACTCGACAGTCCGGGACCTGCGCGAGGATCTGGCGGGCGGCTTCCAGGCCGTCCATGTTCGGCATGCGGATGTCCATGAGGACGACGTCGGGACGTAGGCGGCGGACGGCTTTGACGGCCTCGGCTCCGTCCGCGGCTTCGCCGGCCACGTTGATGCCGCGTGCGGTCAGGATCAGGCGGAAACCGGTGCGGACCAGCTCCTGGTCGTCGGCTATCACGACGCGGGGGGCGGGGTCGGTCGGTGTGGTCGGTGTGGTCATGGCCGGTCCAGTGGGATCCGGGCGCGGACACGGTAGCCACCGCCCAGACGGCGCCGGGCGTCCAGGTCGCCGCCGTAGACGGCGACCCGCTCGCGCAGGCCGAGCAGTCCCCGCCCCGCTCCGCGGGCCTGGCCTGCAGCCGGACGGCTGCGAGGCCCGGCAGCGTCGCCGGTCAGGACGCTTGGTCCGCTGTTCAGGACTTCGACGCGCAGGTAGTGCTCCGCGTACCGCACCGTCACCTCGGCTTTCACTCCGCCGCCGTGTTTGAGGGCGTTGGTCAGCGCCTCCTGGATGATCCGGTAGGCGGTGACATCGATCCCGGTCGGCAGCGGCCGGGGCTCCCCGGAGATCCGCACCTCCACGGGCAGGCCGGCGAAGGCGATCCGGTCGATCAGCGGGCTGAGTCGGCTCAGGCTGGGCTGGGGTGCCAGGTCCTGACCGTGGGGTGGTTCGTCGTCGCCGCCTTGTGCGGGGGCGAGCAGGCCGAGCAGGTGCCGTAGCTCGGTCATGGCGGTCCGCCCTGCGCTCTCCACGGCGCTCATCGCGGCCTCGGCCTCGTCGGGCAGGGTGGCCAGCACCTCGCGGGCGGCCCCGGCCTGGACGACCATGAGGCTCACGTTATGACTGACGATGTCGTGGAGTTCGGCCGCGATCCTGGCCCGCTCGGTCTCGACCGCGGTCCGCGCCGCACTCTCGCGCTCCCGCTCAAGCAGCCAGCCGCGCTCTTCCATGCCTGCTCGGTATCGCCGCCGCGCCCGGATGAGCGCCGCACCCAGAACGACAACTGCGGCGTACGCCGCCACCAATGCCGCGCCCAGCCAGATCAACCCTGAACTCCCCACCCGCACAAGCCTCGCAGCTCGGCATGCCCATACGCCTCATGCTCCGGATCCAGTTTCCCTACATCCCCAGGATGACCTGCGGGGCCGGTTACATCCGGCGGGGGACGTCATACCCGTCGCGCCGCTTCTAGGTTCATGCCATGACAACTGATCTGGACAGCTCCCAGCAGGTCGTCGTCCGGCTGGACGATGTCCACAAGGAGTACGGCGACGCGAAGGCCCTGGACGGCGTCTGCCTGGATATCCGCGCCGGGGAAGCGGTCGCGGTGATGGGGCCCTCCGGGTGCGGCAAGTCCACGCTGCTCAACATGGTTGCCGGTCTGGACCGCCCGACGTCGGGAACGGTGCAGGTCCACGGCCAGGACCTGGGAAAGCTGAACGAGACGGGGCTGGCGCTGTTCCGGCGGCGACACATCGGCATGATCTTCCAGTTCTTCAATCTGATCGACGACCTGCCCGCCCTGGACAACGTCGCGCTGGCCGCTCAGCTGACCGGCACGTCCGCCCGGCAGGCCCGCCGCCGCGCGCTGGAACTCCTCGGCGAACTGGGCATCGCCGACCGCAAGGACACCTACCCGGCCGCATTGAGCGGAGGCGAGCGTCAACGAGTGGCCGTGGCCAGGGCGCTGATGAACCGTCCGGCCCTGCTGCTGGCCGACGAGCCGACGGGCGCGCTGGACAGCCGCTCGGGAGAGCAGGTCATGGACCTGCTGATCGACCTCAACCAGATCGGGCAGACCTTGCTGATCGTCACGCACGACCCGCATCTGGCCACCCGCTGCGCCAGCCGCCTGATCGAGGTCGCCGACGGCCGAGTGGCCCGCGAGAGCACGCTGGAGCCGACCGCATGAGCGCCGTGTGGAGGGCCTCGCGGGCGGCCGTCGAACGCCGCAGGCTCCAGACGATCGTCATCGGGCTCGTGGTCCTGTGCTCCACCACGACCGTCCTGCTCGGGCTGGGGCTGCTCACCGCAGCCTCAGCCCCCTTCGACAAAGCCTTCGACCAGCAGCGCGGCGCCCACACGGTGGCGGCGTTCGACCTGGAGAAGGCCTCGCGTGCGCAGCTGGCGCAGACGGCCCGCCGCCCCGGCGTCGAGGCCGCCGCCGGACCCTTCGGACAAGCCGTCCTGGAGATGCCCCACGACTGGCTGTGGATGTCGGCCGGTTCTCTCGCCGTCGTGGGCCGGGCCGACCCGGACGGCCCGGTGGACCGCATCCGTCTCCTCGAAGGCCGCTGGGCCACCGCTCCCGGTGAAATCGTCGTCAACTGGCCCGTCGACGGCACGCCCGGCCCTGACCGGCTCGGCACCAGGCTCAAGGCGCGCGGCGCCCCGGCCCTCACCGTCGTCGGGTTCGCCACCAGCATGAGCAAGTCGGCCGGGGCCTGGGTCTCACCCGAGCAGATGGCCCAACTGCACCCGGTGACCGTCCAGATGCTGTACCGCTTCACGAACGCCGCGACCGACCAGGAGCTGCGTACCGGCCTCACCACAGCCACCGCCGAATTGCCCGCCGGTTCGCTGACCACCACGCAGTCCTACCTCACCCTCAAGCGGGCCTTCTCCGCACAGGCCGATGCGTACCTGCCGTTCATGACGCTCTTCGGCGTCCTCGGCCTTCTGGTCTCCGTGCTGATCGTCGGGAATGTCGTCAGCGGGGCAGTCGTCTCCGGGCACCGGCACATCGGCGTACTCAAGTCGCTGGGCTTCACCCCGAACCAGGTGGTGGCGGTCTACCTGACGATGGTCTCCGTCCCCGCGGTCATCGGCTGCGCCATCGGCACCCTGATCGGCAACGCGGTGGCCAGCCCCATCCTGAAGGTGGCCTTCTCCGGCATCGAAACGGGCAGCGCCTCCATCGGTATCAGTTGGTGGCCGTCCGCCGCATGCCTGGTGGGCATGCCCACCCTCGTCGTCGTTGCCGCCCTGGTCCCCGCCGTGCGCGCACACCGACTGTCCGCGGCCCAGGCGATCACGGCAGGCAGCACACCACGGACCGGACGCGGACTGAGCATCCAGCGCCGACTCAGCGGAACCCGGCTACCGCGTGCCGTGAGCCTGGGGCTGGGCCAGCCGTTCGCCCGGCCGGGCCGCTCCCTGCTGACCATGGCGGCCATCGTCCTCGGGGTCACCACCGTGACCCTGACCACCGGTCTGGCCAGCACCATGGTCGCCTACGGGAACGCCGGCAAGGGCGACGGTTCCGACCGGGTCGATGTGCAGGCAGACGTGCCCGCGCGTGGCCGGAACGCTCCGGAACCGGGCGACCGGCAGGCCGAACAACGACTGCGCTCCCTGCCCGGCGCGGACCAGGTGACCGCTCGCGCGCTCACCAAGGTGGGCCTCGCCGGATACACGCAGACCGTATTCGCGAACTTCTACCGCGGGGACACCCAGGACCTCGCCTCCGAGATCGTCAAGGGGCACTGGCCGACCCGCGCCGGGGAGGCCGCAGCCGGCCCGGCGTTCCTCAACCAGCACGGGTTGTCGGTAGGCGACCGGGTCACCATCCAGATGAACGGCAAGCAGGCGCCCGTCACCATCGTGGGTGAGCTCATGGAAGGCAACGCCCAGGCACTGGACTCCAACTGGCAGACGCTGACACGACTCGACCCGACCACACAGGCGGCCGAGTACACGGTCCGGCTCGCGCGTGGCGCCGACGCCCAGCGCTACATCACAGCGGTCAAGGCGGCCGATCCGGCCCTCCGTCCCGCACTGCGGCACTCGGACGACACCGCCACCACGACCGTCGTCGGCTTCGCGTCGGTGTTCACCGTGCTGCTGACCGTCGTCGCAGCACTCGGCGTCTTCAACACCGTCCTGCTCAACATCAGGGAGCGGCGCCGCGACCTGGGCATGCTCAAGTCGATCGGAATGACGCCGCGGCAGGTCATGGTGATGGCCGTGTCATCCGTCGCGGCTCTGGGAGTGGCCGGCGGGTTGCTGGGGATCCCCCTGGGGATCGTCGCGCACCGGCTGGTGGTGGATCACGTCGGGGTGATCTCGTTCCCGGAATCCATGAAGCAGGTCTGGCACGTGCCACAGCTGGCCGCCCTCGTTCTGGCGGGCGTGACGATCGCCGTCCTCGGTGCGCTGATCCCGGCGAGGTCGGCAGCGCGGCTCACTATCGCCCAGGTGCTGCGCAACGAGTAGCTCTTCTTCCCTCGGCGAGTACCTCCGCCGGGCCGCCCCCGTCCTCCCTCATGATGCTGATCGGGCGTACGGTCCGGTGCCGGCTGCCCGGCCTGCGCGCCTGGCACGCTGCGCGGGCCGGGCAGCGTGGCCACTGGGGTGAGGTCGAGCCGGTTGTCCATGTCGAACTCGAACCGGCCGTAGGGGTTCACGTGGGTTCAGAACAGCGGGGACAGCGCCCGCCGGGCGGCGCCGGTGAGCCGGTCGGCCCACTCCGGGTCAGCAAGGATCTGCCGGAGCAGCGGGGTGTTGACGTGGACCAAGGCGGACCGGAGGAGGTGGAGGGACAGCATGGACACCTCCTGGCTGTCCTTGTCCTGGCCGGTCAGATCGCCGTCCTTGCCGTAGAAGAGGCCCTTGTCGGCGGAGTTCCGGTTCTCCACCACCTGGAGCCCTTCGTGGATCTCCCGGCGCGTCCCGGCATCCGCAAGGTAGTCGCAGCTGAACGAGGTACGCACCGCGCGCCCCAGTTCCTCGGGGGAGCGGCTCAGGTTCTCCGGCGGACCGCGCGTCGACACATCGTTGCCGCCGTCAGCATCGATGGATCGAATTGCCTGCGGCAGGTGCGGTCGAGCCGCGCGGTCGCTTCACGGGATCGTCCCGGTCGTCGGCACTCGCTCTGTCCTTCAGGTGCTCCGTGGCTCAGCCGCGCACTGCTTCGGTCGGCCCCAGGATCTCCCAGGCGGTGGCGAGTCGGGAGGGACGCAGGTTGCGGCCGTCGCCGTAGAACTCACAGAATTTCATGATCAGCGGATCCCACCGGTCGGCGTCGATGTGACGCCGGTTCTCCGGCACCAGAAGATCCTCCTCGACGTGCACCCGTACGATCCGGGTCTCGACGGCCACGAGTCCGGAGTCCTCGTCCTCGAAGGGATGCGTACGCGTCACCCGGGCTTCGAGCTGGACAGGGGATTCGGCCACGCGCGGCGCACGAACCACCTGGGAGGGCACCGGTGACAGTCCTGCCGCGGCGAACTTGTCGGGCTCGTACCGATAGCCCTTGCGCACCTTGTGTCCGGGCACGACCGGACTACCGGTCAGCAGAGCCATGCGGTCGACCGCGCCGGCCAACGCGGACGAGGCCAGATTGAGCACGCACTCTCCGGTGCGGGTCAGGTTCTCGGTCGTCCTGGACGTCTGGTCCAGGCCGAGCATGCACGACCGCCCCACCCACCAGGCGGACGACATCGGCGCGAGATTGGCGGAGCCGTCCTCGTTGCACGTGCTCACCAGGACCACGGGAGTGCCGAAGTACAACACCCTCGGTTCGATCGTGCGGTGCATGCGGTTGTTTTCCTTCTTTCGGCAACGGATCGCGGACAGGCCCTCGGGGACGTCCGGAAGGCACCGCTGGTCCACTGTGTCCGCCTCGGCACTGCGACGCTTGCGGAAATCGGACATCACGTTCCGCCCCTCTCGGCGCGGACGTGGACCGACCACCGCACAGCCCGGTCCGACCCGGACCGCGTACAGCACCGCCCCGCTCACCCCGGTCCACGACGCGCTGCGACTGCCGGCCGCCTGGGCCGCCACCGGGGGCGCCCCCGCAGCCGGCGACCACACCAGCAGCCGAACGGCATCCCGTCCTCCTCGCCCCGGCCCCACGCCGCTGGGGCGCGCGCGTGTCTCAGCAAGGGCGCAGGGCTTCGAGCTCGTCCGCACGGCGGTGGTCTTTGGGGCGGCCGAGCGAGCGCCGCATGAGGATCAGATCGTCCAGGCCGACGTAGTGGATGGCGAAGCCGGCCGGATCGCGGGTGCCGACCGCACGGACGAGGCAGGACGCGACGTCCATGCCGCCCCAGGGCAGGGCGGGCGTGCACAGGTCGCCGCTGACGCCGGTCACCCGGTAGGCCACCTGGGACCGGGTCAGGTCGGGCAGGTCCGTGCAACCCGTGCCGGCAAGGGCGTCGTACAAAGCGTGCGCCTGCTCGGGTGTACCGTCCCACAGCAGGTCGAGGTCGCCGGTCAGCTCGATCGAGCCGTGCATGATGCCGGCGACCTGACCTACGACCACGGCTCGCGAACCGGCCTCGTGCAGGGCCTGAAGGAAGGGGAACGGATCGAAGCCGCGCGCACCGTCCGTGGCGAAGGTGCCGGCGGTGTCATCGGCGTCCTCCGGTCCGAGCCCCGTAGCGGCACGTTCTCGGGTGGCCTCGTGGATACGCCGGACGGCCTCACGAAGTCGCAGGGCGGCAGTCTCGTTCACCCGGCCCATTCAACCGCAAGCACAGCGAGCCGCGTGCGGGGCAGCGGGCTCTGCGGAAGACGCGCCAGGGCTTCAGTTCCACGGCGCTCCGTTCGACCGGCGCCCGCGCCGCCGACCGGGTCCGGCCGGTCGTCCGCCGGGTCACGGTGAAGTCCCGGCGCGGGAGTCGTCTGATCGGCGCTGTCACCTACGACGGCGGCGCCGGCGCCTTCCCCACCACGTCCGGGGAACGGGACCGGACGCGCGATCGGCGTGCCGGCCGGCTTTCCCGTCATCCGTCGGGTCTCCGACCGGTTCGGGTCACCGCTCCACTCAGAATGGTCTTCACCGCGCGTACCGTCGGCCTGGGCACGGTGGCCCTCCTGGTGGGCGGTGCGGGGGTGGCCGACACCATGGTCGTCCCGGTCCTGGAACGGCGTCAGGAGATCGGCCTGCGCCGCTCGTCGGGTGCGACCCGCAACGCCGTCCGGCTCCAGTTCCTGACCGAGTCGCTGCTGCTGTCGGCGTTGGGCAGGGCGGCGGGCGCGCTGCTGGGAGCGGCGGCGACGTACGGTTTCGCGCGGGCCCGGGGATGGACCGCGGTGGTCCCTCCCCGGTCCGCGGCGGGGGGCCTGGGCGCCATCCTCCTGATCGGCGTGCTCGCGGGGCTCTCTCCGGCGATCCGCGCCTCCCGGCTCCATCCGACGAAGACCCTGCGAGCCGTGTGAGGGGGCGTACAGCGCCGTTCCAGGCGGTGCCGGCCGCCGCCCCCTCCCGCGCCGTGATCGGCCCGGCTCGGGAAGGGAACACCACGGCTCTGCGGCGACAGTCCTGGTCAGCCCTTCAGCGCATAGAACCGGAGGGGAGAGTTCGGTTCGAAGCCGATGCGCGGGTACACCGGTGCGCCGGCGACCGTCGCGTGCAGGGTGGCGCGGGTGAGCCCCGTGGCCCGGGCACCTTCGTACAGGGCCTTACGCGTCACCGCCTCCCCGTACCCCCTGCGCTCCCACTGCGGGTCGGTGGCGACGAGCGCGACGAAGAGGCGGCCCTCCGCCTCCACCGAGGCCGCACAGGTGACGGGGACCTCGTCCCGCAGCCCCAGGTAGGCGTGGACCCGCTCCTTCCACAGCGAGGAGCCGGCCAGGCCGTCCCGTCCGTCCTCCAGCGGGAAACCGTAGGCACGCGAGTTGATGTCCGCGTAGGCCTGGAGCTGCTCGTCGCCGGTGACGCGCACGAACGTCAGGTCGGGGTGGAAGGGCTCGGGAACGGGCAGCAGGTCACCCGCCATGCCCGTGCCGGGGAAGGCGTGTTCCAGACCGGCCTGCCCGGCCGCCGTGTCGAGCACCGCGCGTGCTTCCTCGTCCAGGAGGTCTTCGAACACCCACAGGAAGCCCGGGTGTTCCTTCTCCCGCATGATCTCCGCCGCCTCGTGCAGGCGCTGCTTCAGGAGCAGGGCGTCCGCGCCCACATCGGTCAGCGTGACGCAGTTCCAGAAGGCGAAGCGGCAGTCGGCCCAGCGGACGGCGACGCCCGGAAGGTCCCGTACGTCCGCGTCCGGTTCCCGGTCGAGCACCATGAGCCGCCAGACCGTGGCGAGCTGCTCCATCGATTCGATCGAGTCCGCGAGACTGTGCACCGGCACTCCTTGAGGCTGTGTGGGGAGAAGCGTCGCTCGATGATGCCCGAAACGGTGCCGCCCCCGCCCTGTCGACGAAGGCGGCGACGACCCCGGCGGGCTCTTCGGCCGCCCGGGGAACCGGGTCGCCGGCCTTGTTCACGGACGACGGCTCCGGTTCGGCTCCTGCGGCGCGGCCGCTCCCGTCACGCCGGATTGTCGCGGCCGTCCGGGGACACACGGGAAGGGGACGAACCCGACCGGGACGAATCGAGGTCCTCGTGCGACGACGCCGACACACCGCGCACTTCACACGGACGAACGCTCCGGCGAGTCGCACTGGGCGCCTGTGCGCCGGCGCGGCGCTCCGTGCGGACGTCGCCGCGGAGGCGAGAAGGTGACCGGTGGCCTGTCTCCCCTGCGGAACCGACACGCTGCCGCGGTCTTCATCGTCGTCATGTACTCGCTGCTCGGGGCCCTGTTGTCCGCCCTGTTCGCTGTGGGGCTCTCACGCAGCGACGCCTGGGGAGGCGTGGCGGCCGGCGTGGGCGGGGCCCTGGGAGCCGCTCTCGGCGTGTGGCGCATCCGACGCACCCCCGAGGACGAGCGTGCCGATGAGAACACCCGTTAGCGCGGCGGGGTTCGGCCCTGGAAGCCGGGTGTGAGTGGTCGGCGTACAGAAAGTGCCGCCGAGATCGATCTTGCTGGAGTCGGGCTGCTCCGTTGGCGCCTCGATCTGGCGGGGCACAGCGCCGACGCGTAGCTCGCGCAGGTCCGGGACGTGGTGGTAGAGGGTGCCGAGGGAGACGCCCAGCAGCTTGGCGATCGAGGTGATCGAGCGGCCAGGGCCGGGCAGTAGGCCGCGGGCGGCGCGTATGACCTCCTCGGTCGCGACGCTGGGGCGGCCACCGGCGCGGCCGCGTTCGCGGGCGGCGGCCAGGCCCTCGTCGGTGCCGACGACGATGACTTCGCGGACGAACTCGGCCAGGGCGGCTCGGTACCGGTTCCGGCCGCCGTTACGGGCGATCTCACGGGAGACGGTCGAAGGGGATCGGCCCAGCCGCTCGGCCACCTGCCGGGCCGGCTCCCCGGCGCCGGTGCCGCGGGATATCTCCTCGCGCTCGCTACCGCTCGGATGCCGCTGCGAACACGTCTGCGGGGCGAGGCGGACGCCGCCACTCTGGTACAGGAAGCGACGGGCGTGCTGCATCGGCGCCCCCGGCGCCCGCCCGATCAAGCTGAACGACTCCCCCTCACGCCAGCGTCTCCACATCTCGTCCTGCTGAACCGGCGAAAACCCGTGGTCACGCACCTGTGCCTCCACGACCACACGATCATCCGAAGGTGGTACGTCGATCACTTGAGGGCTCCTTCGTTCTCCGAAGATCACCTCGCGAGACCGCCCGGACCCCGCAGAGCCTTCAAGAACTCCTTCAAGAACCTCGCGTACAGCGCGTATGCGGGGTACGAGTCATGGCTGGAGCGGGACCCGCTGATCCCGCTCGGCTTCCACCCGGGCCATGGTCGGGATCGCTTTCCAGCCGGTCTGGCCGCACCGGCGTCTCGATGTGACGGAGCGCTTCGGTTGGTGCGACAGGCCGGCCCCGAAGAACTCGCCCACGCCTGCCCGGGGGCATGCCGATGTGTTCAGCCGTGCTCGGGCTCCACCGGGAGCCACAGTTCGGCGTCGGCCTCGGTCTTCTCCGGCGACTGGTGGGTGCGCAGGATTTCGGGGCCGGTGCGGGTGCGGTACGGGTTGGAAGGGAACCACTCGGTGAACACGTCCCGCCACAGCTCCTGGATGGCCTGTGGTGCCGGCCCGGAGGTGGTGAAGACCGCCCATGTGCCGGCCGGGACGGCCAACGTGGTCGTGCCCTCCGGAGCGGCCGCGGAGGTGATCACGCCATGGTGGTAGTCGAGTTCAGTGCCCTCGGCGCGGCTGGGGTCCATGCCGTCACAGACCGCGACGATTCCGTGCGGCTCCTGGTCCGACAGCTTCTCCAGGCGCTCCAGAGCCTGTGGGGCGATCCCACGGACAAAGTCCATGATCGCCTGGTTCGGGCCCGCGTGCACCAGCGGTACCCGGGTCTTGAACCCGACGACGGTGAAGTCCGCCCTGTCCACGACGCGGTACCGCATACTGCTGCTCCCTTCGATGACGAGGCGGAAGGCCATCCGGGACTGGGAGTTGAGCGCGGCGCCGGTACGCCGGGCCTCGCCTGGTCCGATGCCGTGCATGGCACGGAACGCCCGTGCGAACGCCTCACCGGAGCTGTAGCCGTAGCGCATCGCGATCTCCAGCAGCGTTTCACGCTTCGCGAGTACTTCGGCGCCCGCGAGGGTGAGCCGACGGCGCCGGACGTACTCCGACAGCGGCATGCCCGCGAGCGCGGAGAACATCCGGCGCAGGTGGTGCTCCGAGGTGGCCGCGATGCGTGCCAGCTCCCCCGTGTCGACGGCCTGGTCGAGATGGCATTCGATGTGCTCCATGGCCTGGTTCAGCCGCTCCAGCATGCCCGGCCTCCCTCCTCCCTCTTCACGGCCACCTTGCCGACGGTACTCGTGAAGCACTTCTACCCAGCGCTGTGGTCGGTTCCGTCCCCGTCCTGGCCGGGGGTACCCAGTCCCAGACCCCGGCGGATCGCGATCTCCACGGGCGAGTAAGCGCCGTCGGCCCGCTCCAGTTCGTACGGCGCAGCCGGCATCAGCGGCGGCTGGGCCATGAAGCGCGGCCGCACCCCATGGTGCGGTTGCGCAGCGTGCACCAGGAACGGATGGCACAAGAAGACGTCGCCCGGGGACCCGGTGGCGAGGGCGAGTGGCCGGTGGTCGGACGCCGCCACCAGATCGGGTCCGAGGGTCAGCCCGCTCGCCCCCTCATCCCCGTACTTCTCCAGCACCTTCGGCACGTCGAGGTGTGAGCCGACCCGGATCCGGGTCGGGGCGTCCTCCTCACCGACCTCGCTGAACAGGAACAGCATCAGCAGTGCCCGGTCCTGGGAGCGCAGATTCGTGAAGTACCAGCTCTCGCCCTCCGGCAGATAGCTCCCCTCGATGTGCCAGCCCGCATCGTCCGGCTCCTCCTCGTGCGGGAAGCGCAGCGGGAACGTGCCCAGCGAGTAGCGCGGCTCCCAGCGTCCCGCGCCGACCAGCAGGTCGTACGCGTGCTGCAGGGACGGGGAGTTGGGCGCGGCGGCGAACGGTCCCTGCGCCATGCCGCCCACCCAGTGCACGGGCTGCGTCCACGTCGACGGGTCGTCCGGGTCGCAGCCCGTCTCCCGCCACAGCAGCCGCGCGCAGTCCGCGGCCACGCGCGGCGCGACGGCGCCCTCCAACTTCACGAAGCCGTCGCGAAGGAAACGGGATACCAAGGTCGTGTCATCCATGCCCCCATCGTGCGGTGGTACCGGCCCCGATCACCCGACATTCTCCGCACCGTCTTTGTCGGGTATGAGGATGGGCGTGTGGCCCCCGGTCACGCCGCCCGCCTGAGCTCGTGCCCGGAAGAGGTGGCGCGTCGGCCGTCAGCCTTCGTCGTCTTCGCAGGCGTCCGGGTCCCGGAAGGGACGGAGGTCCTGGCCGGGGCCGCTGGCCTTGATGTTGAACAGGTGGCGGCCCAGGAAGTTGATGCGCCTGTCCTTCGGTGGGGAGAGCCGGGCGACGTCCTCGCCCTTGACGTCGTGGCCCCCGGCGCGGAGCTGGGCGACGGCGGCGTCCAGGCAGCGGGTGTTCCCCAGCACGACGGCATGGAGAACGAGACCCGCACCGGCCAACTGATCCTCCTGGCCTTCGCGGCACGCCCGACAGGTGGGCCAGCCGACCAAGTTCAATCTCAGCGGCACTTTATGTACCGCAACTCCTCGCATCCGGAAGCTGCGACGGCTGCCCCTGCGTGCCGGGGGCGAGTTCCTCGGGAGCGCGGTCCTCGTCCGGCCGGAGCAGACCGTGACGGCAACCGTCCGGGCGGTCCGGGGCCGGCTCGATCCCCGTTCCCGGTGCCGAACCGAACCGTCCTCCCACGCCGCCCGGCGACGCCTGATCCCCACGAACCCTCCGCGAGCCGGGCCCCGTCGCGCGGGCCGAGCCGGGCCCCTCGTCACCCGCGCCGCACGTTCGACTCCCGTGGCACACACCGTCGAGGCGATGCGCTCAGGCGGGCCATGCCCGCAGGGCCGTCTCCACCGTTTCCCGGAGCTGCTCACGGGGCACACCGCTCGCCGCCTGTACGGCCACCCCGTAGGCGACGGTGAAGACGTAGCGCGTCAGGGCCGCGGGATCGCTGTCGGGTGGCAGGTCGCCCTCGGCCCGGGCGGCCCGGAACCGTTCGCAGATCCGCCTCTCGCCCTGCTTCCGCCATTCGGCGAGCAGCTCGTGCGCTGCCGCGTCGGGCGTGCCGGGCGCCAGGGCGCCCTGCACCGCGAGACATCCGGCGGGGCGGTCCGGGAGCGTACCGGCGACGGCAGCACCGTGGAGCACGTGCTCGGCGACGGCCTTGGCCGTCGGTTTCCGCACGGCTTCGAGGAGGTAGCCGGCCGGCCCCTCCCCGTAGCGGTCGAGGACCTTGCGGAACAGTTCCTCCTTGTTGCCGTAGGCGGCGTACAGGCTGGTCTTGGTGATGCCCATGGCTTCGGTCAGGTCGGACAGCGCCGCGCCTTCGTACCCCTGGCGCCAGAACACGTCCAGGGCCTTCTCCAGCGCCTGGTCGGCGTCGAAGGAGCGGGGACGGCCTCTCGCCATGGCTCCCTCCGAGGATTTCCGCACCGGTCGGTCCACATCATACGAGCCGCCTACCCGGCCGCACGTCGGCTCTCCCAACCAAGGCCTTTTCCGTCGAGGGGTGTTGACGCCGGGCGGTGGCGTCACTCTAATCTGTACCGGTCGGTACTTAAATAACCGCGGCCCGCGCCGCGGACCTTCCCTCCAAGGAGTCGCTCCTCCATGGCGCGTCGGTCAACACCACCCCTCCTCCCCCGCCTCCGGACGCTGCGCTTGCTGCTCCTCGCGCTGCTGGTGGGCGCGACCACCCTGTCCGGAACGGCTTCAGGAGCCCCTGCCACTTCGGCGGCGCCCCCGTGCGTCGCTCCGGAAACGCCCAGGAGCACCGGCTACGACGCGGCGACGCGACACGACTCGGCGTTCAACCGCGCCTTCCGGCACTGCTTCACCACCGTCCGCGGAACACAGATGCACTACGTCATCGGGGGCACGGGGCCACAGACGACGGTCCTGCTGCACGGATGGCCGGAAAGCTGGTTCGAGTACCGCGAGGTGATGCCCCGGCTCCTCGCCGGGCGTACGGTCATCGCGGTCGATCTGCCGGGGATGGGGGATTCCACGGGCCGCCCCGCGCGGTACACCAAGACCGTGCTCGCCGGCTACGTCCACGACCTGCTGGTCCGGATCGGCGCGCCGCGGGACGTACGGTTCGTCGCCCACGACTTCGGGGTCGGCGTGGCCTATGCGCTGGCCGCCCAGCACCGCCGGCAGGTGGCCGGGCTGTTCCTGATGGACTTCCCGCTCGCCGGGAAGAACCTCTCCTTCACCACCGATGTCCGCCCCCTCTCCTGGCACTTCGCGTTCAACACGCAGGACCCGCTGGCGGAGCGGCTGGTCACGGGACGCGTCGGGACGTTCCTCGACCACTTCTTCCGGCACAGCCAGATCTCCGGCCCTCCGCAGCCGGGTGCCGACGCACCGAGCCCGGTCCCGCCGCGATCGCTGGCCGAGTACACCAGGGTCTTCTCCCGCCCTCAGGTGCTGCACGCGGGTTTCGAGCTCTACCGCACCTGGACGCGGGACGAAGAGGAGAACAAGCGCCTGCAGCGGATTCCGCTCACCGTTCCGGTCCGGCTGCTCACCCAGGACGGGCTCACCGGCCTGATGCTGCCCCCGGTACGGGACGCCGCCCCGGCGGCGACGGGCACCGACGTGGACGGAGCCGGGCACTGGCTCCTCGAGGAGCGGCCGGACCGCGTGGTGGCGGAGATCGACGCCTTCTACCCAGCGCGGTGAGGGGCTTGGTCCGCTCGCGCTTGTTGAGCTGCTGAAGCTCTCCGGGCCGTCCGCTGCGCCCGCCGCACCGGCAGGCCCGGTCCCTGGGCGGCCCGCGACGTGTGATCGGCATCGCCTCCCGCCGGGTGGCCGGCCGGGCCACCCGTGGGGGGTGTCCTCGGCCTCGCGGCCGTCTCGGGGCGGCTCCGACAGCGCAGGCTCGAGCGCCCGGGCACAGGGGACGGATCCTGAGCCGTACCTGGGCGAAGGGCGCGGGCACCGCCGGTCAGACCTGGTCGACGAGGCCGAGAAACACGGCGAGTCGCTGCCGCACGCCGTCCCCGCCGGGGTCACCCGGCCGGCCGCGGACCCCTGGACCGGGGTGGGGGTCGGCCTTCCTGGTCAACCTTCCCGTCATCGCCCTGTTCCTGCTCTTCGCGCCGGTCCTGCTCGGCGAGGTGCGCGCGTCCCGGCCCGGGCGGGTCGACGCGCTCAGCGTCGCGACCTCCGCGGCCGGCCTCCTGCTCACGATCTACGGTCTCAAGCACGCCGCGGCCGAAGGCGTCTCCGCCGTCCCCGTCGTCGCGGTGCTGGCGGGAGCGGCGTTGCTGACGTGGTTCGCTCTCCGGCAGCGGCGCCTCGAACATCCGCTGGTGGACTTCTCGCTCTTCCGTGACCGCGTCTTCACGGTCGCCGTCATCACCGGCCTCCTGCCGCTGGCCGCGTGGTCGGCGACCGCCTACCTGGCGGGCGTCTACCTCCAGTCCGTCCTCGACCTGGCGGTCCTGCACGCCGCGCTGCTCGCGCTGCCCGGAGCTGTGGTGCTCACCACCACGTGCATCGTCACACCGATGGTGGTCGACCGGATCGGCAAGCGGACCGCCCTGATCATCTGCCACTTCTCCATCGCGGCGGGTCTGCTGCTCCTGCTCCCGACCACGATCACCGGCGGCGTCGGCTGGTACGTCGCTTCCACGGTCGTCGCGGGCCTCGGCTACGGCATCTCCTTCGCCGTGGTCGCCGACACCGCCGTCGGAGCCGTTCCCGCGGAACGGGCCGGCTCGGCGGGCGCGATCGCCGAGACCAGCAACGAGATCGGCAACGCCCTCGGCATCGCGCTCCTCGGCTCGCTCGCCGCGCTGATCTTCCGGATCCAGGGACCCGGCCTCGCACCCACCCTCGACGAGACACTTCACGTGCCGGACCTGGCACCCCCGGTCGTCGAGGAGGCGGAGTCGGCCTTCGTCGCCGGCCTGCACGTGGCCGCCGTCGCGGCCGGCGTCCTGCACCTGGCGCTCGGTCTCCTCGCGCTGCGCTGGCTCACCGGGCCGACGACGCCGAAGGGCCCCGCCGACGCCCCTCCCCAGGACGCACCGGAGCGAGCGGTGAACCCGGTCTGACACGTCAAGGCCGGTGCCTTCACGGCTGATCCGTGGACGGAGTACCTGGGCACGCCGAACGAGGAGTTCACCGCCTGTTGCGAAGGCCGCGCGGAACCCGCAGGCCGGGCATCTTGAGCAACAGCTTCGTCGGTGTCCGGGCGAGGGACGACGCTGTATCGCTTCGGCGAACTGGTGGAGCAGCTCGCCTGCTCGTACGAGGCCGGCATCGAGAGTGCCTGACCTGGTCGCGTTCGAGGCCATCTGCGCCGGCTGGGACGTGCGGCCGGGCAACCGCCTGTTCCTCGACGATGTCGCCGTCGACGTCGACGTCGACCGGGCTGCGGGCGTGCAAGCGCATCCGTTCGAAGACAACGCCGGACCATCACGCGCGCCAATGCCCGTCTCGGCGCCGGGCCCTCGGCCCCGGGCCGTGTCCCGCCCGGGTGACGTCGGCCCGGCCGGCCTTCTGTCATCGCCGTCGACGACCACGTGCCGAACCACGGTTCGGCACCGTAGGCCTCAAAAGCTCTCCCCCTCGGTGAATCCCGGCCTCGCCGTGAGACGCATCGAGCGGGCGTCGGCGGTCCGGGTGGCGAGCATCACCGGCTCGCCGGGAAGGGTGCCGGCGAAATCCTCAGCGTTCCTGCCTGGACCGGCGGCGGCCCGGGCGCTGGGAGGTGCCTCGGGAACGCCGCCCGGGAACGCCGGCGTCCTCGGCGGGCGCCGCCACGGCAGGCGAGGAGAAGCCGACCGCCACGCCCGGCCGGGCCGTACCCGGAACCTGCGCGGCCTTCGCAGCAGGCGGCTCGGCAGAACGGCCGGGGCGGGTGGCGCGGGCCAGGACGGTGGCGTTGGGGATGAGCGGGGCGCAGGTCTCGCAGACCTCTTCGACGCTCCAGACGCGGCGCATGACCGGGTCGTGGCGCAGGATGAGCAGGACGGCGCCGGCGCAGTGGGTCTTGGTGTCGGGGTGGGCGCCGCAGTGCTGGGCGCCGCAGTGGCAGAAGGCGTGGGGGCGGACGGTGGCCGCCTTGGCGTGGGCGGCGGCGTGCCGGGCGGCGAACGCGCGCAAGCCGGCGAGGTCCTCGGAGCGGGGCGGCATCCGGCACGCTTCGGTGCTGCAGGTGACCGAGGCGGAGGTTCGGCCGTGGCCGACGATGCGGACGGTCCAGGACCGCCCGGGGACGCGCTCGGTGGAAGGTTCGGTGTGCACGGTCGTCACGGCCGCTTGCTCCAGGGTTGCTTGAGTCGATCAGTGCTGTGGGGCTCCACTATGTGCTACCCCCTATGGCGTCGCGCAGCAGGCCTCTGCTGCCCGCGGTGTCACGGCGCACTTCACCGGGCGTCGCCCCGGCGCTCCCTCCACACCTGCCACCATGCCGCCGCATACGCGCCCAGGCCACCGCACGCACCACCGACACCCTGGCTCATCGCCTCGCCCCAGGAGTCCGCGAACCACCACCAC
Organism: Streptomyces sp. NPDC029152; assembly: GCF_055564355.1. Classification (NCBI taxonomy): domain Bacteria; kingdom Bacillati; phylum Actinomycetota; class Actinomycetes; order Kitasatosporales; family Streptomycetaceae; genus Streptomyces; species Streptomyces sp. NPDC029152. The sequence goes on along the minus strand of NZ_JBVHWR010000002.1, from coordinate 317,565 downwards.
GCCGGCACCGACGCCGGCCCCCAAGCTCCCCACGCCCAACCGGCAGCCAGCAGAACCCACTTCACCCCTCCCATGACGCACCACTATCCGCAGGAGCCGGGACGACGGCGGATGCGGGCCGCGGCCGGAGGCTCGGGCCGCGGTCGACGAGGTCACGAGCCCTTCGTGAACGCGGTGGCGTGGTCGGCGACCCACTGGCGAAACGTTCGCGGCGCCGTCCCGAGGATGTCGGCCACCGCAGTGGTGGTGTACGCGGGCTGTCCGACCGCCGCGCTCCACGCGGCGAGCAGCATGTCGACGACCGAGCCGGGCGCCGTGTCCTCCCACAGGCTCCGGAACTCGTCCGGCGCCATCTCCTCGAAGGCGATCCGGCGTCCCAGCACGTCACCGATGGCGTCCACCTGCGCGGCTTGGGTCAGAGATTCGGGGCCCGTGAGGACGTAGTCGCCTCCGATGTGTCCGTCCTGACAGAGCGTCCGCGCCGCGACGGCCGCGACGTCGCGATCGTCGACCGGTGCCGACCGGGCAGCGCCGTAAGGCCACCGGACGACCTCGCCGGCCCGGATCGCGGGCGCCCACCAGGCCGACGCGTTCGACGCGAACATCCCCGGCCGGATGATCGTCGACTCGAGACCGGTGGCCGCGATGAGCCGCTCGATGCCGGCGTGCAGCGCCGCCATGGAATTGGGCTGCTGGAAGAGGGGGTGCGGCGTCCGGTGCGGGGAGGAGAGGAAGACGACCCGCCGCACGTGGGCTGCCAGCCGCTCGACGACCGCCTCGGCGGTCCGGGGCGGGGCGGTCCAGACGAGGAAGACCGCACCGGCGCCGTTCAATGCCGGGTCGAGCGTCTCGGGCACGGTGAGGTCCCCGGTGAAGACCTCGGCTCCCGCCGGGAGCGTCGCCGCCGCCTCGGGACGACGGGCGAGGGCGCGGACCGGCACGCCCGCGTCGAGGAGCTGGTCGATGACGACGCGGCCGACCCGGCCCGTCGCCCCGGTCACGAGCACGGGAGGAACGTTCATCTGATCCATGCCGCCCATAAAAACGTTACCGGGTTAAAAAAGCAACCCGGTTACGAATGTTACAGTGATCGGATGAGCGAGTCGACGGGCCTGCGCGCCCGCAAGAAGGAGCGGACGCGCGACGCCATCGCAGACGCAGCCGTCTCGCTGTTCCTGGAGCGCGGCTTCGACCGCGTCTCGGTCAACGACGTCGCCGCGGCGGCCGAGATCTCCAAGCCGACCCTCTTCCGGTACTTCCCCACCAAGGAAGACCTGGTGCTGTACCGGTTCGCGGACCACCAGGGCGAGGCGGCACGCGTCGTACGTGACCGCAGGTCCGGCACCGATCCGGTGACGGCGCTGCACCGGCACTTCCGGGCCGGCCTCGATCGGCGCGACCCCGTCACCGGCCTCAGCGATCATCCCGAGGTGGTGGCGTTCCACCGGCTGGTGTTCACCACACCGAGCCTGGCGGGGCGGCTCACGCGGTATCAGCTCGAGGACGAGGAGGCGCTGGCGGACGCCCTCGGCGAAGGGATCCGGGGACGCCTGCTGGCCGCCCAGGTGCTCGCGGTCCAACGGGTGCTCGCCCGGACCAACTGGCAGAAGATCGCGGACGGTCGCACCGCCCACGACGTCCACCCCGAAGCCGTGGCCGATGCCGACCAGGCATTCGGCCAACTGCAGTGACAGACGGCGCTCCCGGCCGAAGAAGGCCCCGCGGCCCGGTGCGGACGCGGCCGGGCAGCTCCCCGCGGCAGCCGAGGGGAATCTGAACCGGCCGCTGCCGTCAAACCCTCCCTCCGGCGGATCCGCGGCGTCGTTCGCACAGACAGCGAGGTGGTCCGCCCGGCCGCCCCGGGCGAACCGGGTCCCGCGCTTGCCGATGACCTCGTCCGCCCTGGCCGGAGCTGGTGTGCGGGACGACGGACGGTGAAGTCGTCGTCGCGCGGTCCGTACGGGGATCGACATGCCGCAGGAGCGCGGGGTCGGGTGGCGCGAGGCGGGGAAGGCCCGGTCGGGCTCGCCGAGGTCGTCGTCCTCCCGGGCGGAGGGCCGGGCCGTCCGCATGCGCGGGAGGGCGGCGTGTCTTCCAGAACGTGCCGTCCGGTCCCGCATCCGCCGGCGTGCCTCCGCGTCGCCGGGCCGGGCTGCCGTGAACGCCTTGGTCCGGGCCGGCCGTTCGTCGACGCCGGGAACAGCGCGTCACCGTGCCAGTGCCGTGCCGTAGGTTGCCGGGCATCACGTGTTCCGGCGACGAGGGGGATGAGGGTGCGCAGGCCGGTCGAGGGCGAAGTCCACGTTCACTACGGCCAGATCTACGTCGAGAGCGATCCGGACAGCTCCGGCCCGGACCTCGCGCAGGCGTTCGCCGGTCAGTCTGCCGGGCTGTGCGGGGCGGCGATCCCCGGCGCGTTGTGGCTGTCGACCGGGCTGCACACGGGCAGCGTCGGCTTCACCGTCGAGGTGCACGACCAGGCTCCGCCGCTGGATCCGGCGTGGGAGGACGTCGTGGAGGTCTCCTTCCGCCCCGTCTCGGCCGGCAGCGCTCTCGTGCAATGGGCGGGAGAGGCCTCCTGGGACCTCGGCCTGGAGGAGACCGACTACCGGGCGCGCTACTGCGCCACAGGCATGGACGAGGCGCGCCGGCAGGACACCCGTCTGGACGACGAGCCGCGACCGGACTGCTACCTGCTGCAGTTCTGGCCCGCCCCGCCCGCTCCGGACCGCGTTCTGAGGCAGACCTCGGCGATCGCCGCGTACTGGCACGACTACGCCCGCCGGCAGCCCGCCCCGCCCACCCCCGCCGAACGTGCCGAAGCCGAACGCCAGGCCCGTCTCGCGCAGGAACAGGCCGAGGAGGAACACCGGCTCGCCCACGAACGGTGGCAGTGGGGCGGGCGGTCACCGAGCCGGGCCCTGCGCGAGGCCGGTGGCAACGTGCGCGGCCTGCTCGCCTTCGACCCGGCCCTCGTGCACGCCATCGGCGCCGCCACCCCCGAGGTCCAGCGGGCGACAGCGCTGCTGGCCGCGCGCCGCGCCTGTGAGGCGGCCGGGCTCACCGGCCTCGACTGGATCGCCGCAGGTCTCACCGCCCTGGCCGAGGGCCGTCCGCTGCCGCCGCCCCTCGACGATCCGGACCGGGCCTGGCGGGCGCTGGAGTCCGACCCGCGCGTCCCCGACAGAACCGTCGGCCGGGCCGTCCCGCCCGAGCGGCCCCCCTTCCGGCCGCCCGCCCGCGGCGACGCGCGCACGCCGATGCGCGATCCCGTGCCTACCCCGGGGATCGCTGGTCCCGCGGCCGCAAGGGTGCGGCCGTCGGCTCCCGCACCACCGGCGCCGCGACCCGGGGAAGCGGCGCCGTACGCGGTGAGGGCCACGCTCGGCGAGCCGGACCCGTCCCTGCGGATGTCCCAGCCCCACATGGCCCTGCCCGCACTGCTCGGCGCCGCCGAAGCCGACCCGCTCCGGGCGGCCCTGGACGCGGTGCACGCGGCCGTGGCCACTTACGGTGAGGAACACCGGACACTCCTGCAGGAGATCCGCTCCGGGTGCCAGGAGGTGGGGAGGGACGCCGGCCCCGTGCCGCCGCCCGGACGCGGGGAGCCGGGCCGGCTGCGCCGCTCCTGACGTCACGCGCCGCGCATCGACCGGCGGTACGCGGCGATTCCCCGCCGCGGCGTCCGCCGGCCGGTTGTGCGCCGGTGCGCCGCGGCCGGAACGCCCGTGCTCAGCCGACGGGCGGCATGTCCGTGGGCGTGGAGTCGAGGCCGGCTCTGCGCTCCCGCCAGGCACCCCGGGTGAAGTCCGGGATCTCCACCGGACGGCCGCCCTCGGCCAGCGACGTGACGCTCAGGGGGACGGGCGAGCACCAGGCGGCCGAGTCGTAGACGTCGATGTCCGGCACCAGCCCGGCCCGCATCAGCTGGACGGTGCGCCACTGCAGGACGTAGTCCATGCCGCCGTGACCGCCGTTGTTCGCGGCGTCGTCGCCGACCTTCCGCCACAGCCAGTGGTCGTATTCCTTGCGGTAGGTCTCGAAGTCACGCCAGCTGTGGCCGCCGTGGTCCGGTTCCACGTAGATCCGGGCGCCCGTCGGGGCGGGTCCCGCGTAGTCCTCGACGATCCCCCGGCTGCCGGCCAGGGTGTTGATCCTGCTGTACGGGCGGGGCGAGCTCACGTCGTGCTCCGCGCGGATCGTCCTGCCCTTCGCCGTCTCGATCATGCAGGTGACCAGGTCGCCGTTGATGTACGTCTCTTTCCAGGAGGGGTGGTCCCGGGGGACGAAGCGGGCGCGGTAGTCGGCCAGCCCCTTCGGGGCGGTCGCGGTGGCGCGCAGGGTGGTCATGCGGTCGCCGCGGTTCACGTCCATGGCCGCCGCGATCGGGGCGAGCCCGTGCATGGCGTAGAAGGAGGCGGTGCTGCGGGTGTGCCACAGCCGTCGCCACGAGTCGGTGTAGTAGGTGTCGGAGAAGAGGAGTTCACGCAGGTCGTGGAGGTAGCCGCCGTGGCCGTTGGTGATGTCTCCGAACAGGCCGTCGTGCGCGGCCCTGAGCATGGCCAGCTCGTTGCGGCCGTAGTTGCAGTTCTCGGAGAGCCACAGGTGTCTGCGGGTGCGTTCCGAGGTGTCGACGAGGTTCCACAGCTGACGCAGTTCCGTCGCGACGGGCAGCTCGACCAGGGCGTGCTTGCCGCTGAGCAGCGCCGCGCGGCCCTGCTCGTAGTGGAACTCCCAGGGCGTGGCGATGTACACCAGGTCGATGTCGTCCCGCTGGAGCATCCGGGCGTAGGAGTCGGCGGAGCCGCCGTACTCGGCGGGGCGCGGGTGGCCCTTGCCCGCCAGGCGGTCGGCGGCGCGCCGGGCGCGGTCGGGGCGGATGTCGCAGACGGCGGTCACGGTGCAGCCGGGTACGGCCGCCCAACCCGTGATCATGCCGCCGCCCCGGTTGCCGAGGCCGATGACGCCGACGCGGACGGTTCTGTGGACCTCGAACGGGACCCCGATCATCGACTTCTGGCCGGGCCTGCGGCGTGGCGCCTGCTCGGCCGCCGCCGACGCGGCCGGGGCGGACGCGGTCATCCCGGCCGCGAGCGCGCCGGTGGCGACGGCACCGCCCAGAAGCAACCGGCGTGAGACAGCGGGAGTTTCGGACATGACGGCAACACTCCTCGTGGGGCGGGCGGCATCACGTGCGGGGCTGTCGAACACTTTCGGGACACGACTCTGCGGCGTCAGCGGTTGCATGTCAATAAGCGCTCGATACACAGCAGTTCCGAGCAGTTCCGAGCACCAGGGCGTTGTCACACTCCGTCCTGCACGACTCCGCGCATCGAGAGCGTGACGGGGTCCCCGTTCGTGATGTCACCCGGCAGGACGGCCGGATGGTGGTCCCCGGGCGAGGGCGGGGGCCGGACACACGGACCCAGGGCGAGCCGGGAGAGGGTGCGGTAGCGGTCGCCGCGGTGGGACGGGGCCCTCCGCCGGGCCGCCCGCCGCGCCCGCACGGAAGGGAGCCTCGGGGGAACCGACGTCGAGGCACTGCCGCTGTGCGCCGTCCCGACCGTCGCCGCGCCCGGCCGCACGGCCGTCCGCGGCCGCCCCGCCCACAGGACTCAGGGCGGCGTGATCCGCCGCTCCCCCACCGGCGAAACGAGAACGCTGCCGGCAAGCGCCTTCACGCCCTCGTGAGCAGGGCCGGCGCAGCTTGAACCACAACGACGGTGGGCGGCGCCACAGACGCAGGAAGCTCCGGATGCCGTCATGGCCGTCCTGGCCGAGCGTCCACGACCGTCGGGTCCGCCTCGGCCCGAGCAGCGGACTGCCCGACACGACCCGCGGGCCGGCCGCCAGTACGCCGCGCCGATGGCGCACGTCGTCATTCCGGTGTCGGGGGCTCCTGCTCAGCGGTGTCTCCGCGCCCCACGGTGATCGCCCAGGTGACGGTCGACGGCGCCGTGACGGTCACGGTGCCGGCCTGCCTGGCGGCCTGCACGGCGAGCTGGTTGTGGGTGACGGCCGGCTCCCCCGTGCTGCACCGCAGCGGGAAGTCCGTCCCCAGGACGGGCACCGCGACCTTGACGGTGCCCCTGCCCAGGCAGCTGACCGCCACGATCAGGGCCTTGCCCCCGGTGCCCGCGGGGTAGGAGAAGCTCGCGTTGCCGCGGGTTTCGCCATGCCGGCCCGCGACGACTTCGCCGGCCTCGGGGACGAGCGCCGGTGGCGTGACCGTGACGCCGCCCCGACCGGGTGCGGGGCTCGACGTCCCGGGCGCCGGGGACGTGGCGGCGTCGTCCGTGTCGTTGCCGGAGGTGCACCCCGCCACCGCCAGCAGCAGAAGAGCCCACGCCGCTGCCCGGCGGCGCCTGCTCACTCGGTTTCCCGCGGCGCCCGGCCGGCCCGGCGGGACGTGCAGGCGGTCACGTCGTTCTTCGCGCCCCTGGTGCAGTCGGCGTACGCGTACCGGCTGCAGCCGTAGGACGTGAGCCGCCGACAGACGCCGTAGCGGGTGTGGGTGCTGCGCGTGGACGGGGTGTCGACCGCGAGCGGGAGCGCCGTTCGGTTCGGCGATGACCGTCAGGCAGGCAAGGGCCGGCACGTTTCCGGCTGAGCGGGCGCTGTTCATGGAACGACCAATCCCTGGTGGATCGCCCCGTGGCGATCAAGTGCCCCGCACACTACGAGCAACGGCATGTACACCATCGTCGAATGCGGGTTTCCTGAGCATCGTCCGAGCACCTCCCGCGGGGCGCAGGGACGACACGGACAGCCGCAAAAACCCCGTGGCTTCCTCGAACCCACCCTGACGGCACGGGGACGTTCCGGAGCACGGTCCAACTCCCCCCGCCCGTCCGCCCTCCCCGCCCCCTGGTGCCCATCGAGCAGCATCTGGCGAGCCCGCGCCGGAAGGGTGGCCCGGGGAAGGAACCGGAGCGGGCCGCCGTGCGCGCGGCGCAACTGAAGGGGGCCGCCCCGGGCTGGGACCGCCGGTGGCCGCCGTACCGGCAGCGCCACCACCGCGACCTCGCGGATCCGGTCGATGCCGACGGCAGCCTGCCGGTCGTCGAGTCCGGCGTGCTGTCCGAGGGTGACGACGCAGAACCGCCTGCACCGCAGACCCCGGTGCGCCCAGCGCCGACGGTCTCGCCCTGCCGGCGACCTGGGCCGGACCACGGAAACAGCCGCAGGCCGTCAACGACGAAGCACGTCGTACTCGCCCCCGTCACCCTTGGGTACCCGATCTGCTCGGCCGGTCACCTCCCGCCCGTCGTGGTCCACCGCGTCGACGTCGGAGGGGGTCTTCACCAGGGCGTCGGCGGCCTGGGGCACGCGGATGGCCTCGGCCTGGCGGCGGACGCACCCGGCGGTCCGGCTCGTGTCGTTCGCCGATGCCGGTGCGTACGGCGCGGCCGTCGTCAACGCGACTCGGGGTGCGGCGCCCCTGGTCGCCGTCGAGGCGGCCGGTGCCGTGAGCCTCGCCGGGAAGGCGCTCCTGGACACAGCTCCTGACCGCTGCCGCAATCCCTGAGACGCGAATACGCCCACCGGTTCGTCTTCGCTCCTACGGTGAGGTGAGGTGCTGTTTCTGCGTTGCCGAGGAGGAAGGGCCGATGACGGCGAGCATGGACGCAGACGTGACCCGGGTCCGCGAGGTGCGCCGCCGTCTGCGGCAGGAGGGTCCGCCGCAGACGCGAGACCACGAGGGGGACTTCGAGACCGTCACGGTGCCCGAGCAGCACTGCGATCAACTGCGCGATCTGATGGTCTCCGAGGGAGTCGAGAAGGTTGTGGAGGTCGGTCTCGCCTACGCCGGTTCAGCGCTCGCCATCGGAGAGGCGCTGGTGACCGTCGACCGTCCGCTTCCCCAGCACGTCATCATCGACCCGTTTCAAGAACGCGAGTACTCCAACGCCGGCTGGGATCTGTTGCGCTCCGCGGGACTGGACTCGATCGCCACGCTCATGCTCGCTCCTTCGTCGATCGCGCTCCCGCACCTGCTGACCGAAGGGTTCGTCGCCGACGCGGCCTTCGTGGACGGCAGTCACCGGTTCCACGAAGTCTTCGTCGATCTCTACTTCCTGCGCAAGATCGTCCGTCCCGGTGGCCTGATCGTCGTCGACGACGACTGGTGGCCGTCCGTGCACACGGCCGTGCAGTACTACGAGCGGAACCTGGGATGGGCGGTGATCTCGGACGCCTTTCCCGGCGAGGTGGCCGGCGTCGGACCTCAGGGCGGACAAGGGGCCCGGTGCAAGGCCTACCGCTTGCCTGACCCGGCGTTCGAGCCCTCTTTCGAGGACTTCCAGCCGTTTTGACCCGACGTGGAACACGTTCCGGCCGGGACGACGGACAGACGACTGCCGTAGAACGATTCCGGGCGGGGTGCGCAGGAGCTGTCCACACCGGCGTCGGCCGCGAAGCCGCCGGCCCGCGGGGAAAACCCGTTGCGGGTGCCCCGCAGCGGGTGTCGGATGGGTCGGCCACCGACCAGGGAGGGAACATGAGGGCGTCGCTGTCCGCCCCCTCGTTGCACACCGCTCGTCTTCGACTGCGCGCCTTCGAGGACGCGGATGCGGACGACCTCTTCGCGCTGCAGAGCAACGCCCACATCCTGCGCTACTGGGACTCGCCGCCGTGGACCGAACGCTCGCGCGCCGAGAAGTTCATCACTGCTTGCCGGCGGATGGAACAGGAGGGCACCGGGGCACGATGGGCCGTGGACCGTGTCTTTGACGGGGCGTTCATCGGCTGGTGCGCCCTGAGCAGTTGGAATCCGGACTTCCGCAGCGCGTCGCTCGGTTACTGCTACGACGATGCGGCGTGGGGCCGGGGTTACGCGACCGAGGCCGCGCGCGCTGTGCTGGGGTGGGCGTTCGACACCCTGGACCTGAATCGCGTCCAAGCCGAGGCTGATACGCGCAATGCCGCTTCCGCCCGCGTGCTGGAGAAGCTCGGCTTCGTGCGCGAGGGGACGTTGCGGGAGGACTGCGTCGTCAACGGCGACGTCTCCGACTCGTGGGTCTACGGCCTGCTCAGACGGGAGTGGCAGCCGCCGTCCGAGCCGGTTCCCGCCCACTGAGAGGGTGTCCACGCGGGTCCGCCGCTGTACGCCCCTCTCACATGGCCCCTGAGCGAGTTGACGCCAACGACCTGGGGAAAGGGCCGGCCCGACCGCAGACCCACCGGGCAGCCGGTCGAAGCCGATCTACGCGACGTCTTCGACGCGATCCCCGCGTGAACCGCACGGGAATCCCTCGGAAGCGCCTTCCGCGGGCCTTCCCGGACCACGGCACCGTCCATGCCTGACGAGCTCGCGCACGAGCTCGTCAGCGGAAGGCGCCTTCGGGCCACAGGACGCGCACGGGGGTGCCCTGGCGGTGCGCGTAGGCGACGACGTCGGCGGTGCCGCCGTGGCCCCGGGCCGGTTCGCCGTCCCAGACGGCGAGGAGTTCGTCGACGAGGCCGACGAGGATCTCGCCGCCCGCCATGTGGGCGTGGGAGTCGGAGGTGGACAGGCCGGTTTCGTGGGTGTCGGCGGCGAGGTGGAGCAGTCGGTCGTAGGCGGGGTGGTGCCAGGCGGGGAGGCTGTCGCGGTACGCGGTGGCGGGGACAACGGCCTCGATGCGGCCGCCGTGGTCGAGGACGGTTTCGGCGAACCAGGAGTCGGGGCCGTCGGCGAGGCAGGAGACGCCGACCAGCTCGCTCGGGTCGCATGCCCTCACGGCCTCGGTCAGCAGGGCGCGTACGCGCCCCTCCGTCCGCCCGTCCAGGCCGCGGTGGCCGGTGATCCCTACGCGCATCCCGTGGTTCCTCCCTACAGGTAGACGCCGTGGAGGCGCTCGTCGAAGTCCCGCACCACGCGGGGCGGGGACGACAGTGCCAGCGAGCGGCGGACCGCGCGGGCCCGTTCCACGATCCGCCCGGAGCGGTAGTGCAGGCCTGCGTCGAGGGCTCGTGCGGCCAGGGCGAAGGCTCCTTCGACGCGTCCGGCCGCCAGGTGGCCGGCGGCGATGTCGAGCAGGAGCAGGGCCCGCTGCTTGGCGTGCCCGGTGGTGAGGGCGCCGACGTCGTCGCCGAGGACCCAGTCGGGCAGGCCGAGCCAGGCGCCGCAGGTGACGCGGTGGGCGGCGACCTTGTCGGTGGTGAAGGAGAACACCCAGGGCCACGGCGGCGGCACCTGCTGCTCGGGCAGGCTCTCGGCCGCCGCGCGGGAGCGGGTGAGTTCCCGGTCCGCCGCCCGGCGGTCGCCGGCGGCCGCGTGGCCGAGGGCTTCGATGCCGGACAGCCAGGCATCAGCGACGGCGGGGCTGTGGTCGCGCAGTGCGCGGCGGGCGCGGGCGGCCAGGTTGAGGGCCTGGGCACCGTTGCCGGTGTGGGCTTCGAACTGGGCCAGCGATCCGAGCTGGTAGGCGGTGAGCAGGGGGTCGCCCGCGGTCCTGGCGGCGTTGACGGCGGCGCCGTAGTGGGCGCGGGCGGAACCGTGGTCGCCCATGTCCCAGGCCAGCCACCCGGCGAGGCCGGCCGCTTCGCTGCCGACCGCCGCGAGCCGCACGCGGTGCTCGTCGCCGGCGGTGCGGGCGGTGGTCCGGATGAGCCTCAGGTGCGCCTGGACGGCGTCTTCGAGGTCCTGGGAGGGGGTGGAGGCGTCCAGGCGCCGGTAGGCGGTGGTGGACAGGCGCAGCGCGGCGGCCTGGCCGTCGGGGGCGTCGGTGGGGGTGGGCAGGGCGGCCAGGACGGGTGCCGTGGCTGTGGCCACCGCTCCGCCGAGGAGGGCACGTCGGTGCATGTCGTCGTCTCCCGCCCGTGGCGTCGGCCGGCCGCTGGACAGCCCGACGAGGTCGGGCCGGATGTCCAGGTGCGCGGCGGCCGCCGCCAGGACGTCGGTCTGGTAAGGCCTCGTGCCGCGCTTCTCCAGACGGGAGACGGCCGGCTGCGACAGGCCCAGCGCATCACCGAGCTGGGCCTGGGTCATCCGCCGCGTCCTGCGCGCCAGCTCGATGACCCTGCCGTAGTCGCCGCTTTGGGACGCAGCCCGGATCTCCGCCTCCTGCCGCACGGCTCACCTCCCACGCTACGCGTCAACGCGGCCCCTACCGCTCACGCGTATGCGCTCGGCGGATACGCGTATGCGGGTACCGCATGGTCGATGGTCCCACAGCCACCGGTGATCGTTGACTGACTGTCAGCGGCAACTCTCGCCATCCGACGCCGGGTTGCCGCCGCGCCCGGGGCGTCCCCGCGCCCCCGTCGGGGACGCCCCGGGCAGCCCGACGTCCACGACCACCGCGAGGTTCCGATGGCCACCACGCAGCAGGGGAAGCGGAAAGCGTCCGGATCCGTGCGGACGGTGCTGTACGTGCGCTGCTCCTGGGCACCGCTGGTGCGGGCCGGCCGGTCACGGTGACCCGGACGAGCATGCTGCACCACACGCACCCCCTGCTCGGCCGTCTGGTCCGTGACACGGCGTCCGGCCGGACCGGCGTGCTGCGGGCCATCGCTCCCGACGGCGACGCACCGCAGCCGGTGGCGTGGCTGCGCCCCGAAGGCGGCGGCACCGAATGGACGACCTCGCTCCGCGCGATCGAGCCCGTCACCGTGCCCGATCCCCCGCCGGGCGGGCCCTCCGGCCGCGGGAGCTGACGGGCCGGGCGGCGGGGAACGAGCCGTGGTGCGGCGGGGCGGGGCCCGTCACCCCGCGGACCCGGGCGCCGGGACCGGGGGCGAGCGGGGCGCCCGCTCGGGTGAACGCGGACGTCCGGGCGAACTGCGCCGTAGCGGGGGGCGTCATGCCGGTCATGGAAGCGATCAACGATGTGCACGTGTCCGAGCCCGGCCTGGTCGTCGTCGACATCGCCGCGGCCGACGACGAGACCGCCTTCGCCTTCCACGCGGCCCTGGCCGCACGATGGGCGACGAGATCCGTGGAACGCGCCACCCGGAACGCCGGACAGCCGGGGGTGAGGCTGCGCTGCTACCTCGACCTGCGCCAACCGCTGGACCCGCCCGGCTCCCCCGAAGGTCCTTGGTGAGGGACCGCCGGTCTGTGGTGCCGGCGCACGCCGCTCCCCCGCCCGCCGGAATCCGAGGTGTGACTCGGTCCCGGTCGGTTCTCCGCCGACGGCCCACAAGAGCGGCCGGCGGGCGCCGTCGCAGTCCGGACGCGCGCGGCGACCACGTGGACGCGGTGGGCAGGCCGGCGGGTGACGCCCTGCCCTCGCTCGGCATCGAGCAGCGGGGAGGGCGGGCGAGGCCGGTCACCGCGCTTGGCGGACCTTTGAGGCAACCACAGGACTGGAGAGCGATCACACGGCAATGAGCTAGTGGTGACACGCATCGCAATCGTCGTTCTCGTCCTCGTCGCAGGCGTACTGGCGGCCCTGGCCGCGGCCCTGGCCTCCCCCTGGTGGTTGTTCGCGGCCGTCCCGGTGCTCCTGCTGGGTCTGCTGGCCGTGCGGGATCTGGTGCAGCGCCGGCATTCGGTGCTGCGCAACTATCCCGTGCTCGGCCATGCCCGCTTCCTCCTGGAGCGCATACGTCCGGAGCTGCAGCAGTACTTCGTCGAGCGGAACTTCGACGGCCGTCCCTTCGACCGGGACGTGCGCAGCATCGTCTACGAGCGGGCCAAGGGCACCGACGCCGAGGAACCGTTCGGCACCGAACGGGACGTGTACCAGCCCGGCTACGAGTTCCTGGTCCCGTCGATGGCGCCGTGCCCGGTGCCCGACTCCCCGCCACGCGTACGGATCGGCGGGCCGGACTGTTCCCGGCCGTACGACATGGCCCTGCTGAACGTGTCGGCGATGAGCTTCGGCTCGCTGTCGGCCAACGCGGTGCTGGCTCTCAACGGCGGTGCCGCGGCGGGCGGGTTCGCCCACGACACCGGCGAGGGCGGCCTGTCGGAGTACCACCTGCGTCCGGGGGGCGACCTGGTGTGGGAGATCGGCACCGGGTACTTCGGCTGCCGCACCCCGGACGGCGGCTTCGACGCGGCGCAGTTCGCCGACAAGGCCGCGCACGACCACGTCAAGTGCGTGTCCCTGAAGCTGTCGCAGGGCGCCAAGCCCGGCATCGGCGGTGTGCTGCCGGGCCCCAAGGTGGACTCCGAGATAGCCCGGGTCCGGGGCGTGCCCGAGGGGCGTACGGTCGTCTCACCGCCGTACCACCGGGTCTTCTCCACCCCCCGCGAACTCGTGCGCTTCGTCGCGCGCATGCGCGAGCTGTCCGGTGGCAAGCCCGCCGGGTTCAAGCTGTGCGTGGGCTCGCGCCGGCAGTTCCTGGCCGTGTGCAAGGCCATGCTGGAGGAGGGCACCGCGCCCGACTTCATCGTGGTGGACGGCGCCGAGGGCGGGACCGGCGCGGCACCGCTGGAGTTCGCCGACCACGTGGGCGCCCCGCTCACCGAGGGCCTGCTCACGGTGCACAACGCCCTCGTGGGGACGGGCCTGCGCGACCGGATCAGGGTCGGCGCGAGCGGCAAGATCGCCACGGGCACCGACCTCGTCAAGCGCATGGTGCAGGGCGCCGACTACGGCAACGCGGCACGGGCGATGATGTTCGCCGTCGGTTGCATCCAGGCGCAGCGGTGCCACACCAACACCTGCCCCACTGGTGTCACGACCCAGGACCCCCGCCGCGCCCGTGCCCTGGACGTGCGGGACAAGGCACCGCGCGTCCGGCGCTTCCAGGAGGCGACCGTGGCGAGCGCCCTGCAGATCATGGCGTCCATGGGGGTCACCGACCCCGCGGAGCTGCGCCCGCACATGCTCCGCCGGCGGATCGACCCCATCACCGAACGCTCCTACGAGGAGCTGTACGAGTGGCTCGAGCCGGGGCAGTTGCTCGTCGAGCCACCGGTTTCCTGGGCGGCCGACTGGAAGGCCGCCGATCCCGATCGTTTCACCGTGTGACCTGGAGGACTCACGTGGCCCGTACCGTTGCCCAAGTGATCGTGGACGCGCTGAGCGAGCTCGGCGTGCGCCAAGTGTTCGGCGTCGTGGGAGACGCCCTCAATCCCCTGACGGACGCCATCCGCACCACCGACGGCCTGGAGTGGGTGGGCTGCCGGCACGAGGAGGCGGCCGCCTTCGCCGCGAGCGCCCAGTCGCAGCTCACCGACACCCTCGGCGTGTGCATGGGCACCGTCGGGCCCGGCTCCGTGCACCTCCTCAACGGGCTGTACGACGCGGCCAAGAGCCATGCCCCGGTGCTGGCGATCGCCGGCCAGGTGCCGCTGTCCGAAGTCGGCAGCGACTACTTCCAGGAGGTCGACAACGACGCCCTCTTCAGCGACGTGGCCGTCTTCCGCGCGACCGTCACCTCGCCCGATCAGCTGCCGCAGATGCTGGAGACGGCCGTGCGCCACGCACTGGGCCGCAAGGGCGTGGCCGTCCTCACCGTGCCGGGCGACCTGGGCGAGCGCGAACTGACCGCCGACCGACCGGCCCGGTTCTCCCTGAATCCCCCGCTGAGCCGCCCGGACGAGTCCGCCGTCCGCCGCGCCGCGGAACTCCTCGACCGGTCCGGGCGTGTCACGCTGCTCGTCGGCAACGGCGCCCGGGCCGCCCGGCAGGACGTTCTCGCCCTCGCCGACCGCCTGGCCGCGCCCATGGTGCTCACCTTGAAGGCCAAGGCCGGCTTCGAGGGCGACGCCAACCCCTTCCAGGTCGGCCAGACGGGGCTGATCGGCAATCCCGCCGCGGCGGAGGCCCTCCAGGACGCGGACACGCTCCTGCTGCTCGGCACGGACTTCCCCTACCGGGACTGGTATCCCGAGGGCCGGACCGTGATCCAGGTGGACACCGAGGCGACCCACATCGGACGCCGCGTCCCGGTGGACGTGGGGCTGGTGGGGGACGCCGGCTCCACCGTGCGCGACCTGCTGGAGCACCTCGCCGCCGCACCCGCCGGGTCCGGGGGACCGCGTGACCGCTCGCACCTGGAGAAGGCACGTGAACGCTTCGACCGGTGGCGTGCGGGCCAAGCCCGGCTCGCCGACCCGTCGCACGACAAGGGCGTCGTGGGACGCCTCCGCTCCGCACTGGACAACCGTGCCCACGGCATCCGGCCGGAGGCCCTGGCCGCGGCCGTGGACCGCCTCGCGGCCGACGACGCGGTCTTCACCTCCGACACGGGCATGGCCACGGTGTGGCTGTCGCGCTTCGTCGAGATGCGGGACGAGCGACGCCTCATCGGCTCCTACAACCTGGGCTCGATGGCCAACGCCATGCCCCAGGCCCTGGGGGCCCAGTTCCTGGACCGCGAGCGACAGGTCGTCGCCTTCTGCGGTGACGGCGGACTGAGCATGCTCCTCGGTGACCTCATGACACTGAAGACGTACCGGCTGCCCGTCAAGCTGGTCCTCTTCGACAACCGCCGGCTCGGCATGGTGAAACTCGAGCAGGAGCAGGCCGGCCTGCCCGAGTTCGGCACGGTGCTCGACAACCCCGACTTCGCCGCCGTGGCCGAGGCCATGGGCATCACCGGCATCCGCGTGACGGACCCCGCCGACGTGGACAGCGCCCTGGAACGCGCCTTCCGCACCCCGGGCCCGGTGCTGCTCGACGTCCTCACCAATCCCGACGAGATCGCCGTTCCGGCCAAGCCGACGGTCGAGCAGGGCTGGGGTTTCGCGCTGGCCAAGGTCAAGGAGGTCGTGCGCAGCCACGGAGCGCCGGACGGAGACTGACCGGCGCCTCGCGGGCGTGCGCGTCGTCGTCCGGGCGGACGTGCGCCACCGCCGCCTCGACACCGTCTTCACCCGGGGCGGGGAGGAGGCCCGCGCCGAGGATCCCGTGCCCCGCCCCAGGCGGGGCACGGACGGCCTCACGCCGCCGTGGTCTCGCACGAGCCGGAACGGCGCGCCTCCTCCCGGGGCAGGGGCCCTCGGGGCCTCCGTACGGGCGGACCGGCCCGTACGGTCCTCACCGACCGTTTCAGGACGAGGTTCAAGGGCGTCGTGAGCGGGTGACGCCGCAGGCGAGACGGAGCGGTCCGTGGCGGGGCCGGCGCGTGTCTCGTAGCGGGTCCGCGGGCGTTCGGACCGGTGGAGCCGGACGAAGGCCCGCTCGACGACCCACCCGGCCCTGCCCGGGCGGATCCGTGGGTGGTGTCCCTGCGGGCGATCGAGGCACCGCGCCGGCGGGTGGCGGCGTGCGTCCGCCGCCGGCCGACACCGCCCTCGGCGTCCTCGGCCAGGGCGCGCGAGCGGCGGGGCCGCAGGGCCCCGGCCGCGTGCCCGTGGGACGGGGCGTCAGAGCATGGCGAGCCGGTCCACCAACAGCTCCACCCTCGGCTCGGCGTACTCGGGCAGCAGGCGGCCCGCGCGCGTCAGGGTCGCCAGGCCGTGCAGGGACGCCCAGAACACCTCGGTGAACAGCCCCGGGTCGACGCCGTCCCCGGCGACCTCGGCCAGGCTCTCCATCAGCGCGGCGAAGGCGTCCTTCAAAGGCTCCGGGGTGTCCTCCTGCGCGTACGCCAGACCGCCGTCGAGCTGGAACAAGGCGTCGTAGACCGCCGGGTTGCGCGCGGCGAAGTCGAGGTAGGCACGGGCCAGGGCGGCGACCCGAGCGCGCGGGTCGTCCTCGGCGGAGGTCGCGGCCCGCACCGCGGCGGCCAGCTCGGCGGCGCCCTCCAGGGCGACGGCGCCGATGATCTCCCGTTTGCCACGGAAGTGGCTGTAGAGGACGGGCTGACTGTATTCGATGCGCTCGGCGAGCCGGCGGGTGGTGACCGCGTCCCAGCCCTGCTGCTCGGCGAGTTCGCGGGCTGTCCTCACGATGAGGCGTTCGCGCTCCGCCCGTTCGCGCTCCTTGCGCTCCTTCACTGACATGAAGCGATCCTAGCATCGCTAGACAAGCGAGCGGCAGCAGCGCTAGCGTTGATTCATCTTCTAGCAGCGCTAGTTCAACGGAGGGATCGTCGTGCTCGACACACTCGGAGTCGTCACCACCGTGATCGTCGGCCTGATGGTGGGAGTGGAGTTCTCCGTCGCCTTCATCATGAGCCGGATCCTGGACGCCCTTCCCGAGGACAGCGGCCAGCTCGGTCACGCCCACGGCGGCCGGATGCTCGGCACCCTGATGCCGTTCTGGTACACGGGCTCGCTCGTCCTCAGCGCGATCTGGGCCGTCGCCGGGCGGCACCACCACGGCGCCGGACTCGTCGTCACCGCCGCCGGACTGCTGACCCTCAGCGTGGTCATGTCGGTCCTGCTGCTCGTCCCGATCAACAACCGGAACAGGACCTGGACCCCCGACAACCGGCCCGCCGACTGGAAGCAGCAGCTGCACCGCTGGAACCGCTACCACTACGTCCGCGTCGCCGTCATCATCGCCGCCTTCACCCTGCTGGTCGTCGCCCTCGCCTGACACCGCCGCCGCCCTGGCATGCGCTGGTCCGCCCCTGCGCGTCGACGGCCCCCGCCCGTCGGAGCGAGCCCGGGAGGGCGTCGGATCCCTCACCCCGCGGGCCGGCGCCGCGCCGGCGGCACACGACCGGCACTCCTCGAAGGCGACCGGCCACCGGCATCCCGGCGTTCGGGAACGCGTCTGCCGCCCGCCGGTGACGGGTCACCGCCGGACGCCGGGCCGGGTACTGCCGGCGGAGGCCCTTGCCGCGTACGGCGACGGTGGTGACCGGTGGGTGACCGGGCTCGATGACGTCGTCTCCACCCGGGCCGACTCGGACGGCGGGCCACGGCGGACAGCGGCACGTCCGCCGACAGCACCGCGACGTCCGCCGCGACGGCCGCTGCACGGGACCCGCGCCGGAACCGCCGTCCGTGGACGAAACCGGCCGTCGGTGGTGCGGCCCGGTCGGAGCCGGAGACCCTGGACCTGCCGTCACCGTTGTCGTCCGTGGTGCCTGGTGGTGCTGACACCAGGCTCATCACACTCTCTTCGCACCACCCGCCCTCCGCTCAGGATGACCGACATGAGCCGACGCACCATTCTGATCACCGGCGCGAGCCAGGGCCTGGGCCGTGGCATCGCCTTCGCACTCGCCGAGCGGGGCCACACCGTCCTGCTGCACGGCCGCGACCGCGCACGCATCGAGGCGGTGGCCTCCGAGGTGAGGGACACCGTCGCCGGGGCCTCCGTGCGCACCTACCTCGCGGACCTGGCCGACCTCGACCAGGTGCACGACATGGCCGCCCGGATCCGCGCCGCCGAACCCCGCCTTGACGCACTGGTCAACAACGCCGTCGCCGGCGGCGGCGCGGAGCCCCTCCGCCGGGAACTGAGCCGGCAGGGACACGAGCTGCGGTTCGCCGTCAACCACCTCGCCCCGTACGCCCTCACCCGCGACCTGCTGCCCCTGCTCACCGCCTCCGCGCCCGCCCGCGTGGTCAACGTCGCCTCGATAGGGCAGGAGGCCGTCGACTTCGACGACGTGATGCTGGAGCGGGACTACGAGGGCCTGCGCGCGTACTGTCGCAGCAAGCTCGCGATGATCACGGCGACGTTCGAGCTGGCCGCCGAACTGGAAGGGACCGGCGTCACGGTCAACACCCTCCACCCCGCTCATCTGATGGACACCGCGGGAGTGCGCGCGTACGGCCTGACCCCGGTCACCGGCATCGAGGAGGGCGTGCGGCCCACCGTGCGGCTGGTGCTCGACCCGGAGCTGGAAGGCACCACCGGGCGTTACTTCGACCGGTTCACCGACGCGCGCGCCCACGAGCAGGCGTACGATCCCGAGGCCCGCAAGCGCCTGATGGAACTGACCCACTGTCTCCTGGACCTGCGCCCGCCCCTCGCGTAACGCCCCCGGCCCGCGGCACGGCACGCGCGGAAGGCGGCGGTCAGCGGTCGGTGCGCCCTGAGCCGTGCGGGTGGCGGACGCGAGGCCGCTCTCCGCACCCGGGCGCCCGGCACGGGGACGGCTCCTCGTGCCGCGCGTCGCCGGCCCCGGGGCCGGGGTCACCTCCGCGGGCGCGGAGACGACCCTCGCTCGTCGGCCCAGCCGTCGTCCCGGTCCCGAGCCCGGTCACGCCGCCCGCGTGTCATCGCGAGTACGCCTCCCACCACGGCGATCAGGGCGATGGCCAGCGCGATGCTGACCCAGCCCTCGGTGTCCCAGTACACGTCCTCCAGGCTGATCAGCAGTGCCGCCTCGTCGACGACCAGGGCCATGCCGACGCCGTAGGCGAGCCCCATCCAGGCACGCGCGCGTGCCGAGCGTTTCACCAGGCCCGCCGCCCCCACCACCGCGAGCAGCAGGATGCCCCACACGTAGTGGTGGATGTGCACGCCACCGGCCTGGACGTCCCCCACTCCGGCCACGTCGATGTGGATCAGCCAGGTGAGCAGGCGCATGCCGCCGAAGGTGAGGGCGAACCCCCACCACGCGAGGACGAAGCCGCGGCGTTCGGAGGAGATGCCGGGCAGCAGGCGCACCCACGGCGACCGGCGGGCCGTACGGGTGGAAGGCGGACGGCGGGCCCCCTGCGAGGACGGGGAACGTTCGGGCGGGCCGGACGGGGCCGGTGGTTTCATGGGTGCTCCCCTGCCGCGAATTCCTCGATCAGCTCGGCCACGGCTTCCGGCGCGCTGTAGTGCGCCGCGTGCGCGGCGCCCGGTACCTCGGTCGCGCGTCCGTCGGCGACCAGCCGTGCCACGCGCCGGGTCCAGGCCTCGGGGGCGATGGTGTCACCGGCCCCGCGTACGACGAGCGTCGGCACGACGACCCGGGCCAGGTGACCCTCGAATGCCGAGGCGGCGTCCCGCAGCGCGTGGCGCAGGGACACGGCGAAACGCAGGGGGCCGGTGAGCAGGTAGTCCGCCGCGGCCACCCCGGTCAGGGAGAGCGGCTCCCGCAACGCGTCCGCGAGCAGTCGACCGCCCTGGCGCCAGGCGGACGCCCCCGGTGTGAGCGCCGGGCCGAGCAGGACGAGCCGGCGGACCAGACCCGGGTGGCGGGCTGCGAGAGCCGCGACCACCTGGCAGCCGACCGAGTTGGCCACCAGCAGACTCGGCCCCAACACGAGCTGCCGGTGCCAGCCGGCAAGGGCGTCGGCGGTCCGCACCACGTCGGGCACCCGGCGTACGGCGGTCCGTGACCGCGCGTTGCCCGGCAGGTCCGGCACGAGCACGGTGACCCCCCTCGCCGCCAGCCGCCGCGCCAGCGGTACGAAGTAGCGCCCCGAGAGTCCGAGTCCGTGCACCAGCACCACCGTCGGCGTGCCCGGGCACGGAGGGGGGCCGAAGACACGGGTGAAGAGACCGGCGTGGATGCGCTGTTCCATCCGTCCACTATCACCCCTCCGGGGGCTCCTGCACGGTCGGCCCCGGCCCGGAAGCCGACGAGCGCGACGCGGTGCGCGACGGTGCCTTCCGCGACGACGGCCGTGGCCGGCTCGACGGCCCGCGGCTCGTCCGGCGTGAGGTCCTTGGCGGTGGTGCTGCCGGTGCGGGGACGACGCTTCGTGAGCCTCCTCGCACCGCGGTGGGCCGCGAACGGAAGAAGCCCCGCCCCCGCCGTGACGGGGGCGGGACCGGGAGGAGCGCCGGGGCGGCCCGGGTCCGTTCACCTGACCGGTGGCCGCGGACCGGCTCCAGTGGGCGACCGCCGTGTCCGACAGCCCCGCCCGCGTGACGTCGAGCGGCTCGAACGGTTCCGGGCAAACGCCACCCGATGCGACGAGCGCGGTTGCATCCGCCTCGGCGCCACCACAGCGGCGGCACTGGTCACGCGGCTTTGGACATGCTCGGCCGGGCAGGCCCTAGTTGATGATTTCGGCGCGGTCGTCCAGGCGGATCGCGGCCAGTCGGTCCCGCCACATCTGAAGGGCTTCGGGTGTCTGCCGCGTCCAGTCGGTGATCTCGCCGACGATCCGGAGCGGTTCCCTGCTGCGATAGGAGCGGGTGGGATTGCCGGGGAACTTCTTGTCGGTGACGTTCGGATCGTTCTCGAACTCCCCCGTCGGTTCGACGACGTACACGCGCGGGGCCCCGTCGCCGGGGGCGAGTTCGGCGGCGAGCCCAGCGCCGTCGCGCAAGGCGGTGAAATAGATGTGGTTCATCACGATGTCGGGCCGGTAGTTGGAACGGAAACCGGCGGTGAGGTGGTCTCCGACCCGCAGTTCGGCCTTCGTGCCGTGGAAGAAAGGTCCCTCGTCCAACGCCTCGTTCATCGCCGCAGATTATCAAACCGGGCTGTTCCGCCGGCATGCCACGAGCCGGTCGCGTCACCGTCCGGGCGGGACCGGGCTACGGCTACGGCACCTGTCCGCGTCCTCGGAACGTGGCGGGGCGTCACCATGAGCACGACCTTTCGCGTGTGAGGGAGCCGACGAGGGCCGGGCCGTCGAGGCGCTCCGCGTCGTCGTCGGTCGCCCGGCTCACCGTGGGCCAGGAATGTGGAGGCGGCCACCGGGCGGGGGGATGACATCGACCGGCCCGGGAGACGGCCGGGACGACGGGGTCCGAGGAGCCGGAGCCGCCGGCGCACCCGCGCACGGCCGGCGCAGCGCGAACGGCGCGTTGCGCGGGGCGTGGGCGCCTCGTGACAACGATCCTTTCGTCACTCCGCGCGCCCTGCCGAGGACCGACGACCGCGGAAATGATGTGCGGACCGCACGTGAGCCAGGCGAATCCGCGCATCCGCCGTGGGCGGGTGGGCGTGCCGGGGAAGGATCTCACCTTGTTGCTTCTCATCTCTCCCGACGGCGTCGACGAAGCCCTCGACTGCGCGAAGGCGGCCGAGCACCTCGACATCGTCGACGTCAAGAAGCCCGACGAGGGCTCGCTCGGCGCGAACTTCCCGTGGGTCATCAGGGAGATACGCGACGCGGTTCCGTCGGACAAGCCGGTCTCCGCCACGGTGGGGGACGTGCCGTACAAGCCCGGCACGGTGGCCCAGGCGGCGCTCGGTGCGGCCGTGTCCGGAGCCACCTACATCAAGGTCGGCCTCTACGGGTGCACGACGCCCGAACAGGCCGTCGAGGTCATGCGAGGGGTCGTCCGGGCCGTGAAGGACCACCGGGCGGACGCGTTCGTCGTCGCCTCGGGCTACGCCGACGCCCACCGCATCGGCTGCGTCAACCCGCTCGCACTGCCCGACATCGCCGCCCGTTCCGGCGCCGACGCCGCCATGCTCGACACCGCGGTCAAGGACGGGACACGGCTGTTCGACCACGTCCCGCCCGACGTCTGCGCCGAGTTCGTGCGGCGCGCTCACGGCGCCGGGCTCCTCGCCGCGCTGGCGGGCAGTGTCAAGGCCGGCGACCTGGGCGAGCTGGCTCGTATCAGAACGGACATCGTCGGGGTGCGCGGGGCGGTCTGCGAGGGGGGCGACCGCAACGCGGGCCGGATCCGGCCCCACCTGGTGGCCGCCTTCCGGGCGGAGATGGACCGGCACGTCCGGGAACAGGCGGCCGCCGCCGCGGCGAGCTGACCGCCGCCGTGACGACCGGACGTCCCCGTCACGCGCCCGGTGACCGGGGCGGTCGCTTCACCGTCGTCGATCCGGCGACGGGCGAGGGATTCGACGAGGTTCCCGACCGACGGCCGAAGGAGCTGGACGCGATCGTCGGCCGGGCCCACGCGGCCTGGTACGGCTGGCGGACCGACCCGGCCGCCCGCACGAGCGCGCTGCTCACGGCGGCGGACGCCGTCGAGGCGGCCGCGGCCGAGCTGGCCCCCCTGCTCACCCGTGAACAGGGCAAACCGTTGACCGAGTCGCACGCGGAAGTGGCCCGTACGGCCGCCCGGCTGCGCTACTTCGCCGAGCTGGATGCCGGGACGCAGCCGATCACGGACGGCCGCCCCGTGCGCAGCGAACTGCGGTGGCGACCGCTCGGGCCCGTCGCCGCGATCGTCCCGTGGAACTTCCCCCTGCAGCTCGCGGCGGCGAAGTTCGCGCCTGCGCTCGCCGCGGGCAACACGATGGTGCTCAAGCCCTCTCCGTTCACGCCCCTCGCCACACGGCTGCTGGGGTCCGTCCTCTCCGGCGCCCTGCCCGAAGGCGTGCTGACGATCGTCACCGGACGGGAACCCCTCGGCGCACGTCTCGCGTCGCATCCGGGCATCCGCCACGTGACCTTCACCGGTTCGGCCGCCACGGGACGGGGCGTCGCCGCGAGCGCGGCGGCCTCGCTCGCGCGGGTCACCCTGGAACTGGGCGGCAACGACGCCGCCGTCCTGCTGGACGACGTCGACGTGGAGAAGATCGCGGACCGGCTGTTCTGGGCCGCGTTCCGCAACTGCGGGCAGGTCTGCATGGCGGTCAAGCGGGTCTACGCCCCGGTCCGCCACTACCCACGGGTGGTGGAGGCGCTCGCGCACCGGGCGAGGACGGTCGTCGTCGGACCCGGGCTCGATCCGGACTCGCGGCTCGGTCCGGTGAACAACGCCCCCCAACTGGCCCGCGTCGAGCACTACACGGCCCGGGCCCTGGCAGACGGCGCTCGAGCCGCTGCCGGCGGGCACCGTCTGGACCGTCCGGGGTACTTCTTCGCTCCGACGGTCCTGGCCGATGTGCCGGCCGACAGCCCGGTGGTGACGGAGGAGCAGTTCGGTCCCGTCCTGCCGGTGCTGCCGTACGAGACGCTCGACGAAGCCGTCGGGGCGGCCAACGGCACGGGCTTCGGCCTGGGCGGCTCGGTGTGGGGGACCGACCTCGACCTGGCCGCGTCCGTGGCCGACCGCCTGGAGTGCGGAACCGCCTGGATCAACCACCACGCCGAACTGTCCCTCGCCCAGCCCTTCGCGGGCGCCAAGGACAGCGGTGTCGGTGTCGCGGGCGGCCCTTGGGGGCTCTACGGGAACCTCAGACCGTTCGTCGTGCACCGACCCGAGGAGGCGTGAAGTGAAGTTCGGCGCGGCGGTACTGCGTTCGTACGGGGGCCCCTTCACCGTGGAGGAGGTGACGCTGGCGGAGGGGCCGGCCGGGGGCGAGGTCCTGGTCCGGATCGCGGGATGCGGGATGTGCCGCACCGATCTCGCGGTCCGGCGGTCGGCGGGCCGTTCCCCCTTGCCGGCCGTCCTCGGGCACGAAGGGGCCGGAGTCGTGGTGGAGACGGGGAGCGCGGTCACCGGCCTGCGCGTCGGCGACCACGTCGTGCTGAGCTTCGACTCCTGCGGACACTGCCGCAGCTGCAGGGGCGCGGCCCCCGCCTACTGCGACTCCTTCGCCTCGCTGAACCTCTTCGGCGGGCGCGGGGAGAACGCCGCGCGATTCACCGACACGGCCGGTGCCGCCCTGGCGCCTCGCTGGTTCGGCCAGTCCTCGTTCGCCGAGTACGCGGTGGTCCCGGCCCGCAACGCCGTCCGGGTCGATCCCTCCCTGCCCCTGGAACTGCTCGGGCCGCTCGGCTGCGGCTTCCTCACCGGCGCCGGAGCGGTCTTCAACTCCTTCGGTGCCGGCCCCGGTGACACCCTCGCGGTCTTCGGCGCGGGGGCGGTGGGCCTGGCCGCGGTGATGGCGGCCCACGCCTCCGGGGCGGTGACGGTGGCCGTCGACCGGCATCCCGGCCGGCTGGCCCTCGCCGAGAGTCTCCACGCCCTCCCGCTCCCTGCCGCATCGGAC
Source organism: Streptomyces sp. NPDC029152 (assembly GCF_055564355.1). NCBI lineage: Bacteria > Bacillati > Actinomycetota > Actinomycetes > Kitasatosporales > Streptomycetaceae > Streptomyces > Streptomyces sp. NPDC029152. The sequence goes on along the minus strand of NZ_JBVHWR010000002.1, from coordinate 293,037 downwards.
GGCCTGCCCGACCGCATCCGGCGGCTGACCGGGGGCGGGGTGATGTACGCGCTGGACACCACGGGATCCGCCAGGCTGATCAACGACGCGCTCCGGTCACTGCGTCCGACCGGCCGCCTCGGCCTCGTGGCACGGCTCCACACCGCGCTGCCGCTCGAACCGGGAACACTGGACCGCGGACGCGGTATCTCCCACATCTGCGAGGGCGACGCGGTGCCCGGACTGCTGATCCCGCGGTTGACCGCGCTCTGGCAGGCCGGGCGGTTCCCCTTCGACCGGCTGATCCGCACCTATCCGCTCGCCGACATCAACAAGGCCGAACACGACTGCGACACGGGCCGCGTCGTCAAACCCGTACTGATCCCGGACGGACGGGGGCGATGAACGAGGTGTTCCACGGAACCACCCGTCCGAGCTGCCGTCCCCGAGCGACGTCAGCCCCCACTCGAACCAGGGAGAACGCATGGTCGACACGGCACCGCGCGGCACCGTCGCGGACGGCGTGGAGGGAGGGGTCGGCCTGACCGCCCTCCTGGTCGCCGCGGCACGGGCGATCGAGACCCACCGCCCGGACAGCCTCGCCCAGGACGTCTACGCGGAGCACTTCGTGCGCTCCGCCCCGGCGTCCGCGCACTGGCCGGTCCGCCTGGACCAGGCCCCGGGCGGGGACGCGAACCCGTTGTGGGGACGCTTCGCCCGCTACTTCGGTCTGCGAACCCGCGTCCTCGACGACTTCCTGCTCCGGTCGGTCCGGACAGGTGGCGTCCGCCAGGTGGTGCTGCTCGGGGCGGGGCTGGACGCACGGGCGTTCCGACTCGACTGGCCCCCCGACTGCGTGGTCTTCGAGATCGACAGGGGCGGCGTCCTCGGGTTCAAGCACGAGGTGCTGGGCGCGCTGTCGGCCGTCCCCAGGGCGACGCGCGTGCCGATCGCGGTCGACCTGCGCGCCGACTGGGCCGGTGCGCTGAGGGCGGCCGGCTTCGATCCGGCGGCCCCCACCGCGTGGCTGGCCGAGGGGCTGCTGTTCTACCTCCCCAACGCGGCCGAGACCAGCCTGATCGGCACGGTGGACCGGCTGAGTGCGGCGGGCAGCGCCCTGGCGTTCGAGGTCAAGCTCGAGAAGGACCTGCTGGCGTACCGGGACAGCCCGCTGTACACGTCGACCTACGAGCAGCTCGGCATCGACCTGCTCGACCTGTTCAGCAAGGAGCAGCGGCCCGACTCCGCGGCCCGTCTGGCGAGCAGCGGCTGGTCCACTTCGGTCCGCACTCCCTTCGACTTCACCCACCGGCACGGACGCGGTCCGCTGCCCGAGGAGAACGACGCACTGGCGGGCAACCGGTGGGTGTTCGCGGACAAGCCGGAGCGGTAGCGGCCCGGCCGTGATGACGGCCGGGAGGACGACCGCTCGGAAGGGTTCCACCGGGCCGGCGGCGAGCATCGAACGACACGGGGTGGGACTGCCGACATGAGACCGGTGCGCGGCTGCGCGCTGTCCTTCTCGAGCCGGGCGGGAGAACCGCCCGGGCCGCGACGGGCTCCCGCGCCCGGGCACGATGATGTCCGCACTCACCCCGCTCCATGCGCGGACGCTCGGATTCCCTCCCTTCGTGTGGGAAGTACCGCGCTCTCCCGCCGGGGCGGGCGAAACGCCTGGATAGTGGGTCAGCCGCCGGGGCGCCGCCCTCGGCGCGTTCATTCACAGCAACGTTCCACAGCAAAGGCAGGGATGCGTCATGATGCCCACCACCGAGGCGACCGACCGCGTCGAGCTGGTCTTCTCCCTCTTCGACGCCGACGGGAACGGGTACCTGGAGCCCTCCGACTTCGACTTGATGAGCGAGCGCGTCGTGGCCGCCGTACCGGCTGCCGGCGAGGCCGCGAAGAACAGGCTCGCCGGCGCCTTCCGCCGCTACGGCGAAACGCTCCTGAACGAGCTGGACGCCAACGGCGACGGCCGTGTCAGTCCCGCGGAATTCACTTCCGTCGTCCTCGACCCACAGCGGTTCGACGCCGCCGTGGACGAGTTCGCCGAAGCGCTCGCCGCGATGGGCGATCCGGACGGCGACGGCTTCGTCGCCCGCCCCGAGTTCATCGCGCTGATGATCGCGATCGGCTTCGAGCGGCCCAACATCGAGGCACTCTTCCAGGCCTTCGGCCCGGACGGGGAGGACCGCATCCGCGTGTCCACCTGGGCGGACGGGATCAGGGACTACTACCGGCCCGAGAAGTCCGGTATCCCCGGCGATCACCTGGTCCCGGCCGGAACCCGGTGACGGCGGCAGGCTGACCGGGAAGCCCTCACCACCTGCCCTCAGGACTCGCCCGTCCGTCCCCTGCGCCGTGGACGCCGGGGACGGACGCCGAGCGGGCCGCTGCGGACGCCGTCAGGGACTCCGCCGCCCGGCCGCGCCACGGCACCGTGCCCGCGGACCACCGGCGCGCAAGCAGCCCCCCCCTGGCCGGCACCAGGCTGTCCGCCTCCACCGACCGGCGGCCGGTCAGCCGGCGTGGGACCGTCGCTGCTCGCGGCGGGCGTCGTCCAGGACGTGCCGCCAGGAGGCGACATGGGGTCGGCGGCGCAGCAGTGCGCGGCGTTCGCGCTCGGACATGCCTCCCCACACTCCCCATTCGATGCGGTTGTCGAGTGCCTCCACCAGGCACTCGACGCGCACCGGGCAGTTGCCGCACATCGTCTTGGCGCGCTTCTGGCGGGCGCTGTCCGCGAACAGCTCGTCCGGGTCCGCGCCACGGCAGGCGGCGTCCTCGTGCCAGTAGGCCTTCACGGTCGTCATGTCTTCCTCCCCCGTCGCGGATCGGCGACGGCACCGAGCCTATTGCCCAGGTCACGGCCGATCAGTCCTCACGCTTCCGCAAGGGTGGCGATCGGGTGGGAGGACGGCCGCCGGCGGCTTGTGCAGCCTTCGGGCTCAGTGCTGGTGCCACACCAGTGTGTAGCGCCAGAACAGCCGGCGGCGCAGTCGTGCACCGGGCAGTGTGCGTCGGGCTTCGCGGACGATCTCGGGGTAACTCATGGCCGCCGGCCGGACGGTTGCCGTCATCGAGGCCGGTAGGCATGGAGTGCGGCCCTTGTTCTTGATCCAGCCCATTGCGGCGTTCAGCGGAACGGCGGCGGCACCGAGCAGGTGGTCGCCGGGGGTCTGCGCACGCCAGAGCCCGACGACCGCCAAAGTCCCCCCGGGTGCCAGGCGCCGGCGGAAGTGGGCGAGGGCGTCGGTGAACGGCAGGTGGTGAAGGGCGGCGACACAGGTGATGACGTCGTAGGAAGCGGCGGGGGTCCCGGTGAGCGCGTCCGCGGTGATGAAGGTCACCGGAGCATCCGCAGGGGTCATTCCCTGCGCCCGGGCGACGATCGCCGGATCGGAGTCGATCGCGTCCACCGCCGTGGCACGTGTGGCCAGGAGTCTGGCCAGGTCGCCGGTGCCGGAGCCGACGTCCAGGGCCGTTCGGAAGGTCTCGGGGAGCTGCCGCATGATCCACCGGTGGTAGTGGGCGTTGTGGTCCCAGGGGTGGACGGCGTTGAACCGGTCGAGGGCGGGGAGGAAGCGGCGCGGCGGTGTCGTCATGCCGTGAGTCCATCAGGCTCGCCTCCTCACCGGCGACCCCGGCGTCGGGGAGGCGCCGCACGGGCCTTGGAGAAGCGCTCCGACGGATGGCTCCCCTTCTCGGGTTCCGGCCCGGCTTCGTACCGGCCGGGGATGCGGAGCCTGCTCGACCAGGGCTCACAGCTCCTGCCCGCGGGGTCCCGCCGACGTTCCGAGCCCCGGACGAAGCGTCATCCTCATCCGGTGTCCGACCGGGGGCGGTCGCGCCCTCTCTACCGCAGCCGGTGTCCGGCGGCGGTACCGCCGGGAGCGTCCAGCAGGGGGATGCGGGCGGTGATGCGTTTGCCGGACGGTACCCGCTGCGCTTCGAAGCCCTGGGAGACGGCCATGACGATCTCCAGGCCGTGCTGCCCCACCCGCCCCGCGTCCGCGGCCCGGGCCACGGGCAGTACCGGGTCGGAGTCCCACACCGCGATCTCGACCGCCTCGCCGGTGATCCGCAGGTCCATCAGCACCGGGCCGGGCGCGTACTTGCGGGCGTTGGTGACCAGCTCGCTGACCACCAGCTGCGTCAGGTCCATGGCGCGGGCCGAGACCACCAGTCCGTGCTCGGTCCGTGCCCGGGTGAGGAAGCCGGCGGCCAGGTGGCGGGCCTGGGCGATGTCCGCGCCGTCGCCGTCCAGGGCCACCGTGGTCCGTATGGTCTGCTCCTTCGGTGCGGCGCTGTCCTCATCCGCCGGTGCTGGTCCCATGCGGCCCGCCTTCCCTGCCCCGTTCACACCCTCGCGCGTACCCACACGTCCGCGGCACACGCTGCATGCCCCTGCTGGTTCCGGTTCCTTCCGGAGCAAGGGCACCACCCGCACCGTGCGGGGCGGCACTGCGGGTGAAGGTCCAAGTGTGCCAGTATCACCGGTATGGCAGAGGGAGAGATCACGGACACCGAACAAGCCGAGCAGACACTGCAGACCGACGGGCTGACGGTCGCGTCCACCGTCACCGACGGCATCCGCGTGATGACCCTGGCCGGAGAGATCGACCACCACACCGGCGAGATCCTCCACCGGGCCCTGGAGGCGGCCGGCGCCGCGGGTCCCCGTGTCGTGGTCGACATGCGCCAGGTGACCTTCATGGACTCCAGCGGCATCAATCTCTTCATCGCCGCCCACCACACCCTCACCGAAGCCGGCGGTTGGCTGCGCCTGGCCGGAGCGGGCGGCACCGTGATGCGCACGCTGCAGATCGTCGGCATCGACACCGTCATCGAGTGCCGCGAAACCCTCCACCACGCCCTGGCCGACTGACCGGCGCCCCATCGGTCCCGTCCCTGCCGTCCCGGGCGGCCGCCCGGGACGGCAGGGACGGGACCGCGGGCCATCACGCCGGGCCGCGACGGCTGGGCCCGCTCGGGCAGCGAGCGGGCAGCGGGCGTCGGGACGAGGTCCGCATGCCCGCTCGGCGGCTCGATCCGGAGAGGCCGACGGCCGGATCCCCCGCGGGCGTCCCGACCGTGCCGGGTGTGCGCCTGCCGAGCACTTTCGGCCAGGTGAGAGGATGGTCGGTATGGATGTCCCCCGCAGGAACAACGTGACGGTCACCGGACGCGAGGACGGGCCGGTGGTGGTGCTGGCGCACGGGTTCGGCTGCGACCAGAACATGTGGCGCCTGATCGTGCCGGCCCTGGCCGCCCGGTATCGGGTGGTGCTGTTCGACTACGTCGGTTCCGGCGGCTCGGACCTTACGGCCTGGAGCGAGGAGCGGTACTCCTCGCTGCACGGCTACGCACGCGACGTGGTGGACGTCTGCGAGGCGCTCGACCTCCGGCGGGCGGTGTTCGTGGGCCATTCGGTCAGTGCCATGGTCGGGGTGCTGGCGGCCCAGGCCGCGCCGGAGCGGATCGGGGCGCTGGTGATGGTGACCCCCTCGCCCTGCTACATCGACGAGGACGGCTACCGCGGCGGCTTCAGCGCGGAGGACATCGACGAGCTCCTGGCCTCCCTGGAGTCGAACTATCTGGGCTGGTCCTCCGTCATGGCCCCGGTGATCATGGGCAACCCGGAGCGGCCTCAGCTGGGACAGGAGCTGACCAACAGCTTCTGCGCCACCGACCCCGACATCGCCCGCGTCTTCGCCCGCACCACCTTCCTGTCCGACAGCCGCCAGGACCTGAAGTCCGTGACGGTGCCGACACTGGTGCTGGAGTGCGCCCAGGACGTCATCGCGCCCCGGGAGGTCGGTGCCTTCGTGCAGGCCGCGATCCCCACCTCCCGGCTGGTCACTCTGGACGCCACCGGGCACTGCCCACAGCTGAGCGCCCCGGAGGTGACCGTCACGGCGATACTCGACTTCCTGGCGGACCTGCCGTGATGTGCCATACGGGCGAGGTTCCGGAGCCTCCCGGGCGCAGGAACGGGACGGGGACGGACGCGGAGTTCACCGCGCTGCTGGAGGACAGTGCCGAAGAGCTGTACGAGTCGGCGCCCTGCGGGTATCTGTCGACGCTGCTGGACGGCACCATCGCCAAGATCAACAGCACTTTGCTGGGCTGGCTGGGGATGGAACGCGAGGCCGTGGTGGGGCACAGGCGTTTCGCCGATCTGCTCACCGTCGGCGGCAAGCTCTACCACGAGACGCACTTCGCGCCGCTGCTGCGCATGCAGGGCGCGCTGAGCGGCATCGCCCTGGAGCTGAAGACCGCCGACGGCGGCCGGCTGCCGGCGCTGATCTCCTCGGCGCTCAAGTACAGCAGCGAGGGTGAACCGCTGCTGATCCGCACCACCGTCTTCGACGCCTCCGACCGCCGCGCTTACGAACAAGAGCTGCTGCGCCGCCGGCAGGAGGCGGAACGGGCACGCGAGCAGGCGGAGGCCGACCGGGCCCGCCTGGCCGAAGCCCTCGCCGTCCTGCAAAGCTCCCTGGTGCCCGACTCCCTGCCCGCGGTCCCGGGAATGGAGAGCGCCTTCTACTACCACACCGCCTCCGTCGACCGGCTCGGCGGTGACTTCTACGACCTGTTCCCGGTCGACGGCAGGCGGTGGGCGTTCTTCCTCGGCGACGTGTGCGGCAAGGGCCCGCAGGCCGCCGCCGTCACCTCCCTGACCCGCTACACCCTGCGGGCCGCCGCCCTGCACGACGCCGAACCGGCCACCGCCCTGACCACCCTGAACCAGGTGCTGCACGAGCGGTACGCCGCCACCGGCGACCCTCGCTACTGCACCGCCATCTTCGGCACCGTCGAACCCGACCCCGTGACGGGCAGCACCAGCGTCCGCCTGGCCTCCGGCGGCCACCCCCCGGCTCTCACCCTGCGCGCGGACGGCCACGCCGACTTCCTGCCCACCCCCGGCGGCATGCTCGTCGGGGCCCTGGCCGGTGCCCAGTTCTCCACCGCCGCCACCACCCTCGCCCCCGGCGAAACCCTCCTCCTCTACACCGACGGCCTCACCGAGGCGCGCACCGGGCCCCGCCGTGACAGCCTGTACGGCGAAGACGCCCTGCTCGACTTCGCCACCCGCCACGCCCCCGCCGGCGCCCGGGAGGTGATCACCGCGCTGACCGGACTGCTGGCCGGATTCGGCGACGGCCTCGACGACGACACCGCCCTCCTGGCCCTAGGCGTCCCCACCCCCGCGACGGATCCACCACGATGAGCCCGCTGAACATCACCCGCGAAGACACCGCCACCGGCCCCGTCGTACACGTCGCCGGCGACCTCGACTACGCCCACGCCACGGCCCTGCGCCAACAGGTCGACGCCCTCGACCTGGCTCCGGGCCGGCGCCTGGTCATCGACCTGGCGGGCATGGAATTCTGCGACTCCAGCGGTATCACCGCCCTGCTCGCCGCCCGTCAGCGGGCCCTGGCCGCCGGCGCCGGCATCGCCCTGGCCGCGGTCCCGGAGAACACCTTGCGCATCCTGGCCATCGTCGGCCTCGACCAGGTCTTCACCTTCCACCCCGACACCGCCACCGCCACCGGTCGACCCGCCCGACCGGTCGGCCCGGCCCCGGGCCCCTCCTCCTGACGGCCGGTGCGGCTGTCGAACCCCTCGGGGAGATCGAGCCGTCGTGGCAGGAGCGTCACCGGGTCAGGCTCGCCACCCGGCCTCCGCCATGGAGCCGCCCACGACGGGCCGGCCCGCCGGTTCGGCGTGGACCGCTCCACCCTCACCCGGACCGGCGGTGAGGCGCGGGCGAGGCTTCGCCAGGCGTCTCGGCCACTCCGGCCTCGCCGCTACCGGGGAAGGCTCTCACCGGACCGGTCTGCTCTGCCTCGTCGGTCATCGAGCCGGACCTCCAGGTCGGGCCAGTGCGCGGTCCACCGTGTCAGTTCGTCCGCGTTCAACGGTCCCGGCGGGCAGAGCGACTCGGCCGGCAGAAAGCGGACGAGCGTCCCCGTGGTTCCGTCGGCCTCGAGGGGGATCAGGTCAGTCACTGGAACACCGCGCTCATAGCGCCGGCTCCAGGCCCCGTTGTGGCGACGGTTGGTGTGGATCAGCCACTCGCTGAGCGCCGCCACGACGGACATGCCGCGACGCGGATGCCCGTCCGGAAGCCGCTCCGCATCCGGGGCGTCGAAGAACCTCAGGTCCTTCGTCGCCATCACCGGCTTCTTCACGATCCGGCCGTGGCCGTCGACGCGCGTGTCGGTGCCTCGCCCGTCGTCCCCTACGGACACGGAGCCGTCGTCGTGCAGAGTGATCAGGCATCGGCCCCCCGCGCGGCTCGACGCCTCATCGGCGGCGTAGGCGACGACTTCGAGGACGAGGTGTCCTGGGCCACAGGGGGCGAACCGTTCCGGCTCCTGGCGAATCCGGGCGAGATGGCCCAGGTCCACCTCACGGGTCCAATCGTGGGTGGTGTTGATCCAGTCAGCCCTTGATCCGTCCATCCCGCGAGTATCCAGCATCCCGTTCCGCGCCACGAGCGCAGCAGCACCCGGCCGTCGGTCCAGCGGGCGAAAGGCGCAGCAGCCGTCCCCCTCGGGTTCCGCCGCGCGGCCGGAGGGTCGGGCGTTGGGCGGCCTCATCACCGAACGCCTCGGCCGGGACGAGGAATTCGCGCGGCGGTGGGCCGAGCGGGGAGAACGGGCCGGGTCAGGAGGCCGGCACGCAACGCGAGGAGCAGCCGGGGGAGGAGCACCCGCGTCGGGCACTCGTGCTCAGTTCTTGCTCAAATGCCCTCCCGGACGGCGGGTTGCACGACGATGATCAAACACAAGTCGAGCAGCAGCGACGGGGTACTGACGGCCCGGCCACGGCGCCGGGCATGGCAAAGGGGATGCAATGGCCAAAGCGGTACGGGCCTCGTTGGGAGAGATGTGGATCACGTGCCAGGTCTGCAAGAGTGATCTCTTCCGCGAACGGGGGGTGAAACTCAACAGCACGGGCGGGGAGTTGTTCAATCTGGCCTGGGCTGACGAGACCGCTACCGGGCTGATCTGCCTGCGTTGCGGTTTCGTGCACCTCTTCGTCAACCGGCAGATACAACTGCATCGCGCCAAGGACTGATGCCACGCGCTCGTGCCGGTGCACCCGTACGAGCACGACGCGGAGGTGATGAACGGCCGGGACGCCCCTGTCGCCCGCCTTGCCGCTCCTCCGGCGTCCGGCCCGCCGATCCGCTTCGGGCCCCGGTGCCACGACGGCTTCAGCGGCATCGAAGAGGCCACCGGGCCTTCTCGTCCGGCGGCCACCACCGCGGTGGCATGCGCCGGCGGGAGCGCCGAAGCCGGTGACGGTGAAGGGGCGGAGACCGTGCCCGGCCGTCACCGACCGGACGGTGCGCCGGCCCGGCCGGCCGACGGACGGCTCGCGGCGCCCGTCAGTCCGGCAGGTCGCCGTCGCCGCCCAGATTGGCGACCATGCGGCGCAGGACGTTGATCGTGATCACGAAGTCGGCCGGGTCAACGCCTTCGTGCGTCTGCTGATGCACGCGCAAGTTGCGCTCCCCGGCCCGAGCGCGCCCCTCCTCCCCCGCCTCGGTCAGAGTCATGAGCCCTGCGTCCTCCACCAGCCAACCGCGGGCGACGAGGTCGTCGAAGACACCGTGGAAGTCGATCCCGAGGTCGTCCCACTTCGCCAGCCGCTCGATCAACGCTGCGCGGGTCCACCTGCCCGGCTCCCCGGCGACGTGGTTCAGCGTCCACCAGTGAGGCTGTGTGAGGCCCTCCACCGCCAACTGCTCACGGAGGGCTCCGACCACCAGCCGGCTCGCCATGCCGGCCCATGCGCCGATGGGCTGGGCAGCCAGCTCCTCCTGCGAGTACTCCCTGAGCGTCACGCTCACGTGCCTCTCCTCCTCGTGACCGACGGAACGCGATCACCGTAGAACCTCGAGTTCGGTCGAGGTCAAGGCGGTTTTGCCGGCCGGCTCCCGGCAGCACGCGGCAGGACGAGTCCCGCGGGACCCGGTCCCTTCGGAGCGCGCCGACGGGACAGGCCTCACGAACTCGTGCACGGCAGACGGGGAAGGGTCGCCGAGGCGGCCCTCGGGCACCGCCCGCAACTCCCGCCCGACGAGAGCGGACAGCACGGCTGCAGGACGGGAAGCCACTCCCACGGCCTTCTCGCCTCCGGGCGCCGGAGATTCCCGCGCCGCGCCACCGGGACGCCTCACCCGATGCCACTCCTTCGCACTCCGCCCCGCGAAGACGCACGGCATCCGGATGAGGACCACCGGCGGCACCGAGACGAGGAGTCGCGGGATCGCCGAGGTGACCGCCGCAGGAACCGAGGTGGCCCGCCCGTCCACCGGTCCGACCGGGACGGGGGCCGCGCCGGGGCCGCCGAAGAGCATCCATCGGGCCGCAGCCGACGGGTGTGCCGAGCCCGGTGCCGCGCGGGCCGAAGCGCAGGACGGCGGGGCCGCGGCCCGGGCGGGACGGGGCAGGACGGGACGGGGCGGGGCGGCGGGCAGGACGGTCACGGCGGTCGCCGCCGGGTCGCACAGCGGGGCCGAGCGGTGGACACGAGGGATCACAGGGCCTCCAAAGGGACGGAGCGGAAGAAGAGGTGGCCTGAAAGGGTGACAGATGAAAATGATTACCGTTAACGTGTTCGTCGGCGAAGCCCGGTCGCCGCCCGACGGCGGTACCACCGGGCTGTCCTGACGCATGTACCGCAACGCAACGGCACGAGAAGGGGAGCTGTGGCTCATCTGTTGATGGTCGAGAGCTGGGTCGGATCGATGAGCAGGCTGCTGCCACGGGCGGTCCGGGAGAGCGGGCACGAGTTCACGTTCCTCACCCGCGATCTCCACCACTACCTGCGCTCGGCGCCCGAGGGCACGGCCCACCCGCTGCTCGGGGCACGCCATGTGATCACGGCCGACACCAACGACACCGAGGCGCTGCTGCCCCAACTGGAGCGGCTGCACGCGGCGCTGGAGTTCGACGGAGTGCTCACGTGCTGCGACTACTACCTGCCGACGGTGGCGGCGGTGGCCGAACGGCTCGGCCTGCCCGGGCCGAACGCGCAGGGGATCCGCGACGCCTGCCGCAAGGACGCCACCCGCCGGGTGCTGGCCGACGCCGGGGTACCCGGGCCGCGCTTCGCGGTGCACGAGGAGTGGGCCGGGCTCGCGCGGGCGGCGCGGGAGATCGGTTATCCGCTGGTCGTCAAGCCCGTCGACCTGTGCGCGGGCATGTACGTGCGGCGGGTGGACGACGAGGAGCAACTCGCCGACGCCGTAAGGGCGCTGTCCGGTTTCCCGGTCAACGCGCGGGGACAGCGGCGGGCGCCCGCGGTGCTCCTGGAGGAACTCCTGGACGGCCCGGAGGTGAGCGTCGAGACCGTCTCGCACGCGGGCGTCGTCCAGGTGGTGGGAGTGACCGACAAGAGTGTCGGCGGGACTCCCGCGTTCATCGAGACCGGCCACATGTTCCCCGCCGCCCTGCCGGCCGCGCAGGCCGAAGCGGCGGAGCGGACCGCGCTCGCCGCCCTCGAGGCGCTCGGCCTGAGCGAGGGCGTCGTCGCGCACACCGAGATCAAGTTGACCTCCGCCGGACCGCGCGTGGTCGAGGTCAACCCCCGGCCCGCCGGCAACCGCATCACCGAGCTGGTCCGCCACGTCACCGGAATCGACCTCGCCGCGGTCTTCGTCGACGTCTCCCTGGGCCGCGCCCCCGACCTCAGGCGCACCGGTACCGGGCTGCGCAGCGCGGCCGTCGGGTTCCTCGTGCCGGACCGCGCGGGCACCCTCGAGGCCTTGGACGGCAGTGGCCTGCGCTCCCTGCCGGACGTGCTGGAGGTGCAGCTCGCCGAGCCCGGCCTGCAGGTGAAGGAGGCCGGCAGCAACAACGAGTACCTCGGGCACGTCATGGCCGGCGACACAGGCGGGCCCGGCGCCCGCGCCCGGGTCGAGACGCTGCTCGCCGAGGTGCGCTCCGGGCTGGTGATCCGATGACCTCCGCCACCGCCGCGCCCGCCGGTGCGACGACGTACGACGCGCTCGTGGAGCGGGCCCTCGCCGGTGAGCTGGGCCCGGACCCGGCCGGTCTGCGGATCGCCGTGGCCTTCACCACGCGGCAGGCCGTACGGCACCACGGACGCGGCACCGGTTACCGCAACGAGGTGCTCAGCCTGCGTCTGGCCGAGGCCGTCGGCAGTTGCGCCGTCGAGCCCGGGGCACTGGCCGACGGCGCGGTCGAGGACTGCGTCGGCGCGGACGTGGCCCGGCTGCTGGAGCATCCACTGCCCCCGGTGCGCGTGGCGGCGCTGGACGCCTACCTGATGCACGTCACCCCGCACACCCCGGAGCACGGGGCACGGGCCGTGACGCTGCCCGCCGGGACGTCGCTGGAGAAGTCCCGGGCCCGGGCGCGGGCGGTGACCGAGCTGCTGGACCTGCCGCCGGGGGCGAGGGTGCTCGTGGTGGGGGTGGTCAACTCCTTGCTGGAGGCGCTACGGGCGCGGGGCCTGGAACACGTGCCGTGCGACCTCAAGGGCGGGGTCACCGAGTGGGGCGAGCCGGTCGTCACCGACGCGCTCGCCGAGGCCGGCCGGTGCGACGCGCTGCTGGTGTCCGGGATGACGCTGGGCAACGGGACCTTCGAGCCCCTGCGCACGCACGCGCTGCGGCACGGCAAGCAGCTGGTGATGTTCGCCCAGACCGGCAGCGCCGTGCTGCCCCGCCTCCTCGGGCACGGGGTGAGCGCGGTGTGCGCGGAGCCGTACCCGTTCTTCTGGCTGGACGGCGGTCCCGGCACGCTCCACCGCTACCGCGCCGGCCGTCCGGGAGGCGCCCGGTGACCGCCCCCGCCGCGACCGCCGTCCGCCCCGTCGCCCGTCCGGAGCTGCTCGCCCTGCTCGGTCGCACGCCCGTCGTGCGCGTCACGGCCCGGCTCCCCGGACCGCACCCCGGGTTCTGGGCCAAGCTCGAAGGGCTCTCCGCGGGCGGGATGAAGGCCCGGGCCGCGGTGTCCATGCTGATGGGTGCCCGCGAGCGCGGCGAGCTGCGCCCCGGCGCCCCGGTGGTGGAGTCCACCTCGGGCACCCTGGGCATCGGCCTGGCCTTCGCGGGACAGGCCCTCGGCCACCCCGTCGTGCTGGTCGGGGACAGTGAACTGGAGCCGTCCATGCGGCAGTTGCTGCGCGCCCACGGGGTGCGGCTGGAGATCGTGGACCGGCCCGCACCGCAGGGCGGCTGGCAGGCGGCGCGCCTGGCCCGGCTGCGGGAGCTGCTGACCGTCCTGCCCGGCGCGTACTGGCCCGACCAGTACAACAACCCCGACAACACCGCCGGTTACGCCTCCCTGGCCGCCGAACTCGCCGCGCAGCTCGACCACCTGGACGTCCTGGTGTGCAGCGTCGGCACCGGCGGACACAGTGCCGGCATCATCGGCCCGCTGCGCCGGCACTGGCCCGCGCTGCGGCTGATCGGTGTCGACTCCACCGGCTCCACCATCTTCGGCCAGCCCGCCCGGCCCCGGCTGATGCGAGGGCTGGGCAGCAGCATCCACCCGCGCAACGTCGCCTACGACGCGTTCGACGAGGTGCACTGGGTCGGCCCGGCGGAGGCCGTGGACGCCTGCCGCCGGCTGGCCCGCGGAAGCTTCGTCAGCGGCGGCTGGAGCACGGGCGCCGCCGCCCGCGTCGCCGCCTGGGCGGCCCGCGTCCATCCCGGCGCGGTCGTCGCCACCGTCTTCCCCGACGGTCCGCACCGCTATCTCGGCACCGTCTACGACGACGACTTCGCCGCCGCCCACGGCCTCGACCCCGCCACGGCGGCCACCCGTCCCGTGGAGATCCCGCACCCGTACGCGGTCGAGGCCACCGGCTGGACGCGGTGCGCCCGCGTCACCGACCCGCTGGGGGACGCCCCCTCTCCACATCCCCCGGAAAGGAACCCATGAAGGCCGGCCTGCGCACCGTACGGCTCGAACTGGCCGAGCCGCTGCGCATCTCCCGCTCCACGATGTCCGCCCGCGAGGCCGTGTGGCTGAGCATCACGCACGAGGGCGCCACCGGGCACGGTGAGGCCGTCACCAGCGTCTACTACGGTCTCGACGCGGCACGGCTGGAACGGCTCCTCGCCGACGCCGGCGCGGCCCTCGCCCGCTTCCCCGGGCCCGAGAGCGCGCTGGAGTCCCTGCACGCGGGCGAGTGGCCCGGCGACGGCACTCCCCCGGCCGTCACCGCCGCCGTCGAGGCCGCCCTGCTCGACCTCGCCGGCAAACGCGCCGGCCGTCCCGTCCACCGGCTGCTCGGCACGCCCGGGGCCCCGGTCGCCGCCACCGCGCGCACGATCGGCATCACCTCCCCCGCGCGTGCGGCGGCGCAGGCCCGTTCCCTCGCGGCGAGCGGCTTCGAGGTGATCAAGGTCAAGGCGGGCTCGCCCGATCCCGAGGACGACGTCGAGCGGGTGCGTGCCGTCCGGGCCGCCGCGCCCCGGGCCCGGCTGCTGCTGGACCCCAACGGCGCGTGGAGCGCGACGGTGGCGGGGGCGCTGCTGCCACGGTTCGCCGACCTCGGCGTCGAGGCCGTCGAGCAGCCGCTCGCGCCGGGTGACCCGGAGGCGCTGGCGGCGCTGGCCGCCCGCTCGCCGCTGCCGGTCATCGCCGACGAGGACGCCGTGTCGCCGGAGGACGTGCGGCGGCTGGCCGGCCGCGTCCACGGCGTCAACGTCAAGCTCGCCAAGTGCGGCGGGACGCACGCGGCGCTGCGCATCGCCGAGGCGGTCGAGGACAGCGGCACCGAGCTGATGCTGGGGTGCCTCACCGCGAGCAGCCTCGGTCTCGCGCCCGCCGTGCACCTCGCGGGGCGGGCCCGCTGGGCCGACCTGGACGGGCATCTGCTGCTCGCGCACGATCCATGGACCGGCATCGGCGGCGAGGACGGCCGGGTGCGGGCCGGCGGGCTGCCCGGGCTGGGTGTACGGCCGCGGGGGGTGAGCCGTGCAGACGTGGCGTGAGATGCGCCGCTTCCCGCTCGCGGTGCGGCTGCTGCTGGTGAACCAGTTCGGCGTCAACACCGGCTTCTACCTGCTCATCCCCTACCTCGCCACCCACCTGACCGAGAACCTCGGCATGTCGGCGGCGGTCGTCGGGGGCGTCCTCGGCATCCGCAACCTCAGTCAGCAGGGCCTGTTCGTCGTCGGCGGCTCCGCCTCCGACCGGCTCGGCGCACGCGGCGTCATCATCGCCGGCTGCGCGCTGCGCACCGTCGGGTTCGCGCTGTTCGCGCTGGGCGACGACCTGGCGGTGCTGCTCGCCGCGTCCGTGCTCAGCGGCTTCGCCGGGGCGCTGTTCAACCCCGCCGTGCGCGCCTACATCGCCCAGGAGGCCGACGAGCGCAAGGCGGAGGCGTTCGCCCTGTTCAACGTGTTCGCCACCACCGGAGCGCTGGTCGGGCCGCTGCTGGGCGGCGCGCTGCTCCTGGTGGACTTCCGCGCCTCGGCCCTGACCGCCGCCGGTGTCTTCGCCGTCCTCACCGTCGCGCAGGCCCTGGTCCTGCCGGCGCGGAGGACCGCGCCGAGCGGGGGCACGGTGCTCGGCGACTGGCGGGAGGTCCTCGGCAACCGGGCCTTCCTCGCCTTCGCGCTCGCCATGGTCGGCATGTTCACCCTGGAGAACCAGCTCTACCTGCTGCTGCCCGACGGCGCGCGCCGGGCCACCGGCTGGGAGGGCGCCGCCGGGCTCGTCCTCCTCGTGGGCACCCTCGCCAACCTCTCCTTGCAACTGCGCCTCACCCGCGTCCTGAAGGAGCGGGGGGACCGGGCCCGCTGGATCGCGGCGGGGCTGGGGCTGATGGCGCTGGCGTTCCTGCCGCCCGTCCTGGTCCCCGCCGCCTCCGGCGGGCCGGACGGCACGGCGGACGCGGTGCTGCGCGCCCTGCCGGTACTGGCCGGGGCGCTGCTGCTCCACCTCGGGGTGATGGTCGCCCAGCCCTTCGTGATGGAGCTGATCCCCGGCTTCGCCCGCCCCGAGCTGACCGGCACCTGCTTCGGCGTCTTCTACGTCGTCTCGGGCATCGCCGCCGCCGTGGGCAACACGGTCGTCGGCCGGGCCATGGACGTCGGGGAGCGGAGCGGCGCCGGCTGGCTGCCGTGGGGGTGCTGCGTCCTGTTCGGGCTCGCGTCCGCGCTGGGGGTGACCTGGCTGCACCGGCTCGGGTCGCTGCCCACGCCGTCGAAGCCCGTCGTACCCGCGACGGCCTGAGGAGGGACACCGCCATGACGACGACCGCGAGCGCCCGCAACCTGCTCACGGACGACCCCGGGCTGTACGAGGCCCGTTTCCCCGACCCCGGGCGGCTGGCCGGGCGCTGGGCGGAGGACTGCCTGCGCCGGCACGGAGCGGGGCCGCGTGTGCTGGACATGGGCTGCGGCACCGGCCGCGACGCCGCCCGTCTGCACGGTGCCGGCCGGCGGGTGACCGGCGCCGACCTCTCCGAGGCGATGCTCGCCCACGCCCGCGTCCGCCATCCGGGACCGGAGTACGTGCGGGCGGACCTGCACGGCTTCGACCTCGGCCGGGGGGTGTACGACGCCGTGGTGTGCCTGGACAGCGCGCTGCTGTACTGCCACACCAACGACCAGCTCGACGGCTTCCTCGCCTCCTGCCGCCGCGCGCTGTGCCCGGGCGGCCTGCTCGTCGCGGAGATGCGCAACGGCGCGTACTTCCTCGGCCGCACCGACCTGCTCGACGCCCCCGCCGTCCACGCGTTCGTCCGGCGGGGCGTGCGCTACCGCTCCACCACGACGCTCACCGTGGACCGCGCGGCCCAGTTGCTGCGCCGCACCCGCGTGTGGACCGTCGACGGCGTGCCGGAGCCCGTCGAGCAGCGTTCGGCGTGGCGACTGCTGTTCCCGCAGGAGCTGCGGTACGTGCTGACCGCCCACGGCTTCGAGGTGCTGGAGCTGCACGACGGGCCCGGCCCGCGCACTGAACCGCCCTGGCACGAGGGCCTGGAACCCGGCCGCACCACCGACGCCGACCGGCTGCACGTGGTGGCCCGCCTGGCCGGCCCCGCCTCCTGACACCTTCCGGCACGCATCCACCGACACCCACCCGAGGAATTCCGCATGTACGACATGACGTCCCGTCACCGACCCTCCCGCGACCGCTTCCCGGGCCTGCGCCGGCGCGGCTTCCTCGCCGCCGGCGTGGCCGGCTCGCTCGGCGCGCCGGCCCTCACCGGGTGCGTCGGCTCCGGCGACGGCGGCCACGGCGCGGACAAGGGCGGCGTCCCGAAGCGGGGTGGGCGGCTGCGGGCCGCGTTCGTGGGCGGCGGCGCCGGCGAGACCCTCGACCCGCACCTGTCCAACCTGTTCGCCGACGTGGCCCGCGCCAAGGCCCTCTTCGACAAGCTCGCCGACTACGGCGCCGACCTGTCCGCCCGGCCCCGCCTCGCCGAGAGGTGGGAGCCGAACAAGACCCTGGACCGCTGGCGGGTCACCCTGCGCGAGGCCGCCTTCCACGACGGCGGTCCGGTCACGGCCGAGGACGTGCTGTACAGCTACCGCCGCATCGCCGACCCGGAGCGGGCGTTCCGCGCCAAGGCGTCCCTGGAGCCCATCGACCTCGACGCGAGCCGGGCCACGGGGCGGCGGACGGTGGAGTTCGTCCTCAAGCGGCCCACCGCCGAGTTCCCCGACGTCATGGCCGCGTTCGGGGCGTACATCGTGCCCGAGGGCGCGGCCGACTTCGACAGGAGACCGGTCGGTTCCGGCCCGTTCCGCTTCGTGTCGTTCGCCCCGGGCCGCTCCGCGGTGTTCCGCCGCAACGACGACTACTGGGACGGCGCCCCGTACCTGGACGAGATCGAGTTCGTCACCGCCAACGAGGAGTCGGCCCGCGTCAACGCCCTGCTCGGCGGGCAGGTCGAGTACGCCCACGAGCTGAACCCCACCACCGCCCGCGCCCACGAGGGCAGGGGACGGATCGAGATCGTGCGGCTGCGTGGCAGCACCATGCAGGCGTTCTGCATGAAGACCGACCGGCCGCCCTTCGACGACAAGCGGGTCCGCCAGGCGTTCTTCCTCATCGCCGACCGCGCGGAACTGGTCGCCGGCGCCCTGTCCGGCGCCGGCGAGGTGGGCAACGACCTGTTCGGCAAGGGCTACGAGTACTACGCCGACGGCCTGCCCCAGCGCGAGCAGGACCTCGGCAAGGCCCGCGCCCTGCTCAAGCGGGCCGGCGCCGAGGACCTCCGGGTCACCCTGGACACCTCCGCCGTCGCCGCCGGGTTCATCGAGGCCGCCGGCATCTTCCGCGACCAGGCGAGGAAGGCGGGCGTCACCGTCGAGGTGAGGACGGGCAGCAAGGACTCCTACTGGAGCGACATCCTCGACAGCGGCACCCTGTGCTGCTACCGCTCCGGCGCCATGCCCATCGAGGCGCACATCTCCCAGCGGCTGCTCACCGGCTCCACCACCAACGCCACCAAGTGGCGGCACAAGGACTTCGACGCCTTGTACCAGCAGGCCCAGTCCACCCGTGACAAGGCCGCCCGGACCGCGGTGTACGAGCGGATGCAGCGCCGCCTGTACGCGGAGGGCGGCTTCCTCGTCTGGGGCTTCGCCGACTGGATCATCGGCACCGCGCGCGCCGTCCGCGGGGTCGAGACGGACGCGCCCGCCAACACCCTCGACTGGGCCCGGTTCGACAAGGTGTGGCTGGCGTGAGCGGACTGCGCCTCGTCGCCCGGAGGCTGATCACCGGTGCCGTGCAGACCGTGGCCGTGGTGCTGCTGGTCTTCGCGCTCACCGAGGCACTGCCGGGCGACGCCGCCGTCGCCCTCGCCGGGGACCAGCCCGACCCGGCCCGCATCGAGGCCATCCGGGAGGCGATGGAGCTGGACCGACCGGCGTGGGAGCGGCTGGCGGAGTGGACGGCTGGGCTGCTCCACGGCGACCTCGGCACCTCCCTGGCCTCGGGGCGGCCGGTCGGCCGGTACATCGCCGACGGTTTCGGGCCGACCCTGGTGCTGGCGGCGCTCACCGTGGCGCTGCTGGTGCCGGCCGGCGTCGGGCTCGGAGTGCTGGCCGCCCGTCACGAGGGGCGGTTCGCCGACCGGCTGATCAGCTCGGTGACGCTCGGCGTGTACGCGGTGCCCGAGTTCGCCTTCGGGGTGCTGCTGGTGACGGTGTTCGCGCTGCGGCTGGGCTGGCTGCCGCCGACCGCCGTCGGTCACGGCACCGACCTGCTCGGGCACCCGGCGGCACTGGTGCTGCCCGTGCTGGTCCTGCTGTCGCGGCCGGTGTGCTCCCTGGCGCGGCTGGTGCGCGCCGGCATGATCGAGGCGCTCGCCTCCCCGTACGTCGCCCAGGCCCGCCGGTACGGCGTCCCCGGCGTCCGCGTCCGCTACGCCCACGCGCTGCCGAACGCCGCCGCTCCCGCCGCCCAGCAGCTCGCCCGCACCGTCGACTGGCTGCTGTGCGGTGTCATCGTCGTGGAGGCGCTGTTCGTGATCCCGGGTCTCGGCACGGTGCTGCTGGGAGCCGTCGCCGAGCGCGACGTGCCCGTGGTGCAGGGGCTCGCCGTGGTGTTCGGCGTCCTGACCGTCGTACTGAACCTGGGCGCCGATCTGGTGGCACACCGGCTGGCGCCGCGGGCGGGGGCGGCCGCGTGAACGAGCCGCGTACGGGCCGTTTCGCCTTCGGTCTCGCCGTCGTCACCGTGCCGCTGGCCCTCGCCCTCCTCGGTCCGCTGTTCGCGGGGGAACCGGGGCCGCGGGGCGTGTCGTTCACCGTCGGCGGCGGCCACTGGCTGGGCACCGACTTCGTCGGCCGTGACGTGTGGAGGCAGGTGTTGCACGGCGGACGACCGGTCGTGCTGACCGCGCTCGCCGCGACCGTCCTCGCGTACGCCGTGGCCCTGCCCGTGGGGCTGTTCGTCGCGCTCACCCACCGCCGTCGGCTGGAGGAGCTGCTGATGCGGCCGCTGGACGTGGTGCTCGCCGTGCCGTCGCTGCTGCTGGTCCTTCTGACGGCGACCGTGTTCTCGCCCGGGCCCGTGGGTCTGGCGCTGCTGGTCACGCTGGTCAACGTGCCCGACGCGGCCCGTCTGGTGCGCGCCGCCGCCGCCGAGGCCGCCGCGCGTCCCGCCGTGGAGGCGCTGCGCATGCAGGGCGAGACGTGGGGGCGTATCGCCGTCGGCTACGTCGGCTGCTCCATGCTGCGCACGCTGGCCGCCGACGCCGGGACGCGGCTGACCGGGGTGCTCTACCTGGTCGCCACGGCGGCGTTCCTCGGCGTCGGGGTGGCGCCGGACGCCGCCGACTGGGCCGTGATGGTGGACCGCAACCGCACCGGTCTGTTCGTCCAGCCGTGGGCCGTGGTCGTCCCCGCCCTGCTGATCGTCGCCCTGACCACGGGCACCAACCTGCTCTTCGACGCCGCGCTGGACAGCGGCGGGAGCCGGACGCGGAGGAAGGAAGCACGCCCGTGAACGAGGCAGCCGATGTGGCGGGGACCGGTGACGGCAGCGGTGCCGCCGCGCGTGCCGTGGCGCGGATCCGCGACCTGCGCGTCGAGTTCGACGGCCGGGCCGTCGTGGACGGCGTGAGCCTCGACGTCCTGCCCGGCAGGGTCACGGCCCTGGTCGGTGCGTCCGGCAGCGGCAAGACCACCACCGGGCTCGCCCTGCTCGGTGAGTACCCGCCCGGCGCCCGGGTCACCGGCGAGGTGCACCTGCCCGGCACCGGGCCGGTCGGTTACGTCCCCCAGCATCCGGCGACCGTGCTCAACCCCGCCCGCCGCGTCTCCGCGCTGCTCACCGACATCGCCCGCGCCCAGGTGCGCGAGCTGCCGCGCGGCCGGCGCCGGGCGGCGGCCCGCGAACGCGTCCTGCGGGCCCTCGAAGAGGCCCAGCTCTCCGGCGCCGGGTCGCTGCTGCGGCGCTACCCGCACCAGCTCTCCGGAGGCCAGCAACAGCGTGTCGTACTCGCCCAGGCGTTGCTGCTCGGCGCGCGGGTCGTCGTCGCCGACGAACCGACCACCGGGCAGGACGCCCTGACCAAGAGCCGCATCGTCGAGCAGTTCGCGACGGTCGCGGCCCGCGGCATCGGCGTCGTCCTGCTCAGTCACGACCTCGACGTCGTCCGTGCCCTCGCCGACGACGTGCTCGTCATGCGGGCGGGCCGGGTCGTCGAATCGGGTCCGGCCGAGCGGGTGTGGCGAACGCCGCGGCACGCGTGGACCCGCGAACTCCTGGACGCCGAGAGGGGGTTCCGGCCACCGGAGGGCCCCGTGGGCGGCGGTCCGCCGGTGCTGCGGATCCGGGGGCTGACCGCCCGCCACCGCGACGGTGCGCGGGGTCCGGCCGTGGTGCTCCGCGTGACCGAACTGGACCTGCGCGCCGGCGAGTGCCTGGCCGTGGTCGGCCGGTCGGGCAGCGGCAAGACCACCCTGGCCCGCTGCCTGGCCGGGTTGCACCGCGACCACGACGGGGAGGTCCTCCTCGACGGCGTACCGCTCCCCCGCAGCCTGCGCGACCGCGACCGCGGCCGGCTCGCGGCGGTGCAGTACGTCTTCCAGGATGCGCGCGACGCCTTCGACGAGCACCGTCCGGTCTTGACGCAGGTCGCCCGCACGGCGATCCGCCTGCGCGGCACCGACACGGACGCCGCGACGCGGGAGGCACTGGCCACGCTGGGCCGCCTCGGGCTCGCCGAGGAACTGGTGCGGCGTCGTCCGGGCGGGCTCTCCGGGGGCGAACTCCAGCGGGCGGCCCTGGCCCGCGCGCTGCTGGCCCACCCCCGCGTCCTCGTCTGTGACGAGGTCACCTCCGGGCTCGACACGGTCACCCGCCGGAGCATCCTCGACGCCCTGACCGCGCTGGTCCGCGACCGCGACGACCTGTCCCTGGTCCTGATCACCCACGACCTGGACACGGCCGCCCTGGCCCACCGTGTCGCCGTGCTGGACGCGGGCGCGCTGGTGGAACAGGGCCCGGCGCGGCGCGTGCTGACCGAGCCGCGGCACCCCTTCACCGTCTCCCTGGTGGAGACCACCGAACACCTGGCCACCGCCCGGTCCCCTCGGGCCACCGGCCCGTGACGCGCCGCGCACGGTGACGGCCGGCCTCCCCGGGAGAGGGGCCCGGCCGTCCTTCCCCGGCCGGACGGCGACTGCGCTTCGAGGCCCGTCGCGCCGCAGCCCTGTTCACCTTCGCGGTGCGGTCCGGCCGCTCATCACCCGTACCGCCCGGCGAAGAAGCCCTCCGGGGCCGCCTCGGTCGCCTGCCCCGTGGTGACGGACGCGCCCCGTCGCCTGTTCCGCCGCACCCTCGCACGCGGCCCCGCCGGTCCCTGCCGCACGCGCGGCATCGGCGCCGCCCCGGTCCTTGTCCGTGAGCGGTTCGCGCGGTGCCACGGGCAGGCCGGCCGCGGCACCGCACGAGCCGCACGTGGCCGACGGGGTTCACGACGGCCGGGAGAACCCTTCTCGGCCGGACGGAGGGGGGCAGCAATCCATCACGCCGTCAGGACCCTTCCGGCCTCCGGAAGTTGCAGATGATCGCCCTGGAACCGCGCCCGCAGTGCGCGATCGTGGGTGACCAGCACGATCGCCCCCGGGTAGCCGGTCAGTGCCTCCTCCAGTTCCTCGACCAGCGCCGGTGACAGGTGGTTCGTCGGCTCGTCGAGCAGCAGGAGGTCGGCGGGCTCCGAGACCAGTCGTGCCAGATCCACGCGGCGGCGCTGGCCGTACGACAGCTCCCCCATGCGCAGCCGCAGTTCCGCGGGGCGGAAGAGGCCGAGGGCGAGCAGGGCGTCGGCGTGCTCGTCGGCAAAGCCCACGCGACCCAGCCCGAACGCCTCGGCCACCGTCAGATCCGGCGGCCACGGCGTCTCGTCCTGGCGCAGATGACCCACCCGGCCGGGCACCCGCACCGAGCCCTGGTCCGGCCGCAGCTCACCGGCGAGCAGCTTCAGCAGCGTCGTCTTGCCGGCGCCGCTGGGGCCGGTGACGAGGAGCCGGCCGCTGCGGCCGAGGGTGAGGGAGCGCAGGTGCAGGCGGTTTCCCACCCGTACGTCCGACAGCTGGGCGGCGGGGAGTTCGGCGGAGGCGGTGCCGGTGCCTCCGTCCGCCGCGTTCCCCGCCGTCGCCATGCGCGCCGTGAAGGCCAGCGGGTCCGGCGGCGGCGTCACCGGGTTCGCGGTCAGCCGCTCGACCCGCTCGCGGGCGTTGCGGATGCGGGCCATCGCACCGTGCGCCCGGCCGCGGGCCCGGAAGCCGCCGTGGCCGAAGTTGGCCGGCGGCGCCTTGCGCGGGATCGTGGCGAGGCGGACAGCGTGGCCGGCGGCCAGCCGCTCGTTGCGGACCAGTTCGGACCGCCACTCCTCGTGCTCCTGGAGCCGGCGGCGGCGCTCCGCCGCCTTCGCCGTGCGGTAGCCGGTGTAGCCGTCGCCGTAGCGGGTGACCTTTCCCTCCTCGGCCTCCAGGACCGTGGTCGTCAGGCGCTCCAGGAAGACGCGGTCGTGGGTGACCGCGAGCACCGTGCCGCGGTGCGCCCGCAGTTGCGCCTCCAGCCATTCCACGGCCCGATCGTCCAGGTCGTTCGTCGGCTCGTCCAGAAGCAGCAGCTCCGGGCGGCCGGCGAGGACGCCGGCCAGGGCGAGGCGGGAGCGCTCGCCGCCGGAGAGGGTGCCGAGCCGGCGCTCACGGCAGAGAGCCGGCAGGCCCAGGTGGTGCAGCGCGATGTCCACCCGGTGGTCGGCGTCGTATCCGCCTCGGGCCTCGTAGCGTCCGAGGAGCGCGGCGTAGGCGGCGAGGGCCGCCGGGTCCTCGCCGTCACCGAGCTCCTGCTCGGCCCGGCGCAGCTCCGCCTCCAGAGCACGCAGGTCCGCAAGGGCCAGGTCGACGGCGTCCTGGACGGTGGCGGTCGGGGGCAGGGGAAGGGTCTGCGGCAGATAGCCGACGCCGCCTGCGGCGGTCACGGTCACCTCGCCGCTGTCCGGACGCTCCCGACCTGCGACGAGCCTGAGGAGCGTGGACTTGCCGGCGCCGTTGTCGCCGATCAGCCCGGCCTTCTCGCCCGGCTTCAGCGTGAAGGAGACGTGGTCCAGCACGGTGCGGCCGGGGTAGCGCTTGGTGACGTGGCAGAGAGCGACTTGTGAGGTGTGCAAGATCGGATCCCTCCTGGCCGTGCGGGCTTCGGCCCGGGCCGGATCGGGGTGGACGGCTGCGCGGCGAGGCGCGGCGACGGCGGAGCACTGCTCTACGCGGTCGGCGCCGGTGATCTCACAGGGAACCCATGTGAAGGACAGTACGTCACGAGGAGCCATATGACAAGACGATACGTCTCGCCTTGTTGGATGTGTTCGCGCGGACGGCGAGCTGCTCGAACGTGCGTGCAGATCAGAAGCCCCGGCAAGGTGCCGGACGTGACGGTGACGAGGGGCTGAACCATTCGACCGGCGTCGAGGACCTCCGCGTACGAGCCGTCGGCCCCCACGACGGCCTGCCTGTCCGGTCCGGCCGGGCGCTCACGGCCCGCTGGACACCCCCCGCACCACCGCCGTCCCCGGCACCACTGCGGGTCGTCGAAGCGGGTGCCGTCCGTCCGGATCCTGTCATGTGATGTGCTTCAGCAGCGCGGCGACTGCGGGGGGCGCCTCTCCGGGAGGCCGTACCACCATGATCTTCCAGTTCGGGGCGTGCCGCCGGAACGGGTGCCGGCGCAGGTCGTCGAACCGGTCCGCGATCGACCTGGGCATGATGCACACGCCCAGGTCGTTGCGGACCAGTTCGGCCGCCGCGACGATGTCGTTCACCTCGAACGTCGTGCTGTGTTCGACGCCGGCGGCGCGGAAGGCCCGGTCGACCGCGTAGCGGATGGCCCAGCCCGGCGAGAAGTCGACCACGGGCAGTCGGGCGAGGTCGGCGAGGTCGACCTCGCCGTTCGGCTTCGTCGTGGGGAGTTCCCTGCGGGGCGAGGCCACGAGCACCATGTCCTCGCGGGACAACAGGCGGGTGGTCAGTCCGCGTTGCTGTTGCCGGTCCAGTGCCACGACCGCCAGGTCCACGGTGCCGTCGCGCAGGGCCTGGCGGATGTCGGCGACCGCGGCCTGCCGTAGCTGCACCACGACGCCTGGGTGCTCCGTACGCAGCGCGGCCAGTGCGTGGTGCAGCCCTGCCCATACGCCTTGCATGGTGCCGACCGTGATCCGTCCGCGTAGCTGTCCCTTGACGGCGTCGACCGCTTCCCGGGTCAGTTCGGCGGCGCGCAGGGTGGCCCGGGCGGCGGGGACGAAGGCTTCGCCCGCCGGGGTCAGGGCGACGCGGTGCGTGGTGCGGTCGAAGAGGGGAGTGCCCAATTCGCGTTCCAGGGACCGGACCGTGCCGGACACCGCGGACTGGACCACGTGCAGGCGCCGCGCCGCCGCCGTGAAGCCGCCCGTGTCGGCCACCGCGACGATGACTTCCATCTGCCGCAGATCCATCGTCAGCTCCCGCTCGCCCAGCGCCTCGCCCCGTGCGAAGACGACCGTCACCGCTGCATCGTATGCGGGCACGAGCAGCGGCTCGGGCGTCGGCGCAGTGGGTTCAGGAGCGGACGAGGGGCGTGTCCACCAGGTGTTCGGCCAGGAACCAGGACTGCAGCTCGCCGGTCCTGATCACCTGCGAGACGAAGAGGTCGTTGGTGCCGTCGTCGCCCAGTTCGGCGGTGCGCGCGGCGGCGTCGTGGGCCTCGACGAGAATGGTCTCGTGGGCTTCCAGGAGCCGCGACAGCATCGCGGGGACCTCCTCCACGCCGTCCGGGGGCCTCGGGATCGACGTGATCTCCGCGACGTGGCGGGGGTCGCCCACCGCGACGCCGCCGAGTGACTGCACGCGCTCGGCCAGGGCGTCGACGAGTTCCAGCTGCTCACCCGCGTGCTTGTCCAGCACCAGGTGCAGCTGGTAGAAGGTCGCGCCGCGCATCAGCCAGTGGTGCTTCTTGTAGAGGCCGTACAGGATCTGTGTGTCCGCCAGGACCTTGTTCAGGCGCTGGCAGGAGTACATCCGGGCCTCGTACGACAGGCCGAGCGGGAACTGCTTGACGGTCCCGAAGTCCTGGATCACCTCGCCCTTCTGGTGCAGCCACGGCTGGCTGCCGCTCACGTGATGGGAGCTGGTGGTCATGATCCGCCTCCTGCGGTGCCGTGCTGTGTGTACTCCGACGACGCTAGACGGCACCACGGCGTCCACTTGCCCGACAGCGCATGCGCCGATGCCCGCCAGCGCACGGCGGTCGAAACCGGCGTTCGCCGTCGGGCAGGCATCCGTGCGCCGGCGGGCTCCGGCCCTCCCCCGGCCCTTCTGAGGATGCGCCCACCGCGCGCCGGCCGGCCCGAAGCCACACGCGGGACGCCTCGTCGTCGGGAGGAACCAGGTGCTGTCGGCCCGGCCGTCCGGAGCCGTCCGAAGGCGAGTGCGGGCCGCACCGCACCCGCACCGCCCGTGGGGGGGGCGGACAGGGGACGACCACGCGCGAAGGCCGCGCGGTCCCTCCGGGGGACGTCCGCGCGGCCTTCGTGCCGGCTGCCGATGACAGCGGTATCAGGTGGTGGCGCGCACCGCGTCGCGGATCAGCGCGGCGACCTCCTCGGGCCGGGAGACCGCGACGGCGTGCGAGGCGCCGTCGATCTCGACGACCGTCGCTCCGGCCCGCTTCGCGCCGAAGCGCTCCACCTCCGGGTTGATCGCCTCGTCCGCGCCGGCCACGAGCGCCCAGGACGGCTTGGTCCTCCACGCCGCGACCGAGGCCGTCTCCGTGAACGTCGAGGCGGCCAGCGGACGCTGTGCCGCCGCCAGTACCTTGGTGACGGCGGCCGGAACGTCGGCGGCGAAGACGGCCGGGAACGCCTCGGCCTCGATCGTGACCTCGACCGCGGGCTCTCCGCCGTCGACCGGGTACGTCCTCTCCGTGAGATTGCCGGTCAGCGGCGACAGCGGGAAGCGCCCCTGCAGCTCGCCGAGGCTCTCCCCTTCTTCGGGGATGTAGGCCGCGATGTAGACCAGGCCCACGACGTTCTCCGCGGCACCGGCCACGGAGATGACCGCCCCGCCGTAGGAGTGGCCGACCAGGACGACCGGGCCGTCGGTCTGGGAGGCCTGCGAGGCGATGTAGGCGGCGTCGGAGGCCAGGCCGCGCAGCGGGTTCGGCGGCGCCACCACGGGAATGCCCTGGTTCTGCAGCTCCGCGATGACGCCGGACCAGCTGCCGGCGTCCGCGAAGGCACCGTGGACGAGCAGGACGGTCGGAGTGGTGGTCATGCGTGTGCTCCTTGGATCGGGGTGAGTCGGGCCGGCACGTCAGCGGGTGTGCAGCGCGGCGCGCAGGACGGTGACGGCCTGGGTGATGGCGGCCTGGGCGGCGTGGGTCCCGCGCAGGGCGTTGAGCATCACGAAGTCGTGGATGACGCCCTGGTAGCGGACGGCGGTGACGGGCACGCCGGCCTCGCGCAGCTTGTTGGCGTACGCCTCGCCCTCGTCGCGCAGCACGTCGGCCTCGCCGGTGATGACCAGCGCCGGGGGAAGGCCGGTGAGCTGCTCGGTGGTGGCCCGCAGCGGCGAGGCGGTGATCTGGGCGCGCTCCGCCTCGTCGGTCGTGTACTGGTCCCAGAACCACTGCATGCCGTCGCGGCGCAGGAAGTAGCCCTCGGCGAACTGGTGGTAGGAGGGCGTGTCGAAGCTCGCGTCGGTCACGGGGTAGAAGAGGACCTGCGCGGTGAGGGGGACGTCACCGCGTTCCTTGGCCATGAGCGTCAGCGCCGCGGTCATGTTGCCGCCGACGGAGTCGCCGGCCACGGCCAGCCGCGTGCCGTCCAGCCCCTTGGCCGCGCCCTGCCGGACGACCCACCGGGCGACGGCGTAGTTCTGCTCGACGGCCACGGGGTAGCGGGCCTCGGGCGAGAGGTCGTACTCGGGGAAGACCACGGCGGCCTCGGCGCCGACGGCGAGTTCGCGCACCAGGCGGTCGTGGGTGTGGGCGTTGCCGAAGACCCAGCCGGCGCCGTGGATGTAGAGGATCACCGGCAGGGTGCCCTCGGCCCCGGCGGGCTTGACGATGCGGGCGCGGACGCTGCCCGTCGGGCCGCCGGAGACGGTGGTCCATTCTTCGTCGACGTCCGGCAGGGCGATCTCGCCGGACTGCACCTCGTCGACGGCCTTGCGGCCCTCGGCCGGCGGCAGGTCGAACAGGTAGGGCGGGTTGGCGGTCGCCTCGGCGAACGCGGCGGCGGCCGGTTCCAGTACGGGCTGAACCGGCTCGGCGGTGTGCGACATGTGAACTCCTGGGACTCGTGCTCGTGCCGGCGTTTCCGGCGAAGCGGCCCTCGGCGGATCGGGGATCCGCCGGGCCGGCCACCGCCACGCTAGGAGCGCGTGGACAGCCGCTGTTGCCCGCCTGCGCACCGCCTCTGACCTCACCGTGCACGGTGGGGCGTCGAGTGCGCTGTCGGGCAAGTTCCCGTGCGCCGACCAGAAACCGGGCCAGGACCGTCCGGCATAGCGTGACCGGCGAAGCAGCCGCAGCACGGTCCCTCGTGCGCCTCGCCGCGACCCCGTCCGGCTCGAGCACGCGGCCCCGACACGGATCCCACGCCGTACGTCCCGCAGGAGGTTGTCGAAAGGTGTCCACGATGCCGGTAGGCGGGCTGATTCCCCGCGCCACCGACGACGCGGCGGACCTCGTCGTCCGCAACGCCAAGATCCACACCGGCGATCCCCGTCTCCCGCAGGCCGAGGCGATCGCCATCCGCGACGGCGTCATCACCGTCGTCGGCGGTGACAAGGACGTGGCCGGCCAGGTCGGACCCGCCACGAGAGTGGTCGACGCGCTCGGCCGCAGGATGCTCCCCGGCCTCAACGACGCCCATCTGCACGTGATCCGCGGCGGCCTCAACTACGTGCTGGAGCTGCGCTGGGACGGCGTCCGGAGCCTGCGGCAGGGCCTGGCCATGCTGCGGGAGCAGGCGGCCCGCACGCCCGAGGGCCAGTGGGTGCGGGTGGTCGGCGGCTGGTCGGCCGAGCAGTTCGCCGAGCGGCGGCTGCCCACCGTCGCCGAGCTGAACGCCGCCGCACCGGACACCCCCGTGTTCGTGCTGCACCTGTACCAGTCCGCGGTCCTCAACCGCGCGGCGCTCAAGGCGGTGGGCTACGACAAGGACACCCCCGACCCACGGGGTGGCCAGATCATGCGGGGACGCGACGGCGAACCCACGGGCATGCTGCTGGCGGCCCCGAGCGCCCTGATCCTCTACTCGACCCTGGCCAAGGCACCGGTACTGGACGAGGAGCACCGGAAGACCTCCACGCGTCACTTCCTGCGGGAGCTGAACCGGTTCGGACTCACTTCGGCGATCGACGCGGCGGGCGGGTTCCAGAACTTCCCCGGCAACTACGAGACGGTCACGGAACTGGCCAGGGAGGGCGAGCTGTCCCTGCGCATCGCCTACCACCTCTTCCCGCAGACCGCGGGCCAGGAGATCGACGACCTCACCCGCTGGATCGGCATGGTCCGCCCCGAGGACGGCGACGAATGGCTCCGCCTCAACGGCGCCGGGGAGAACCTCACCTGGGCGGCGGCGGACTTCGAGAACTTCGCCGAGCCGCGCCCCGAGCACGCCCCCGACTACGAGGCGGAGTTCGAGAGGGCCGTGCGTCTCCTCATGGAGAACGGCTGGGGCTTCCGCCTGCACGCCACCTACGACGAGACCATCCGCCGCGACCTCGCCGTGTTCGAGAAGCTCGCCGCCGAAGGGCTCTTCCCCGGCGGGAACCGTTGGCTGTTCGACCACGCGGAGACCGTGTCGGCCGACAGCCTCGACCGCATCGTCGCCCTCGGCGGAGCCATGTCGGTGCAGAACCGGCTGTCCTTCCAGGGCGAGGCGTTCGTCCGCCGCTACGGGATCGGAGCCGCCGCGGACGCGCCGCCGATCCGGGCGATGCTGGACCGGGGCCTGACCGTCGGCGCCGGCACCGACGCCACCCGGGTCTCCTCGTACAACCCGTGGGTCGCCCTGCACTGGCTGGTCACCGGCCGTACGGTCGGCGATCTGACCATCCGTCCGCCGCACAACCGGGTCGACCGGGAAACGGCGCTGGAGATGTTCACCACGGCCGGTGCCGCGCTCACCGGTGAGCAGGACCGCAAGGGTGTCCTGCGCCCGGGCTTCCTCGGAGACCTCACCGTGCTGTCCCAGGACTACTTCACGGTTCCGGACCCGGAGATCGCGCACATCGAGGCCCTGCTGACGGTCGTCGGCGGCCGGATCGTCTACGCCGCCGGCGAGTACGAGGGCGTCGACGAGCAGGTGCCTGCGGTGACGCCCGAGTGGAGCCCGGTGGCACACTTCGGCGGCTACCAGGCGGCCCCGGCGCCGGGCAGGTCGGGAGTCCGCCAGGCCGAACTCCTCGGCGAGGCCGCCGCCGAGTCGGAACAGCACCGGCAGTGGCGGGCCCGCCGCGGCCTCGCTCCGGAGCACGACGGCCCGGTCCTCGACCCCTGCTTCCTCTGAGCCGGACGCACCGCGATCGAGCCGGCCCCAAGACCTTCTCCCCCACCTCACGGACGACCGTCCGTGAACGTCGTGCACCACTCACCGAAAGGCATACTCATGGTCGACATCGCCGAGGTCACCGCTGCTCCCGCCCCGGACCTGCTGACCCCTGACAACTGTGCGGTGCTGTTCGTGGACCACCAGCCGCAGATGTTCTTCGGCACGGGCAGCGGCGACCGCACCGCCATCATCAACGCGACCGTCGGTCTGGCGAAGGCCGCCAAGGTCTTCGACGTTCCCGTCGTGCTGAGCACCGTGGCCGCCGAGTCCTTCTCGGGCCCGCTCATGCCGCAGCTGGCGGACGTCTTCCCCGGCCAGAAGATCATCGACCGCAGCACGATGAACGCCTGGGAGGACGAGGCCTTCGTCGAGGCCGTCAAGGCGACCGGCCGCGAGAAGCTCGTCATCGCCGGCCTGTGGACCGAGGTCTGCGTCGTCCTGCCCGCGCTGTCCGCGCTCGCCCAGGACTACGAGGTCTACGTCGTCACCGACGCGTCCGGCGGGGTCAGCCCCCAGGCCCACGAGCACGCCGTCCAGCGGATGGTCCAGGCCGGCGCGGTGCCGGTGACCTGGGTGCAGGTGCTCCTCGAACTCCAGCGTGACTGGGCGCGCACCGAGACGTACCTGCCCGTCATGGACGTCGTGAAGGAGCACGGCGGCACCTACGGTCTCGGTGTCGTCTACGCGCAGGCCGTCATCGGCGAGCACGCCGCCGGCTGACTCGTTTCCCACAGGTGACGGACGTCAGGAACAGGCGGACAACGCGATGGACAGCGGATTGTTGGTGCTCCGGCTGGTGGTGGGACTCCTCGTCGCCGGGCACGGAGTGCAGAAGGTCAGTTTCCGGCTGGGGGGTGACGGGCTGGCCGGAGGCACCGAGGAGTTCCGCCGGGACGGCTTCCGCGGTGGGAGACTCACCGCGCTCGTCGCGGGCGGCAGCCAGATCGGTGCCGGCCTGTTCCTGGCGGCCGGTCTCCTCACTCCCCTGGCGGCGACGGCCGCCATGGGAGTGATGACGGTGGCCGCCACCGTCAAGTGGCACAAGGGGCTGTGGGTCCAGAACGACGGCTACGAGTACCCGCTGGTCCTCGTGGCCGTCGCCGCGGCCCTCGCGCTCACCGGCCCGGGTCGCTGGTCGCTCGACCATCTCCTCGGGCCGGTCCCCCGGCCGCTGTGGGTCTCCCTCACGGCGATCGTCCTCGGCCCGGCCAGTGGACTGGTCACCCGCGCCGCGCTGCGGCGCCCCGCCGCCGGTGGCACGACGAACGGAAGGACGCGGCATGCGAAGGCTGCTGGCTGACGCCGCCCGGACACTCGTCCCGCCGAGGGGCGACCGGCACGGACCCCTGCCGCCGCTGATGCTGGTGCTGACGGTGGTGACCGGTCTCGTCGACGCCGTGAGCTATCTGGCGCTCGGCCGGGTCTTCGTCGCCAACATGACCGGCAACGTGGTCTTCCTCGGCTTCGCCCTGGCGGGCGCGCCGGGGCTGTCCGTATCCGCATCCATCGTCTCGATGGTGTCGTTCCTCACCGGAGCACTGGCCGGAGGGCGGTTCGGCACCCGGTTCGCGGCGCACCGCGGCCGGTTGCTGGCCGCGACGACAGCCGTCCAGGCCGTCCTCGTCGCCGGGACGGTGACCGCGGCCGCGATCGCGCACGGCGAGGTGACCAGCCCGGTCCGCTACACCCTGATCGTGCTGCTCGGCATCTCCATGGGCATGCAGAACGCCGTCGCCCGGCGGCTCGGCGTCCCGGACCTCACCACGACCGTCCTGACACTCACCCTGACAGGACTGGCCGCGGACTCCTCCCCGGCCGGCGGGGCGGCCCCCCGGCCCGGTCGGCGCGTCCTCTCCGTCCTCGCCATGTTCCTCGGGGCCCTCGTGGGCGCCCTGCTCCTGGAACACGCCGAACTCCTCCTCGTTCTGGGGCTGTCACTGCTGCTGCTCGTGGTGACGTCGACAGCCGCACACCGCCTGTCGGCCTCCGACCCCGCCTGGACCAGACCGCCGTCATGAGGCTCGCGGCCGGTCCGGCTCGAGCGCCACCGGGGCGGCGCTCGAGCCGGACGGCCTCGAACCTCCCCGGCGTCCTGCTCGCGCCGCCCTCCGGTGTGCCGGCCGACCGTCACGGCCGGCCCAGGGCGCTCCTGGCCGTCCGGTTCACCATGCCTGCCGTCCCCGCCGCATCGACCGTGCTCGCGTTCCAGGACGCCCTCGCCCCGGGCATCCTTCCCGGTCCCGCCCTCCTGCCGGGCTGCGGCACGGCACCGAGGCGAAACGGTCACGAGGACCACTCACGGGGCTCCTGCCCAAAAGTGCCCGGGAGGAGAGACCCCGGACGCGGGCGAGGAGGCCACGGGCGAGACCGAGCCGTCGCGCTCCGGCTCCGCCGGCTCATCTCCGATCGAGATGACTGACTTCACGAACCATCGCACCTGGTGCGGAAGACCGGGGCACGGCCGGACGCTTACGCCTGCGTGACGGCACCGAAGAAGCTGCCGGCCACCGCGCAACGCTTCCGTCCCGAGCCCGTCCTCCGGCTCTCCCGTCAAGAAGGTGTACATGTCCGAATCAACCGACGCCCAGAGCCCGCACCGCTCCGAGACCGCTGTGACTTCACCTGCCGTGCCGGGCCGGCTGGTCGCGCTCCTGGCCGTCGCCTCCGGCATGACGGTGGCCAACCTCTACTACGCCCAACCCCTGCTGTCCACGCTGAGCGATGTGTTCGGCATCAGCACGGCCACGGCCGGCGCCCTGATCACCCTCACCCAGGCCGGCTACGTGATCGGCATGCTCTTCGTGGTCCCGCTGGGCGACCGGCTGGAGAAGCGCAACCTGATCACCGTCCTGCTCACGGTCACGGTCCTCTCCCTCCTGGCGGCGGGACTGGCCACCAGTTTTCCCATGCTGCTGATCGCGTCGCTGGTCAGCGGCGCCACCTCGGTCGTCGCCCAGGTCCTGGTGCCCCTTGCCGCCGGCCTCGCTCCCGACCACGCCCGGGGCCGTGTCGTCGGCCGGGTGATGAGCGGCCTGCTCACCGGCATCCTGCTCTCCCGCACGCTCAGCAGTCTGGTCTCGGACCTCGCCGGCTGGCGCGTCGTCTTCCTCGGCTCCGCGGCCCTGACGGCCGTACTCGCCGTGGCCCTGCGCGCAGCCCTGCCACAGCACGCGCCCACCACGTCCCTTCCCTACCACCGCGTGCTGCGCTCCACCTTCGAACTGGTACGCACGCACCCCGCGCTGGTGCGCCGCGGTCTCTACCAGGCGGCCATGTTCGGCGCCTTCAGCGCGTTCTGGACCACGGTCTCGTTCGTCCTGACCGGCCCCCGGTTCCACTACTCATCGGTCGGAGTCGGTGTGTTCGCCCTCGTCGGCGCGGCCGGTGCGGCCGTCGCCCCGTTCGCCGGTCACTGGGCCGACCGGGGGCTCGTGCGCCCCATGACCGGCATCGCCTTCGTGGTGGCCACTTCGGCCTTCGTTCTCGCCGGGTTCGGCGGACACAGCGTCGTCCTGCTCGCCCTGGCCGCGATCCTCATCGACGTGGCCGTCCAGGCCGGCCTCGTCCTCGGCCAGCACACCGTCTACCAGCTCGATCCCGCCGCCCGCGCCCGCCTCAACAGCGCCTTCATCGCCATGTTCTTCGCCGGCGGCGCAGCAGGTTCCCAGCTCGGCTCCGTCCTCTACCACGCCGGAGGCTGGAGCGCCCTGACCGTTCTCGGCGCCGCCCTTCCGCTCGTCGCCCTCCTCTACTGGAGCACCGAACGGCGGGAGCACGCGGCGGCGGAACAGGGCACGACGGGCCCGTGACGCTGCCACGGTGGCCATCGCGCAGAGCACGCGCCGAGGACGGCGCGGGGGCCGGACCGCGCCGTGCGCACGGGGGACGCGCACCCGGCGGGTGACGAGCCGGCGCCGTCCGGGCGCCCGAGCCCCACTCCTGCTGCCCGTCTCCGCTCGCGTGATTTCTGCCTGCGGTTCTGCCTGGGCTCGACAGCCGTGCGCTGCTTGGCTGTTCCTCGCGGGTAGGAACCGGGCCTCGCCGAAGCGGCACGGTTGTGCTCCGGCGAGGCCGCCGCCCGTACGAGGAAACGTCCGGCCCTGCCGGGCACCGGCCGCCGTCGCCCAGGGAGAGGCGGCCGTCCGTTCCGTTCCCGTGCCTCGCAGCCCTCGGACGTTCCCCTGAGCGGAGAGCAACGTGAGCTTGGTGCTGACAACCACTTCCGTACCGGACCAGGACAAGGTCGCGTACTGGAACGAGGTGGTGAGCAGGACGCTGGTGCCGATGACGGTCACCCCGCGGGGCGACGGCCCGTTCGACGGCCGGATCGCCACCCACCGCCTCGGGTATCTCCAGGTCTCCACCCTGGAGGCCGATGCAGAACGGGTCAGCCGCACCCCGGCGCTGATCGCCCGGTCGTCCGAGGCGCTGATGGCGGTCGGAGTCCAGATATCCGGCACGGCCACCTTCGTCCAGGACGACCGGCGGGCGGAGATGTGCGAAGGAGACCTGGTGGTGTACGACACGACACGGCCGTACTCCTTCGACTATCCGCGGCGATTCGCCGCGCACGTCTTCCAACTGCCCCGCCGCGCCCTGGGTGTGCCGGACAGCGACATCCGCCGGGTGACGGGCGATGCCATCGGCACGGAGGACGGCTTCGGCGCGGTGCTGCTCCCCTTCCTGGCCACCCTCGCCTCCTCGGCCGGCAGCTACCCCGCGGCCGTTGCGACCCGGCTGGCCGGCAACGTCGTGGACCTGCTCGCCACCCTGGTCGCCGAACGGGTCCACCCCGGCGGCGCCGCCCCGGACACCGCCCGCGGCCACCTGCTGATCCGGGTCCGCGAACACATCGACCGGAACCTGGGTGACCCGGGTCTGTCTCCGGAGAGCATCGCCCGGGAATTCCGGATCTCCGTCCGGTACCTGCACCGGTCGTTCGAAGGCGAGGGGATCACGGTCGCCCGGCTCATCCAGCAACGGCGGCTGGAGGAGTGCGGCCGGGAACTGGCCCGCCGCGCCAGGACGGTTCCCACCGTGTCCTCGGTGGCTCAGCGGTGGGGCTTCGTCAGTCCCGCCCACTTCAGCCGTGCCTTCCGCGCCGCCTACGGCGTCTCCCCTCGTGAATGGCGGAGCCTGCGCACCGCCCAGGACCAGGGCGGGCGACCGCCGGCCGACGCGCCGACACCGTCGTCGGCGGGGGCCGACCGGCCAGGGACCGGCTTCCCGGACCCGGCGAGCAGGGTGCCTTCGGGGCCGTGAGCGCCTGCCCCGTGCCCGCGCCGGCACCGCCCGGTCCCCGCGGCCGCACCCTCGCCGCCCCTCGCTCCGGTCACGTACCCGGTGCGCCGCACCACCGCCTCGCCCCGTCCCGCTAGGCCTTCTCGGCTGGAGACCGTATGACCGACTTCGCCCCCTCTCCCCACCCCCGTACGGTCCTGAACCGGTCCACCCGGGCGTTCGTGGACAGGTACGGCTGCCCACGGCCGGCGCACGCCCCGGACCCGGAACAGGCGAGGCTGGTTCTGGCCCGCATCCAGGCGCGGGGCGGCGCCGGCCCTCTCGACGAGGAAGCCACCTCCACCCAGTGGTTCACCCTGCCGGGCGGCCCGACCGGTCACGTACGGGTGCAGGTGGTCAGGCCCTCCGACAGCACCGGCAGGATGCCCGTCGTGCTCTTCCTGCACGGGCTGGGCTGGGTCCTGGGGAACGCCGGCACCCACGAGCGCCTGGTGCGCGCGTTCGCCCTCGGCACGGACGCGGCCGTCGTCTTCGTCGAGTACCGGCGCGCCCCGGAGGCGCAGTACCCGGTCGCCGTCGAGCAGTGCTACGCGGTGGCGAGGTGGATCTGTGAGCGGGGCGGGGAGATCGGCCTGGACGGGAGCCGGATGGCCGCCGTGGGCGACTCGGCCGGCGGCAACCTGGTGGCGGCGCTGACCTTGCTCGCCAAAGAGCGCGGTGACGTGCGTCTGCTGCAGCAGGTGCTGCTGTGCCCGGTCACCGACGCCGACTTCGACACCCCTTCGTACCAGGAGTTCGCCGAGGGGTACTTCGTCGGCCGCGAGACCATGCGTTGGTTCTGGGACCAGTACCTGCCCGACGTGCGGCAGCGGAGCGCGGCCACCGCATCGCCGCTGAGGGCGACCGTGGACCAGCTCACCGGACTTCCCCCGGCACTGGTGGTCACCAGCGAGGCCGACGTGGTACGCGACGAGGGCGAAGCCTATGCCGCCAAGCTGCGTGCGGCCGGCGTGGCGGTGGTCTCCATGCGCTACCACGGCACCATCCACGACTTCATGGTGCTCGATCCGCTGTGCGACACCGACACCGCCCGTGCCGCCCTCGTCCAGGCTCTCGACACCGTGCACGTCGCTCTGCACCGGCATCGCGGATGACCCTGGTCCTTCGCCTCCCGCCTCCCGGCGGCCTCACCGAAGCCGGCCGGGCCACGGCGGCAGGCGTCCCTCACACGGCCGGGAGCGAGTCCAGGAGCTCCTGCGCCTTCTTCAGGACCACGCTGTCGGCCGCGTCGCCGAGGTCGAGGGCCTGGCTCAGGCAGGAGCGGGCTTCCGTGCCTTCTCCCAGTCCGATCAGGGCCTCGCCCAGACCCACGAGCGCGCTTCCCTCCATGTGGGGCATGCCGACGCGCTGGAACTGGGCCACGGCCTCGCGGTGGTGGCCGGCGGCCTCGCTCCACTGCTTCAGGGCGGTGTGGTCGAGACCGAGCGCGTAGGTCGTGTGGGCACGGGTCATGTCGGAGACGTGCCCGCTGACCGGGCGGTCCGGCGCGTCGAGGAAGGCGATGATGCGTCTGTGCTGGGCCCGCGCTTCCTCGGCACGGCCGAGGAAGCGCAGGGCGGAACCGTAGGTGACCATGGCGCCCAGCCAGCCCTCGCAGTCGTCGGCCTTTTCGTACAGGTCTATGGAGGCGAGGGACTTCTCGGCGGCCGCCCGGGCCTCGCCGAGCTTCCGGTGCGCGGCTGCCGCGTGCGACAAGGCCGAGGCCTGCTGGGGGACGTTCCCGGCTCGGCGAGCGCACCGCAGGCCTTCCTCGGCCTGTTCGATGGCCTCGCGGTACCTGTGGTCGCACTCGATCAGGGCCCAGGCGTGCATGTTGTGGTGGAAGGCCTGCAGGCCGGGGTCGCCCAGCGCGGCGGCGGCCCGGCTGGAGAGGTGGTAGACCTCGGACCAGTGCCCCCAGAAAACCCACAGATCGCAGAACCACTCCATGGCATCGGCGGTCTCCACGACCCGGGTGTGCTCGCCCTTGCGCGCGGCGCTGTGCAGCGCCGCGCGCCAAGAGGGGGCTTCGCTCTGGAGCCACGCCCGGGCCTCCTCGGCGTCCTCCAGGGCGACCAGGCCCTGCCAGGAGGACGGCGGAGCCCCGTACCGGGGCTTGTACCAGCGGCCGGCGACCACGGCTGTCTCCAGCAGCCAGGCGCGCAGCCGGTCCTCGGCGGCTTCCCGCGGGCCCGGTTCCTCCTCCTGGGACAGCCGTGCGCGGGCGAACAGCCGTATCAGGTCGTGCAGTTGGTAACGGCCGGTGAAGGCGGCCTGCAGCAGTCCGGCCTCGACCAGCTCCTCCATCACGTCCTCGGCCTCGAAGACCCCCGTCCCGGTCAGCGCCGCGCCGTACGCGGCGGTCATGTCCGGGCCGGGGACCAGGCTCAGCAGCCTCAGCATCCGTGCGGCCTGGCCGCTCAGCTCCCGGTAGGACAGCTCGAACGCCGCCTCCACCCGCACGTCACCCGCTGCCAGGGCGCCCAGACGGCGCTCCTCGTCGGCCAGGCGGCGGACCAGGTGGTCGACACTCCAGCCGGACCGCACGGTCAGCCAGTTTCCCGCCACGCGCAGGGCCAACGGCAGACGTCCGCACAGCTCCGCCACCCGGGCCACGGCTGCGGCTTCCGCGTCCGCCCGTTCCGCGCCCAGGATGCGGCGCAACAGCTCGACCGCCTCGTCCTGCGCCATCTCCGACAGCGACAGCCGGTCGACGTCCTCCAGCCCCGTCAACGGCCTCCGGCTGGTGACCACCACCAGGCTCCGCCCGCCCGCGGGCAGCAGCGGACGCACCTGCCCCTCGTCGCGCGCGTTGTCCAGTACGACCAGGCACCGCCGTTCGCCCAGCAGCGCTCTCAGCAACCCCGCGCGCCCGGCCGCGTCCTCCTGTGCCAGCCGTCGATCCGACACGCCCAGGGCCTTCAGCAGCTTCAGCAGCGGCTCGGCCGGGTCCACGGGAGCGTCCACCCCGCGCAGGTCCACGACGAAGCACCCGTCGGAGAACGACTCCGCCAGGTCCGCCACCGCCTTCAGCGCCAGCGTCGTCTTCCCGCACCCCGGGGGGCCCGAGA
Source organism: Streptomyces sp. NPDC029152 (assembly GCF_055564355.1). NCBI lineage: Bacteria > Bacillati > Actinomycetota > Actinomycetes > Kitasatosporales > Streptomycetaceae > Streptomyces > Streptomyces sp. NPDC029152. The sequence goes on along the minus strand of NZ_JBVHWR010000002.1, from coordinate 254,131 downwards.
CGACCGACACCGGCACGCCCCCGCCGGTCCCCGCCCGTTCCGCCGCTTCCCGCAGCCGGGCGAGTTCCGGACCGCGCCCCGTGAAGTCCCCCACCGATCGCGGCGGCACCGTCGTCCCGGCCACCGCGACCGCACGCGTCGCACGCCCGGCCCGCGCGGCGGCGAGCAGGGCCTCCCGCTCCCGCTCCGCGAGCCCCAGCCCCTCCGCCAGCGCCACCACCGTACGGCGCTGCGGAACCCGGCTGCGCCCCCGCTCCATGTCACCGATCGCCCGGACGCTGACACCCGACGTCCCGGCCAACTCCTCCATCGTCAGGCGCGCCTGCTGCCGCAGAGCACGCAGAACGACCCCGAACGGCTTCTGCCCGGACATGATCACCCCTGTTCTCCCCGGACCGAAGAATAGCTTCATCCCGCAAACTGTTGAACATTCATGGAATATGGAAGTGTGCCGCCCCCACACCGGCGCCTCCACGCCCCGCCCTGCCGAGTCGGCGAGGACCCGTGGCCGCGCACCCGGGCCCACACGACCGGGTGCCCGTCCGCGGGCGGCGCGTCGGCCGCTCGGGGGTGCCGCGTCCGCCGGCACCGACGCTCGTCCGGCATGCCCCCGGCGACGCGGCCGTTTCGGTGGGTCGCTCTCGCGATGCCCGGCTCACGCCGTGGCGTAGTCGGCGAGCGAAGGCTCCAACAGGCCGAAGGCGCTGTCCGCCTCCGCGGTGACGGTGGCGGTGATCCGGGCGTCGTCCTGGCCGGTGAGGGTGAGTTCCTGGATGCGCTGGAACAGGGTGCGGTGCACGGCACCGAGCAGGGCTGCGGCGGTGCGGGGGACGATGTCGCCGCGGGGCGCGCCGGTGGCATCGGCCAGGGCGTCGGCCAGGGCGGCTTCCCGCAGGTCGTGCAGGTCGCGCAGCCGGGCGGAGAGGGTGGGGCTGTCGGCGATCATGCGGGCGAAGTCGGGGCCGGAGAACCCGGCGACCGGGTCGGCGTCCGCGGCCGCGCGGGCGAAGGCGCGGCGCAGGGCCGACAGGGCCGACTCGCCGGACCGGCGGCCGGTCACCGTGGCGGCCAGGGAGGCGGTGAAGGCGTCCTGGTGGTCCAGGGCCAGGTCCTCCTTGCGCGGGAAGTAGTTGGTCACCGTCTTTTTCGCCACCCGCGCGGCGGCGGCGATCTCGGCGATGGTGGTCCGTTCGAAGCCCTGGGCGAGGAACAGACCGGTGGCGACGTCGGAGATGAGCTGCCGGGTCTCCTGCTTCTTGGATTCCCGCAGGCCGGCATGGGGTGCGGACGAGAGGGCGTCAGTACTCATGGAGCAATCTTACTACCGTTGTATTTTTATGTTGACACCCAAGGAAGCATCGGACTAAGTTTACGTCCGTCGTAAATTTTTCTTGAGGCGAAGAACGGACGTGCCCGTGCTCGAACCCCGTCCCGTCACCCTTCGGACCGCACCCGTCGTGACCGGCCCGGCCCCGGCCCTGCGCGACGACCGCGCCCCGGCTCCGCCCCGCGGCGATCAGCGTTCCGTCCGCGCCCTTCCCCCAACCGGCCGACGGGTCCTCCCGAAGGCCCACCCCCTGCCGCGCCGCTCCGGCTGCTGACCCGCACCCGCACCTCCCCCGTCCGGGGACCCGCCGAGAAACCTCTGAGGAGAATCACTTGCAGATCACCGCGTCCACCGTCTCGCTCACCGTCGACGACGTCGCCGCGTCCCGGCGGTTCTTCACCACCCACCTCGGTTACGCCGAGCAGGCCGCCGCCGACGGATTCGCCTCCCTGTCGCGCGGCGACGCCGCGATGGACATCGTCCTGCTCGCCCGCGGCACCGGGGTGCTGCCTGCCGACCAGCGCGACCAGCACGCTTCCGGCCTGATCCTGGCCTTCACCGGCACCGGCATCGAGGACGAGGAGAAGCGGCTGCGCGCCGAGGGCGTCGAGATCACCATGCCGCTGCGCGAGGAGCCCTGGGGCGAACGCCTCTTCCAGGTCACCGACCCCAACGGCGTGATCGTCCAGTTCGTCGAGTGGGTCGCCCCGTCCGGCCCCGAGGACGCCTGACAGCCCACCGTGTCAGGCCGCGTCCGGGCCCTGCCCCCGCGATCGCACGGCCCGGACCACGTGCGACATCCCGAGACCCGGCGAAGGAGCTCGACCTTGTCACCTGATCCGACCACCGTTCACCCGCTGCCCGCCCACGACCGCGTGGTGTTCCTGAAGCCCCTGGTCACCTCACCGAAGATCGCCGTGGGCGAGTACACCTACTACGACGATCCGGACGACGCCACGGGCTTCGAGCACCGCAACGTCCTCTACGCCTACGGACCGGAGCGCCTGATCATCGGCAGGTACTGCGCGATCGCCTCGGGGACCAGGTTCCTGATGGCCGGTGCCGGACATCCGGCGATGGGGGCGTCCACGTACCCGTTCACCATGTTCGGCGGACGGTGGGCCGAACAGACGCTGGACATCGTCACCGCCATGCCCGGCCGCGGCGACACGGTCGTCGGCAACGACGTGTGGTTCGGCTACCAGGCCACCGTCATGCCCGGAGTACGGATCGGCGACGGTGCCGTCATCGCCGCCGGCGCGGTGGTCACCGCGGACGTGCCGCCGTACACGATCGTCGGCGGCAACCCGGCCCGTCCGATCCGCCGACGGTTCGACGAGGCCGACGTCGACCGGCTCCTGCGCGCCGCCTGGTGGGACTGGCCCGCCGACCTGGTCACCGAGCACGCCCGCACGATCATGGCCGGCACCCCGGCCGATGTCGCACGCGTCGCCGCCCGGCACGGCCTGGAGAAAACCCCGTGACACGGGTGCCGGTCGAGGAGCGCGCGCCGGCGGGCGGTGGACCGTACGCGATCACCGCAGGGCCCGACGGCGCCCGGTGGACGGCTCCGGAAACCCGCGCCCCGGCCCGCGTCTCCCCGTGACCGCTGTCCCAGCCCGGGGAACGGCCCGGTCCGGCAACAGTTCGACGTCCTGGTCACACCTCTGCGCGACCTCGCCACCGGCGTCGGGCAAGGCGGACACGGGCCGGACGGCGGCCGGGGCGATCGCCGGCAGCGGCAACGGCAGCAGGTGCGCGCCGAAACCGCCCGCCAAGAGGACAGGGGGCGGTGGCAGGTGCCCCGGCACGCCGCCGAAGCCGGGGCACAGGGAAGCCCGACCGCCGCCCCCGCAGCCGTTTCACCTCCGCGCCGGGGGAAACCCGCATGCGGCCCATGGAGCCGACGGGTGCGCCCGGAACGCTCCGTGCCGACACCGGAAGGAGAGCGATCATGCCCGCAGGGTCCAGCTCGAAGCGGGAACGCCAGTACGAGCACATCAAGGACAGCGCCGAGGAGCGAGGTGCGTCCGAGGGGCGGGCCAAGGAAATGGCCGCCAGGACGGTGAACAAGGAACGCGCCCGGTCCGGGGAGGCGAAGTCGTCGAGCAGCAGCTCGACGAAGGGCAAGTCGCCGTCCCAGCGAGGCGGGGAAAGGTCCGGCGGCTCCAGCGGCGGCGGTGAGGGCCCGACCCGCGACCAGCTGTACGACGAAGCGAAGAAGAAGGGCATCGAGGGCCGGTCCACCATGAACAAGGACCAGCTCGCCAAGGCCCTGGGCCGCTGACCGCCTCCGGCGGCGCCCCGGCGACGCATGCGAACCGTGCGCGTCCTCCCTCGGCCCCTCCGGCCGGCGGTGGCTCCCGCCGGGTGGAGGAGAGGGAGGACGGCCGTCCTCCGCCGGGCCGGCAGGGCGGTGCTCACCGAGGCGGGGCACCCGGCGGGTTCGCGGCCGGCACGCGTGCGGTGCCGTACGGACCGGCGGCCGTCGCGCGGTCGGTCCCGCGGGCCCGCTCGTGAGCGCCTCGGTCGCCGGGGTGGTGCGGAGACGGCACCGGCCCCACGGGGCACGGCCCCGGTCAGCACGGGTCACGGCCCCTGCCGACGCTCCGCGTCGGCAGGGGCCGTGACCCGTGCTACTCGAGGGGCCGGATGATCATTCCGCTGCGCGGCCGGGCGGGAATGCGGTTCAGGGGAATGGTCAGGTCCTGCGGCGGAACGTCGTACCGCAGGTCGGCCAGGTGCCGGGAGAGCGTCTCCAGGACACCCACGGTCATGGCCTCTCCGGGGCAGCGGTGCCCGGTGCGGGGGTCGGCCCCGCCCTGGGGGATCAGTTCGTCCCTGCCGGGCGGGTGGTCGAGGAACCTCTCGGGACGGAAGACGTACGGGTCCTTCCACAGGCGTTCGTCATGGTTCTGGCCGTAGACGTCCAGCAGGACGAGGCCGCCGGCCGGGACGTGGCGGCCCTGCCAGGTCAGGTCGGCGACGGCCCGGCCGCCCAGGAAGGGGGCGAAGGGGTAGAAACGGCGGACCTCATGGGCGAACGCCGTGGCGAACCCCCTCTCGCCCGACCGGAGCCGCTCCTTGTGTTCGGGCCGGCGGTGCAGGGCGTGCGCGGCGAAGGCCACGAACCAGCTCAACGCCGTGGTGGGGCGAATGACGTTCAGCAGTTCCACCGCCGCGATCCGAGGTGCCAGCTCGGCGCCGGAAGCGTCGCGGTGGCGGCAGACGCGGTCCAGCACGGAATCCGCCGGGGCCCGGACCGCCCCGGCCCTCACCGAGGTGACGAGGTCGGCGAACCGCCGTTCTTGGCGGGTGCGGGCCCGCCTGGCCCGCCAGTGCCGGGGACCCGCCGTGGCGAAACCGTCCACCATGGCCACCAGGTCCCGCGCCAGCGGACCCTCCTCGTCCTCCGTGAGCGGGACGCCGGCCCACCGGCAGACCCCGCGCGTGATCACCGGGCCGACGGCGTCGAAGAGCACCACGTCCGGCTGCGCCCGCCAATGCGGCACGGCCTCGTTCCAGGCGGCGGCGATGTGCTCGGCCGAGCCCGTCACCGCGTCGGTCTCCAGCAGGGGCAGGAAGAACGACTTGCGCTGCCGGTGGGCGTCACCGTCGAGGGTGTGGACCGCCCCGTGGCCGAAGAGCGTGCTCAGGACCGGGCCGGGAAGCGCCCCGTGCCGCCGGACGTGCTCCTCGTCGTAGAAGAAGCGGACCGCGTCCGGCCCCCGCACGGCGAGTGCCGGCCGGCCGAGGACACGGAGGTTCAGCGCGGTGTCGCCCTCGGCACGCATCAGGTCGGGCAGCCAGGCGTAGCCCTCGGTCAGCAGGGCCAGGGACTCGGGGACCAGTCGTCGGGGACTCATTTCCCTGAAGTGCCCACGACGGCGGCCGCGACACCGGCCCGATCCGGCGGCCTCATGACCGGCACGGCGTCACTCCCGCCGCTCGGAGTCCTCCCCGGCCCCGGTCCCCGGCTCCGCCATCCGCCGGTGGGCCGCCGCCTTGACCCCGTCGGGCAGCACCTTCCCCGCCCACCCCTGCGCCTTGGCCTTCAGCGACCCGGTCACGACCTTCTTCTCGCCCCTCACGATCGCCTCGAACGCCTGCTCGGCCACCTGTGCGGGGTCGTCCTTCTTCATGGTGCCCATCCGGGTGTCCTCCGCCATGCCCGCCCGGTCGAAGAAGTCCGTGTCCGTCGGCCCCGGCATGAACGAGGTGACCGTCACGCCGGTGTCCTTCACCTCTTCGGCCAGCGCCTGGGCGAACGACTGCACGAACGATTTGGAGGCGTTGTAGACGGGCTGGAACGAACCGGGCATCGTCGCGGCGACGGAGGAGGTGAAGGCGATCCGGCCCGCACCGCGCGTCACCATGGCCCGCAGCAGCGGCTTGGCCAGCCGTACGGTCGCGGTGACGTTGAGGTCGATGACCTCCTGGTCGTCGGCGAGGTCGGTGTCGACGAAGGCTCCTCCCCGGCCCACCCCCGCGTTGAGGGCGGCCACGTCGATCGTCAGCCCGTCGAGCGCGTCCAGCAGCCGGTACCGGCCTTCGGCGGTCCGGAGGTCGGCGCGCACCGCGCGGACCTCCACGCCCGTCTCCCGCAGGTCCCGCGCGGCGGACTCCAGTCGTTCGTCCTCGGCGTTCACCACCAGGTCGTAACCGTGCAACGCGAACTGCCGGGCCAACTCGTGGCCGATTCCGCTGGACGCGCCGGTGATCAAGGCGAGTGGCCGTGTGTCGTTCATGACGTGCGGGTAACCGCCACGCCCGGTGCCAAGCCCCGGGAAAACGCACGCGGCCGTCGCTCTCGGGTCACCGTTGCGGTCGGCGCGGTCGACGGCGCTCCCCCAGAGCCGGCGGGGTGGCTCGGCCCGCCGCTCGTCGTGGACCGTGACGGCACCCGGGGTCAGGGGGTGAGGTCGTCCTGGTGCCCGCCGCGCCACTCGGCCAGCAGGACGGTGGCGTCGTCGTCCATCCGCCCGGCGTGGTGGTCCAGTACGGCGCGCATGAGACGGCGCAGGGACTCGTGGAGGGTGAAGCGGTCCGAGTGGTGGCGCAGGACGAAGTCGACGAAGCGGTCCTTGCCGAATTCGTTGCCGTCCGCGTCGCGGGCTTCGATGACGCCGTCGGTGTAGAGCACGAGCCGGTCTCCGGGCTGCAGCTGTTCGCGGCACACGGTGACCGGGAGCTCGAAGTCGGTGCCCATGGGGCCCGCGGGCGGGCAGGTCAGAGTGGTGCTGACGCGCTGGTCACGGATCAGGATGGGCAGGTGGTGGCCGCGGTTGATCCAGGTCAGCTCACCACTGGTGACGTCCAGGTCGGCGAGGACGCCCGTGACGTAGCGCCTGGTGCCGAACTGTGCCAACAGCGCCTGTTCCACCGCCCGGCTCGCCTCGGGCAACGACGCGCCTTGGCGGCGGGCGCTGCGGCAGGCGGCCACGGCGACGTTCGCGGTGATGCCCGCGGCGGTGTCGTGTCCCATCGCGTCGAAGACCGCCAGGTGCAGGGTCGTGCCGGCCAGTGCGAAGTCGAAGGCGTCGCCGCCCAGGTCGTAGGCGGGCTCCAGCACCGCGCCGACGGTGACGTTGTGGCCGGCGTAGGCCGGGGGCGGCATGAGGTTCGTCTGCATCTCCGCCGCCACGTTCATCGGCGCGCTGCGCACCAGCCGTGCGTAGGAGTCGCTGAAGGACCGCTTGCTCAGCAGCAGCAGCGCGAGCACCGAGGCCACATCGCTCAGTACCTGCTGCGGCCGCTCGTCCTCGGCGACGTCCGTGCGCAGCACCCCCAGGCGCTCCACACCGTCCGTGATCGGTGTCCACCACCGCCGCCGCCCCCGCCTGCCGCCGACTTCCGCGACGCTCTCCACCTGCTGCCAGGCCCGGCCCGGCAGCGTGCCGTCCACCCGCAGTTCCTCACCGCCCTCCCCCGCGTCGAGCCCGCGGCCGGTGACCTGCCGCATCACCCGGTCCTGGAGATCGACCAGGAACACCGCGCTGTCGTACAGCCCCAGGGGCCGGACGTGTTCGGCCACCAGGCGCGGCAGCGCCTCCAGGTGGGTCGTGTGGGAGACCTGGATCAGGTCCATCAGCGCCTGGGACGCGCGCCCTCGATCGATCACGTGAACCAGTCTCCCCGCACCCTGCGCACCAGTCACCCCGGCCTCGTCACACCAGCTCCTCAGGGCACCTCCCGGCGAACGGTCCCGGGGAACACCGGTGCGGCGGCCGCCGGTGAGAACGGTCGTGGCCGGCCGCCGTCACGCCCCGGCGGATTCCCGCTCAGGAGCGGCCCACCACCGTTCTCCCGTCGCCGGCCGTGTCCGGCGGGGGCTCAGGCGGTGCGTCCGCGGGAGGCCGTCTTCTTCGCCGGGGCCTTCTTCGCGGCGGTCTTCTTCGCCGGCGTCTTCGTCGTCCTCCTCACGTCCTGCCCGGCCTTCGCGGCCGGCTTCCCCGTCGGGGTCTTTCCCCCCGAGGTCTTTCCCTCCGGTGTCTTCTTCGCCGGTGTCCTCTTCGCCGCGGTCGCCGGCTCTCCCTCGCCGGTCTCCCCGGGGGCGGCGCGGGACTCGCGGGCCTGCCTCAGGCTCATCTCCAGGGCCGTCGTCAGGTCCAGGATCCGGCCGCCGTGCTCCGGCTCGGGCGCCTCGGGCAGGGCCTCGCCGGAGATCTTGGCGGCGACGACCTCCTCCACCGCCTCGCGGTACTCGTCGCGCAGGTCCTCCAGACCGGCCCCGCCGAGGGCGTCCACCAGGGCGTCCGCGAGGTTCAGTTCCCGGTCGGGGACGGCGACGTCCGTACCGGGGGCGAGTCCCTCGGGAGCGCGGACCTCGTCCGGCCAGAGCAGGCCGTGCAGGACGATCGTGTCGCCGATCACCCGGAGCATGCCCAGACGCTCACGGCCCCGCAGCGCGAACTTCGCGACGGCCACCTTGTCGCTGCGCCTCAGCGCCTCCCGCAGGAGCGCGTACGGCCTGGCGGCCGGTGCCCTGCCCGCCGCCAGGTAGTACGCGGCACCCATCTGGAGCGGGTCGATGCTGTCCTCGGGAACGAAGGTGACGATCCCGATCGTCCTGGCGGTGGGGATCGGCAGGTGGGACAGGTCCTCGTCGGTGATCGGGATGATCGTGCCGTCCGCCTCCTCGTACCCCCTGCTGATCTCCTGGGCGGTGACCTCGCGGTCCTCGAGCTCGCAGAACTTGCGATGGCGGATCCGGCCGCCGTCCTCCGTGTGGATCTCGCGGAAGGGGATCGCGTGGCTCTCGGTGGCGTTCACGAGCTTGACCGGGACCCTGACCAGGCCGAACGAGATCACGCCGTTCCAGATGGACCTCACGTGCAGCACCTTTCCGGTCGCCTGCCGGCCGATGCTGCCATTTTGTCCTACTTCGCATCTTTCCTCCTGCCGGGGTTCCGGCCGCCGCCCCCGGGAGCCCGGCCGGGTCCGGCGCGGCCACGCCGTACCGCGCGGGACCGGCGGCGTGGGCGCGGCGCCCGCCGACGAGCGGCACGGCGGTCGCGGGCCGTGGGTGCCGGGACGGCGGGACGAACTGCCCTCCCGGGCCCCGGTGCGCAGGCGAAGAGGCGGTCCGGCGAGGGGACGGCGAGCGCGGCGGCCGGGTCAGGAGCAGGCGTAGCCCGTCAGCGGCGGGGTGCGCAGGGCGATGACGGCCTTGTCGTCGTGGCCTTCGTCCGGGCGGTGGGCGACCAGCGCCCGGCACAGTTCGTCCGGCGGCAGGCCGGCCAACCGGGAGGCGGTGACGGCCAGGGCGTCCAGGCCCCGGTCCAGTGGCCGGCCGGGAACCTCCACGAGTCCGTCGGTGAAGAGGATGACGGTGCTGTCCACCGGGACCGCCTGGCAGTGGTCCGGGCGCGGCAGGTCGGGGGCCACCCCGAGGGGGACCCCGGGCTCGGTGTCCAGGTAGCGGACCCGTCCGTCCGGCAGCAGCAGGAGCGGGGGCGGGTGTCCGGCGCTGGACCAGCACAGCCGCCAGGCACGGTCGACGGGCTCCAGCCGGGCGAGCAGGGCCGTGGCGATGGGCGCCTCGTCCAGGGCGGCGCCCATGATGCGGTCGAGCCGTGCGAGGGAGGCGCTGGGCGGGGCGCTCCTGTCGAAGTACAGGGCCCGCAGCATGTTGCGGATCTGGGACATGTCGGCCGCGGCCCGCAGGTCGTGCCCGACGACGTCGCCGATCACCGCTGCGCATGCCCCGTCGGGCAGCAGCATGGCGTCGTACCAGTCGCCGCCCACGGCGGCCGGGACGCTCGCCGGGCGGTAGGCCGCGCCGGCGGCGAAGGGCCGCAGGTCGGGCAGGCGGGGCAGCAACAGCCGCTGGAACTGTTCGCTGCTGTTGCGGACCTGCTGGTACAGACGGGCGTTCTCGATCGCCACCCCGGCCGTACCGGCGAGCGCGCGGATCACGCCTTCGTCGTGCCGGTCGAAGGGCTGCCCGTCCTTGCGTTCGGAGAGGTAGAGGTTGCCGTACACCCGTCCTCGTACGCTGATGGCGACGCCGAGCAGGGTGCGCATGGGCGGGTGTCCGGGCGGGAAGCCCGCCGACTCCGGGTGATGCGAGATGTCCTTGACCCGCAACGGCTCGGGGTGGTGGATCAGATGTCCCAGCAGGCCCCGCCCCCTCGGCAGCTCCACCCCTTCCAGGTCGCCCAGCTCCTTGGCGGTGAGCCCCAGGGGGATGAACTCCTCCAGGAGCCTGCCCTCCTGGTCGAGCACTCCCATGGCACCGTAGCGGGCGCCCACCAGATCCATCGCCGTGCGCACGATGCGGCGCAGCACCATGGGCAGCTCCAGCTCGCCGGTGATGTTCACCACCGCCTGGAGCAGTTCCTGCAAGGTGCTCTGCGCGCGGGCCAGGGCGTGCAGCTGCTCGCCGATCCGGTTCAGGTCGGAGCTGAGGGGCAGGTCGAGCAGCGAGGTGTAGGGCTCGGCCGGGCTTTCGTCGACCGGGTCGTCGCCCGCCGGCCTCTGCCAGTCCGCCGCCATCGCGCCCGCCTCACGTCCGCCGTCCGCTCAGGATGCCCCGCGTGCCCGTCCCCTGCCCGCCGCGTCCGCTCGCCGGGCGCACGCAAGCCGGAGCCGCTGCTCGAATCGGCTCCCGCCACCCTCACCCTACAGCCGGACGTGTACCGCCCACGGGCAGCCGGCCGGCGTGACACCGCGCCTCCCTGGCCTCCCTGGCGGGAAAGAGCGTTCTGCCCCGGCGGGCTGTTCGGGGGCAGCGGCGGTTCGCCGGCCGCACGAAGTGCTGCGACAAGTCCGAGGTGTGCGTGCGGGTGCCGGGTCGGGAAGACCCGCGCGTACCGCCCGGCCACCGCATCGGGGCCTCGACAGGCGCCGTGGTGGGTGCGGACCCGGCCACGCCGGTCCCGGACGGCAGCCGCGACACCCCCGGCGCGGACACGTCCACCGTCCTGGACAATTCGTCCGTGCGCGGAACCCGCCGCGGGGAAGGGCCGACCACCGGTACGCGGTGGGGAGGCGACGCCGCGCCGCGGGCACCCGCCGTGCACCGGCTCCCTTCCCGGCGACCACAGCGAGGTACGGATCTCGTCATGCCCCTCACACGCATTCTCGTCACCGGCGGCGCGGGTTTCATCGGTTCGCACTACGTCCGCACGCTGCTCGGCGCCGACGGGCCCGGTGACGTGAGCATCACCGTGCTCGACAAACTCACCTACGCGGGCAGCCCCGCCGGCCTCGACCCGGTCCGCGGCCACGCCGGTTTCCGGTTCGTGCGGGGCGACATCCGCGACCGGGACCTGGTCACCGCGCTGGTGGCCGAACACGACCAGGTCGTGCACTTCGCCGCGGAGTCCCACGTCGACCGCTCCCTGCTGGACCCGGCCGGGTTCGTCACCACCAACGTGCTGGGCACCCAGACCCTGCTGGAGGCGGCGCTGCGCCGGCCCGGGGGCGGCGCGCGGTTCCTGCACGTGTCCACCGACGAGGTGTACGGCTCCCTGGCCGAAGGCTCCTGGCCGGAGAGCGCCCCCGTGCGGCCCACCTCCCCCTACGCCGCGTCGAAGGCCTCCTCCGACCTGATCGCCCTGTCCTACCACCGCACCTTCGGCCTGGACGTGCGCGTCACCCGCTGCTCCAACAACTACGGCCCCCACCAGTTCCCGGAGAAAGTCATCCCGCTGTTCATCACCAACCTGCTCGACGGCCGCAAGGTACCGCTGTACGGGCAGGGTCTGAACGTGCGGGACTGGCTGCACGTCGACGACCACGTACAGGCCCTCGAACTCGTGCGCGCCTCGGGCCGGCCCGGCGAGGTGTACAACATCGGCGGTGGCACCGAACTGACCAACGAAGAACTCACCGCACTGCTGCTGGACCTGGCCGGAGCCGGCTGGGACAGCGTGGAACACGTACGTGACCGGCCCGGACACGACCTGCGCTACTGCGTCGACTCCACCAAGATCACCACCGAGCTGGGTTACCGCCCGCGCAAGGACTTCGCCCGGGGCCTCGCGGAGACGTTCTCCTGGTACCGCGACCACCGCCCCTGGTGGGAGCCCCTGAAAGCACGTGCCGCCCTGTGAACGACGACCGCGGTCACCCCGAACGCTGCCACCACGGGCCTGGCGGCCACGGCGTTGCCCGGCCGACCGCCGACGGCGTGTGCGGGCAGGTGCCCGATCGCCCGAGGGCGCTCAGGAAGCGGGTTCCGCACCACAGGGGCGAGGACAGCCGGAGAACCACCCCGTCCAAACGCCCTCCGGGCTCACTCCCCCGGGTCCGGCGTCCGCGCGGGGCGGCGGAATCCGCCCGTGCGGAGCGCGAGGACCGCCACGCCCAGCAGCGCCCAGAGGACGCCCACGGTCTTGGCCGGGGTGTCCAGGCTGATCCACAGCGCCGCGTTGACGACGAACCCGAGGGCCGGCAGCAGCAGTTGCAGCGTGACGGCGACGGGCCCGCGGGCCTCCGCCCGCCCCGCGCGCCGGTCGCGCACCCAGAACCCGATCACCGCGATGTTCACCGCGGCGAAGGCGACGTAGGCGCCGAAGTTGATCAGCGACGCGGCGCTGCCGAGGTCCAGGAAGACGGCGGAGGCGGCGACCAGGCCCACGACGAGCACGTTGACGGCGGGGACGCCGGTGCGCGGGTCGATCCGCCCGAAGACCGCGCGCGGCAGCATGCCGTCGCGCCCCATCGCGAAGAGCAGCCGCGCCGCGCTCATCTGCTGGGTCAGGCCGCACCCGAGCACGGCGGTGAGGTAGCCGCCCACGAACACCGCCTGGAACGCGGCACCGCCGATGTACTCGGCGATCTCCGGTGAGGCGCCCACGATGTCGCCCACGGCCGAGACGTCCGGGAAGAGCGTCTGCATGGCGTAGGTGACGGCCAGGAAGAACACCCCGGCGGCGGCCACGATGAGCAGGATGGCCCGCGGGATGTCCCGGCGCGGGTGCTCGGCCTCCTCGGAGAGCGTGGAGACGGCGTCGAAGCCCAGGAAGGACAGGGCCAGCAACGACGCGCCGCCGAACAGGTCGGGCAGCGACACCGTGGCCGGGTCGAACCCGGTGGTCCCGAAGGACCCGCCGTGGGTGACGACGGCACGCACGGCGAACACGAGGAACGCGACGGCCACGCCGGCCTGGACGATGACGAGCGCCACGTTCACCTTGGCGGCCATCTTCACGCCCACCAGGTTCAGCACGGTGCAGACCACCACGGTGGACAGCACCCACACCCACGCCGGGACGGCGGGGACCACCGCGCCCATGTAGATCGCGGCCAGCAGGGCGTTGAGCATGGGCAGCAGCACGTAGTCGAGCGTGGCGGACCAGCCGACCAGGAAGCCCACGGGTGATCCGAGCGCCTTGCCGGCGTACGTGTACACGGATCCTGCGGAGGTGATGCGGCGGGCCATCCGCGCGTAGCTGAGCGCGGTGAGTCCCACCGCCGCGAGCACGGCCAGGTAGGCCAGCGGCACATGGCCGTCGGTCGCCTCGGAGACCAGGCCGAAGGTGTCGAACACCGCCAGCGGCGCCATGAAGGCCAGGCCGAGGAAGACGACGTGGCGCAGCTTCAGGCTGCGGCGCAACCGTGCGTCGTTCGAGGCGTCCGGGGCCCGGCCGACGGCGGACGAGGCGCCCTCGTCGGCGCACGGGGAGAGGTCAGGCATGGGCGTGACCGCCTTCGGCGTGGGCGGAGCAGGAGGTGAGCGCGCCGTAGTGGCCGGCGGTGGCGCGCGCCGTGGCGGCCTCGTGGACGACCTCGCCGCCCACCCAGGTGATCTCGGCCCGCTGCTGCAGCAGCGCGGCCGGGTCCGGTTCGAGCGCGTAGAGGTCCTCGGACCAGGCGACGAGGTCCGCCCGGGCCCCCTCGCGGACGACGCCGTACTCGTCCTGACGGTGCCAGGCCCAGGCGCCCTCGGCCGTGTAGCCGCGCAACGTGTCGTCGAGCCCCAGGCGTTCCTGCGGGGTCCAGGCGTCCTCGCCGTCCAGTCCGGCCCGCGTCAGCGCCGAGTAGAACCCGACCAAGGGGTCCATCTCCCCCACCTGCCAGTCGCTGGAGAGTGCCACGTGGGCGCCGGAGGCCATGAGCGAGCGCAGCCGCCAGGCACGGTCCCAGCGGGCCTCGCCGATGTTCTCCATCCAGGTGCCGGCCACGAGGTCCGGGGAACAGTGGCGCGGCTGCATGACGGCGGTGACGCCCAGCCGGGCGAAGCGCGGCAGGTCCTCGGGGGCGAGGCACTCGACGTGCACGATCCCGTGGCGGCGGTCGCGCGTGCCGTTGGCGCGCGCGGCGTGCTCGATCGCGTCCAGTGCCAGGCGGATACCGCCGTCGCCCGTCGCGTGGGTGTGGGTCTGGAAGCCGAGGCGGTCCAGTTCGGTGATGACCCGGGTGAGTTCGCCCAGCGGCGCCGAGGGGTGGCCGCGGTGTCCGGGCCGGTTGGCGTAGTCCTCGAGCATCCAGGCGTTGTGGGGCTCGATCACGTCGTCGGCGTAGAGCTTGACGGGGCCGAAGGCCAAGCGGTCACCGCCCGGTGCGGAGTCGGCCGCGGCGCGCAGTCGCCGCCGGAACGCGCCGTCGGATCCCATGGGGTGGAAGAGCGCCGCGATGACGCGGGAGCTGAGGCGCCCTTCGTCCCGGGCACGCTGGAACAGGTCGATCTCCGCGAGCGGGACCTGCGGTTCCACCACGGTGGTGATGCCGGAGGCGGTGGCCATCTCGAGGCTGCCCAGCAGTTTGCGGTAGCGCCGCTGCGGCGAGTACATGGGGATGTCGCGCTGCAGGCCGGCCAGACCTGCCGTCGTCATGGCGCTGGTGTAGAAGTCGGTGACCCATCCGGTCGCGCGGCCGTCGGCGTCCCGCTCCGGACGGCCCCAGGGGATGTCGCCTCCGTCGTCCAGGCCGAGCGCGCGGACGGCGGCGTCGTTGAGCCACACCGAGTGCTGGTCGTAGGTGGTCACGAAGACGGGGCGGGAGGTGATGCCGGCCAGGTCGCGGGCGGCGGGCCGCCGGCCGTGGACCACCGAGTAGACCGCGTTCTCGGCGCAGATCCAGGTCAGGTCCGGGCGCGCGTCGGCGAGTTCGGCGATGCGGCGGCGGACCTCCTCGAGGGTCTCGGCTCCCTCGAGGCTCACGGCGTCGGGGTCGAAGCCGAGCAGCAGGTGGTTGTGGCTGTCGATGACGCCCGGCGTGAGGAGGCCGCCGTCCAGGCGGCGGTGCTCGCGTGCCGCGGGGGTGTCCGCCGCCTCACCCACGAAGGCGATGCGCCCTCCGGTGATGCCGACGGCGTCGGCCCAGGGACGGGCGTCGTCGAAGGTGCGCACACGAGCGCCGGTGATCAGGGTGTCCAGCATGGTTGGTCCTCGGTTCTGGGACGGGCCGCGAAGGTGTGCCGAGACGATGCGCGCATTATTTGTCACCGGCGTCAAAGAATGGGTCGAGTGTGCTGAGGGCCTCGGCTACTGTCAAGGCATGGCCCGCCCCAAGAACCAGGACGAACGCCGCGCCCACCTCATCCAGGCGGTCATCGACACGACCGCCAGTACCGGGCTGCGCTCCCTCTCCCTCGCAGACGTGGCACGCAATGCCGGCCTGACCCGAGGGGCCGTCCTGTACTACTACGACGACCTGGACGCCCTGCTGAGGGAGGCCTACCGCGCGGGCATGGAACGCTTCTGCGACCGGCGGGACGCGCTGCGGGAGACCGTCGGGGACCCCGCGCGACTGCTGGGCGAGACGATCCGCGCCGGGCTGCCCACGGGGCCCGACGACGCGCTGATGCGCCTGCTGTACGAGTTCGACGTGCTGGCGGGAAGCTCCCCGCTGCACACCACGCTGGTCGAGTCGATGTACGAACGGCAGTTGGCCACGTACCGGGCCGTGCTGGAGCGCGGTACCGACGCCGGGGTCTTCAGCCTGTCCCTGGACCCCTCGACGGCGGCTCTGAACCTCGTGGCGCTGGAGGACGCCTACGGCCTGCACATCGTGGCCGGCAACGGTCAGATCGGCGTGCCGCAGGCCGTGCGGGCGATGTTCGACGCGGCACGCGCGTTCGGCGCACCGGCTGCGTGACAGGGTGCCGGGCACAAGGGTTCAGGTGCCCTGTGCCCGCCGCGCCGGGCGCCTGGCCGAGCGCCCTCGTCAAGGACGCCGGCCGCCCGGGGGCCGGGCTTCCCCGTCCGCCGGAAGCGGGCCCACCGCTCGGTCCGCGCCCCCTCGACGCCGTGCCGCACCCTTCGGAGCGGCCGAGCCGCTCCGGGGGGTGCGGAGGGCCGTGGTGGCATGCAGGGGAGTGAGGTCGGGCGACGACCAGCGTTTCGGCTTCCCCGTTCCCGAACCGACGACGATGATCGACCACCCGGCGTGGCAGCACACGGCTGCCCGGCGTCCGTTCCCCGCGGGAGGAGACAGACCATGGCCACCGGCACAGTGAAGTGGTTCAACTCGGAGAAGGGTTACGGTTTCATCGAACAGGACGGTGGCGGGCCGGACGTGTTCGTCCACTACTCGGCCATCGCCGGCGGCGGCTACCGGGAGCTCGGCGAGGGCCAGAAGGTCCGCTTCGACATCACCCAGGGGGACCGAGGCCCGCAGGCGGAGAACGTCAGCCCGGCCTGAGACCCCGATCGGCTCGTGGGCCGGCATGGGGCCGGTCCACGGCCCGGCGCGGACACCCCGGCGCGCGGTCGGGCCGGGAGTCACTGGCATCCGCCGGGGCCGAGCCGGCGGCGCGTTCGACAGCGACCTTCCCCGGGGAGGCCGGGTCCCGGGCGCTCACCGGTCGGCGCGGCCGCCCCTTCCGCGCCGGCCGGGTCCGCGTCGACGCCTCCGTCCCGCGCCCGGCGGCCGACATCGAGCACCGAGGCCGGCGGCCCGGCCGCCGCGGTCTCCCGGCCACGCGTGCCGCACCCGCACGGCTGAGGCGTCCCCCGCCGTGCGGGTGCACGGTGTTCCGGCGGCCGCGCGGCAGGACGGTGCGGCCGGGACGGTCACCCGGGCCGGCCGCACCGTCCGTCGCGGGGTGCGCCGTCCTGGACCGGGGCCGCGGGCGTTGCCGTGGCGCGGACTTCCGCCGGAGCCGCCGTCCGCCGACGCACGGTTCACTCCCTCACTCCGCCGATGTGGCGCGCGCGAGGGCCACACCGGCGACGACGAGGGCCAGGGCGGCGATGCGGCCGACACCGACCGGGTCCTTGTGGACGACGATGCCCAGCACGATCGCGCCCGCCGCACCGATCCCGGTGAACACCGCGTACGCCGTGCCCACCGGCAGGTCCCGCATCGCCAGGGACAGCAAGTACACCGCCAGGGCGGCGAGAAGGAAGCAGACCAGGGTCGGCAGCGGCCGGGTGAAGCCCATGGTGGGCCTGATGCTCTGTGACCAGGCCACCTCCACGCCGCCCGCGGCCAGGAGCAGCAGCCAGTTCACAGTTCTCCCCCCAGCGTCCGGGCGGCGGCGAGGGCCGTGTCACGGGACTCCTCGTGCTGGGCGCGCCGGCCGGCCAGGGCCGGATCGACGAGGGAGTTGACCAGCTCGGTGCCGACGAAGGTGACGTCCTCGACGGCGTAGTGCCCGAGGAAGAAGTCCCGCAGATAGCGCTCCTGGTGGTCGTACGGGTGGCGGGGCGTGCCGGGGCCGTACGCGCCGCCGCGGGCGTGGGTGACGACGAACCGCCGCGGGGCCAGGTTCATCTTCGGGAAGGTCACCTGGTCGATCCACGCCTTGAGGGAGGCGGGTATCGAGAAGTTGTACATGGGTGCGGCGATCAGGACGACGTCCGCGGCGAGGAGTTCGGACAGCAGGGGCTCGATCACGGCCCAGGCCTCGGACTGGGCCGGGGTGCGCACGGCCTCCCGGTAGCGGTGCGGGTCGGTGATCCCCTGTTCCAGCACGTGGTCGCACAGCTCGGTCCACGCCTCGCCGATGAAGGGGACGGGGTCGAGCGCGAGGTCGCGGTGGAGGTGGGTGCCGTCCGGATGGGCCTCCCGCCAGGCGCCGGCGACGGCGTCGCCGAGTTCGCGGCTGAAGGAGGTGCGGCGGGCGCTGGCGTCGAGGTGGAGCAGGGTCGTGCGCATGGGTGTGCCTCCCTGGCAGATAAGTGGACGCGGCGTCCATTTGTAGCATCCGAGAAGAGCCAACCGGACACGTCGTCCACTTATTCCGGTGGAAGCCTTAGAGTGGATCCGTGACCAAGGAACGTGCCGACGCCGCCCGGAACCGGAAGAAGGTGCTCGCCGCCGCGGCCGAGCTGTTCGCCGCGAGGGACCCGCGGGGCGTCACGATGGAGGACGTCGCCCGAGCCGCCGGCGTCGGCCGCGGAACGCTGTACCGGCGCTATCCGGACGTCCCCTCCATCGCCGTCGCCCTGCTGGACGAGCACGAGAAGGCCCTCCAGCACGAGTTGCTCCGGGGAGCCCCGCCCCTCGGTCCCGGGGCGCCGCCCCGGGAGCGGCTGGCCGCCTTCTTCGCCGCCATGATCGAGCTGCTCGACCGGCACGCCCACCTGGCACTCGCCGCCGAGACCGGCGCCGGGCGGTACGCCACCGGCGCCTACGGCTTCTGGCACGCCCACGTCCTCGTGCTCCTGCGCCAGGCCGGCGCGTCCGACCCCGACGCCCTGGCCGACGTCCTGCTGGCCCCTCTGGCCCCCGACGTCTTCACGCACCAGCGCCGGCAGGGCGTTTCGACGGCCCGGATGACGGCCGCGCTCACCGGCCTCGCCCACGCCGTCGCCTGACCTCGCGCAGTGCACCGGGCGGCCGCCCTGGTCCCCGGCGCGCTCGTCGGCGTTCTCCCCGCGGGTGTTTCGTTCTCGTGAACACCCGGGCGGAAGGCGTTCCCCGGGGACCATTCCGCGGGGACGAGGAGGCATGATCCGTCTGTCGGGAGGTGGCGGGCCCGTGCGGGCGCCGGTCGGTGGGAGTCGGGTGGAGATGGGTGGCAGGGCGCTGAAGAAGCTGGGGTTCCTCACGATCGGGCTGTTCGACGAGGACGATCCGGGCCGCGGGCACGAGGACACGCTGCGCATGCTGGAGCTGGGCGAACGGCTCGGCTTCGACAGCGCGTGGGTGCGCCACCGCCACCTCCAGTACGGGATCGCCTCGCCGGTGGCGGTGCTCGCGGCCGCCACTCAGCGCACCAGCCGCATCGAACTGGGAACCGCGGTCACGCCGTTGGGCTGGGAGAACCCGCTGCGCCTCGCCGAGGACTGGGCGACCGTGGACATCCTGTCCGGCGGCCGCCTCAACCCGGGCGTGAGCACCGGGCCCCCGGTGCACTACGAACGGGTGAGGGACGCGCTGTACCCGGACACCGCCGACGCCGAGGATTTCGGCTACGCGCGGGTGCGGCGCCTGCTCGACCACGTCGCGGGCGAGCCGGCCACGGACTTCCGCGGCACGGAGGGCATCGAGACCTACTCCGACCGCGTGCAGCCCCACTCGCCCGGCCTGCGGCGGCGCATGTGGTACGGGGGCGGCAGCCTGCGCTCGGCCCGCTGGGCCGGGGAGAACGCGATGAACCTCCTCACCAGCAGCGTGGTCAAGGCCGAGCGGTCCGAAGGGGACCCCGGGGCCGGGGACTTCGCCGCGATCCAGCTCTCCCACGTCCGGGCCTTCCGCGCGGCGCACCCCGACGGGGAGGCCGCGCGGGTCTCCCAGGGGCTCGTGGTGGTCCCCACCGACTCCGCCGACGCCGCGCAGCGCGCCAAGTACGAGGAGTACGCCGCGGAGCGGCTGCCCCGCACCAGGCGTCCGCAGGGTCCGGCCCGTCTGCTGTTCGCCCCGGACCTCGTGGGCCCCTCCGAGTGGATCGCGGAACGCCTGCGGGCCCACGCGGCGTTCCGGGAGGTGGACGAGGTGGCCTTCGCCCTGCCGTTCGCCTTCGGCCCCGAGGACTACGAGCAGATCCTGACCGACATCGCCGGCCGGCTCGGTCCCGTGCTGGGCTGGAGGCCGGCGGCCTGACGGCCACCGTGCCGGACGGGCGTCGGAGCCGGCCTCGGCGTGTCCTGGTCGTGTGTCCCAGCCGGTCCGGTCGGCGGAAGCCGGGAGAGACGTCCGTCGCGCCCCGGGCGCCCGTGTGCCGAGCCCGCACACGGTGTGGGCTCGGCACACGCTACGGGCTCGAGGGGCCGTACGGCCCGAAGACGCCCCCGTCCCACGGTTTCCCTGCGGCCCCGGCAGGCGGATCCGCGGCCCGCCGTCCTCGACGGGGGCAGTGGCCGCGGTCTGCCGTCCGGGGCCGGTGACCGTGCACCGGTCGGGCGTGGTCGCTCATGCGCCGCTCCCGTGGACGATCCCGGCCGCGATGTCGACGGCGGCGGCGACGTCGCCGTCGGGCGGGTAGAGCAGGGTGCGCCCGACCACCAGTCCCCGCACGGCCGAAAGCGACATCGCCGTCGCCCAGGACGCGTACGCGTCGTGCGGATCGCCCTGCGGGTCGCCGCCGAGCAGCAGGGTCGGCAGGGTGGTCGCGTCCAGGACGCGCTCGAGTTCGTCGACGACCGGCAGCTTCAGCCAGGTGTAGGCGCTGCTCGCGCCGAGTGCGCTCGCGATGTGGATCGACCTGATGACGCTGTCGGGGTCGAGGAGGTTGCGGGCGCGGCCTTCCTCGCGGACGGTGAGGAACGGCTCGACCATGGCCATGAGGCCGTGCTCGGCGAGGCTCGTGACGGCGGCGGCGGTCGCCTGCAGGGTGGCCACGGTGCCGGCGTCGTCGAGGCAGATCCGGGTGAGCGTCTTGCCGCCCTCGAGTCCGTGCGCGGCGATCGCCTCCGCGGTGTAGGCGGTGAACCGGTCGTCGAACTCGAAGGAGGCGCCCTGGAGGCCGCCGCGGTTCATCGATCCGATGGCGATCCGGTCCTCCAGGGCTCCCATCAACAGCAGGTCGTCGAGCAGGTCGGGGGTGCCGAGCACGCCGTCCACCCCGGGGCGCGACAGGGCGGCCGCCAGGCGGTCGAGCAGCGCGGTGCGGCTCGCCATGGCCGCCTCGTCGCCGCGCGCCCCCAGGGCTCCCCGGGCAGGGTGGTCCGCCGCGACGATGAGCAGGCGGCCGTCCTCACCGGTCAGCGGACGGCGGGAGCGCTTCTGCCAGGACCGTTCGATACGGCCGGGCTCGCGGACGCGGATCTCGGTCAGGTGTGCTGCGTCCATCGCGCGTTCCCTTCACCGTGGTCGAGCGGGTGGTCGTGGATGCCGGTCCGTCCGTCGACGGCGGGCTCGTGGACCATCGGTCAGTGCTCCACGGCGTCTGCGGCAGGCCCGTTGCCGACGGCGAGGGAGCGGAGGTGGGCGACCGAGGCGCGGACGTCGTCGAGGGGATCGGCGCCCCCGTCCTCGCCGGGTGCGGCCCGCAGGATGGTGTCCTGTTCGAGTACGTACCATCCGGCGTACCCGTCCGCCTCGAGCAGCCGGACGATTCCGGCGATGTCGACGTCGCCGGCGCCCAGGGGGACGTACATGCCCTCGGCGACGGCCTCGGTGTACGTCGTGCGGCCGGCCCGCACCCGGTCGGCGAGGTCCAGGCGCACGTCCTTGAGGTGCACGTGGGCGACGCGGCCGGGTTGCCGGGCGGCGAGGGCGAGGGGGTCGCCGCCGCCGATGAGCAGGTGGCCGGTGTCCAGGCACAGTCCGATGCCGGACCCGTCGAGCACCCGCTGGGTCTCCTCTCCCGACTCGACCATCGTCCCCACGTGGGGGTGCAGGGTCGCGAGGACGCCCGCGCCGGCCGCGGCGGCGGAGATCCGGTCGAGGTTGGCCAGGAGGACGGACCACCCCGCCGCGTCGAGCACCGGCCGGTCGTCGTAGCCGTCGGCCCCGGTCGCCGCCGCGACGACGACCGTGCGGGCGTCGGCGGCCAGGAGACCGGTGAGGGCCGCCTCGACCCCGGGGACCGGGTCGTGGTCCGGGTCGTGGAGGACGACCGGCACGAACTGGCCGACGGCGCGCAGGCCGTGCGAGGCGAGCGTCGCGGCCTTGTCCGCGGGGGCATCGGGCAGGAAGCCTTCCGGGCCGAACTCGGTGGCCGCGAGTCCGGCCTCGCGCATCTGCCGCAGGACCAGGTCCGTGCCGAGCTGGTGTCCCCAGTCCGGGACTTCGCAGACGCCCCAGGAGATGGGTGCTCCCGCGATGCGCTGGGTGAGGGGTGTGGTCACGGCCTGCCTCCTTCGGCGACGTGGACGGCGTGGGTCGGCCTGATCGGCATCCGTGCCTCTTCTCTGTCCGTCGTGGTGTGCCGGGCGGCGCCCGGCTCTCGTGATCGAGCCTGCCCTCACCCGCAGGGACCTGTCAATCTATTGTCCTTACATATTGACTGGCATGTGCCGGCGATGGGGCGGCGTCCTTCGGTCCGCCTCGTCCCGCAACAGCGTCGCCTCGGTGATCCCCTCACGATCGGAGAGGCGGGGCACCAGTTCGTCGTGCACCCCGTTGCCGGACAGCTCCAGCAGGACGCCCACCTGGGCGGGGGCCGCGTCCACCGACGGGAGACCGGCCGTCCGCAGTCCGGCCACGTGGAATCCCGCCCCCGTGCATTCCCGGACGATGTGGCGCAGCAGTCCGCGCCCGTGCCCAGGTCCAGGAGCAGCCGGTGTCCGCGATGCTCGACCAGGTGCCCGAGCACGGGTTGCCCGGACCCGGGGCCGGCCTTGAGGACCCGAGGACCCGAGGACCGTGACGATCACCGCCCGGTGCCTTCGACGACGCGCTCGACGAGGTCGGCCACCGCGCCGAGCGCGCACGGTCCCACCACGACGTCCGCGGCGGCCCGGACCTCCTTGTGCCCGTCGCCGACCGCCGCGCCCAGCCCGGCGGCCCGCACCATGGCGGTGTCGTTGGGGTTGTCACCGATGGCCGCGACGCGGTCCATCGGCACGCCCGACCGCTCGGCGAGCCGGCGTACCGCCACTTCCTTTCCCGCGGCGCCCGGCAGGATCTCCAGGTAGGTGTCCTCCGACTGCAGGAGGCGCGCCGCCGGGCAGTGCCGGGCGGCGAGCCGCGCCAGCGGGCCGAGGCCCGGCCGGTCGGCGATCAGCATCACCTTCGTCGGGGCCCGGCGTACGGGGTCCTCGCGCAGTTCGATCCGGTCGCGTCCGGCGTACGCCGCCAGCGAGGGGGCGTACCGCAGCACGTGGGCGTCCTCGCCGGCGAAGGCCACCGCCCCCACGCCCTCGGGCAGTTCGGGGAGCAGGTTCTCGCACAGCGCGGGCCACGAGGGGCCCAGGTCCAGGTCCAGCAGCCTCTTCCCGGTCAGCGGATCGACGACGCGGGCACCGTTGCAGACGATCATCGGTGTGCTCAGGCCGAGTTCCCGGTGGTAGCGGCCCGCCGACACCTCGTTGCGGCCGGTGGCGACGACCACGGTGCCGCCCAGGTCCTGGTAGCGCCGCAGTGCCCGGGCACTGCGGGGCACGATCCGCAGGCCGCGGTCGACCAGGGTGCCGTCGAGGTCGGTGACGATCCACAGGTAGCGCAGGTCCGCTCCGGGCGGTGTCATGAGGCGCTCCTCGCGGGCAGGCGGGAGAGGTACCAGTCGACGAATTCCCGGGCGGCGACCGGTTCGAGGTCCGCCCCGTGTGCGAGGTAGCCCGGCTGGTCCCAGCCGTCTTCGCCGGCGAAGGCGCGGTAGACGCCGCCGGAGCGCTGCACCAGCACTCGGGCGGCGCAGATGTCCCAGGCGTTGACGGAGGTGCCCAGGGCCGCGTCGCACCAGCCGGCCGCGACGTGGGCGAGGGTCAGCGCGGCGCTCCCGGTGCGGCGTACGGTGCCGTAGCGGGCGACGAGTTCACCGAACCGGGGCAGCGTCTGCGGGTCGTTCCACGCCAGTTCGCGGGTGGTGGGGAAGCCGGTGATGAGCAGTCCGCGGGCCTCGTCGCGCACTCCGCCGGGGCGCAGCGGCTCGCCGCCCAGGCGGGCGCCGGTGGCGTCGGCGGTGAAGACGTGTCCGGCGACCGGGTCGACGATCGCGCCGGCCACCGGTTCGCCGTCGACCGTGACACCGACGGAGGTGCAGAAGAAGGCCAGTCCGCGGGCGAAGTTGGCGGTTCCGTCGATGGGGTCGACGTACCAGGCGATGCGGCCGCCGCCGTCCTGGCGGCCGCCCTCCTCGCCGACGACGGTGCTGTCCGGCACCCGCTTGAGCAGCAGTTCGCGGATCCGCTCCTCGGCCCGCCTGTCGTGCACGGTGACGGGGTCGTGCTCGTCGCGCTTGAAGTCGACCTCCATGGCGGCGCGGAAGGCCGCCACCAGGTCCGGGGCGACCGCCAGCGCCGCCTCGGCGGCCGTCTCGCGCAGCCGCACCGACAGCTCGTCCAGCTCGTTCATGCCGCCCCCTCATGTCCGGCGGTGTGCCCGGTGCCGCGGCGGGCCAGTACGGCGCGCAGCAGGCCGAGCAGTTCCGTTCCGTCGGCGACCTCGGCGTCCGGCTGCGGACGTGCCTTCGGGTCGCGGCGCTCCACCGGGCGCATCAGGATCGTCGCGCCGGCTCCGGCACGTCTGCCGCACACCACGTCGCGGTCGTAGTGGTCGCCGACGTACCAGCAGTCGGCGGGGTCGACCGACAGGGCGCGGGCGGCCAGCCGGATCGTCTCGGGGTCGGGTTTGCGCAGCCCGGTCTCGTCGGAGTAGACCTGCACGTCGAGCAGGGGGTGGGTGCCGAAGCGGCGGGCGAGGTCGCGGTTGAGCGAGCCCACCAGGGTGTTGGACACGATGCCCGTGCGCACGCCGTGCTCGCGGGCGAGCCGCAGCGTCTCCAGCATGCCCGGGGCGAGGGTCCTGTCGCTCCCGGCGAGGACCATCTCGCGGCACAGCGGGATCGCCTCCGCGCCGACCAGGGCGCGCGCCGCGGGGGGCCAGTCGGCGGCGACGAAGTCCTCCCACAGCTCGCGGTGTCCGGTCTCGCGGGGCGCAGGGGTCCGGACGAGCCCGTTCTTCCAGGCGCGGTAGGCGGCCCTGCCGGCCTTGATGTCCTCCAGCACGGTGTCGCGGTCGAGGCCCGCCGAGGGGCCGATCAGCGCGTGCACGCGGTCGGCGAAGGCGGCCGTCCGCCCGGGTCGCTCGACGGACCGCATCAGCACACCGCCGTGGTCCAGCAGCAGCGCCCGCGGGGGGCGGAGCGTCGTCACGGGGTCTCCCCTCGGGTGGTTCGGTCGGTTCGGACGGCCGGAAGGGTGTGCGGCGCGCGGCCGGCCTGCCCGGTCCCCCGGGCGGCGCCGGGGCGGGCGGGCCTCATCGGGCCTGCGGGGCCGCGGCCCCGAGGAGCAGTTCGCGCAGTCCGTCCGGGTCGCCGACGACGGCGTCGGGTTCGGCCCGGACGGTGTAGGGACGGTCGTAGGTGCCGCGGGCTTCCATCAGGACGGTCGCGCCGGCCCCGGCGCGCCTGCCGCACACCACGTCGCGGTCGTAGTGGTCGCCGACGTACCAGCAGCCGGCCGGGGCGGTGCCCAGGGCGCGGGCGGCGATGCGGATCATCTCCGGGTTGGGTTTACGGACGCCGGCCTCGTCGCTGTAGACCTGTACCGCCACCCGTTTGTCGAGGCCGTGCCCGGCCATGTAGTCGCGGTGCACCGATCCGGCGAGCGCGTTGGAGACGATGGCGACGGCGATGCCGAGGTCGTCGCAGGTGTCGAGGAGTTCGGGGATTCCTGCGCGGGTGGCGCGGTCCTGCTTGAGTTCGCCGAGGCGGTGGCAGAGCGGGGCGGCGTGGGCGGTCACCCAGGCGTGCGCCGCGGGGGGCCAGTCCGCGGCGACGAACTCGCTCCAGAAGCGCCGGTGGGTCATCTCCTCGGGGGCTGCCGGCCGGCTCATCGCGTTCTTCCAGTGCGAGTCGGCCGCGGAGCCCGCCTCGAGGTCCGTCTCGATGTGTTCGACGCTCAGTTCGCGGCAGCCCGCCGCGGTCAGGGCGGTGTGCAGTTCGGTGGCGAGTTCGTGCGCCCACGTGGGCCGGTTGGTCGTGGCCACGACCACCCCGCCGAAGTCGAGCAGGAGGGCTGTGGGGCGGGTCAGCTGGCCCATGTGGCGGTGTTCTCCTTCGTCAGTGCGGCCTCGGCCGCTTCGTCGGGCAGCCTGTCCCCCGACGTGTCGAACAGGTGCAGGTCGCTCGTGCGGACGGCGCAGCGCACGACCGAGCCCGGGGCGGCGCGCACGTCGGTGTACGCGACCAGGTACAGCTCGGTGTCCTCGGCGCCCACCAGCACGGTCCAGCTGGATCCGGTGGGCAGCGCGGTCTTCACGGTGGCCTCGAAGACGAAGGCGTCCGCGGGCGGCCGGTCGCCGTCGCCGAGCATCCGCAGGTGCTCGGGGCGGACGCCGATGGTGGCCAGCCGACCGGTGAGACCGGGACGTTCGGCCAGGACCCGGTCGCGGGCGGCCTCGGTGAACGCGTCGGCGCCGGTCTCGAAGAGGTTCATCGGGGGGCTGCCGACGAAGCGGGCCACGAAGGTGTTGGCCGGCCGGTTGTAGACCTCCATCGGCGGGGCCATCTGCTGGACGAGCCCCTTGTTCATCACCACGACGTGGGTGGCCATGGTCATGGCCTCCAGCTGGTCGTGGGTGACGAAGACGATGGTGTGGCCGGTCTCGTCGTGGATGCGCTTGAGTTCGGCCCGCATGTCCAGCCGCAGCTGGGCGTCGAGGTTGGACAGCGGCTCGTCGAGCAGCAGCACGTTCGGGTTGACGGCGAGCATGCGGGCCAGTGAGACGCGCTGCTGCTGGCCGCCGGAGAGCTGGGCCGGGTAGCGGTCGGCGGCCCACTCGATCTGCATCATCTTCAGCGCGGCGGCGGCGCGTTCGGCGCGCTCGGCCGGTTTGACCCTGCGGACCCTCAGGCCGAACTCGACGTTCTTGGCGACCGTCAGGTGCGGCCACAGTGCGTAGTTCTGGAAGACGAGGCCCATGCCGCGCTTTTCCGGGGGGACGAAGACGCCGTCGCGGGTGGAGTCCATGATGCGGCCGCCGACGGTGATGGTCCCGGCGTTGAGCGGCTCCAGCCCGGAGATCATGCGCAGGGTGGTGGTCTTCCCGCACCCGGAGGGGCCGAGCAGGCACGTGAACGAGCCGTCGGGGATCTCCAGGTCCAGGTTGTCGACCGCGGGCGGTCCGGAGCCGTAGCTCTTGCGCACCGACGAGAGCGTGATGGTCGGCATGACGTCTTCAGCCTCCGAGTCCGGACGACAGGTTTGTCTTGGTCAGGCGCTGGGTGAGGTAGGTGGCGAGGAAGGAGACCAGCGCGATGACGAGCACCACCGCATTGGCCATCTGGTCGTAGGCGTAGTCGACGAGGTTGATCGACAGCGTGGTCAGCAGCTGGGTGCCGGTGGTGGTGAGCATGATGACGATGCTCAGTTCCTTCAGGCCCGAGATGAACGGCAGGATCACGCCGGTGGTCAGGGCGCCGCGCTGGATCGGGATGATGATCTTGCGCAGCCGGGTGAACCAGCCGGCCCCGGAGACCTGCGCGGCCTCCTCGGGTTCCCGGCCGAGCTGTGTCATGGCGCTGATGCCCGAACGCGAGGCGTAGGGCAGGTGGGTGACGGCCAGGACGATCACCAGCAGGCTGACCGAGCCGTACAGGGCGGGCACCGGCCCGCGGCGCACGGCGAACAGCGAGAGGAAGGCCGCCGCGAAGGCGATGCCCGGCACCATGTACGGCAGGAAGCTGATCTGCCGCAGGAGCGAGCCGGTCCTGCTGCCGCCGGCGCGGACCACGACGTAGCCGACGAGCAGTCCCACCACACCGCAGATGAGGGCGGCGAGGCCCACGATGCGCAGACTGTTCCACGCGGCTTCGTAGAGCGTGCTGCCGCGCAGCACACCGTGCGGGAAGCCGGGGGCGCCCGGCAGGTGGGCGCCGATCCAGTACTTGAGGGTGAAGTTGTCGGCGCGGAAGACGCCGGGGGTCTTGCTGACGGTGGACAGGGCGAGGGTGGCCACCGGGACGACGACGCCGGCGGTGAACACGGCCAGCGCGGCGCCGAGTGCGGGCCGGCGCCAGCGTCCGAGGGCGCAGACGCGGTCCATGGCACCCTTGCCGCCCACCGTGATGAACCGTTTCTGTTCCCTGGCGAGCCGGGTGTCGACGAGGATCACCAGGACCCCGATCACCACGATGACCGCGGTCAGCACGGCGGTGACGCCGCGCTGGTGGCTGTTGACGGCCCGGAACAGCGAGGTGGACAGCAGGCTGTAGTCGACGGGCAGCCCCAGGATGTAGGGGGTGCCGAAGGTGCCGAGGATGCGGCCGAAGACCAGCAGGACCGAGGACGACAGCGACGGCAGCATCAGCGGGAGGGTGATCCGGGCGGCGACCGTGCGGCGACCCGCGCCCAGGATGCGCGCGGAGTCCTCCAGCTGGCTGTCGATGCGGCGCAGCGCGTTGCCGAACAGCAGGAGGACGAACGGGTAGTAGTGCAGGCCCAGGCAGAGGATGATCGGTACCTGGCCGTACGCCAGCCAGTTCGGCGTGTGCACGCCCCACGACTCCAGGATGCCGATCTGTCCGCCGGAGGAGTCGTTCTTGAACAGCGCCAGCCACGCCAGCGCGAAGGTCCAGGACGGCAGCATGTACGGCACGACCAGAGCGGTGGACAGCCACTTGCGGCCCGCCACGTCGGTGCGGGTCAGCAGCCAGGCCATCGATCCGCCGAGCACCACGGCCACGACCGTGACCCCGATCGCCACCACGACGGTGTGCAGCAGCGGCTCCCAGAACAGCAGCCTGGCCACCGGTGAGCGGAAGACCCGCCAGAAGTAGTAGCCGGTGAGGCTGCCGGGCCTCTGCCGGGCCTGGCCCTCGTCGCCGTACTGCACCTGCGTGGAGTCGGAGAGCACCGCGATCAGCGGTGCCAGGACCAGATAGAGGAGGACGGCGACGAGCAGGACGCCCAGGAGGTGCGTCGGCTCGTGCCCGAGGACGCTCAGCCGGTAGCGCAGCCGGCTGAGCCGGGTCCCGGCCGGCCCGTCGTCGGCTTCGGACGGGGCGGTGGCGGGTGAACGGGTGGCGGCGGCCATACGCGGGTCTCCGTAACGTGTCTGTGTGCGGGCCGGCCCGGCCCGGGCGGACGGGGCCGGCGGTCGGTCAGCCGTGGTTGAGGCGCCAGAGGTCCTGCATCGACTGGAGGTTGTCGAAGTCGCTGCCGAGCTTGGCCGGGTCGAACACGAAGAGCTGCTTGTTCCAGTCGGTCAGGCCGTCCGGCATGAACGACCCCTGCTTCAGCTTCGGGCTGCCCGGTACGCCACCGGTCTTCAGCTGGGTGTCCACGCCGTCCTGCGTGAGCATGAAGTACACGAACAGCTTGGCCGCGGCGGGATGCTCGCTCTTCGTGGCGACGGCCGCGTACTTCGGGTACTGGTAACCGGCCCAGGGCCGCATCCCGGTGCAGACCCTCATGCTGTAGTTCTTCTCCTGCACGTCACGGAACTTCGCGTTGGACACCAGTGCGACGCGGTCCTTGGTCTGGTTCGGCGAGGCGACCGCGGCAGCGGCGTCGTCGTCGGAGGAGGTGAGGATCGGGCTGTTCTTGGCCAGTCCCTTGATCCAGGCCTCCGCGGCGGAGTCGCCGGCCGGGAGTTCCTTTCCGTACTTCGCCTGGTACGCCTGCCGCAGCCGGGTCTCTCCGCCGGCCTTCAACTGGTTGAAGAACTCGACGATGTTGGGCTTGCCCAGCGGATCCTGCATGGCGACCTTGCCCTTCCAGGCGGGGTCGGCCAGGTCCCAGATGTTCTTCACCGGGCACCCCTCGGGGAAGAGCTTGGGGTTGTAGATCCACATGTTGCCCTTGGACAGGATCTGCAAGGGGCTCTGCCGGGCGGCGGGGATGTCCTTGGCGAGGCTGCCGGGTATCCAGGTGTAGACGACCTTCTGCGCCAGCAGCTGGCCGACGAGCGAGGGCCCGTCCTCGTAGAAGGTGGCGTCGATGGTGACGTTGCCCGCCTGGTTCTCCCGGGTCATCTTCTCCAGGGTGTCGCCGACCTTGCTCTTGACCCCTGTGGCCTTGACGCCGTACTTGGCGGTGAAGGCCGCGGCGGTCCTGGTGATGTCACCGGTGCTGTCGTAGACGGTGACGCTGCCCTCCTTCTTCGCCTCGGTGACGAGCGTGCCCAGGTCGAAGCCGGAGTCGATCTGCGGCTTCGCGCCCGCCTTGGCGCCGGCGTCCGAGCCGGTACCGGTGGAGCCGCCGGACGGCACACAGGCCGCCGCGGCACCGAGCGCGCCGGCGAGGACGACGGAGACGGCGATGCGCCGACGACGGCCGCCGGACAGGGCGATGGCCCGGAAAGAGGAGCTGGGCATGGTGTGACCTCCCGCGGTGTCCCGGGGGAAACCGGGCTCGTATGGCGTGGTCCGAGGCCATCGAGCACCGCTCGGCGACCTGATGCCCGACAGCTTCGACCGGCCCGAAGCCGTATGTCAAGACATAAGGATGAAACCAGAACACACGATGTTCACCTCACGGCAATCTGTAGGCCACCTTTCGTACACCCGGAGAGCGACCGACAGACCCCTTTATTTGTCAGCACATTCTTATGTAAGGTCCGTCCTCACCGATGGGGTGACCCGCCTTCGCCAAGGAGGAACCATGCACAGACGCACCCGCCTGGCCGCCGGCCTCGCCGTGCTCATGACCGGGCTGACCGCCGCGACCGCCACCGCCTCCACACCTCCGATCCCGGGCGACCAGACCGTCGCGCCGGTGTACGCCAAGGCCGAGACACGGGCCCTCTTCGACGACGACGCCGGCGGCAACTCCAACGCCGACGACCCCGCGATCTGGTACAATGCCGCGCATCCGGGCTCCAGCCTGGTGCTGGGCACGGCCAAGGAGGGCGGCCTGGACGTCTACCGCCTCGACGGCGGACTGGTGCAGGCCCTCCCGGCCCCGGCCGCGCCCGCGGCCGACTCCGCTCCCGGCCGCTTCAACAACGTGGACGTACTCGCCGGCCTGCGCTTCCCCGACGGCCGGCGCTCGGACGTCGCCGTCGTCACCGACCGCGGCCGCGACCGCATCCGCTTCTACCGGATCGACGGCTCCCGGCCGGCCGCGCCGCTGACCGACGTCACCGACACCGCCGTCCCGCGCGCCTTCGCCGCCACCGAGGCCGAGGTCGACGACCAGTACACCGCGTACGGCACGGCGGTGTGGCGGGACCCGGACTCCGGCCGCTCGTACGTGCTCGCCAGCCGCCGGCACTCCCCCGACCTCGCGCTGTTCGAACTCCGTGTCACCCGGTCCGGCACCGTCACCTACGAGAAGGTCCGCACGCTCACCCTGCCGAGCAGCTTCCGCACGCCCGGCGGCGTCTGGAGCCCGTGCCAGGATCCGGGCGAGGGTCCGCAGATCGAAGGCCTGGTGGTGGACGCCGAGGAGGGGGACGTCTACATCGGCCAGGAGGACGTCGGCCTCTGGAAGGTGGACGCCGACCTGGACGACGAGCCGGAGTTGATCGACCGGACGCGCCAGTTCGGCATACCGGCGGTCTACGACCCGGAGGGCGACGAGTGCGTGGCCGGCGCCGATCCGGGATACGGCGGCAAGCACATCACCGCGGACACCGAAGGAGTGACCCTGTTCCGCGGGCCCTCCGGCCGGCAGTACCTGATCGTCTCCAGCCAGGGCGACTACACCTACTCCGTCTACGACACCTCGGACGACGACGAGTGGGTCGGCTCCTTCCGGGTGGCTCCGGGCACGGTGATCGACGGCTCCGAGGAGACGGACGGCATCGCCGCCACGGGCCGTGCGCTCGGCACCGCGTTCCCGAACGGCCTGTTCGTCGCCCAGGACGGCTACAACGCGCCGGCCGGCGGTGACGACGGCGACCGCACCGACACCAACTACAAGCTCGTCGACCTGTCCGGCGTGCTGCGCGCCGCCGGAGTGCGCTGACCGCACGGACCGCACGGACCGCCCGGGAGGGCGGCGGCCGCCGTTCGCGCCGTCCTCCCCTTCCCCGGGCCCCGCCGTGCGCGACCGCGCCCCCGCGTCCGTGCCGTGCCCGGCATCCAGCCGTGAGAGAGGCCCTCCGTGACCGTCACCGTCGCCCTGTGCGTCACCGCAGTCGCCTTCGTCTTCATCTGCGGGGCCAACGACGGCGGCGCTCTGCTGGAGCTCGCCGTACGGCACCGCAGCCGCTCGGCGGGACCGCTCCTCGCGCTGCTGGTCCTGGCCGTCGGGCTGGGGCCGGACCTCTTCGGCCTCGCCGTCGCCCGCACCTTCACCGGGCACCTCGGCCAGGGGCCGCCCGACGCGGCGCGCCTGGTCTTCCTCGCGGGCGCCGGCGCCTCGGTCGTCCTCGTCCTGCTGCTGACCTGGCGCGGCGTGCCCACCTCGCTGACCCTGGCCGTCCTGGGCGGACTGGCCGGGGCGGACGTCGCCCTGGGGGTCCGGCCGGCCTGGGGCCACCTCGGCGTGGTGCTGGCCGTCGGCGCCGCCGCGCCGCTGGTGGGGGTGGGAGCCGGCTGGCTCATCGGCCGCGCCGTGCACCGGATCCCCTCGCTGCGCGGCATGCCGCGCGTGGTGAGCGGCCTGCAACTGGCGGCGTTCGGCTCGCAGTGCCTGGCCTACGCGGCCAATGACGGGCAGAAGATGTTCGCGGTGGTCGCCGTGGCCTTCGCCGGCGACGCGCTGATGCCGCAGCCGTGGCAGGCCGGTGACGTCATGGTGGCCGCGGTGTTCGCGGTGGGTGCGATGGCGGGGGCGCGCAGGGTGGCCCGCGGCGCGACCAGCCGGCTGCTCACCACCCGGCCCTGGCACGTGATGTCCGCCGAGTTCGCCTCGTCCGCGGCGGTGCTGTCCACCGCCGGTCTCGGCATGCCGGTCAGCATGACCCAGTCCGTGGCGGGCGGGCTCGTCGGCACCGGCGCCAGCGAGGGCGGACGGCGCGTGCGCTGGCAGTTCACCGTTCCGCTGCTGACCGCCTGGCTGGTGACGCTGCCGGCCGGTTTCGCCACCGGCGCCGTGGCCGGCCTGATCCTCAAGGGAGTCACCTCATGATGAGCGCGACCGTGCGCCGCTTCATCGGCGACCTCACCGGACGCTCGCACCGCAGGACGATCGACCTGCTGACCGCCCAACTGGACGCGACGGTCGAGGGCGTCGACCTCGCGGCGGAGCTCGCCACCGGGCGGGTCGCTCCGGCCGAGGCGCGCGTCCGCATGGCCGACGTGGAGCACGAGGGCGACGGATGCCGGGCCGCGCTGGTGGCGGAGCTGTTCACGACGCTGACCACGCCGATCGACCGCGAGGACCTCTACCGCTTCTCCCGCTCCGTCGACGACGTCCTCGACGGTCTGCGGGACCTGGTCCGCGAGACCGACCTGTTCGGCATGCCCGGCGACCCGGCCGATCTGCCCGCGCTGGAGGCGGTGCGCGAGGGACTGGTCCGGCTGCGCGAGGCGGTCACCGAACTGCTGGGCGACCCCGGGCGGGTGCACGAGGGCGCCATGGCCGCCCGCAAGGCCGCGGGACGGGTGCGGCGCGCGTACCAGGAGGCCGTCGCCGCACTGCTGCGCGGGGAACTGAGCGCCGGCACGCTCAGCCGCCGGGAGCTGCTGCGCCGCCTCGACGGCATCGGGCTGCGCCTGAACGACGCCGCCGCCGACCTGTCCGACGCGCTGCTCAAGCGGGGGCACTGATCCGCGCGGCGCCGGACCTCACGTGCACGCACCGGCGGCGGCCCCGCACCGTGTCCGGGCACCGGCGTGCCGGCCCGCCTTGCACGTCAGTGCGCGGCGACGGTCATCTCGAACGAGTAGCGGGAGGCCCGGTAGACGTGCGTTCCGTACTCGACCGGCCGCCCCGAGCCGTCGAAGGCGGTGCGGGTCATGGTGAGCAGGGTGGCGCCGCGGGTCTCGTCGAGCAGCCTGGCCTCCGCGGCCGTCGCCCCCCGGGCGCCGATGGTCTGCTCGGCGGTGCTCAGGGCCACGCCGGACCGGCGCAGCATCTGGTACAGGCCCCCCTCGGCCAGCGCCTCGAGGGTCAGCTCGATCAGGCCCTCCGGCAGGTAGTTGTGCAGGAGCGCGATCGGCTGGTCGTCGGCGAGGCGCAGCCGTTCGACGGACAGCACCGGCTGCCCCTCCTCCAGACGGAGCGCGGCGGCGAACTCCCCCTCGGCCGGGACGGTCTCGACGGAGAGCACCTGCGTGGACGGGTGACGGCCGTCCCGTTCCAGATCCTCGTAGAGGCTGGTGAACTCGACCTGGCGCCGTATGCGGTTGGTGACGACCTGGGTGCCCACGCCCCGCTTGCGGGCCAGCAGCCCCTTGTTGACGAGGTGCTGCATGGCCTGACGCATCGTCGGGCGGGACAGCCCGAACTCGTCGGCCATGGCGATCTCGTTGCTCAGCCTGGTGCCGGGCGGCAGCTCCCCCGCCTCGATGAGGTTCTGCAACTGCTGGGCGAACTGGAAGTACAGGGGGACCGGGCTGCTCCGGTCGATCGTGATCTTCTTCGTGAGCGGTTCCACGTCATCCTCCTGCGCACTGCTGCCGTAGCCCGTCAGTATGCCTCACTTCCCGTTAAGCTCTGTACGTCTTTATGTCTGAACAAAGCCTTGCTCCCCCGCTTCCCGGGGGATAGAAAGCACCTGGGCCGCTCCGGCTCCTTCCCACGTCCGCACGAAAGGCTCCGCACATGCGCATCGGACTCATCGGTACGGGCCGTATCGGCGCGTTCCACGCCTCGACACTGGCCGCTCTGCCGGCCGTCACCGGCCTGGTCGTCCACGATCCCGACGAGCGCTCCGCCCGCACCGTGGCGGACCGCGTCGGGGCGGAGTTCGCCGGTGACCTCGACGCGCTGCTCGGCGCCGGACCGGACGGAATCGTCATCGCGGCGCCCACCGGTTTCCACGCGGAGCTGATCCTCGCCGCGCACCGCGCGGGACTGCCCGCCTTCTGCGAGAAGCCGGTCGCCGGCACCCTGGAGGAGACCGACCGGGTGCTGTCCGCGCTGGAGGGCTCCGACGTCCCCCTGCAGATCGGCTTCCAGCGCCGTTTCGACACCGGCTACCGGGCGGTGCGTGAGGCCGTCGCGGCCGGACGGCTCGGCTGGACGCACACCCTGCGGGCCTGCACGTCGGACCCCGCTCCCCCGCACCCCGGCTACATTCCCGGTTCGGGCGGGATCTTCCGCGACTGCTCCGTGCACGACTACGACGTCGTCCGCTGGGTGACCGGCCGCGAGGTCACCGAGGTCTACGCCACGGGCGCCAACCGCGGCGCGGAGTTCTTCGCCGCCGCCGGAGACGTCGACACCGGCGTCTCCGTGCTCACCCTGGACGACGGCACCCTGGCCACCTGTACCGCCACCCGCTATAACGGGGCCGGCTACGACGTACGTCTGGAGGTCTGCGGTTCCGAGGGCACCCTCGTCGCCGGCCTGACCGAACGGGCGCCCCTGACCTCGGCCGAGGGGACGGCTTGGCCGGCCGGCACCCCGTACCCGGGCTTCATGGAGCGTTTCCGGGACGCCTACCGCGCCGAACTCACCGCGTTCACCGAAGTCGTGGCGGGCGTCCGCCCCAGTCCGTGCACCGGCGCGGACGCCCGCGCCGCCCTCGCCGTCGCCGAGGCCGCCGCCCGCTCGCGGGCCGAGGGCCGCCCCGTCCCGGTCCCCGCACCCGCGCGTCCCCGTGCGTTCGGCGACCGACTGGCCTGAGCGGCACGGAGGGGACCGCGGGCCCGGCGGACCGCCGGGCACCTGAGGGCGGGCGTGGAGGGCGCCGGCCCCGGCCTCTCCCGTCGGGTGGGCGGAGGGGGCCCAGTGCTCCCAGAGCGCCGGCGTGGCCGCGGGCACCGGTACGGCGCGTTCCGCCTCTTCGCGCCCCTCCCGCAGGAACGTGACGGAGACGGGCTCGCCGACCGCCTCGGCCGGCCCGAGCACCCTCCCCATCCCGTCGTCGTCCGGGCAACTCGTCACCACGTCCATCCGCACTCCCACGGGTGTGAGGCTCATGGCCGCTTCCACGGACCGGGCCCGCCGCTTCCGGCACCCCGACGCCGAGCGGCGGAACGCGCGCGACGGCACGGCGGCCGACGCCCGCGCTACTCGATCAGCACGTCCGCGGCGATGACCACGAGCCCGATCAACATGTCCACGACCCCTGCCCGGCAGGAGGACAGCCAGCCGAGCCCGGCGGTACGGGCCGCGGAGACCCCCAGGACGAACAGGGCGACGGTGTTGAACAGCAGAGCCACGTCGACCGCCGTGTTCTCCGTCCACCACCCCGCGACCGCGCCGAGCAGGAGCGCCACGGTGGGCAGCACGGTGGCGGGCAACGGCCACTCGGCGAGCACCGCCCGCGCCCTGCTGTGCTCGGCCGCCCCGTCGGCGGACGCGCGCCGGGCGATGACGTGCGCGTACCCGTGGGCGGCACCCGACGCCAGCGCGGTGAGAAGCACCCACAGCGCGTCCTGGCCGGGATCGGCCGCTTCGCCCGGCACGTCCAGCGCGGCCACCAGGGCACTGGCCAGCACCAGGCCGTAGATCCCCCTGAACAGCCAACGCTCCGCCTGTTCGGGCCGCAGGGCTCCCCTCGGCGCGGTGCCCTCGGGACGGACGTGGTCAGCGCGGTCGGGCATCGCATCGCCTCGGTGCGGGTGGAGGACTGGGTCACCACATGCTCACGTGCGCGTCGTCACGGAGCACGACGCCACGCGGGCCGGGACGCTCGCCGAGCCGGAGGACCACCACCGGTCCGGTCCCCACGGCCGCCGAGGACAGGCAGGCTCGTCGTCTTCCCCGTGTTCCCGTCGAACGTGCGGCTCCAGCCGCTGGAGTACGTCCCCACCGTCCTCGACGGGCCGCCCGGGACCGAGGACCGGACCCCCCGCCCGGGCGCGGTCGCCGGGTGCCGGACGCCGGGGGCGGGGTCCTCGGCCGGCACGTCCGCTCAGGGCGGCGTGCGGGTCAGGGCACGGGGACGGGACCGCCTGGCCGGAACCGCTCCACGCCGACGACGTGCCGCACCTCGAGCGGGCGCCCGATCACCGCGACGCGCCGCTCCCCCGGCATGATCCGTTCGAAGCGCTCGCTGCCCAGGTACTTACGGGCCGGACGGTCCATCCGGTCGTGCGCCTCCTCGCCCTCGACGAAGCGGGACACCGCGCCACTGATCCGCCCCCGGTCGAAGGGGTCGGCGGCATCGGCGTGCGACAGGTGCACGCGGGGATCGCGGCGCGGGTTCTCCTCCTTCACCCGGCCCACCGACGTGTCGAAGGCCAGCCCCCCCTCCAGATCCACCCACATCGGGCTGACCTGCGGCGCTCCGTCGGCGAACACGGTGCCGACGTACCAGATGCCGGGGGCTCGCAGCCGGGCACGGACGGCTTCGCCGAATGCCGCGGTCGTTCCGCGAGGCTACCAACCATGATCGGCGGGGCCATGGTCCCGGGCGAGGGACTGTTCGGTCCAGATGACTTTGCCGTGTCTCGTGTAGCGCACGCCCCACCGATCGGCGAGCTGGGCCACGAGGAACAGACCGCGTCCGCCCTCGTCGAATTCGGCTGCCTGGACCACGCGCGGCGCGGTGCTGCTCGCGTCGCGCACCTCGCAGATCAGGACATGGCGCCGAAGGAGGCGCACGGTGACGGGCGGCGCGCCGTACCGGACGGCGTTCGTGATCAGTTCACTGAGGATGAGTTCCGTGGTGAAACCCGTGTCGCCGAGTCCCCAGCTCTCCAGTTGCCGCACGCACTGGGCGCGGACGGCGCCGACTGCCGCGAAGTCGGCGGGAACGTCCCACTGGGCCATGTCCCCGGCCGGGAACCGGCGGGGGGCCGCCACGAGCAGGGCGACGTCGTCGTGCGGCCTGTCCGGCACCATGGCGTCGATGACGGTGCTGCACGTGCTCTCGCAGTCCGGCTCCGTGCGGGCGAGGACCGACCTCAGCAGCTCCAGTCCGGTGTCGATGTTCCTGCCGCGGCTCTCCACGAGCCCGTCGGTGTAGAGAACGAGGCGGCTTCCCCGCGGGAGGTCGACGTCGGCGGTCTGGAACGGGACGCTTCCCAGGCCGAGCGGCAGATTGGCCGGCACGTCGAGGAACTCGACCGATCCGTCGGGCAGGACGAGCGCGGGCGGCGGGTGCCCGGCGCCGGCGACGGTGCACCGGCCGTCGACCGGGTCGTAGACCGCGTACACGAGGGTCGCGCCTGTGACGGTGTGCTCTTCGCCGCCCGGCTGGTCTGCGGCATCCAGGCGCGTGACGAGCTGGTCCAGGTGGAAGAGGAGGTCTTCCGGGGGCAGATCGAGAGCCGAGAAGTTGAGGACCGCGGTTCTCAGTCTGCCCATGGTGGCGGCGGCCTGCAGACCGTGCCCGACCACGTCGCCCACCACCAGAGCGACCCGGGCGCCCGACAGGGGGATGACGTCGAACCAGTCACCGCCGACGCCCGACCGGGCCGGCAGGTAGTGGTGGGCCACCTCCACGGCCTCCTGCCGGGGCAGGCCCCGCGGCAGCAGGTTGCGCTGGAGCGAGACCGCGGTGGCGTGCTCCCGTGTGTAGCGGCGCGCGTTGTCGATGCACACCGCCGCGCGGGCCGTCAGCTCCTCCGCGGGCGACACGTCGTCCGGCTGGAACGCAGGCCGCCGCCCACGCCAGAACATGACGAGTCCCAGCACCACCCCCCGGGCACGCAGCGGCACCGTGACGAGCGAGTGGAAGCCCAGTCGGAGAACACGCTGCGCGCCCTCCGGATCCGGTGCCCGCCAGTCCTGTGACCGTGCCAGATCGGGCACCAGTACGGCCCCGTCGCCGTCGGCCGCCTCGCGCCGCCGCAGGACCGGTCCGTACTCCAGGCTGCTGCCCGCCTCGTGCCAGGGCCAGTCCTCGGCCGCGCCGCGTACCGCCACCCGCCGCACCGACGACGCGACTCCCGGCACAGGTTCGTCCCCGCGCAGCACCAGATCGAAGAGATCGACGGTGACGACGTCCGCGAACTGCGGGACGACGAGATCCGCGAGCTCTTCGGCGGTGCGCACCACGTCCAGGGTGCTGCCGATCTCCGCGCTCGCCCGGTACAGCAGTTCCAGGCGCTCGCGGGCGACTTCCGCTCGCCCGGTGAGAGCGCGGAGCTCGGTGGTGTCGCGCAGCGTGGCGACGCCACCGGCCGGGCCGCCCCCGCCGCGGCCGGTCCGCCTCACGTTGACCGCGAGCAAGCGGCCGCCCACCGGCTGGACGGCGTCGTCCACGCTCCGGCCGGACTCCAGGAGCCGCACCATCGAGGGGGGCAGGCCCAGATCCCGCAGCGACCGCCGCTCCGCATCGGCGGGAAGCTGCAACAGCCGCCGCGCCTCGTCGTTGACCAGCGACAACCGGCCGTCCGCGCCGATCACCAGGACTCCTTCGCGCGCCGCGTGCAGCACCGCGTCATGGTGTTCGTACATGCGCGTCACCTCGGTCGGCCCCAGCCCGTGCGTCTGCCGGCGCAACCGCCGGCTCACCAGCCATGCCGCACCGGTGGCCAACGCCAGTGACCCCGCGGCACCTGCTGCCAGCAGCGGCAGTTGCCTGTAGAAGGTGCTGCTCACCGTGCTGATCTCCAGGCCGGCCGTGACCATGCCCACGACCCTGCGGTCCGCGTCGGTGACCGGTACGACCGCGCGTACGGCGTCCGTCGGCGCTCCCATGAACAGCTCGGTGTAGGACTCGCCGGCGAGTGCCCGGCTGAAGTCTCCGCTCGCCCTCCTGCCGATCAGCCGGGGCCGGGCGTCGGTGTAGCGGACACCGTCCCGGCCCAGCACGGTGACGAAGTCCACGCCCGAGGTCCGGCGTGCCTCTTCGGCCGGCGGCTGCAGTACGGCTGTCGGGTCCGGGCTCTTCAAAGCCGCCGCGACGCCGGGAGAACTGGCGAAACCCGCCGCCACGGCAAGCGCCTGGTGCCGCGCCCCGCGCACCGCCTGACTCCGCGTCTCGTACGCCAGTGTGATGTCGCTCAGCACGGCCAGGAGCAGCACGACCAGCAACTGCAGCACGAAGACCTGCGCCGCGACGCTGTGCAGCCCTGGTTTCCGTGATGCCGGTGATGCGCCGCTCGTCCCCTCACGCATTCACCAGTTTTAGCACCTATTGGTCCGTTATCGCCCTACCGAGGGCGCGGCATGGTCCCCTCCTCGGCACCGCGCCGCGGCACCGGACGGCCACCGGTGCACAGAACCCGGCGCGGGCGGGGCGGCGCCTCGGGCGTCCGCCCCGCCCCCGGCCGCCGGCCGTGGGGCGCCGCCGGGCCCGGTGGCGGCGTCAGTGGGCGATGGCCTTGACGGCGGTCAGGTCCTCGCCGGTCAGCTCCGCGACGCGGTGCGCCGGCACACCGGCCGCCAGCGCGCGGGTGAGCAGCGCTTCGCGGCCGTCCGCGCAGGAACGGTAGGCCAGCAGCTCCTCCTCCAGCCGCGCGACGCCCTCCGGCGCCGCACGGTGGCGCAGACGGCTCATTTCCTCTTCCCCGAGGGGGACGGGCAGCCGCTCGGCGCCCTCGGGGATGGCCTGCGTCTCCTCCGGCGGCAGCAGGCGCAGCGCGGGGGACGAGGCGGTGACACCCTGCGCGTCGAGCCAGGCGCGTACGGCGGGGGTCTGCATGCAGGCCAGGTCCCCGAGAGCCGTGGGGGGCGTCCCGAGCTCCGGGGCCGGGCCGTTCAACAGGACGAGGTAGGCGTCGTCGGTCATGCGTGGTTCCTCACAGGGATGGACGGTCGACTCGCAGGCCTTCCCCCTACCCGCTGCGGGCGGCCTCACCGGGGTGACGTCCCGCAGCGGGCCGCCCCGGCCTCCGCTCCGGGGAGCCCGGCCTGACGGGCGTGGGCGGCGGGCCGTGGGTCAGCCGATGGTCCAGGTGAAGCTGCCGCCGTTGCCGGCCGCGACGGCGAACATCACGATCATGAGGAGGATGTCGGCCACTCCGAGGCCGATGTCCCACTTCGCCATCGTGGAGCCGGTCCGGCGCAGCGCCACGGCGCCGAAGATGATGGCCAGCGGACCCAGGACGATCGGCAGGATGAACAGGCCGACGATGCCGCAGACCAGTCCCGCGATCGCCAGTCCACTCGTCCGGCTCGTCTCGTGCGCACCCGCTCGGCTATAGGACGACATCGTCATCTCCCAGTCTGTCGTGGTGGGCTTCCTTCGCCCCTACGGTTCCTTTCTGGTTGCCCGTCCCGGCCGGGGCATGCCTGTGACGGCCGGTCAAGTGCCGCCGCTCCGTGGCCGGTTGCCGGACCGGCGGCGGGTGGGGTCATCGGTGCCCGGCCCCCTGGCCGGGGGCGGGGGGGCCGGTTCGGTGACCGGTGTGCCGCCGAGGGCACGCTCGGTCGCGGTCAGCGGACCCCCGGGCGGCTCCACGCCGGCGGAGGCGAACCGGCTCCCCTCGGGGACGGGCTGTCCGGGCGTGTGCTCGCCGGTGAGGACGCCCTGGGCGAGCGGTGACCGGGTGATCCGGGAGGTGCCGCCCGCGGCGCACGGGCCGAGGACCCCGGCCCGGGGCCCCTGCCACAGCATGGAGGACCGGGGCCGGGAGGAGACGGACAGGGCGGCGCCGGCGGTGCCGATCGCGGCCCGGACCCGCGCGACCTGTTCCGGTCAGGGCATCGCCGGCGCGCCTCGGCCGGCCGAAGCGAGCTCGCTCAGCCGCCGTCGCGTCTCGCGGAGTTCGGCCTGCCTGGTGTCGAGGCGTCTGGCCACGGCGTCCAGCTCGGCCCGCAGACCCGGGCACATCTCCAGCGAGACGCCGTGATCGCCGGTGCGAGCGCAGTCGAGGTACTGCCGGATGACACCGGTTCCCAAG
The DNA here is from genome assembly GCF_055564355.1 of Streptomyces sp. NPDC029152. Taxonomy (NCBI): domain Bacteria; kingdom Bacillati; phylum Actinomycetota; class Actinomycetes; order Kitasatosporales; family Streptomycetaceae; genus Streptomyces; species Streptomyces sp. NPDC029152. The sequence continues at coordinate 212,561 of NZ_JBVHWR010000002.1, read as the reverse complement.
CCGGCGGAGATCATCATCCTGATCTGCGTGACACGGACGACGTCGGACTCGGAGTACTCCCGGTACCCGCTGCTGTTGCGGACCGGGGCCAGGAGTCCTCGGTCCTCGTAGTGGCGCAGCGCTCGCGCGCTCACTCCGGTCCGGTCGGCGAGCTCGCTGATCAGCACCGTCGGCTCCTCCCCATCGGCTTGACCTTCACGCTGACGTGAACCCCTACCGTCCTGCGGCATGACACGCGGAACACTCCGACAGCGCGCCTCGATTATCCACGGCTACGGCGCGGGCCCCGAGGACCACTGGTTCGGCTGGCTGGCCGAACGGCTCCGAGCGGACGGCATCCCGACCACGGTCCCGGCCCTCCCGGATCCGCGGGACCCGGACCCCGGGCGGTGGGGGGACGCCGTACGTACCGAACTGGGGACGCCCGACGAACACTCGATCGTCGTCGCCCACAGCCTGGGCTGCCTGACCGTGCTGCGCCATCTGCGCTCCCTGCCGGGCCCCTGGCGTCTCGGCACGCTCGTGCTGGTCTCCGGTTTCGTCGACCGGCTGCCCGCGCTCCCGGTCCTGGACGCCTACATCGGACACGGCTGCGACGTGGCGGGACTCGGCGACCACATCGATCGGCTCACCGTCATACGGTCGGACGCGGACCCGTACGTGCCGCCTGCTCACACCGACCGTCTCGCCGGCCTGCTCGGGGTCTCCGCACGGGTGATACCCGGATGCGGTCATTTCCTCGCTTCCGACGGCGTCACCTCGCTGCCCCAGGTCCGGGAAGCCGTCGCGTCGTCGTGACCGGGCCGGCATCGCCGCCGCGGACGGCCCGGGCCCTCGCCGGGCCGTCCGCGGCGTCCGGGCGAGGGCTTCACCGGCGGGTCCCCGGGAAGGCCGGCACGGACGCGCCGGCCGCGACGACCGACGGCGGGGGACGTGTCCGCCGGGTCGGACGTCCCCGCGGGAGTGGCCGCACGCGGGCGCGGCCCACCCCGGGCTGCGGGTACGACGTCACCGGCGCACCCTGGAGACAGGGCGAGCGCCCCGGAGGCCGTGCGCCCGCCGTTCGGCGCGGGTGGCCGGCGGGTGACCGGGCGCGGCCGGCTCCTCGGCCCCGCGCACGGCGACCGGGGCGTCGTCGGGCTCCTGCGCCGCGCAGGTCCCGGCCGTTCGTCCTGGCGTTTCCCATTCGCGAGGTGATCGACCATGAGCTCAGACGAAACGCGCGAGCGGTTGCAGCAGATGCGGGAGAAGGCCAAGGGCCTGGCCGACGCCGCGGAGCGGACCGACGATCCGCAGCGGCGTGCCCGTCTCCAGGAGGAGGCGCGCTCGCTGCGGTCCCGGTGCGAGCAGGAGAGCGCCATGCGCAGCGGGGACATCTACCCCTCGGAGTAGAGGGGCCGGCCGGGGTGAGGCGGCCCTCGCCCCGGCCGCGTGGCCAGTCGCCGCCTCGGCCGCCGGGCGCATGTCCCGGACCGTGCGGCGCGGCGGGCAGCGCGCCGGCCGGGACCCGGGCGTCCCCCGCCGCGGGGACCTGCCCCACCGTCGCCGACAGCACGGAGCCGAAGTGCCACGTCGTCCTGTCGTGACCCCGCGACGGCCCGGTCCCGGCCGCCGGCTCCTGGAGCGGGGCTAGCGCACCACGCGGTGGCGCAGGTGGACGACTCCCGAGCCGAAGGTGCGGGTCTCGACCAGTTCGAGACCCACCCGGCGTCCGTGCCGGGGGAAGAACGGAATGCCACCGCCGACCAGCACCGGGTGGACCACGGCCCGGTACTCGTCGATCAGGTCCAGCGCGGCCGCCTCGGCGGCGAGCGTCGCGCCGCCGATCGCGATGTCGCCCTCCCCCGGCTCGGCCCGCAACCGCGCGATCTCCTCCGCCAGGCCCCCGGAGGCCAGGCGGGCACGGCCCTGCACCGCCGGCAGCGTGGTGGAGAACACCACCTTCGGGAGCGGTTTCCACAGCGCGGCCCACTCGCGCATCGAGTCGTCGAGCGAGGGATCCCGGTCGGCGGTCTCCCAGTACAGCATCGTCTCGTACAGCCGCCGTCCCAGCAGGTGGACGCCGGTCCCCCGGATCTCGTCGATCCAGAAGCGGAAGACCTCCTCGTCGGGCCCCGCCCAGTCGAAGTCGCCGTCCGGCCCGACGATGTAGCCGTCGAGGGAGACACCCATCGAGTAGGTCACGCTGCGCATCAGACATCCTCCTCGGGAACGGGTCCGACACTACGACCGCCGCCCACCGCGGGACTCGTCGCGGCGCGCGGGTTCCCCCGGGTGTCTCCGCCCCACGCGCACCGGGCCGGTTCCGGGCACGTGTCGCGGAGCGAACCGTCCCTCCGGCTGTACGGAACGGCGCTCGGCGTCCATGGCCGGAACCCACCGGGTCCGTGGCGGCCCCGGCCGGTCCGGTGCGGTTCCCGGGACGGGACCGCTCCCGTGGCGGGTACCGGTCACGGCACAAACCCGCCTCACCACGTCGCCACTGCCTCACCTGTCTCTCTGTCAGGGTGTCGCCACCGCACACCTCTAGCTGGGGAGACCGATGCGCGCGATATTGCGGAGTGCTCTGGTCACGGCCATGGCCGTGACGCTGGCCGCGACCGCGGCCGCACCGTCCGTGGCACAGCCACGGACGGCCGGACCGGAGAAGAGACCGCTGGTGGGAAGCGAGGCCGCCGCCGCGCAGGGGCAGCGCTCGACCGTCACCCTGATCACCGGGGACCGCGTCCTGGTGACCACCGACGCGTCCGGCCGCAGCACGGCCGTGGCACTGCCCCGTGAGGACGGCGGCGTGCCCGTCGTCCAGACCAGGCGGGCGGGCGACGACCTGTACGTCTACCCGGAGGCCGCCGTCGACGCGCTGGCCGCGGGCCGGGTCGACGAGGAGCTCTTCAACGTCACCGGTCTGGTCCGCCAGGGCTACGACGACGCCCGCACCGGGTCGCTGCCGCTGATCGCGGTGTACGACACGTCGGTCGACGTGGCCCGCACCACCCCCGCCGTTCCGTTCGGCGCGCAGCGCGCTCTGGTCCTCGCCGCCGTCGACGGTGTCGCCCTGAGGGCCGACAAGAAGAAGGCGGCCGGTTTCTGGGCCGACGTCTCGGGTGCCGGGTCCCGTTCCTCCAGGGACCTGAGGAAGCTGTGGCTGGACTCGAAGGTCGAGGCCCGGCTCGACCGGTCGGTGCGGCAGGTGCACGCCCCCGAGGCCTGGGCCGCCGGCTACGACGGCAAGGGCAGCAAGGTCGCCGTGCTCGACACCGGTGCGGACGCCGAGCACCCGGACCTCGAGGGCCGCATCACGGCGCAGAAGAACTTCACCGACTCCGACTCCACCGACGACCGCCAGGGACACGGCACCCACGTGCTGTCCACCGTGGGCGGCAGCGGCGCCGCGAGCGGCGGGAAGAAGAAGGGCGTCGCCCCCGGCGCGGACCTGCTCGTCGGAAAGGTCCTGAACGACGGCGGCTCGGGGGCCGAGTCCTGGATCATCGCCGGGATGGAGTGGGCGGTCGAGCAGGAGGCCGACGTCGTCTCCATGAGCCTCGGCAGCCCGCAACCCACCGACTGCACCGACCCGATGAGCGTGGCCGCCCAGCGACTCGCCGAGACGTCGGACGCGTTGTTCGTCGTGGCCGCCGGAAACTCGGGGCCGTCCCTGAACACCGTCTCCTCGCCGGGCTGCGCTCCCGGTGTGCTCACGGTCGGCGCCGTCGACCGGGACGGCTCCACCGCCTGGTTCTCCAGCCGCGGTCCGGCCCCCTTCACGCACACCCTGAAGCCCGAGATCACCGCGCCCGGAGTGGACATCTCCGCGGCGGCGGCGGGCGGCCGGGGCGTGTACGCGTACCGGTCGATGTCGGGGACGTCGATGGCCACCCCGCATGTGGCGGGCGCCGCCGCCGTCCTGCGCCAGCGGCACCCGGACTGGACGGCGCGGCAGCTCAAGGCGGCCCTGGTGTCCTCCGCCGACGGCGACGTCCCCGGTGACGTGCGCGAGACCGGCGGCGGCCTGCTCGACGTGAAGGCCGCGACCGACGCCACCGTGCTCGGCGTCCCCGCGGTGCAGGGCGGCACCTTCGCCTGGCCGCAGGACGACAGCGACCGCACCACCGTCGACGTGCCCTACACCAACATGGGCGACAGGACGGTGCGGCTCGGCCTGCGGGTCGAAGGGGTCACCGGCAACGACGGCTCGCCCGTCCGGTCCTCCGTGGCCAGGCTCGTCGACCGCTCGGTCACCGTCCCGGCGGGCGCCACGGTGAGGGTCCCGCTGCGGATCGACCCCACCGCCCGCCTCGCCGCCGGCCAGTACGGGGACGTCACCGGCCGCATCGTCGCCGAGGCCGACGGGGTGGCGGTCTCCACGCCCTTCTCCCTCTACGTCCAGCCGGAGACCGTCTCCCTGCGGGTCAAGCTCGTGGACCGCGCGGGGAAGCCCGCCGACGGGTCCTCGTCCCTCGACGTGATCGGAACCGACGACGCCACCGGTGAGCGGCGCTTCAACGACGGCGCCGCCGACCAGACGTACCGGCTGCGTCCCGGCAGCTACTTCCTGTCCGGCTTCGTCGAGACGCAGGACGCGGGCGGGAGCATGACCGACTCGGTCACCTACCTCGGCCGTCCGCAGCTGAAGCTGACCGAGGACACCACGGTGGTCCTCGACGCGCGCAAGGCGCACCGGCTGAAGGTCGCCGCCGACCGGCCGGCCGAGACCCGGACCGCCACGCTCTCCTTCTCCCGTTCCTGGGGCGAGAACTGGCTGCACGCCGGAACCATCACCGCCCAGGGCACCGTCCGCGGCTTCTACGCCTCGGTCGAGGGCCGCGCCCAGGACGGCGATTTCACGTTCGGCAGTCATTGGCGGCAGTACGCCCCGCTCGTCTCCGAACTGAGGACCACGGACGGTCTCGCGCTGCACCCCGTCCCGTCCGGCAAGGGCAGTGTCAACCTCGACGGCACCGGCCGGTCGGAACTCGTCGACGCGGGCGGGGGTTCGCCCGAGGAGCTCGCGGCGGCGGACGTCAAGGGCAAGATCGCCCTGGTCCTCGCGCCGGACGACGGGGCCGTCGGTGCCCTGGCCGCGGACGCGAAGGCCGCGGGCGCGAAGGCGCTCGTGGTGCACCGCGCCGCCCCCGGCCGCTGGCAGCCGCTGGCCGGCATCACGGGCGCGGTGCTGCCGACGCTCGCCGTACCGGCGGACGAGGCCCGCGCGCTGCTCGACAGGCTCGCCGCCGGCGAGGTGACGCTGCGCTGGAAGGCCACCGCCAGGAGCCCGTACGTCTACAACCTCTCCTTCGCCGAGGACGCGCCGATCCGCGGCGACCGCACCTACCGGGTGCGCGACGAACGGCTCGCGACGGTCACGTCGACGTACCACGCAATGGGCGTGGCGGGCGACTTCTTCGACACCGTGGGCGCGTACTCCTCCGACGGGACCACGGCGTACCTGGGCTTCGGCGAACCCGTCCCGGCGCCGGGCAGGCGCACCGAGTTCTACTCGGCGGGCGACATCGCGTGGGACCACTCCGTCTCCAGCAGCTTCCCCTGGGGCGAGGCGATGAACGACCGGCGGCGCACCTACCGGGCCGGCAGCGAGCGTTCCGAGTCCTGGTACGACGGCGTGGTGGCCCCCACCGCACCGCGTGACACCGAGGGCGGGCCGGTGCTCGTCGCCGAACGGCAGGGCAACCTGATCGGCTTCTCCGCGGCGATGTGGGGCGACGGCGCGCACCACGCGCAGCCCGGCTCCTTCGGCGACATCGGCAACCTCGTCCTGCGCAAGGACGGCGAGGAACTCGCCCGCAGCAGTCACCCGTTCGGGACCTTCGACGTGCCGGCCGGGGAGGCCGTGTACGAACTGGAGCAGGACATCAGGAAGTTCGGTTCGCCCGCCCGGGTGTGGGAGCGGTCGCAGCAGGTGCGGACCGTCTGGAGCTTCCGCTCGAAGCTCGACGAGAACCGGTACTCGCAGGGCCTCGGCATCCTCTTCCCGCGCTACGACCTGCCGGAGGACGGCCTCAAGACCGTGCCCGCGCGGGACGGTCTGCGGATCGGACTGCGCGTCACCGGCCACGCCGGGTACACCCCGGGCAGGCTGAGGTCCGCGAAGCTGTCCTACTCCTACGACGAGGGCAGGACGTGGACCGAGGCGGACGTCACCGTCACGGGCGACGGTGCCACGGCCACGGTGGACCACGCCGGCGCCGCCGGCCGGCAGGTCTGGCTCCGGTCCGAGTTCACGGACGCCGCCGGCGCCTCCGTGCGCCAGACCGTGTCCCGTGCCTACGACGTACGCCCGTAGCGTCCGCGCAGGCCGATGACCGGTCCGCCGGACCGCCCACCCGTGAGGGGGCGGCCCGGCGGTTCCCTTCCCGCGACGCGCCGGCCGGACCCGGCTCCCGGCCCGTCCCGGCGAGCCGGCCGCCCCCGCTCGAGACGCTGCCGCGGCGGGCGGTCAGCGCGCCGGAGGCCCGCCCTCCCGGCCGGGGCCCGCCGTCCGGGCCGGCCCCTCCCCCGCCTCGTCGGCGTCGGCGGCGGACCCGTCACCCGCGAGGACGTCGCGGCAGTGGGCCAGGAACCCCGCGAGCGTCAGGCCGAAGGCACGGTCGGCCCGGGACGGCCCCGTGGCCGCCTGGGCCCGGGCCAGTTGCGGGGCCCGGGCCTTCTCCTCGACCACCCACATCACCTCGGGTGCCGACATGTCCAGGGCCGAGCCGAGGACGATGTTGTCCAGGCCGGTGATGACCGGCATGACGGTCTCCGGCGCGAATCCCGCGTCCAGCAGCAGGCCGGCCACGCGTTCGTACTGCTCGATCACCCGCGGCGCGCGCACCGGCGAGGTCATCAGCATGGGGATCGCCCGGGGATGGGCCGCGAAAGCGGCGCGGTAGGAATGGGCCCACGTCTCCAGGGCGGCGTCCCAGGGGCGTTCGTCGAGCGTCGCGGGATCGAGGCCGTCGACCACCCGGTCCCGCAGCAGCTCGATCACCCCCGCCCGGCCGTCCACATGGTGATACACGGAGGCGGTCTGGACGCCGAGCCTGCGCGCGATCTCCGGGACGGTGAAGTCGCCCGTCTCGTCGACGAGTTCGAGGGCCGTACGCCCGATGCGCATCCGGTCGAGCAGGGCCTTCCGCGGCCGCGCCATATGCCGTTCTCCTGACGTGAGGTCTTCCCGAATCGTACGTCCTCCGTCTACATTGCCTAAACCGAAATGGTTTAGGTTTCGCGGCGGCCCCGCCCACCACCCCGCTTCCGGACGCTCAGGGCCGCCGTCACCCCCGATCCTCCGTCGAAGAAGGGCCGAGCGTCATGGCCATTGAGTCCGCCTCCCGCGAGGGAACACCGGAAGGCACCCCGCCGCAGGGCACGAGCACGACAGACGGCAAGAGCGCCCGGGACGGGGACGAGTCACCCGGGTTGCGCCGGGCCGGCCTCGGCGTCGCGGACATCGCGTTCTTCGTGGTCTCGGCCGCCGCGCCCCTGACCGTCATGGCCGGTGTGGCGCCCCTCGCCATCGGCATCGGCGGCATCGGCGCGCCCGTCGGATACCTGGTCGCCGGCGCCACGCTCGCGCTCTTCGCCGTCGGCTTCACCGCGATGACCCGGCACGTCCGCCACGGCGGCGGGTTCTACGCCTTCATCACCCGCGGGCTCGGCCGGCCCGCCGGCTTCGGCGCCGCCACACTCGCCCTCCTCGCCTACAACGGCATGCAGATCGGCGTCTACGGGCTGCTCGCCACCGGGACCCAGGACACGCTGGAGGCCCTGTGGGGCGTTCACGTGCCCTGGCCGGCCATCGCGGTCGCGGGCGTCTTCGTGATCTGGTTCCTCGGCCACCGCAGCATCGAGTTCGGTGCGAAGGTCCTCGGCGTGCTGCTGCTCGCGGAGACCGGCATCCTCGTCCTGCTCGCGGGCGGTGTCCTCCTCGACGGCGGCGCCGAGGGCCTCGCCCTGGACTCCTTCGCCCCGGACAACGTCCTGGTGCCCGGCACCGGCGCGGTGCTCACCTTCGCGTTCGCCGCGTTCACCGGCTTCGAGTCCACCGCCATCTACCGCCGCGAGGCGCGCGACCCCGAACGCACCATCCCCCGGGCCACCTACGCCGCCGTCGCGTTCCTCGGCCTCTTCTACGCGTTCTGCGTCTGGATCATCATCCAGGCCTTCGGCGGCTCGCAGATCACGAAGGCCCTCGCCGCCGACCCGATGGGCCTCTTCTTCACCGCGACCACGCACTACGTCGGCGGCTGGGCGACCGGCCTCATGCACGTCTTCATCGTCACCAGCATCATCGCCTCGCAACTGGCCTTCCACAACGCGATCAACCGCTACGGGCTCTCGCTCGCCCAGGAAGGCGTCCTGCCGAAGGCACTCGGCCGGATCCATCCCAGGCATCGTTCCCCGCACGTGGCGAGCATCGCGCAGAGCGTTCTCGCGCTGGTGGTCGTCGTGGGCTTCGCCCTGGCCGGCGCCGACCCGTACCGGCAGCTCCTGCTGTGGGTGAACACCCCGGGCGCGATCGGGCTGCTGGCTCTCCAGGCGGTCACCGCCGTCGCCGTCCTCCGCCACTTCCGGCGCGTCCGGCACGAGGAGGGCCGCTGGCGCACCGTGATCGCGCCGTCGGCCGCCGCCGTCCTCATGGCCGGTGCGCTGTGGCTGGTGATCAGCAAGATCGACCTGATGACGGGGGCGTCGTCCACCACCAACGCCGTGCTCGTCCTGCTGGTCCCCGGCGCCTTCGCCCTCGGCATCCTGATCTCCCTGCGCATCCGCCGCAGCCGGCCCGGGGTGTACGCCCACTTCGCCCAGGAGCCGGACGACGAGGCGAGCTGACCCCCACCGGCCCAGTCCTTCCCACCAGTCGCCGGCCCGCCCACCGGGGCCGGCACCCGATCGGCACCGACAGCAAGGAACTTCCTCCGTGTCACACTCCCCCGCATCCCGTCCCGCCGTCGCCGACACGATCCTGACCGGCGCCCGGGTCCGCACCCTCGACCCGGACCGGCCCTCGGCCCGTGCGGTCGCGGTCAAGGACGGTCACGTCGTCGCCGTCGGGGACGAGACGGACGTACGCGACTGGCGCGGCGCGGGGACCCGGGTCGTCGACCTGGCCGGGGCCGCCCTCACCCCCGGCCTGGTCGACGGCCACAGTCACCCGTACCTGGGCCTGACCATGGCCACCGGGCTCGACCTCTCCGGCTGCCGGGACCTGGACGCGCTGCGGGCGGCGCTGGCCGCGGCGGCCCGCGCGGCCGGCCCCGGCGACTGGGTCCTGGCCCACGGACTCGACCACAACGCCTTCCTCGGCCGTCCCGTCCACCACGACGAGATCGACCAGGCCCTCGGCGGCGTACCGGCCTTCATCCGGCTCTACGACGGCCATTCCGCCCTGGCCAGTGGACCGGCCCTGACGGCCGCGGGCATCGACGGACCGCGCCGCTTCGAACAGCGGGCGCAGGTCGTCTGCGACCCGGACGGCCGGCCCACCGGGCACCTCGTGGAGTTCGCCGCGATGAGCCTGATGGATCCCGTCCTGCCGCGCGAGAGCACGGCCGTGCGCCGGGAACGCCTCCTCGCCCTGCTGCGCGACATGGCGGCGACCGGCCTCACAGGCGCCCACGTGATGGACCTCCAGGAACCCGGCCTCCTGGACCTCCTGACCGGCATCGAGGAGGACGGCGAGCTGCCGCTGCGCCTGCGGATCGCCCCCTGGTGCATGCCCGGCACGGACGAGGAAGGCCTCGACCACCTCGTCGAGACGCAGCGCGCGCACGGGCGGCGCTGGCGCGTCGGCGGCGTGAAGTTCTTCATGGACGGCACCGTCGAGGGCGGCACCGCCTGGCTGGAGCACCCCGACTGCCACCACCAGGGAACCGAGGCGTTCTGGCCGGACCCCGCCGCCTACACCCGGGCGGTCCACCATCTCGCCCACGCCGGGGTCCGCACGGTCACCCACGCCATCGGGGACGCGGCCGTGCGGCACGTCCTCGACACCGTCGAACTCCTCCACGACCCCCGGCAGCGCGCCCTGCACCGGATCGAGCACATCGAGACCGTGCCGGACAGCCAGCTGCCCCGCTTCGCCCAGCTCGGAGTGGCCGCCTCCATGCAGCCCACCCACGTCGCCTACACCCGCGCCGACCACCGCGACGAGTGGTCCCTGCGGCTCGGTGAGGAACGCGCCGGCCGGGCCTGGCGCTGCCGGGACCTGCGGGACGCGGGCGCGAGCCTGGTCCTGGGATCGGACTGGCCCATCGCGCACTACGACCCGCGCGAGGTCCTCGCCACCGCCCGCCTGCGCAGACTGCCCGGACGGCCGGACGTCGAGCCGGTCGCCGCCGAGCAGGCCCTCACCGGACTGATGGCCCTCGAGGGCTACACCTCGCACTCGGCACGCGCGGTCGGCGAGCAGGACGTGGCGGGGCGCATCGCGCCGGGCTGCCGGGCGGACCTGACGGCCTTCGCCGTCGACCCCGTCACCGCGCCCGCGGACGAACTGGGCGAGGCGCCCGTCGTGCTGACGATGACCGGCGGCACGGTCGTGCACCGGGCCTGAGCCGGGAGCCGGCGGAGGCTCACCAGGGCCCTCGTCCTGGTGAGCCTCGCCCTGCGGGACAACCGGGACCTGCCCCCCGTTGTCTTCTCCGCGGTCCTGCAAGAGGGCCGCTGGCCTCCGGGCCCGGCGTGACTGTTGCCCCCTGTCGATGGGATGACCTGGGGGGTGGTGTCACCGGGCCCGAGGGGTGCCGTCACAGACGCTGATCAGAGGTCCGGCCACCGCCCGCCGGGCGCAATGCCCGGCCGTTCGCGGGCGGCAGGTCTGCATAACGTGGCTGCGCGAGAACGGCTCCCGACCTCAGGGCCGGCACCCCCCGGGGACGCCGCGAGCGCGCCGGCCCGGCCTGCTCAGCGCAGGAGCTCCGCCACGAGCGCGGCGACCTGCTCCACCTCGACGAGGAAGCCGTCGTGGCCGCAGGGGGACTCGACGACCCGCAGGCCGTCGGCCGTGCCGATGCCCGCCGCCAGTTCCGCCTGCTGCGAGAGGGGGTAGAGCCGGTCGGAGTCGACCCCGGCCACCAGGGTCCTGGCGGTCACCCGGCCCAGCGCGGCGCGCACACCGCCGCGGCCACGGCCGACGTCGTGGCTGTTCATCGCCTCGCACAGCACGACGTAGCTGCCCGCGTCGAAGCGGCGTACCAGCTTGGCGGCGTGATGGTCGAGGTAGGACCCGACCCGGTACCGTCCGCCCGACCACGGGTCCTCCCCGGCCTGGGCGGAGCGGCCGAAGCGGGCCTGGAGTTCCGGCTCGCTGCGGTAGGTGACGTGGGCGAGGCGTCGGGCGAGGCCGAGTCCCGCGTGCGGGCCCCGCGCCGTGGCGTGGTAGTGGCCTTCGCGCCAGTGCGGGTCGGAGCGGATGGCACGCAGCTGGATGTCGGCCCACGCGATCTGCTCGGCGCTCGCGGCGGCCGTCGTGGCGAGCAGCAGCAGCGCGCCCGTCCGTTCCGGGTGCGCCACGGCCCACTCCAGCGCCCGCATGCCGCCCATCGAGCCGCCCACCACCAGGGCCCAGCGGTCGATGCCCAGCGCATCCGCCAGACCGGCCTCGGCGGCGACCTGGTCGCGTGGTGTCAGGAACGGGAAGTCGCCGCCCCAGTACCGCCCGTCGGGGCGGCGCGAGGCCGGCCCCGTGCTGCCCTGGCAGCCGCCGAGGACATTGGGGGCGACGACGAACCAGCGGTCCGTGTCGAGCGCCCGCCCGGGTCCGACGAGCCCGTCCCACCAGCCCGGGGACGGGTGTCCGGGCCCGGCGGGGCCGGCCACGTGGCTGTCGCCGGTGAGGGCGTGCAGGACCAGCACGGCGTTGGAGCGGTCCGGTGCGAGCCTCCCCCAGGTCTCGAACGCCAGCCGCGGGGCGGGCAGTCGGCCGCCGGCCTCCAGGCCGAGCGGCGCCCCGTGCTCGTACCACTGACGACGCCCGGGCGGGTCCCCCTCCCGCCAGGCCCCGGAGGCCGGCGGGAGGGGGACCTGTGAGGGCGTCAGCACCGTGTTCAGGACGCGCCCTTCGCCGCCCGGAACCCGGCCTCCAGATCGGCCTTCAGGTCGGCGAGGTTCTCGATGCCCACCGAGAGCCGCACCAGGCCGGGCGAGGCGCCGGTGGCCTCCAGCTGCCGCTCGTCCAGCTGGCTGTGGGTGGTGGACGCCGGATGGATGATGAGACTGCGGACGTCGCCGATGTTCGCGAGGTGGCTGAAGAGTTCGACGGCGTCCACGAAGCGCTTGCCGGCCTCGACACCGTCACGCAGTTCGAAGGCCAGGACGGCGCCCCCGCCGCGCGGCAGGTAGCGCCGGCCGGCCTCGTACCAGCGGTTGGAGGGCAGTCCCGGGTAGTGGACGGCGGCGACCTCGTCGCGCTGTTCCAGCCATTCCGCCAGGGCCTGGGCGTTCGCGGAGTGCCGCTCGATGCGCAGGCTGAGCGTCTCCACGCCCTGGAGCAGCAGGAACGCGGAGTGCGGCGAGAGGGCGGGGCCGAGGTCGCGCAGCAACTGGACCCGCAGCTTGACGGCGAAGGCGCCGGGTCCCAGCGCCGGCCAGTACCGCAGACCGTGGTAGCTGGGGTCGGGCTCGGTGAAGTCGGGGAAGCGCTCGGCGTGGGCGCCGAAGTCGAAGGTGCCGCCGTCGACGACGACGCCCCCGATCGTGGTCCCGTGCCCGCCGAGGAACTTGGTGGCCGAGTGGACGACGACGTCGGCGCCGTGCTCGATGGGCCGCAGCAGGTACGGCGTGGGCACGGTGTTGTCCACGATCAGCGGCACGCCGGCTTCGTGCGCGAGGTCCGCCACGGCCCGGACGTCGAGCACGTTGCCGCGCGGGTTGCCCAGCGTCTCGGCGAACAGGGCCTTGGTGCCGGGCCGGATCGCCGCCCGCCATGCCTCGGCGTCGTCCGGGTCGTCGACGAAGGACACCTCGATGCCGAACTTGGGCAGCGTGTGGCGGAACAGGTTGTACGTGCCCCCGTACAGGGACGCGCTGGAGACGATGTGGTCGCCGGAGCCGGCCAGCGTGAGGATCGCCAGGGTCTGCGCCGCCTGCCCGGACGCCAGGGCCACCGCCGCGACGCCGCCCTCCAGCGCGGCGATGCGCTGCTCGAAGACGTCCTGGGTGGGGTTGTGGATGCGGGTGTAGATGTTGCCGGGCTCGGCGAGCGAGAACAGGTCGGCGGCGTGCCGCGTGTCCCGGAACACGAACGACGACGTCTGGTAGATCGGCGTCGCCCGGGCTCCGGTCGCCGGGTCCGGTGCGGCACCCGCGTGGATCTGCTTGGTCTCGAAGGACCAGGCCGAGGTGTCGGGCCCGGAGGACTCCTCGTCGGGCGTGTGACCGGCGGTGACGGAGTCGATCGGCTGGCTCATGGTGCTGCTCCCTTGTGCGGAGGGCGGAGTGCGCGACGCGCGGGTGCGGCACCGCGACAGGACGTCGCGGCGCGCTGACGGCGCGAGGAGGGGGGCGGCCGCGGGACCGAGCGCCGTGCCCGGACGGGGCGGCGGTCGGTGCGGCGCGGAGGAGAGGCGGGGCAGAGGCCCGAGCGGGGCGTCAGCTCCGAGCGGTACAGCCCGTGGTGGTGACACGCACGTAGTCGACGTGGCGGCGGGTCACGAGCACGGTCATGAGGCCAGGGAAGCACACGCCGGCGTCGGGGCACCAGTACAGCGGCCCGTGGTGCGGATCCTGACACACGGCCGCAACACAACCGCCGTGAACGCTCGTTCGGGTGCTGGGACACGGGCGGGGCCGGGGGGTGCCGGTGGGTGCGGGCTCCACGGGCATGCGGGAGGGGCTGGTCCGCGCGGTGGTCCGCCGGACGGGCGCGGCCACCGGGTGCGGGCAGGTGCGGGTGCCCGGTGCGCCGCGGTCAGCGGCAGGTGCGCCACGCGCCGTTCGCGTGGTGCTCCCGGCCCCCCCGGTCACGGTCCGGCCGCCCGGGCCGGCGTCCCTCCGTCCCGGCCCCGGCCGTCGTCGCCACCGGCCCCCGAGGCCTCGACGAGCGCCTCCCCGGCCGCCGTCCGGGCGTACAGCACCGACCGCCCGGCCCGTCGCCGCCGCACCAGCCCCGCGTCCAGCAGCACCCGCAGGTGCCCGCCCACCGATCCCAGCCCCTTCCCGGTGACGGCGACCAGTTGCGTGGTGCTCATGGGAGTTCCGAGCAGCATCAGCAGTCCGGCCCGCGCGGTGCCGATGAGCGCCCCGAGCGCGGCCGGGGCCGGGCGCCGGCCGTGATCGCCGGCGAGCACCCCGAGGCACGGGTAGACGACGGCGTACCGTTCCCGCCCCTCCCACGACACCCAGCTGGTCCTCGGCGTGACCGGCATGAACAGCAGGTCGGCCCCGTCGGCGACCTCCCGCGGGGGGTAGGAGTTCGGGTTGACCTGGAGGCGGCTCTCCCCGATCCACCGGGCCCCCGGTTTCAGGGAGTCCAGCACGGCCGCCCAGCCGCCCTGGCTCACCTGCGCCGTCCGGGCGGTCACGTCGGCCTCCAGGACGCGCCGCCGACGCTCCCAGTACGGCCTCACGGTCTCGTCCCAGACGTACGTCAGAAGCGCGGTCGCCCGCTCGGGCAGGTCGTCCCGCTCCAGGGCGGCGGGGAGCGGGCCGCCGAGGGACACACGGAGGTCGGCCCGGGCCTCCCCGGGCCCGGTCGCCCGCACCCGGGTCACGGTCTCCTCGAAGCTCTCGCCGACGCGTGAGGTGGGGCAGAAGAAGTCGGCGATCCAGGAGGCGCCGAGTGCTGCCCGCACGAGCGGGGCGGCCACCGGGTCGGCCGCGAGGCGCGCCCGGTAGCCGGGCAGGTGCGCGTGCAGCCAGGCCTCCTCGCCCTGGTGGGCGCCTGCCCCCGCGTGCAGCAGTTTCAGGCTCGCGAACGTCTCGGCGAACGGCGAGAGGACGAACCGGCTGCGGGCGAGGGTGTCGGTGCCGATCTGCCACAGGCCCATGCGGACGACCTTTCGTGTGCGGGCGAAACAGTATCCACGCTCCTCCGGCCGGTCCGAGACTTCGGCGCATGCGCAGCTACCGCTCCCTGTTCCGCACCCCGGAGTTCACTCCGTTCCTGCTCTCCTTCGCCGCTTTCGCCGCGGCCCAAACGATCGGCGGCCTGGCCCTCGGCACGATGGTGTTCCGGGTCACCGGCTCCCCGTTCCTCTCGGCGGTGAGCATGTGCGGTCCACAGCTCGCGCAGTTGCTGGGGGGCGTGTTCCTGCTCTCGGGTGCCGACCGTCTGCCCCCGCGGGCGGTCCTGTCCGGTCTCGGTCTCGTCTTCGCGGCCGGCACGGCGGTGCTGGCGCTGCCCGGCCTGCCCGTCCCGGCGGTCTTCGCCGTCGTGCTGCTGCAGGGCCTGGTCGCGTCGCTGGGCGGCGGGGTGCGCGGCGGGCTGATGAACGAGATCCTGTCCAAGGACGGCTACGTCCTCGGGCGTTCGGTGTACAACATGCTCTGGGGCCTGACGCAGACGGCCGGTTTCGCGACGGGCGGCGCGCTGCTGACGCTGCTGTCCCCCCGCAGCTGCCTGCTCCTCGCGGCAGCGGTGTACGTGGTGTCGGCCCTCGTCACCCGCCTGGGCCTCACGGCCCGGCCGCCGCGGGCCCCGGGCCGGCCGTCCGTCCGTGCGACCTGGCGCACCAACGCCTTCCTGTGGTCCTCACGCTCCCGCCGCCTGACGTACCTCGGGCTGTGGGTCCCCAACGGTCTGATCGTCGGCGGCGATTCGCTCTACGTCTCCTACGCCCCCGAGGCCGCCGGCACCCTGTACGCGTTCGGCGCGCTGGGCATGTTCGTGGGTGACCTGGCTGTGGGCCGCCTGGTACCGGCCGCCGTACGCTCCCGCCTCGCGACCCCGCTGCGCCTGCTGCTGGCTTTTCCTCACCTGTTCTTCGTCCTACGTCCGGGAGTGGCGCTGTCGGCCGTGGCGGTCACCGTCGCCTCCGTCGGCTTCGCCGCGAGCCTGGTCCTGCAGGAACGCCTGATGTCGCTCACCCCCGACGACCTCGCCGGCCAGGCCCTCGGCCTGCACGCCACCGGCATGACGGCCCTGCAGGGCGTCGGCACCGTCCTCGCGGGCGCGCTGGCCCAACTGACCTCGCCCGCCGCGGCGATGACGCTGATGGCGGCCGCCTCCGTCACCGTGACCCTGGTCCTCGCGACGCTGGGCCGGCACGGGGGACGACGGTCGGCCGTCGCCGGTACGCGGCCTGGTGCCACGACGGAGACCCCGACGGAGCGGGGCCCCGCTTCCGCACGGCCTCGTCCGGAGCCGGAACGCGGACGCGGTCCGGGCGCCGCGCCGGAACTCCGCGGAGGCCGTCCGTCGGACACCACCTGAGCCGGCGGCCGCGCGCACCCCGGGCGGCGGCGAACGGGGATCCCGTCGTCCGGGGCCCGGTGACCGGCGGCGGTCCCGGTCGTGCGTGGGCGACCGGGGCGGCGGGGCTGCTGGTCGCGTACCTGGTGACGAGTGAGACGTGGCCGTGGAGGTGGGGACGCGGGACCGTGCGGGTGTGGGGCGAGGCGGTCGGAGCCTGTGCGGGGGCCGGGGTGGTGCTGGTGGCCGCGGCGGCTCCGGTGACCGGTGCGGGGTTCGGGGTGGAGCGGCTGGTCGCGGCCGGGGTCGTCGCGGGGGTGGCGGTGGCCGTCGGCCGGGCTCTGGGTGCTCGGTGGTGGGGCGGGAGGCGGGTGGTGTTCCGCCGGGCGGCGGACCGGCCCGGCTCGACCGTCCGGCCCTCGCGGAAGCGGCGCGGCGCCGCTTCCTGAAGCAGGGACGGGTGCCTCTTCGGAGACGGGCGTCGGACCGGCGCCGCTCACGGCCGCGGCCGGGCCGTGTCGCCGGAGCCGGCGGCGGCCGGGAGCGCGATGCGGTCCGGGGTCTCGCCGGTACGCCCCTGGTCCACGAGGTGCCTGCCGGGGCGGCGTTCCCCGCCGTCGGCCGCTTCCCCGGCCGACGGCACGCCCGTCCCGGCCATCGCGCTCCGCCGCCCCTGCGCGACGGCGCCCACCCCCGCGGCCGGCACACCGGCCGCCGGGAAGCGGCTACCGCACGTTGTCGGACTCCCGGGGGGAACCGGCGCCGTCAGGGTCCCCCTCCCGCTCGCCGCGGCCGGTACGCCGTACGGCCGCGACCGCGGCGAGCGCCGTGCCGACGGCGACGACCATCAGCCCGCGCAGCCACACCTCGGCCTCGATCTGCGTGGCCAGCGCGACGCAGGACGCGGCACCCAGCACGGGCAGCGCGGTCGGGGTCCGGAAGTGATCGGTGCCGCCCGGGTCGCGGCGCAGGACCAGCACGGCCGTGTTGACCATGAGGAAGACCACGAGCAGCAGCAGGACCAGGGTGGACGCCAGGGTGGCGACGCTTCCGGTGAGCGCGAGGAGCATCGCCAGCAGGGTCGTGACCGCGATGGCGGCCCACGGCGTACGGCGGCCGGGCAGCACCTTGGTCAGCACGGCGGGCAGGAGTCCGTCCCGGGCCATGCCGTAGGCCAGCCGGGAGGACATGATGCCGGTGAGCAGCGCGCCGTTGGCGACGGCGACGAGGGCGATGGCGCTGAACAGGCGCGTCGGCACTCCGCCGGCCGCCTCGACGACCTCGAGCAGCGGCCCGCTCGACTCGGCGAGCCGGGACGTCGGCACGGCCGCGGACGCGGCGAGGCCCACCAGGACGTACACGGCCCCCGCGGTGGCCAGGGCGCCGAACAGGGCGCGCGGGTAGGAACGCCGCGGGTCGCGGGTCTCCTCGGCGACGTTCACGGACGTCTCGAACCCGACGAAGGAGTAGTACGCCAGCACGGAGCCGCTCAGCACGGCCGCCGCGGCCCCCTTCTCCGGCGTGCCGAGCTGGACGAGCCGTCCCGCGTCGCCGTCTCCGCGCAGCAGCAGCCACCCGCCGAGGACGACGATGACGGCCAGGCCGCCCACCTCGACGAGGGTGGCGACGACGTTGGCGCGGGTCGACTCCTTGATGCCGCGGGCGTTGACCAGCGCGAGCGCGGCGAGGAACAGGACGGCGACGGCGCCCACCGGAAGCGTCACGAAGGCGGACAGGTAGTCGCCCCCGAAGCCCCGGGCGAGTGCGGCCACGGAGACGATGCCGGCGGCGAGCATGCAGAACCCCGCGACGAACCCGGCGAATGGCCCGAAGGCACGCGTGACGTAGTGGGAGGCTCCGCCCGCCCGCGGGTACTTCGTCGCCAGCTCCGCGTAGGACGCGGCGGTCAGCAGCGCCAGCAGCAGCGCGACGAGGAGCGGCACCCACACCGCTCCCCCGGTGTCGGCGGCCACCTGCCCCACCAGGACGTAGACACCGGCGCCGAGGACGTCGCCCAGGATGAAGAAGTACAGCAACGGGGTGGTCAGCGCTCGCTTGAGCGCGGGGCCCGGTACGTCCGCCGACACGTGCTTTCCGACATTCGCCATGCCGCCTCATGTCCCCCGAACGCCGGGAAACACGCTCACGGTGGCGCGAACGGTCGAGCGGGCCGTGGTCCGTCCTGCCGCGACGAGGGCCTCTCCTGAGAACCGCCGACCCCCGAAGGCTCCTCCCGAGGACGGTGTGTCGAGTGTGTGACGGAACCGCGGGCCGTGTGCGGGCGTCGCGAATTCCTCGTGTCCTTCGCCACAGCATCTCTGCAAATCACGGAGGCCGGGGCGTGGTGTTTCACCTCGCCGATGCGCCGATCTGCCGGGATCGACCGGTCCGGAGGCGATTTCCCCAGCTCCAGGACCCGGAGTGAACCCCTCCGGACCCTCGGCTCTATGATCGTCAACGAACTGACGCCCCACGCCCGTGTCCCCGTTCCGGATGGTTCTTGACGACCGCGAACACAGGGACGACGCGGGCCGCGCGACGGTGACACAGTGAAGAAAGGTGGACTCCATGGCCCTCGGGCTGCTCCGACGCCGGCTTTCCCGCGGCACGTCCGGCGCCACACCGAGCCTCTCGGTCCCCCTGCCGCCCGGTGCGGGGGGATTCGGCTTCGAGGTCGTCGACCCCATGGGACAGCCCATGGGCGGAGCCGAAGTGACCGTGACCGCCCTGGACAGCCGCCGCGTCGCGACACACGGGACCACGGATCCGAACGGCTGGTTCGTGGCGACGCTGCCGGCCGGCTCCTACAGCGTGATGACGGTGGCCGAGGGCCTGTCACCGGCCCGCGAGGATCTCGACATCACCGCCGGAGTGGCGCTGCCTCCCGTGCGCGTCGCCCTGCAGTCCGCCCGCCAGCCGGAACTCCCGACCGCCGGGACCTGGCTGTTCGACCCTCCGCACACCGCGATCCGCTTCATCGCCAAGCACGTCGGCATGGCCCACGTCCACGGCCGCTTCACCCGCTTCGAGGGCGGTATCCGCGTCGCGCCGGACATGACCGACTCGCACGTCTCGGTGCGCATCGACGCCTCCAGCATCTCCACAGGCAACAACACCCGTGACAACCACCTGCGTTCCGCGGATTTCCTGGACGTCGAGCGCTACCCGTACATCGACTTCACCAGCACCCGGTTCGCCTACCGCGGCGGCTCCCGGTGGACGCTGCACGGCACGCTCACGATGCACGGCACCAGCCGCTCCGTCGGCCTCGACACGACCTATCTCGGGACGGTGAACGGCGGTTACGACCAGGAACTGCGCTGCGCCGCGCTCGCCAAGGCGGAACTCCACCGGGAGGACTTCACCCTCAACTGGCGGTCCATGCTGGCCCGTGGCATCGCGGTCGTCGGGCCGACCGTCCAACTGGAGCTGGACGTGCAGGCGATGTACCGCACCCACGACACCCCCACGCCCCCGGAGTAGGCGACCGGACGGCGGGTGCCGCCGGCGGTGCGCGGGCGACGGGTCCTCCCCCGAAGCGCTCTCGGGGGAGGACCCGTCGCCCGTCCGGCGCCGCGCTCAGCCGGTGGCCTTCACGACGCCCGAGGCCGTCGCGTCCGCGCCCGTGCCGTCCGCCGGCGTGGCGGTCAGCCGCCAGGTGTAGCCGCCGGCCGCCGCCGGGGCGCCCGACTCGGTCGTGCCGTCCCAGGTGACCCTGACCGCGCTGAGGGCGTCCCGGCCCGTCCAGGTGCGGACGACCTCTCCGGTGGCGCGGCGGGTGAGCGTCACCCGCCAGGAGGCCGCGGGCTTGGAGAGCCACCACGCGGCGGCCCACTCACCGGCCGCCGTCCCCGGAGCGGCGGTGCGGGCGATGCGCAGCGCGGAGACCGCGTGCTGCGGCGCGGTGACGTGCACGGTGTCGTCCGCGTCGACCCAGGCCAGCTTGCCGGCGCCCGCGTCGAGGGTCCAGGTGGAGCCGCGTCCGTCGCCTTCCGCGGACTGCTTCAGCCCGGTGACGGTGCCCAGGTCGGCCGTGCCGCCGTCCGTCCGCAGGGCCGTCAGACGCAGCTCGCCGGAGGTGTCGCGGTGGGCCGTGAAGCGGTCGCCCAGCAGGACGCCGGTCGCCGGGGCGGGGTAGGTGCGCCCGGTCGCCAGGTCGCGTACGCCCGCCGCGTCCTTCGAGGCACAGCTCCAGTACAACAGGGTGCCACTGTACTGGAGTTCGTCGGGCACGCAGGCGGAGCCGAGGTCGACGGTCCTGATCGGCTCGCCGGAGCGCACGTTGATCACCTTGACCTTGCCGGGCTGGTTGAGCGCCGGCTTGAACAGCCTCTTCTGGTCCAGCGCAGCGGCCTGTGCCGGCTGTTCGCGGACGACGAGGTCGCGTGCCGTGTCCACGACGTACTGCCGTCCGCCCGCCTCGTAGAGCACGAACTCCGGCGCCGTGTCCAGGATGCGGCCGTCCCGGCCCGGCAGCGGGAAGCTGTCCGCCGGGTGCTCCGGGTCGTCGCCGGTCACCAGCACGTCCGCCCCCGTGTCCGGATCGGCGGTCAGTCTGGCCAGGCCCTCGTCGGCACCGTCCGCGAAGCGGTCGGCCTCGAGGCCCGGGAGGTCGGCGAGCGCCGCTCCGTCCACCGGATCGAGCCCGGCGCCGATGTCCTTGCCGTGCAGCGTCCGCGTGCCGGTGAGGGAGTTGACGTACCGCAGTCTCCCCCGGTCGAGGCTCAGCGCCGTGATCGCACCGTCCGCCGTCTTGCCCCGGGGCACCTGTCGCAGGAGGAGATCGAAGACGAGCCCCGAGCCGTCCACGCTGAAGTGGTGCACGGCGCGCTTGCCGTCGGCGTCCTTGCCGAGCACGACCAGCGAGCCGGTGCCCTCGGCGCGCAGGAACGCCTGCTCCACGTCGTCGAGCAGAGTCCGCCCGGTCTCCGCTCCGGCGAACGGGGTGAGGTGCAGTGGACCGCCGTCGCCCTCGTACCACAGGACGTTGTCGCCCACCACGAAGGAGCTGACCTCGCTGTCGGGGGTCTGCGTGGCGAGCGGCACGATCCGCGGGGCGGCGGTGCTGCCGCGGGGCATGACCCGCACACCCGGTGTTCCTTCGCGGGAGAACCAGCTGACGGTGGTCTGCGTGATCCGGAAGCTGCTCGCCTCGCCGGTCACGGGCAGCGGGACGACCCTGCCGTTGTACGCGGTGAGGGTGCCGTAGCCCTGGGTGCCGTCGGCGGTGCGGTAGCCGATGAGCAGCTGGTTGTCGTAGGCGCCGAGGAGCATCGGCTCGGCGCCGGTGGCAGCTCCGGCGGGAAGCTGCACCACGGGGTCGCTCGCCGGGTCCCCGCCGCGCGCGACGCGCAACTGGTAGGTGCCGTCCCCCCGGTCGACGGTGGCCAGCACCCAGCCGTTGCCGATGCGCGGATTGAGGTATCCGGCGGGCACCTTGAGGGTGCTGGTGTTGGCCGGGTCCTCGATGCCGATCCGCACGACGTCCGTGCCGCCGTCCTCACGCGGCCTGGTGTGGACGACGCGGTTGAACCCGTCGTGGCCGCGCACGACGGCGTCCTGCGGGACGCCGTCGAGCTCCGGGACGGGCTTGGTGGTCCTGTTGTACGTCGTCGTCCAGAGGTACCTGCCGCCCTCGTGGTGCAGCACGCCCTGGGCGCCGGTCGCCAGGACCGTCTCCGTCCCCTCGCCATAGGCGTCGGGCGCGGGTACGAGGACCTCGGCCGCCTCCGCCGCGTGTGCCGTGGCCGGCAGTACGGTCGTCAGCCCCGCGGCGAGGACGGCCGCGACGGCCGCCGCCGTGGTGGTGCGGCGGATGCGCCGGGCGTGGCTGTTCGTGCGCAGGTGATGGGACACCTGAACCCCCTCCTGTTGAGCCGTCAACACCCCTTCCGGGTGTGAACTCGGTCAACAGTACGCAGATACGCGGGAGTTGTGTGGGGAACGTGTTCCGCTCGTGTCGCAGGAGTGTCACAGCGCCCGGGGGCGACGGACCGGCACCGAGGACGCCGGCTGCCACACCCCGCCGGAGGCCGCTGCCGGGCGGCAGCCCGCACGGCGCGACGCCGTCGAGGAGCACGCCTGGTCCGAACGACCGCCCCCGGGTCCCCGCACCGGCGTTGTTACGCTCCCCTGGTGAGGATTCCGGGACCCGAAGAGATCCGTGCGCTGCACGAGAAGTACGCGCCGACCGCCGAGGCGTTCGACCTCGTGCACACCCACTGCGAGATCGTCTGGAGCACCGCCGAGCAGCTGCTCGCCGCTCCGCGCCTCGGCCACCTCGACGCCGAACTGGTCCGCGCGGGCTGCCTGCTGCACGACATCGGCGTCTACCGCCTCTACGGGGAGGAGGGGCGGCTGGACCACGGCAACTACATCCGGCACGGGCTGCTCGGTCACGAGATCCTGGAGAACGAGGGCTTCCCGGAGGAACTGCGCCGCTTCTGCTCCCACCACACCGGGGTGGGGGTCACGAAGGAGGACATCGTGCGCCAGGGCCTTCCGCTGCCCGTCGCCGACTACCTGGCGGTGACGGACGAGGAGCGGCTGGTCATGTACGCGGACAAGTTCCACAGCAAGTCCAGGCCCACGGCGTTCCTGTCCGCCGACGAGTACGCCTCCCAGGTGCGCCGCTTCGGCGAGGCCAAGGTCGCCGCCTTCCAGGCGCTGCGCACGGAGTTCGGCGACCCCGACCTGGTCGCGCCCGCCCCGCGGTGAGGTGCCGGCCGGCCGGTGTGCACGACCCCGCCGAGCCGGTGCCGCTTCCCGTCATGGCACGATTCCCCGCACACCACACGCATACGGGGGGACCATGAACCACCGCACCGTCATCGGCACGGCCGCGCTCGGGCTGCTCGTGGCGGCCCTGACCGGCTGCTCCTCCTCCGGCGACGACACCGCCGACGCCGCACCCGCGGCCGGCGGCGCCACGAGCGGCCCGGCCGCCGGGCAGCCGTCCGCCGGCCCGACGCCGAGCGAGGACACCGCGCCTGCGAAGGCGGCGCTGGAGAAGGCCGTACGCGAGTACACCGCCGCCTACTTCGCCGACGAGCCGGACACGACGTACGGCATGCTGTCCGCGCGCTGCCGGGGAGTCATCACCCCTGCCGGCATGGCGGCGCTGACCGAGCGGGCGGTCGGTGACTACGGGCAGCAGGACGTGAAGCGATTCGCCGTCGACGCGCTCTCCGGGGACACGGCCCGCGTCTCCTACGGTGTCGGTCTGCCGAAGTTCGACCAGAAACAGCAGCCCTGGCTGCGGGAGGGCGGCGTCTGGAAGTACGACGCCTGCTGACCGCCACCGCCTCGCCGACGGCGGCTTCGTCACGACGGAGCGAGGGCTGCGCACAAGTCCCCGGTGACGGCGGCGGGCACCTCGCCTCCCTCCCCCCCTGCGGACGGGAGCGTCCGGACGCGCACGGCGTACCGTACCGTCGGCAGCCGCTCCCCGGGACGGCGCGGCTCGCGTCCCCGGAGGTGTTCCCGGTGATCGACGCGGCTCCCTTCCCGGTGGGGGCGTCTGGGTAGGCTGGGTACGGCCAGCATCCAGCGAACCAGATCAGGAGCAGACGTGAGCGAGCCGGCGTCCATCGCCCAGCAGCAGGAAATCGCCCGGGAACTCCAGGTGGCGGAGAGCTTCGACGCCGAGCAGGAGATCGAACGCCGGGTGGCCTTCCTGGCCGAGCGGCTGACCTCCACCGGCCTGCGGTCCCTCGTGCTCGGTATCAGCGGCGGGGTCGACTCCACGGCCGCCGGCCGCCTGTGCCAGCTCGCCGTCGAGCGGGCCCGCGCCGCCGGTCACGAAGCGCTCTTCCACGCGATGCGGCTGCCCTACGGAACCCAGGCCGACGAGCACGACGCCCAGCTCGCGCTCTCCTTCATCCAGGCCGACCGCGTGCTGACCGTCGACATCAAGCCCGCCAGCGACGCCGCGCTCCAGGCCGCGGTCGCCGCCGACGTCGCCTTCCGCGACGCCCACCACCAGGACTTCGTCCTCGGCAACATCAAGGCCCGGCAGCGCATGATCGCCCAGTACGCGGTGGCGGGGGCGCACGACGGCCTGGTCGTCGGCACCGACCACGCCGCCGAGGCGGTCTCCGGCTTCTTCACGAAGTTCGGCGACGGGGCCGCCGACCTGGTCCCGCTGTCCGGCCTGACCAAGCGCCGGGTGCGCGCCCTCGCCGACGCGCTGGGCGCACCCGCCGAGCTGGTGTGGAAGACGCCGACGGCCGACCTGGAGACCCTCGATCCGGGCAAGGCCGACGAGGACGCCCTCGGCGTCACCTACGACGACATCGACGACTTCCTGGAGGGCAAGCCGGTGGACGAGGCGGTCTTCGAGAAGATCGTCGCGCGCTACCGCCTCACCGAGCACAAGCGCCGGCTGCCCATCGCCCCCTGAGGAAGCCCGCGTCGGCCTCCGGTCCGTTTGAGCGGCCGCGGTCCGGACACGCGAGGGTGAACGGGCCGCCCGCCGGCGGCGCCGGAAGCCGTACGAAGCGTGTGGAGGTCAGTGACTGTGGTGAGCGACGAGACGGGCCGTGGGCCGCTCGACCGTCCGGCGATGCCCCAGGAGGAAGCGGAGATCTCCCCGCCGTACCGCTTCCGGCGCCAGCAGCGCCCCGGTCTGGAGGCGCAGATGGAGATCCGTCCGCGTTATCTCGCCCCCCACTACCGGGGTTCGGGGAAACTCGCCGGGAAGGTCGCGCTGATCACCGGGGGCGACTCCGGGATCGGCCGCTCGGTCGCCGTCCTGTACGCGCGCGAGGGAGCGGACGTGGCCATCGTCTACCTCCCCGAGGAACAGTCCGACGCCGACGAGACCCGCGAGGCGGTGGAGAAGGAGGGCCGGTCCTGCCTTCTCCTGCCGGGCGACCTGTGCGATCCGTCGTTCTGCGGCGAGGTCGTCGAGCGGACCGTCGCCGAGCTGGGCGGCCTGAACGTCCTGGTGAGCAACGCCGCCTACCTCAACAGCCAGAACAGCCTGTCCGACCTGACCGCCGAGGATTTCGACCGGGTCTTCAAGACCAACGTCTACGCCTACTTCCACCTGGTGATGGCCGCCCTGCCGCACCTCTCCCACGGCGACGCCGTCATCGCCACCGCGTCCGAGGAGGCGCTCAAGGGCAGCGAGATGATGATGGACTACGCCGCCTCGAAGGCCGCCGTGGTCGCCTTCACCAAGTCCATCGCCTCGCACCTCGCACAGCGGGGAGTCCGCGCGAACATCGTCTCCCCCGGCCCCACCTGGACCGTGCTCAACCTCTCCGGGCAGCGTTTCCCCGACGACTACCTCACCCACCTGGGCAGCTCCTCCCCCATGGGACGCGTCGCCCAGCCCGAGGAAGTGGCCCCCGCCTACGTGTACCTGGCCTCCGACGCGGACTCCAGCTTCACGGTCGGCGAGGTCATCGCCGTCACCGGTGGCTTGACGGACACCCGCTGAGCGTGGCCGTCACCACGGACCACAGCGGACACGACGGACGGCCGGGCGCCTGTCCGCGGTGACACGCGTCCGGCCTCGCGGGTGCCGGCCGCGAACGGCCGGCGGGGCGTCCACGGCTCAGCGGAGGTCGATCAGCCGGTGCAGCGGGGTCCCGCGCGCCCACCGTCTCAGCAGCCTGCCGTCCACCAGGCGGATGTCACCGCTCGCCCGCGCCCACCGGACGTCGCGGAGGGTGAACGTGCCGCGGTGCACGACCAGTCGGAGCCGCGGCGGGCGGTCGTCGCCGAGCCGCTCCCGGGCGAGCGGCGGGTCCTCGTCCGGGAGCGGCTCGGCGACGGGGCGGAACGCGACCTCCAGCCGGTGCCCGCGGTCGTGGCGGGCCCGCACCCACGGCCGGACACCGTCGTCGGCCGCCCGCCGTACGGTCCAGCCGTCCCGGCGGAGCATGCGGCACACGGCCAGCGCGAGGCCGTCGACGTCCAACTCGGCGATTTCTTCCGGCGTGTAGTACCCGCGACGGCGCCGGGCCCGGGGCCGTCGCCGCCCGACGACCACCGCCGCGACGATCGCCACGAGGGCGAGCACGGCCGACAGCGCCGTCGGGCCGTGGAAGCGGTAGGTCACGACCAGGCCGGTGAACGCGCCGCACCCCGTGAGGACCGTCCCGATCAGTGCGGGCAGCACCTCGCGCAACTCGGGTCCGTACGTCCCCCGGGCCCGCAGCAGGCGCACCGCCTGCCGCCGCCGGGACCTCCTCGATCCCTGTCCGCCGGTTCCCGGACGGCACCATGTCACCGGGCAGCTCCCCCCAAGCCTCCGCACACGCGCGTGGACGGGACATACCCGTGGCGGGAGGGCGCATCCCCGCGGGGGGTGACTTTCGGACAGGTCTCCCCGGCGGGCACGGCGGGGTACGGCTCGGGAGGCGCAACGCCCGGCCGCTCCGGCGAGCGCCCTGTCGGCGGGCGGGAGACGGTGAGGAACGGGTGAGATCCGTGGCCCGCGAGATGTCGAAGTCGATCAGGCGCGGACCGTCCTCCGGCAGCAGGACGTTGGACGGCTTGACGTCGCGGTGCACCAGGCCCGCGGTGCGGATGCTGGTCAGCGCCTCGGCCGTGCCCGCCGCCACCCAGTGCAGCGGATCGGCCGGCAGCGGTCCGCAGGAGTCGACGAGTTCACGCAGCGAGGGGGCGGGGACGTACTCCGTGGCCGTCCAGGGCGACGGCGCCTGCGGGTCCGCGTCCACGACGCCGGCGGTGTACGCCCCGCGCACACGGCGGGCCAGGGCCACCTCGCGGACGAAGCGGCGCCGGTCGGCCTCGGCGGGGCTCCGGCCCGCCGAGGGGAGCAGGGTCTCGACGGCCACGGTGCGGCCGCCAGGCGAGCGGGCCGGGCAGACCCGGCCCATGCCACCGCTGGCCGGCTCGGCCAGTACGGTGTACGGCCCGATCCGGCCACCGGGAGGCACGGCAGCCACCGGCCCGGTCCGCTCGCCCCGCACCTGCGCCTCCCCGAGGTGGACGTCGACCCGGGTCAGGGCAGGGCTTGTTCGGCACCGCAGCGGATCGGTCCGTGCCCGCTGGTGGGGCGGCCTCGGCCGCCCCACCAGCGCCCCCCGTCCCCCCTGTTCATGCGGTCGGTGGCCGGTACGGCCCGCTCCCCCACGGGCCTCGGGTGTCACAGAGACTGCCGCCGGTCGGCCGGCCGGGGCAACGGTCGACGGCTGTCCCGGACAGCGGACGGCTGTCCGGGCTGGTCAGGGGCGGGTCCGCAGCGTGTCCCGGACAGCGCGGCGTGGCGGAACATGTCATTGTCCCTTCCGCCGCCGACGCAGCAGGATGACCTTCATGGGGAACCTGGGGGAGCTGTCGCCGTACGACGCGAAGGACGCCGCGGGCTTTGTCGAGTCGATGCGGCGGCTCAAGGCGCTTTCCGGGCGGACGTATCGCGAGCTGGAGGAGCGGGCCGCCCGGAACGGCGACGTGCTGGCGCGCAGCACGCTGGCCGACCTCCTCAGGCGGACGAGCCTGCCGCGGCCCGATCTGCTGGCCGCGTTCGTCCGCGCCTGCGGGGACGAAGGGCGGGTCGACGCGTGGCTGGACGCGAGGGACCGGATCGCCGCAGGCGTCACCGTCGGGGGCGCGACGGCGCCCGATCCCGGCCCCGACGCCGGGGACATCGCGGACGAGGCCCCGTCGCGGACCGGGGGACCCCCGGCCCCGCGGCCCCGCCGGAACAGGAGGCGCACGGCCGCGCTCGTCGCCGCGCTCGTGCTCCCGCTGCTCGCCGTGGCCGCCTGGGGACTGCTCCCCCACGGCTCCGACGGTCCGGACTCGGGGACCGTCACCGCCGGCTGGGTCACCGTCCGCCCCGCCCGCACGCCCGACCTGTGTCTGACCGACGGGCGGGACCGGAAGGGTGCCTACGCCAGCGCCGTCGCCGTCCAGCTCCCCTGCGCGCGGAGCACCGTGCCGCGCACGTACCTCGAACCGGTCGGCGAGGGCCTTTACCACATCCAGTGGCACCACCCGGAGGAAGGAAAGGGCTGCCTGACGGTGATGAGTTCCGGTCCGGTCAGGGGCATGCTCGAACCCTGGGACGACTGCACCCGCGCGACCCTCTTCCGTCTGGAGGCCGACCCCGCCGAAGGCACCGAGGGCGTCCGGATCCGTCCGGTCACCGGCAGCCGGTGCATCGGCATCGCCGACGACCTCACCACCGAGGGCGCGGAGGCGGTCGAGGAACGCTGCACCGGCGAGGCGGACCAGCGGTTCCTCGTCCGGGCGGACTGACGTCGGGAAGACGGTGCCGCCGCCGGCGGCGCCCCGTGGGCGCGGGGACACCACCTCGCGCACGGCACCCCGCGGGAGCCGCTAGCGGGGCCTCTGTACGAAGAACTCGTTGCCGTCGGGGTCGAGCATCAGCGCCCGGTCGCCGCCCTCGCCGGTGCCGGTGCGCGTCGCGCCGAGCGAGACCAGGCGGCCGGCCTCCGCCTCCCAGTCGGCGCCGGCGGGGAGCGCCAGCTCGAAGCACAGCCTGTTCGTGCCCGTCTTCGGCGCCACCGGAGGGCCACCCCACGTGATCTTCGTACCGCCGTCCGGCGACTGGATCGCGGTCTCCTGGTCCTGGTCCCAGACCAGCGGCCACCGCAGCGCCTCGCTCCAGAAGTAGCCGACCTCCTGCGTACCGTCGCAGGCGAGCGCCCCGATGAGACCGGTGTCGGCGAGGAACTTGTTGCCCGGCTCGATGACACAGAACTCGTTGCCGTCCGGATCGGCGAGCACCACGTGTCCCTCTTCGGGGAGTTGGCCCACGTCGATGTGTCTGCCGCCGAGTTCGAGCGCCCTGGCCACCGTCTGCCGCTGATCCTCGGCGGAGGTGCTCGTCAGGTCGAAGTGCGCCCGGTTCCGGCCGGTCCTCGGCTCCCGGCTTGGCAGGAAACGGATGCGGAACCCGGCGGCACCGGGGGGCAGGACCGCGACGTCGCCGTCCGGGCCGTCGACCGGTTCCCGGCCGAGGACACCGGACCAGAACCGTGCCAGGTCCGAGGGCCGGTCCGTGTGGAAGCAGATCGTGAACAGTCGACTGGTCATGCTCCGGTGCGTCTCCGATCCCTGACGGCCGGCACGGCGCCTCGTCCGTGCCCCGCGCAGCCTAGGAGCGGTCGGCCGGCGCCCGCATCCGAGTTTCCGCCGCCGGGCCGGACGCCTGCCCCGCCTCCTGGTGGGAGCCGGGGGTGCGCAGGGGTGGGACGGCGGGGACCTCGACGGCGTTCGCCATGTCCTCGGGGGTCAGCCGGAACGCCTCCGGGTAGGCGTCGCGCCGCGTGCGCCGGGCCGGCTCGCTGGTCCGCCAGGTGTAGAAGCAGCGCCCGCACTGCAGGACGTCCCAGGCACCGGGGACGGGCGAGGAGTGCAGGGTCCTGAGGCTCTCGTGGGCACAGCGGGGGCAGCAGTCGGTCATGGGAGTGCCTTCCTTTGATGCGGAGGGGGCGTTCGGTCGGTGCCGGAGGCGGGCGTCAGCCGCGGGCCTCGGACAGCAGGCGCTGGAGCCTGGCCGCCCAGTCCTTCGCCTCGGGGAGGTCCTTGGTGGGCGTGGAGAAGTTGCCGCGCGCGTCGGGGTGCACGGGCGTGGTGGCGTCGATGATCATCTTGCTGGTCAGACCCGCCGGCTGGGCGGCGGGGGCCAGTTCCACCACGGAGAGGTTGGGCAGGACCACGACGTCGTCGGCCGGATTGACCTTCGACGACATCGCCCACATGACCTGCGGCAGGTCGAACGGGTCCACGTCCTCGTCGACGACGATGACCGTGGTGATGTAACCGAGGCCGTGCGGGGTCGTCATGGCGCGCATGGCGACGGCCTTGGCGAACCCACCGTACCGCTTCCTCGTGGAGATCACGGCCAGCAGACCGTGCGTGTACATGGCGTTGACGGCCTGGACCTCGGGGAACTCGGCGCGCAGCTGCTTCAGCAACGGGACACAGGTGTTGGGGCCCACGAGGTAGTCGCACTCGGTCCACGGCATGCCCAGGTAGAGGGACTCGAAGACCGGGTTCGTGCGGTAGGAGACGCGGTCGATGCGGACGACGGGCATGCGGCGGCCGCCGGAGTAGTGGCCGGTGAACTCGCCGAAGGGGCCCTCGATCTGCCGCTCGCGGCCTTCGATGACGCCCTCGATGACGACCTCGGAGCCCCAGGGCACGTCGAAGCCGGTGAGGGGGGCGGTGGCGATCGGGGCGGGCGCGCCGCGCAGGGCGCCGGCCATCTCGTACTCGCTCTGGTCGTATCCCATGGGCATCCCGGCCACGATGGCCATCACCGGGTCGTTGCCGAGGGTGATGGCGATGGGGAGGTCCTCTCCCCTCTCCTCGGCCTTGCGCAGGTGGAGCGCGATGTCGTGCACGGGTACGGGCTGTATCGCGAGCCGGTTCCGGTCGACGACCTGGAGACGGTAGGTCCCGACGTTCTGCTTGCCGAAGTGGCCGGGGTCCTCGGGGTCGCGGGAGACCACGGCGGCCTTGTCCAGGTAGAAGCCGCCGTCGCCGTCGTTGAGGCGGAACAGGGGAAGCACCGAGAAGAGGTCGACGTCGTCGCCCTCCTGGGTGTTCTCCCGCCACGGCGCGTCCTCGCGCCGCTCGGGGGCGACCGGGAAGGCGTCCCAGCGCCGGGCGAACTCCTCCACCTGTTCCTTGACCGGGGTGTGCTTGGGCAGGCCGAGGGCGAGGGCGTGGTTGGCCCAGGAGCCGTGGACGTTCAGGGCGATCCGGGCGTCGGTGAAGCCCTTGACGTTGTCGAACCACAGGGCGGGTGCGCCGTCGCCGATGCGTCCGGCGGCGTTGGCCGCCGCGGCCAGGTCGGGTTCGGGAAGGACTTCTTCGGTGATGCGCAGCAGCTGGCCTTCCTTCTCCAGCGTGCTGAGGAAACCGCGCAGGTCGTCATGGGCCATGGGTACTCCGTGGAAGTCGAACGTCAGGGGGGCGGGGAAGCGGCGGGGCGCGGCGGCCCCGGGAACGGGGGTCAGGAAGCCGGTCGCAGCAGGCGGGCGGCGCGCATGCCCTCCCACCTCCTGGCGGCGGGGGCGGGCAGGTCGAACTGGTCGAGGATCCGGGCCACGACGTGGTCGACGATGTCGTCCACCGACCGCGGGTGGTTGTAGAAGGCGGGCATGGGCGGCACCATCCGCACGCCCATACGGGAGAGCGCGAGCATGTTCTCCAGATGGATCTCGCTCAGCGGTGTCTCGCGCGGGACGAGGACGAGCCTGCGGCCCTCCTTGAGCACCACGTCGGCGGCACGCCCGACCAGACCGTCGGCGTATCCGGCGCGGATCCCGGCGAGGGTCTTCATCGAGCACGGCACGACCACCATGCCGTCGGTGCGGAACGAGCCGGAGGAGATGGTGGCGCCCTGGTCCTCCGGCCGGTGCACGACGTCGGCCAGGTCTGCGGCCTCGTCCACGGACAGGCCCGTCTCCAGCTCGATCGTCGTCCGCGCCCACCGGCTGAGGACCAGATGGGTCTCGACGTCCGGCAGCCGGGCCAGCACCTGGAGGAACCGGACACCGAACACGGCGCCGGTGGCTCCCGTCATCCCCACGACCAGTCTCATACCGGGTTTCCCTCCCGCGTGCACCGCGCTGATCTGTGTCTACGTCCCCACGCTAGGAGCCCGGTCACGGGGAGCGGCGGTACACTCGGGACTCGACATGGGGAAAAACGGACAGGTTGCGCAGCGGTCGGTCATCCGGGAGCTGGCCCTGCGGCGTACGGCCGGTTCCCCGCCGGGGCTGGAGCTGGTCGAGCTGGCGGGACTGGCCGAGCGCGCCCGGCGGCACGGCAACGACCCGTACGCCTCGCTGCGCCCCGCCTTCCACCAGCTCGTCACCGTGCGCCCGGGCAGCCGCCTGACGGTCTCGGTGGACTTCACCCGGTACGAGTTGTCCGGCGGCGCCTGGCTGTGGATCCGCCCCGGGCAGGTGCAGCGCTGGGGCACGGACCTGGTGAGGGCCCGGGGCCTGGTGGTCGCCTTCCCCTCGGGCTTCCCCGACACGGAGACGGCCGCCGCCTCGGTCGCCGACGTGGCACCGGCCCAGGCGCCCCTCACCCCGGGCGCGCCGGACGCGGAGGGTCTGCGCCGGGCGCTGGACCACTTGCGGTACGAGTACGAGGCCATGGCCGAGCTGCCCCTGGAGTCCCATGTGCAGGTGCTGCGGCATCTGCTGGCGGTACTGGTGGCGCGCCTGGCGGGGGCGTACGGGTCCGAGCCCGGCAGGCCGGCCCCGAACGAGACGTTCCGCCGTTTCCGCGCGGCCGTGGAACGCGACTTCGCGGTCACCCGCCGGGTGGAGGACTACGCGGCGGCACTGGGCTACAGCCGGCGCACGCTCACTCGGGCCACGGAGGCCGTCACCGGCATGCCGGCGAAGCGCTACATCGACGAGCGCGTGGTGCTGGAGGCCAAACGGGAACTGGCCCACGGCCCGCTGACCGTCGCCGCCGTCGCCGCACGACTGGGTTTCGCCGACGCCAGCGACTTCACCAAGTTCTTCCGGCAACGGGCGGGCACGACGCCGACGGCCTTCCGCAGGACGGCTCGCGGCGCCTGACCGAGGGGGCGGCGGCATCCGGGACCGGTGCCGGACCCGGGTGGGAGACCTCGGCCTACCACACCTGGATCGCCCGTGTCCCCGTGCGGCAGCCGTCGGCGTCCAGCAGGTGCCCCATGCGTTTGACGGCACGGACGCCGATGACCCGGTCGATGACCTCCAGGGACGGGAGGCGTTCGCACATCACCGTCTCGCGGTGCTGGACGGTTGCGATGTCCGGCAGCCAGTAGGTGGCCAGGACGTTGGCGGTGCCGGTGACGGCGGCGACGAGCCGGCAGCCGGGGAGGGTGGCCAGCGTGCGGTGCAGTGCGCCGACGTCCTTGGCCGGTGCCCGGCAGCGGAAGGTCACCGGGACGGACAGCCCGACCAGGGGCGGAGCCACGTCACAGCGGAACGCGACCACTCCGGAGCGGGTGAGCCGGCCGAGCCGTCGCCGGGCCGTCGCGGCGCTCGTCCCCACGCGCTGGGCCAGCTCCGCCAGTGCCAGGCGCCCGTCGAGGGCCAGGAGGCCGAGCAGCTCGCGGTCGATGTCGTCGAGCGCGGCCACGGGCGGTGCGGTACCCCGGTCCGCCGTCACCGGCCGGCCGAGCTCAAAGAGCTGGGCCGGGTCCAGGGAGCCCAGCCGCCATCTGCTGCCCTCCGTGTACAGCGACGTGGCGTACAGGCACTCCACCCCGGTGACCCCGGGCAGCCGGGCCAGCCGCTCGTCCACGAAGCGGTGCAGGGCGGCCAGGTCCGGGGCCAGCACGTCCAGCAGCAGGTCGGCGCCGCCCGGCGCGGTGAGTTCGACGGTCACCGCCTCGCTCAGCGAGGCGATCCGTTCGGCCAGCCGCTCCCGTGCCGCGGGCCGGCAGCCGACGAGGACGAACGCCGTGCACCGGGTGCGGGAGAAGGCCGGACCGGGGACGGCGGACAACCAGGCGAGCCCTCGCTCGGTGAGCCGCTCCCAGCGGCGGGCCAGTGTCACCGCCGCGACGCCCAGTGAGGGGGCGAGATCGGCCCATGTGGCACGGGGGCGGATCTGGAGCGCGTGCACGAGTGCGAGGTCCAGTTCGGTGGTCGTGCCCGATTCCTTCATCCCGGCCGGGCCTCCCGCACGCTTTCCGCCGAGTCGGCGGCCGATTCCTCCAGCGCTCGCACTGTAGTCACCATGTCGTGTTCCAGCCAAGGAAAGAGGGTGACACAGTGCCGGATGCCATCGGTCGCAACCGGGGCCTGCTCGCGACCATGACGGTGATCGTGGTGTGCAGCGGCGTCGTCCAGGGCTACCTGACGCCCCTGCTGCCAGTGGTGGGCCGCCACGTCGGGCTGGGCGGCGTGGGGCAGAGCAACCTCTACCTGGTGTCGCAGCTCGCGTTCGCGGTGCTCACCCCTCTGCTGTCGCGCTGGGGCGACCTCTGGGGCCATCGGCGGCTGCTGCGGGTGGCCGTCGCCATGGTGGCCGCGGGGTCCCTGCTGATCGCCCTGAGGCCGACGACCGCCACGCTCGCGCTCGGCATGACGCTGCAGAGCGCCGTCGTCGGCTTCTTTCCGCTGCTGGCCGGGATCCTGCGGTCCCGTGCCCCGGAGTACGGCCGCTTCGGGATGTCGGTGCTCGTCGGCGCACTGCTGCTGTCCATCGGCACCGGTGGTTTCGTCGCCGGCTCGCTGAGCGAGGAGCACGCTCTGGCGGGTCTGTGGACAGCGGTCCCGTTCGGGGTCATGGCCCTGGCCGCGGCGTTCGTCCTGCCCGCCGGCACCGCCGCG
The DNA here is from genome assembly GCF_055564355.1 of Streptomyces sp. NPDC029152. Taxonomy (NCBI): domain Bacteria; kingdom Bacillati; phylum Actinomycetota; class Actinomycetes; order Kitasatosporales; family Streptomycetaceae; genus Streptomyces; species Streptomyces sp. NPDC029152. Next base: position 177,911 of record NZ_JBVHWR010000002.1, on the reverse strand, counting down.
CGCGCCGGCCGGTTCAACACCCCGGCCGCGGTGCTGCTGACCCTCGGTCTGGGCGCCCTGGTCCTGGTGCTGACGGAGGGCGGCTCCTGGGGGTGGGCCTCGGCGGCCTCGTTGCTCACCGGGGCCGTCGCCGTGGTCCTCCTCGCCGTGTGGGTCCGCGTCGAACGCACGGCGGACCATCCTCTGGTCGACCTCGCTCTGCTGCGCAACCCGCGGCTGGCCGTGGTCAGTGCCCACACGTTCTGCGCCGCCTTCGGCGCCATCGGCTTCCTCGGCGCGAACGCGGTCTTCCTGGGCGCGGAGCCGGGCGACGAGGGCTACGGGATGGGGCTGGGGTCACGCGCCATCTCGTCGGTGACCCTGGCGATGGTCTTCGCGGGCTTCGGCGGCTCCACGGCTTCGCCCCGGCTGGCCCGGCTCGTCGGCGACCGGGTGACCCTCGTCGCCGGCGGCGGTGTCGGCGCGGCGGGCTTCCTCTGCCTGATGCTGTTCCACGGTTCCCTGCCCCAGTACCTCGTGGGGGCGCTTCTGGTGGGCGTCGCGACGGGGATGTTCGAGGCCGTCACGCGCACCCTGTCCGTCGAGGTCGTCGACGAGACGGAGACGGCCCTGTCCGTCGGCATCAACGAACTGGCCCTCTCCCTCGGGGCGGCGATAGGGGCGGCGTCCATCGGCGCCCTGTTCGCCGGGCATCCCGCGTCCGGCGGCGGTGTCGCGGGGGCGGGGTACCTCTGGGCCTGGGGGACGTGCGCGGCGGTCGCCTCGGGCGGGGCACTGCTCGGTCTGCTGTTCCGCGGCGGGCCCGCGCCCTCCGCCCTCCCGGGCCTCCCACGCCTCGCGCACAAGGAGGAGACGGCATGACGCACGTCCGACCGGAACAGCCGGAACGGTCGCGGACGGCTGCGCGCGAGAATGCCCTCGCCGCCGCCACGGACGCCGTCCGCTCCTGGGGCGAGGCCCTGGTGGGACTGAGCCACAGTCTGCACGCGGAGCCCGAGACGGCACTGCGGGAGCACAGGTCGGCCGCCAAGATCGCGGACCTCCTCGAGGGCGCCGGCTTCCGGGTGGAGCGGGGAGCGGCCGGAATGCCGACCGCCCTCGTCGGCACCTACGGCACCGGTGACCTCGTGGTGTGCCTGTGCGCCGAGTACGACGCGCTGCCGGGCATCGGGCACGCCTGCGGGCACAACGTCAACGGTGCCGCGGCCGTGGGAGCCGCCCTCGGTCTGGCAGCGGTCGCCGATGCCGTCGGGGTCACGGTGAAGCTGGTGGGCACGCCGGCCGAGGAGGACGTCGGCGGGAAGGTGACGCTGCTGGAGGCAGGGGTGTTCGACGACGCCGCGGCGGCGATGATGGTGCACGCCGCCCCGGAGGACTCGGTCGGTGCCTCGTCGCTCGCCGTCGGCGCCTGGGACGTCACCTACCGCGGGGCACCGGCCCACGCCGCCGTCGCACCCTGGCAGGGTGTGAACGCCCTCGACGCCGTCACCCTGGCCCACACGGCGGTCGGCATGCTGCGCCAGCAGTTGCCGCCGGGGACGCTGGTCCACGACGTGGTCCTGGAGGCCGGTCACACGGTCAACGTCATCCCGGAGCTCGCCCGTGCACGCTACGAGGTACGGGCCCGCACGACCGGGGATCTCGCGGACGCCCGGCGCCGGGTGCGGGCCTGCCTCGAAGCGGGCGCGCTGGCCACGGGAGCGGAGCTGGAGCTCGTACCGCACGGTCACGACTTCGCCGACCTGCGGCAGGATCCGTTCCTGACCTCGGCCTACGTGGAGGCGGCCCGGGCTCTCGGCCGGAATCCGGTGGCCCGTCACGGTGAGCCGATGGCCTCCACCGACATGGGCAACGTCTCCCACGTCGTGCCCTCGATCCATCCCTGCATCGGGTACGACACCGGGGGCGCCCTCCAGCACACCGAGGACTTCGCCCGCTACGGGACCGGCGCGGGCGCCGACCGCGCCGTTCTGGACGGTGCGGTCGCCCTGGCCCGAACAGCGGTGCATCTGGCCACCGACCCCGTGCAGCGGGACCGCTTCCTCCACGGCGTGGCCCGTCGTCGGGCGGCGGCCCCGCCGGGGTGACTCGGGCGCCCGGCCGGCAGCGGGCCAAAGGCCGTGGGAACCGCGACCGCGGTTCCCACGCTCGCCCCGTCGTGCGGCGACTGGGACACGTACGGCGGTGACGACGGGGCATACGGGATCCCGAGCATGGAACGTCGCCGACCAGTGGGAGTCCTCGTGCCGCCGACCCTGCGCACCGTCCGCGCGTGCAGCGCAGTCGCCGTCCTGCTTCTCGGGTGCGCCGGTTACGCGGCCACGTACCACCCCTGGCTGGCCCTGCCCGGCCTGTTCGGCGTGGCCGTCTTCGCCTGCTGTGCCGCCGACGCCCGTGCGGAGCACCGGCGTCGGATCGCTCTGGCGCGGCGGGCCGAGCGGCTCGCCCGGCCTCGCCCCGAAGGGCCGTTCTCCGCGCCGGCGCCGTGCTGCGCGTTCTGGCGGACCCCGGGCACGCTCGCGCACCGGCCGGAGTGCACCCGCTCCGCGGCGGTCCCCGGCCCTGCCGTCCAGGACTGCTGCGAGCGGTGGTGGACCTCGCTGGGCGACCTGCACGACGCGGCCTGCCGGCGGGGCGCCGACGCGTCGGCGGCCGAGCGGCAGTCGGACGCGCCGTCCTGACCGGCGCCGGCGGCGTCGAACCATGACGCGCCGGCCGTCCGTTCGCACGATCACGCGTTCTTGTCCGTGGGCACCGTGCACACGGCCCGCCACCGCCCCGCCGAGGGCCGCGTGACGCGCCACCGGCTCGGCGAGGACCGGGAGCCCTCCCTGACCGGCTTCGCTGCAAGTTCCCGCACCGTCCTGGTGGCTGAGCGCGGACCGGACGATGTGGCACCGTTCGGCGGCACGGGTGGAGCCGGCGGTCTCCGCGACCGCGAGGACGTAGCGCGTCCGCCGGAGATCCGTCCGTGGATCGTGAAGCACGATGGAGGGGATGACGGACATGCGTTGGACCGCTGGACGCCCGTCCGGCCATGCTGAGTCCCGGGCCGGACGACAGCCGCACCGGCCCCTCCCGGTCCCCTCGGCGCCCCGGGCGCCTTCACCTGTGGAGACACCCATGCGCGTGATCGACTTCGACCACCTCGTCCTGAACGTCGCCGACGTGGAGCGCTCGCTCGCCTTCTACACCGGCCCTCTGGGCCTGGAGCCCGTACGGGCCGAGGAGTGGCGGGCCGGCAAGGCGTCCTTCCCCTCCGTGCGGGTGAGCCCCACCACCGTCATCGACCTCGTCGAGGCGCCCGCCGGCGGCCCGCGGGGCTCGAACGTCGACCACGTCTGTCTGGTGGTCGAGCCCCTCGACTGGCAGCAGGTCGTCGACTCCGGCGTGTTCACCGTGCTGGACGGTCCCGGCGAGCGCTTCGGGGCCCGGGGCACCGCCGTCTCGCTCTACGTGGAGGACCCCGACGGCAACACCGTGGAACTACGCTGGTACCCGCAGGACGTCTGAGGGCCGCCATGACGAAGGGCGGGCGACGGCTCGTCACCGAGGTGGTGCCCGACGGTGCCGGCGAGGACGGCCCCGACCGCGTCCCGGACACACCTTCGCCCCGGGCGCGTGTCGTCACCGTCGGTCGACGGGTCCTGGCGGGCATGATGCTCGCCAGGGTCCTCGGGCCCGCCGGGACGCTTGACGGAGAGGGAGCGACAGCTGTGGGTGCGGGGCGGGCTGCTGTGGAGTCCAGGCGGCGGGCTGAGCAGCACCCCTGGCCGCCCCGGTGGCTTCGCTGGTTCCCGCCCGCGCTGATCGTGCTGGCCATGGTGCTCGACGAGGTGACGCCGCCGCAGTACTTCTTCGGGCCGCTGCTGTCGGCCTCGGTGGTGCTGGCCATCTTCGCCTACCCGCCGCTCGGCGTCGCCGCCACCGGTGCCGCCGGATGTGTCCTGCTGGCCGTCACCGAGCAGCTCGAGGACTACGTCGGTCCGCTGACCGTCGTGGCGCTGGTCGTGCTGGGCTCCGTCACGGTGCTGTCCGTCGTGCTCTGTGTGGTGCGCCGACGGGCCGAGAGCCGTTTCCGCCGCGTCCAGGCGGTCGCCGAGGCCGTGCAACTGGCCCTGCTCCGGCCCCTGCCCGACCGGATCGGACCGTTGCGGGTGGCCGGCTTCTACCGGGCCGCGGACGACGAGGCCCTCATCGGCGGGGACCTCTACAGCGTCCGTCCGACACCGTTCGGCGTCCGCGTGATCGTCGGGGACGTCAAGGGCAAGGGCATCGGTGCGGCCCAGACCGTGGCCACGGTGATCTCCACCTTCCAGGAGGCGGCGCAGCTCCATCCGACGCTGTCCCAGGTGGCCGGCCGGATCGACGTCGCCCTGGAACTCGACCGTGACAACCCCCCGATGGACCCCGTCAGCCGCATCCAGCCCGCTTCCCCGTCCGCGGACGGCGTGGCACTGACGGACGAGCTGTTCGCCACGGCCGTCCTGCTCGAGTTCTCCCCGGACGGGGACGCCGTGCGGATCCTGGACCGCGGACACCAGCCGCTGCTCGCCGTCCGGCACCGTTCCACGTCCGTGGTGGAGACCGAGCACAGCCTGCCCCTGGGCATGGCCGACCTGCTGCCCGAGCCCCCGGACACCGCCACACGCACGCTGGAGCCCGGCGACATCCTGGTGGCCTACTCCGACGGCGTCACCGAGGCGCGCAGCCGTACGGGCGCCTTCTACCCGCTGCGCGAACGGCTCCAGGCGTACTGCGACGACAGTGACCGGGCGGTCTCCCCCGCCGGCCTCATCACCTTCCTCCAGGACGACCTCGCCCGATGGGCGCCCACCCTGTGCGACGACGCCATCGCGATCGCCTTCCAGCCCACCACGGCCTGACAGGCGAGTCGCCGGCCCGCGTCCGAGCCCCCGCCCTCGTCGTCATCGGCAACGACGACGTGATGACGCCGGAGCACACGGCCGCCCTGTACCGCGCGGTCCCCGGCTCGCAGCCGGCCGTCGTCCCCGGAGTCTCCCATCTGGTCCCGCCGGAGAATCCGGCCCTCGTCAGCCGGCTGATCCTCGACCGCCTGGCGCAGGACGCGGTCGAGACGACGGTGCCCGTCCGGCGCGCGCCGGTCCCGGGACCCCGACGCAGGACCTGATGCGCGGGACGGCGGAGTCGTCGGGGCGTCGTCGGGTACCGGCACGGGATGAGTGAGGTGGTGCAGGCGGGATTGTGGGGACTGCTGGCGGGCTCGGCGCTGCTGCTGGGGGCGGCGGTCGGCTACGGGGTGCGCGTGCCGCAGAAGGTGATCGCCACGGTGATGGCGTTCGGCGCGGGGGTGCTGATCTCCGCGGTCTCCTTCGAGCTGGTCGGTGAGGCGTACGACCAGGCCGGGCTGGCTCCGGCCGCGATCGGGACGATCCTCGGCGCGGTGGCCTACACGGCCGGCAACCTCTGGCTGGCCCGCCGCGGCGCCCGGCACCGCAAACGCTCCGGTCACCGCACGGGGCACACACAGCCGTCCGAGGCCCAGCAGGGCGGCTCCGGGCTGGCGCTGGCGCTCGGGGCGCTGCTGGACGGGGTCCCGGAATCGGCCGTGATCGGGGTGAGCCTGCTCGACGGCGGCGCGGTCAGTCTGGTGACCGTGGCTGCCGTCTTCATCAGCAACGTGCCGGAAGGGCTGTCGAGCTCCGCGGGGATGAGGAGGGCCGGCCGGAGCAAGGGGTACGTCTTCGGTGTGTGGGGCGCGATCGCCGCCGCCAGTACCGTGTCCGCCGTCCTCGGCTACACCGTCGTCGGGGCCTTCTCCCCGGCGGTGATCGCCGCCGTCACGGCGGTGGCGGCCGGGGCGATCCTCGCCATGATCGCCGACACGATGATCCCGGAGGCCTTCGAGGACGCCCACCTGGCCATCGGGCTGGTCACGGTGAGCGGCTTCCTGGTCTCGTTCGCCCTGTCCCACGCCTGAACCGGGAGCGGTCGCGCGACGGTGGGTCAGCCGTCGAGAGCCGCCGTGATCTGCCGGGTGGTCTGCGCGGCGACCCGGGGGCTGACGGCGGCGTAGGAGGTGTAGGCGTTCAGGCCGGTGGCCAGGGCCCAGCCGCGGCCCCGCGTCCAGGTGGCGTCGTCCACGCCGAGCGCGTCGCGGAACGCGGCTCGGTCGCCGGCTGTCATCAGGGTGAAGGCGATCATCAGGTCGCAGGCGGGGTCGCCGATGCCGAGTCCGCCGAAGTCGATGACGGCGCTGAGGCGGCCGTCGACGGTCAGCAGGTTGCCGGTGTGGAAGTCGCCGTGGAACCAGACCGGGGGACCGTCCCACCCGGGGGCGTTCAGCGCCGCGTCCCACAGGCCGGTCATCGCCGCGGCGTCGAACACGCCGTCCACCCGGGCGATGGCGGCCCGCGTCGCGCGGTCCCGGTCGGCCAGCGGCCGGCCGGCGAGGTCTTCGCCGGTGGTGACCGCGGGCCGGTCCTCGGGCGCGAAGCGCTGGAGGGCGGTCAGGAACCGCGCCAGTTCGACGGCGGTCCTCGACGAGCCGGCCAGTGCCTCGACGGTCGCCACCTCGCCCTCCAGCCAGCGGGACACCGCCCACGGCCACGGATAGCCGAAGCCGGGCTTCCCCACCGCCACCGGGAGCGGGACGGCGAGGGGGAGGTGCGGGGCGAGCCGGGGCAGCCACTCGAACTCCTTCCCGGCCTGTCCGATCGCCCCGGCGTGGCGGGGCAGCCGGACCGTCAGTTCCCCGCCCAGCCGGTAGATCACGTGATCGGATCCGGCCGGGTCGAGCAGCTTCAGCGGAAGTCCCGCCCACTGCGGGAACTGGTCGTCGACCAGACGCCTGACCAGCGACCTGTCGATCCGGGGGCGGATGTCCGCGGTCGTCGCGGTGTCCAAGAGCGTCTCCTGTGGCCGGTTGCCCCGTGCAGCGGGCGGTAGGGGCATCACAGCCGATCGCCGGTGCGCCTGTCGACCGGATTACCGCCTCGTCCTCACGGCCGCGCGCTGCGCGAACGCCGCGGGCAGCAGGGTCCTGGACAGCGTCCGCGGCCGACGGCGGAACCCCGCCGTCGGCGCCGGAGGGCATGGTTTCCCGCCGTACCGGGAACAGAGGCGCGGTGGCACCGCCCGTACGGGGACGCGTGTCCCGTGGGGCCGGCCGAACGGGGCCGTCCGTGGTGGAACCGGGAGAGTGGGGCGACATGGCGCGAAGCGTCGAATCGGTCCGGCGAGTGGCGCTGGGTGTCCTCGGCGCGGTACTGGTGGTGATCGGCGTGGCCCTGTTGGTGCTGCCCGGGCCGGGGCTGCTGCTCGTGTTCGCCGGTGTGGTGCTGCTGGCCCGCGCCGTACCGGCGCTGGACCGGTTCGTCGCTCCCGTCCGCGAGCAGGCGATGCGGGCCGTCGAGGAGAGCGTCTCCTCGCCGTGGCGTATCGCCTGCTCGGTCCTGGCGGGGCTGTGCCTCGTCGGCGCGGGCCTGGTGTGGGGTCTGGTCCCCCGGGTGCCGTTCGCCGGATGGGGCACGGGGGCGAGCCTGATCGTCTCGGGTCTCGTCCTCTTCGCCCTCCTCGTCTGGAGCCACCGCCGCGTCCGGGCCGCCCGGGACGCTCCCGGGCGGTGACGCCGGCCGGCCGCGCCGTCCCGCGCCCCTACCGGCCGAGGATCTGCGCGTTGGGTACGAAAGCGCTCCCGTCCTGCGGGGCGGCGATGTCGTCGAGGCCGGTGAAGTAGAAGGACGTCGTCGTGCCGGACACCACCTCGAGAAGGAACTGGCTGCACGACATCGGCCAGGCCTCCCAGAGCGGACCGCGGCCCTCGTTGAGGATCACGGTCCACTCCTCCGGCTCGGTGCCGGGCCGGACCAGCCAGTACAGGAAGTGGCCTCCGCCCTCCTCGAACCCCCAGGGCACCAGCTCGACGCCGCCCTCGCGCAGTTCCGGCGGCTTCTCCTCGCCCGCTTCCCACAGTCCGGCGAGGATCTCCTCGCGCTCCGCCCGCTGGGCGACCAGGTCGTACACGGCGTCCGGGCAGCCCGGTTCGAGCAGCCAGAGGGCGCCCGCGAAGAGGCCGCCCCCGTACGTCTCGACGAGCCGCTTGTAGTCGGCCGGCAGGGTGACGCCCAGTTCCCGCTCCACAGCGGGCCACGTCACGGCCCGGCCTTCGTCGGGGGGCGGGCAGAGGCGTATCAGTCGTTCGGTGTGGCGCAGGCTCCGGGCCGTCCGCGTCCTGTGGTCGTCAGCAGGCATGGGCTCCACCCTGCACCATGCCTGCGGACCTCAGAACGCCCACCGCGTGTGGCTGTACACCCCGTCGTCCCGGCCGAAGCCGTACGCCGTGGCCGGGGCCACCGCGAACACCGTCGCGTCCCCCTTGCGGAACGCGTCCCCGATCCCGTGGAAGGTGCCCTCGGGCGAGGTGACGTGCCGCCCGTACTTCGCCTCGTACGCCGCGATCACCTCCTCGATGACCGCCGGGTCGGCGACCCGTTCCGCCCGGCCCTCGACGACCAGGTCGAGCCCCCGGGTGAGCGAGTTCCCCCCGGTGGTCAGGGCGCAGTGCGCGTTGTGAGCGAGGTTCCTCGCCTTCTGCTCGCCCGCGCCGGTGGAGAAGTACAGCACCCCGCGGTGCCAGGCGGCGATCACGGGGGTGACGTGCAGCCGTCCGTCGGGCCGCACCGTGGACACCCAGAAGATCTCGGCGGCCTCCAGGTGCCGTTGGGCCTCGGCCCATTCGGTGGCGGTGACGTCCGCGGCACCCGGGCGGGGATGGAGCGCGGAGCTGTAACGGGCGTCGAGCTCGGTCGTGGGCGGCTCGGGGGGACCCTGTGTCGGCATGGCGGATCTCCTTTCCTCTTCCCCATGACGACCGGTTTCCCGCGCCGGAGTCATCGCCGGCACCGGTCACGCGGCAAAGGTGTCACCCGCCGCGTCGCCGTGCGCCTGCTCGGTCAGGCGCCGCATGGCGTCCTCCCAGGAGAGGGGGAGTCCACCGGTGTCGACCTCCCAGAAGGTGAAGGTGGAGTCGCGCATGGCCGAGCGCATGGACGTCATGATGCCGCGGTGCGGCTCGGTCCTCGCGTAGGCGTACAGGGCCTCGCGGTCCTCCCAGGCGGACAGGGTCCAGAAGACCCGTTTGAACGGCCGGGCGACCAGGGAGGCCCCGTAGGCGCCGGGGGCGGTGCGGACCTGGCGCCAGGCGGCCAGGGAGCGCAGGAAGAACCGGGGTACGTCCTTGAGGGACCGCACTTCGAAGCGGGACGCCATGACGAACGCCGTGCCGTGCGGCGGGGGCGGGTTCGGGATGGTCCAGGGCAGGGTGGGCACCGTGTTCTCGCCTCCAACATTGGTGAGTGACGCTATCCATAATAGACAGTGCCGCTATCCAATAGCCAGTGGATTCACGGACCCCGCCGGCCGGACCCCCGCGACCCCGGAGAACTCCCCACAACCTCTAAGCCATTTGCCTATAAGCATTAGGGAAATGCATAATGGCCGATGTCGAACGGGAGGAAGATCATGGTTCGTGCGGGACTGACCCCGGAGCGCCTGACCCGGGCGGGCGCGGAGCTGGCCGACGAGGTCGGCTTCGACCAGGTGACCGTCTCGGCGCTCGCCCGGCGCTTCGACGTCAAGGTCGCGAGTCTGTACTCGCACCTGAAGAACTCCCAGGAACTCAGGACCAGGATCGCCCTGTTCGCGCTGGAGGAACTCGCCGACCGGGTCGCCGCCGCGCTGGCCGGCCGGGCCGGCAAGGACGCCCTGGCCGCCTTCGCGGACGCCTACCGCGACTACGCCCGGGAGCACCCCGGCCGTTACGCCGCCGCGCGTCTCAGGCTCGACCCCGAGACGGCGGCCGCCAGCGCCGGCGTCCGGCACGCGCAGATGACCCGGGCGATCCTGCGCGGGTACGACCTGACCGAACCGGACCAGACGCACGCGGTCCGGATGCTGGGCAGCGTCTTCCACGGCTACGTCAGCCTGGAGACGGCCGGGGGCTTCAGCCACACGGCCGTCGACCCGCAGGAGTCGTGGGAATGGGTCCTGGACTCCCTCGACGCGATGCTGCGGAACCGGGCCACCGCCTGACCGGTCCGGGGCCGCACGGCCGAACACGCGCCGCCGGTCGCACACCGGTACGTCCGATCCGCACGAGAACACCGACAGGCCGAGGCGATGAACACCGAAGACGACTGGGTCACCACACCCGTGACCGCGGACCTCCTGAGGGGCTTCCTCGACGTCGAGACGACCTCGCACGGCCTGCTGCCGCACCGCCTGCCCGCCCGGGCCCGCCGGCAGATCCCCGACGACCAGCTGGCCACGGCCGAGGCCCAGCCCTCCGGCGTGCGGCTGGTCTTCCGCACCCGGGCCACCGCCGTCGAACTGGTCACGCTGCCCACCAAGCGGGTCTACCGGGGCCTCCCGGCCCCGGCGGACGGCGTGTACGACCTGCTGGTCGACGGCCGCCTCGCCGCCCAGGCCACCGTGGCCGGGGGCAACGTCCGCACGGTCGTCGACATGGTCACCCAACGCGCCGAACTGAGCGAGGGACAGCCCGGCACCGCCCGGTTCACCGGTCTGCCGGCACGTGACAAGCACGTCGAGATCTGGCTTCCGCACACGGAGGTCACCGAGCTGATCACGCTGCGCACCGACGCACCGGTCGAGGCGGCACCGGACAGCGGGCGCCGGGTGTGGCTGCACCACGGCAGCTCCATCAGCCACGGCTCGAACGCCGCCCACCCCACCGCTGTCTGGCCGGCCCTGGCCGCGAGCCGGGGCGAAGTGGAGCTGGTCAACCTGGGTTTCGGCGGCGGCGCCCTGCTGGACCCGTTCACCGCCCGCGCTATGCGGGACACCCCCGCGGACCTGATCAGCGTCAAGATCGGGATCAACATCGTCAACGCCGACGTGATGCGCCTGCGCGCGTTCGTCCCCGCGGTGCACGGCTTCCTCGACACCGTCCGCGAGGGGCATCCGGCCACACCGCTGCTGGTCGTGTCGCCCCTCCTGTGTCCGGTGCAGGAGGACACCCCCGGCCCTCTCGCACCCGACTTCGGGGGCGGGACGGTGCGGTTCAAGGCCACGGGCGATCCCGCCGAGCGGGCCGCCGGACGCCTGACGCTCAACGTCGTCCGCGACGCCCTCGCCCGGATCGTCGAACAGCGGGCCGCCGACGACGCGCACCTGCACTACCTCGACGGCCGCGACCTGTACGGCGAGAAGGACTACGCGGAGTTCCCGCTGCCGGACGAGGTCCACCCCGACCCCGCCGGGCACCGCCGCATCGGCGAGAACTTCGCGCGGCTCGTGTTCGCGGACGGCGGTCCCTTCTCCGTCCCGGCCGGCTGACCGCGTCGCGCACGCGGCCGCCGGCCCCGCTCGGAGCAGGTCGCGCGGCATCCGGGGCAAGCGGGTCCTCGACGTGGGATCGGGACCCGGCCACCACGCCGTCCACCTGGCCCGCGAGTACGGCGCCCTCGTGGACGGTGCCGACCTGTCCCCACTCAGCACCGGCGCGCGCTGAACGATCACGGCCCGGAGCCCGGAGTCCGTTTCCTGTGCGCGGACGTCGCCGAGCACCTGCGGCGGGTGCGGCCGTACGACGCGGCGTACGGGCTGCGCACGTTCGCCTGCGTCGATCCCCGTCATCTGCTGCCGGCGCTGCGGGACGGACCGGTCGACGGCGCTCCCCTCGTCTTCTCCGCCCTGCACACCGACTCCGACGGGCTGGGTCCCTCCGAGGAGGTGGTGCCTCGCCCGGAGCTCATCCGGCTGCGGCGGGAGACGCCGATCCCCACCCTGATGTGGGTGCCCACGCCCCGGCTGTGGGGGGAGCTGCTGGGCGAGCACGGCTTCCGGGTGGAGGGGTGCGAACTCCTCCGCGCCCCGGACGGGGACGGCCCCGGGGTCCTCCAGCTGATCCGGGCCCGGCGCCACCGCACGGCCCGCGTCACCGCCCTGTCCGGCCGGCCGCGGACCGACCGGCCGCCCGCGCCCCACGCCGCGATCGGCGTCGGCGCCGTCGTGCTCGGACCGCGCGGTCTCCTGCTGGGCCGGCACCGGCACGGCACACGGGAGTTGCCCGGGGGCACCGTCGAGCCCGGGGAGGCCCTGCCGGAGACGGTCGTGCGGGAGCCGGCCGAGGAGACCGGGCTGCTCGCCCGCCCCGAGGACGTGACGCTGCTGGGCACGCTCGTCGACCACGTCGGCGACGTGGTGCGCGTCACCGTGGGCGCCGTCGTCGCGGCCTGGCGGGGCGAGCCCCGCGACCAGCCGGGCGAGAGCGTGGGCGACTGGCGCTGGTGGCCGCTGGACGGGCTGCCGCAGGGACTGTTCGAGTGCAGTGCCCAGGATCCTGACCTCCTGGCGTGCCGACCTGCCTCCCATCGACCGCCCACCCGCCCGTTTCACGCCGTTCGCGGATCCTCCGCCGCCGCCCGCGCGGCCGGACGGGACGGACTGACCCGGGCCCCGGCCCGGGGACCCTGTCCCGCCGGACGGCGCGTCGGCGAAGATGGTCGGCGTCAACCGCCCACGCCAGCGAGGAGTCCGAGCGCAGATGGCCATCTCCGCCCCCGGCCCGAAGCCGCCGACGATCGCCGACGTCGCACGCGTCGCCGGTGTGTCGCGCACGACCGTGTCGCACGCCCTGAACGGGCTCGGCAAGGTCGACCCCCGTACCCGGGAGCGCGTCAGGCAGGCCGCCGCGGACCTGGGCTACCGCCCCAACCTCCGGGCGCAGCGGCTGCGGCGCGGACAGGCGAAGGCCATCGCGCTGGCCTCCTCGATGCCGTTCGCGGTGGCGGGCGGGCCGTCCCGGCTCGGGTTCTACATGGAGGTCGCGGCGGCCGCCGCGGAGAGCGCCCTCCTCCACGACTACGCCCTCGTCCTCGTGCCGCCCGTCCAGTCGGGTTCCGCGCTGTACTCCGTCGACATCGACGGTGCCATCGTGGTGGAACCGGAGGTGGACGACGCCGCCGCCGCCCAACTGCGCGAACGCGGACTGCCGTACGTGGCGCTCGGCAGGCCGGTGTCGCCGCAGGAGGACGCGCCCTACGTGGACCTGCGGGGCGATCTGGTGGCGGAGCTGCTGCTCGCGCACCTGCACGAGCAGGGTGCCGTGCGGCCGGCGCTGATCGTCGGCTCCGGCACGCGGCACTCGTCCGTCGACGCGCTCACCGCCTACGGGCGGGCCGCCGAGCGGCACGGCTGGCCGCCGGTCGTGGCGAAGGTGCCGGAGTCGGGCGGTGAGCAGGCGGGGTACGAGCGGTGCGCCGCCCTGCTCGCCGAGCACCCGGAGGTCGACGCGGTGTGCGCCCTGGTCGACGCCTTCGCGGTGGGCGCGGTCCGGGCGATCCGGGACAGCGGGCGCAGGGTGCCGGACGACGTCATGGTCGTCACCCGATACGACGGTCTGCGGGCCCGTACCTGCGAACCGCCCCTGACAGCGGTCGACCTGCACCTGGACCGGGCGGCGTCCGACGCGGTGGAACTGCTGCTGGGACGGCTGCGCGGGGACACCGCCACCGCGTCGGTGGCGGTGTCCCCGCGGCCGCGGGTGATCGCCCGGGCCTCGTCGGTACGGACCGCCCGGGCCTGACGTCCCGTACGGGCCGCCCCGGCCCGAGCCGGTGACCGGCCCGTGGGCCCGTCAGGCCCCGAACATCAGGACCAGCCCGGAGACCAGCGCGAAGACCAGCACGAACAGGCGCATCCTGCGCGCGTCCAGACGGTGGTGCACCAGGCGGCTGAGCCAGGCGCCGACGGCGATCGCCGGCAGCAGCAGGGCCGCCTGGCCCAGCTCCGCGGCCTGTGCCTCGCCCGTCGCGAACAGCAGCACCAGGGAGGCGACCTCCCCCACGAGGAAGCACGCGGCGACCGTGGAGCGCAGTTCGGCGGGCGGCCGGTGCTGGTAGACCAGCGCGAGCGGCGGCCCTCCGACGCCGGTCGCGGTCTCCGTGAGCCCGGTGACCGCGCCCGCGCCGACGTAGGCGACCCGTCCGGGCGCGAACGCGGGCGCGGTCAGGCTGACGACGGCCGCGAGCACGGTGGCCACGCCCACGAAGAGGCCGAGACTGCGTTCCGGGATCAGCCACAGCAGCGCCAGCCCCGCAGGGGTGGCGGCGAGCCGCGCCCCGGTGATCCAGCCGGCGCCGCGCAGGTCGAGCGAGGCCCGTTCGCGCCAGGCGACGTACAGGTTGAGCGGGATCATCGAGGCCAGGACGAAGACCGGGACCAGTCCGGGGTCGACGATCCCGGCCACCGGCGCGACGATCAGCGCGAAGCCCAGTCCGCTGCTGCCCTGGACGAACGCGGCCACGGCCACCGTCACGCCGAGGACCGCCAGCACTTCCGTACTCATCGTGCCGTGCTCCGCCCCTGGGACACGCTCAGCGCCCGTGCCGCCGTCGACGTGGGGTGCACCCGGGTGACGCCGGCCCTGGCGACGGTGGCGCGGGCCAGTTCGGCGGCCCGTCTCACCAGTGCGGGCCCGTCCCAGTCGACCGGACGGCCGTGCCACACGCGCAGCCGTCCGGCGACGAAGACGGCGGTGATCTGGTCCCGGTTGCCGCGTCGTACGAGTTCCCACGGCAGGTCCCAGGAGAGCGCCGTCTCCGGGGTGTCCGTGTCGACGAGGAGGAAGTCGGCCGCCGCGCCCGGCGCGACGGTGCCGGTGCGGGCTCCGAGCCCGACGGCGTCCGCGCCCCCGCGGGTGGCGCGCTCCAGCCACGTCCAGCCGGCTCCGCACGACGAGTCGCCGGTCGCCAGGCCGTACGCCAGCCGCTGGGCGAACTCGGCGGCGTCCGCGAGCCGGAAGCCGTCGCCGCGGGTGCCGTCGGTACCGAGTCCGAAGCGGACACCGCGCTCGGCCAGGGCCGTCGCGGGGGCGACCGCGTTGCCCTTCCACGCGCTGGCGACGGGGTTGTAGCTGACGGCGGTTCCCGTGTCGGCGAGCAGGGTCAGTTCGCGCGGGGTGAGGAGCGTGGCGTGGGCTGCGAGCAGCTGGGGGCCGAGCGCGCCGACGCGGTGCAGGTGTTCGAGGGGGCGCAGCCCGTGCCGCACCAGGGAGCGTTCCACGCCGGCGAGGTGCTCGTTGACGTGGATCTGTACGACGGTTCCGGCCTCGGCGGCCAGGCGGGCGGTGGCGTGCAGGGTGCGTTCGGTGGCGGCCTCGGGGATCGAGACGGCCAGCGAGGGGTGGATCAGGGCGTCGCCGGTGTAGCGGGCGAGGTGCTTCTCGGCGTTCTCGAGGACGGCCGGACCGGTGCCGTCGCCGTCGTCCGCGTCGTTGCAGACCAGCCCGAGCACACAGCGGATCCCGGCGTCGCGCGCGGCCGACGCGATCACGTCCACGTCGACGTCGGCGCGGGTGCCGGCGTCGGCGACGGTGGTGAATCCGCCGCGCAGTGCTTCGAGAGCCGCCAGTTTGGCCGCCGTGTAGGCGGACTCCTCGTCCAGCGCGCCCTCCAGCGGTACCCAGACCCGGCGGAAGATCTCGGAGGGCTCCCCGAAGGCGAGTGCGGAGCCGAAGCTCTGGGTGAGGTGGTGGTGGGCGTCGACGAAGCCGGGCATCAGCAGGTGGCCGGGCAGCCGCACCGTCCGCGCGAGCGGGTGCGCGCGCTCCAGTTCGGCGGCCGGTCCGACGGCCTCGAAGCGGCCGTCGTCGACCAGGACCGCCCAGCCGTCGACGGGGCCTTCCGGCAGCAGGACCGCGCCGGGTACGAGGAGGAGCGGGCCGGGATGGGCGAGGGCGTCACGGTCGGTGGGGTTCATCGGTCGCTTCCTGTGCGTACGGAGGTCAGGCGGGCGACGACGCCGGGCCTGACGTGGTGGAAAAGGACGTTGAGGACGGCGGCGGCGAACGTGCCGACGGCGACGCCGCTTTCGAGGAGGATGCGGACGTTGGCGGGGAAGCCCCCGTAGACGCCCGGGACGAGGATCGGCAGCAGCCCCAGGGCGAGGGCGACGGCGCAGACGAAGGTGCTGGTGTGCCGGTCGAGGTCGGAGCGTCCGAGCATCTGGACGCCGAGCACGGTGATGACGCCGAACACGACCATGGCGGTGCCGCCGACGACCGCGGTCGGGATCACGCTGATCGCGCGGGTGACGGGGGCGAGGAATCCGATGACGACGAGCACGACGCCGGCCGCGGCGGTGACGAACCGGCTGCGCACTCCGGTGACGCGGACGATCCCGATGTTCTCCCCGCTGGTGACCATGAGCGGCAGACCGAAGAACCCGCCGAAGAGCGAGGTGAGCGCGTCCCCGCGGACGGTCTTCGGCACGTCGGTCCGCTGGTCGATCTCCTTGCCGACGGCTTCGGCGTTGATGACGGTCTGACCGGTGGCCTCGGCCATGGAGGCCAGGCTGTAGAGCATCAGCGGCAGCGCGGCGACGAGGTTGAACTGGGGGGAGCCGAAGGGCATCAGGTGCGGCAGGTTCACCAGGCCGCCGCCTGCCACGCCTCCCCCGTCGAGCGCGCCGGTCGCGGCGGCGAGCGCGGTGCCGGCGAGCAGGCCGAGCATCACGGCGAGTTGGCGCACCACGCCGCTGAAGAGCAGGTAGAAGGCGACGGTGAACCCGATCGTCGCCATGCCGAGACCCAGGTCGGTGGGGTCGGCGAAGCCCGGCGAGCCGGGTTGTCCGGTGACGAGGACCGCGCCGACCTTCACCAGGTTGACGCCGACGATGACGATCATCGTGCCGATGACGAGTGCGGGGAAGTACCTGAGCAGCCGGGAGAAGACCGGCAGGACGACGAAGGTGAACACCGCCGTCAGGACCACCGCGCCGGTGGCGGTGCGCAGGCCGTGCTGTTCGGCGATCGCGAGGAACAGGATGAGCGGTGCCCCGCCCGGCAGCATCACGAACGGCAGCCGCGGTCCGAACTTCCAGACGCCGAGCGACTGGAGGAGGGATCCCGCGCCGGAGAGGACGAAGGCGGCCGAGAGCAGGTCGACGGTGAGACCGGCGTCGAGCCGGAGGGTGGCGCTCATCAGGAAGATCGCCGAGATGGGGGTGGCGGCCATGACGAGGACGTGCTGGACGCCGAAGAGCAGGATCCGTCCCAGGGGACGCGCCTCGTCCACGGGGTGCACGGCGGGCGGGGCGGCGTCCCCGGGCGGGGTCCCGGCGCCGTCCGGGCGGAGGGTCTTCTCGGTCTCGCGGGGGTGGCCGGCCGTCCCGGCGGGAGCGGCGGGGTCGCCTGGCGGTCGTGCGGCCGCTTCGCGGCCGGTGGTCGGTGAGGCTCCGGCCGGGGGCCGGGTCTGGCGGGGACTGGACACGTTCGGGCTCCGTTCGGGCATACGGGCACGCTCGGATTTCAGCCGCGATCCGGCCCTGGACGGAGAGCCAAATCGATTTGGCCAAATCGATTTGGCCGTCAGTATGTTGTTCCGCCGACCGACCGTCAAGGGTGAGGGCGCCCCCGTGGTTCCCGGCGGGGGCGGCGAATGGGTCTGATGAGGGGGACGAGTGGTTCCCGGCCAGGGCGACGAGGAAAGGGGCGTCCCCCGGGCGGGTCCGCCCGGGACCGGTCCCGGAGCACCGGGTGCGGCAGGACGCGGACGGAGCGTCCGCCGGGCGTGCGCGCCGTCCGCGCGTCCGGCGACGGCGTCGATCCCCTCCACGCTGTCCAGGACCGCCGTGACCACCAGGTCCGGATCGGCCGGACCGAGCCCCTGCGGCACCTCGGCGACGCGCGGGGAGGACGCCGGCCCGTGGCCGCCGCTGCCGTGGCCGGACGCGGCGCCGGCCCGGCCCGGCGTCGGTGCGCCGCGCGGGCCGGACGCGCTGCGCGCCCGCACTCCACGGCGCGGGGCGGGCGGACCTTCCCGGACGGCCGGACGTCACACCCGCTGGGCGTGGTCCGTGTCCGCGGGTTCCGTGGCGAGGCTCCCCGCCACGATGCGGGAACGGCTGTGCAGACGCAGCGAGACGGCGACGAGGCCGATCGCGACCGCCGTCATCGCCGCGCCGGCCCAGGCCGTGGAGGAGAAGCCGAGGCCCGCGTCGATCACCGTGCCGCCGAGCCAGGGGCCGCCGGTGTTGCCGAGGTTGAACGCGGCGGTCGTCGTCGCGCCGGCGAGCGTGGGCGCGGCGCCCGCCACGTTGAACATGCGGGCGTTGAGCGCCGGGGCGGTGTAGAACGCGGAGACGCCCAGCAGGAACGACAGGGTGATCGCGACGGCGGGGCTGGAGGCGAACAGTGCCAGAGCGGCCAGCAGCACGGTCGAGGCGGTGGTGCCGGAGAGCAGCACGCCGAACAGGTGGGCGTCGGCGACCCGTCCGCCGATCGTCGTGCCGACCAGCGCGCCGATGCCGAACAGTGCCAGCACGGTCGGCACCCAGCCGTCCGCCAGGCCGGCCACGTCGGTGAGCAGCGGCGCGAGGTAGGAGAAGGCGCAGAACACGCCGCCCGCCGCGAGGGCGGTCACCGCGATGGAGAGCCACACCTGGCGGTCACGGTAGATCGCCGTTTCGCCCTTGAGCCCGGGCCGCCGCTCGGGCAGCGGGATGCGGGGGATCCTCGTCGCCACTCCGACGAGGGCGATCGCGGACGCCGCGCCCACGGCCCAGAACGCGGAACGCCATCCCAGGTGCTCGCCGAGGAACGCGCCCGCCGGGACGCCGAGGACGTTCGCGATCGACAGTCCGCCGATCATCACCGCCATCGCGCGGGCCCGCGAGGTCTGCGGCACCATCGCGATGGCCACGGCCGCGCCCACCGCCCAGAAGCCCGCGCACGCCAGGGCACTGACGACGCGTGAGACGAAGAGGACCTCGTACGTCGGTGCCAGCGCGCCCGCGACCTGACCGAGGCCGAAGACCGAGATCAGGGCGACCAGGGTGGTCTTCCGCGGCAGCCGCAGCGTCGCGACCGCGAGCAGGGGGGCGCCGATCACCATGCCGATCGCGAACGCCGATATCAGCAGTCCCGCCTGGGGGATGGACACGTCCATGTCGTCGGCGATGGGCGGCAGCAGCCCGGAGAGCATGAACTCGCTGGTGCCGAGGGCGAACACGGACAGGCCGAGGATGTGGACGGCGAGTGGCATGCGGGGCACCGCGGGCCGCGCGGAAGAGTCGGGCATGACAGGTGCCAACGAAGGCTTTCGTCCTGTCATTCCCGCCCGCCACCTCGTCTCACGGTGCGGTCGGCCCTCCGGCCGTCGCGCCCGTCGAGGCGCGGGGCCGCGGGGCGACCGGCCGGGGTCGTCCGATCGGACGACCCCGGCCGCCGGGCGAGGAGGTCAGGATGGACGTCGAGCGGGGCGGCGGTGGACCGGCCCCGGACGAGGGGCCGCCGGTGCGGCGACCGTCCCCGGGAACGCGAGGAGTGTCACGATGAACGATCCCGACCGCGCCCTCCTGGACGCCGCGGAGCGCGGTGACGCCGGGGCCGTGAAGGCCGCCCTGGGCGCCGGCGCCGCGGTGGAGGCCCGCGACGGGTGCGGCCGCACCCCGCTGCTGCTGTCCGTGCTCGGCGACCATGTGGCAGCCGCCGAGGTGCTGGTCGCCGCGGGTGCCGATCCCGACGCGCAGGACGACCGCCTCGACAGTCCCTGGCTGGTCACCGGCGTCACCGGCAGCGTCGCCATGATGCGGACCCTGCTGCCGGCCGGCCCCGACCTGTCGGTGGTGAACCGCTTCGGCGGCGTCTCCCTCATCCCGGCGAGCGAGCGGGGCCACGTGGACTACGTCCGTGCCGTGCTCCGCGAGACGGACATCGACGTCGACCACGTCAACAGGCTCGGCTGGACCGCCCTGCTGGAGGCGGTGATCCTCGGCGACGGCGGGGCGGCGCACCAGGAGATCGTGGAACTGCTGATCACCGCCGGCGCCACCCCGGACCTGCCGGACGGCGACGGGGTGACCCCGCTCCGGCACGCCGAACGGCGCGGTTTCACGGAGATCGCCGCGCTGCTGAGGGCCGTCCGGTGAGGCGGGCCGCCGTGCTCACCGCGCTCGCCGCGGCCGTCGCCCTCGGCGGCGGGTGCGCCGCTCCCCGGCACGACGCGGCCGGCACCGCCGCTCCCGCCGCGTCACGGGCGGACACGGCGGCACCCGGCACCGCCGGGGCCCCCGCGCCGTCCGCGCCGCCCGTGCGGACCCCGGCCGGTACGCTGCTCGTCGCCGACTTCGGCTCCGACACCGTCACCTTCGTCGATCCGGACCGGGGCGCGTTCGACTCCGTGGAGGTCGGCACCGCACCGTACGGACTCGTCGTCGGCCGCGACGGACGGGCCTGGGTCGCCACCGCCGAAGGGGTCGCCGTCGTCGACACCGGCACCCGGCGACGGCTCGCGCGCATCCCCTACGCGTCGGACGGCCTCGGGGAGCCGGCGCACGGCGAGTACCGGGGCGGCGGCATGGGGATCGCCCTCTCCCCCGACGGCCGCCGGGTGTACGTCGGCGTCAACCGGCCCGGCGGCGACGGCGCCCTGGAGGTGATCGACACCCGCGGCCTGGAGGTCACGGGCTCCGCCGGGGTGGGCCGCCGCCCCTTCGACGTCGACGTCTCGCGCGACGGCCGCGAGGTGTACGTGACGAACCACGACTCCTTCGACGTCACCGTCGTGACGGCCCGGTCGCTGCGGACCCGGCGCATCGAGGTCGCCCCCTACGGCACCGAGGGCGGGCTCGGTTCCTGGCTCAAGCCGCACTACGCCGCCGTACGCGGGTCGGACGGGAGGCTGCTGCTGCCGTTCGAGGGGGAGCGTCTGGTCGTCGTCGACCCGGTGACGGGCGCGTCGCGCGTCGAGAGGATGACCGCCGACACCCACCAGCACGGGGTGACCCTCACCCCCGACGGCACCCTGCTCGTCGTCGGCACCGGGGCGATCGACCCGGCGCGGGACGAGGGCCCCTCGCTGACGGTGCGCACCGCGCGGGGGCGGGAGAAGGTGATCCCCCTCGACGGCCCCCACGAGGCGGTCGCCGTGTCGCGCGACGGCCGCAGCGCCTACGTCACGGGCGGCTTCACCCGTGACGGCTACTGGAACGGCATCACCGTCGTGGACCTGGGCTCCGGCACGACCCGGCGCCTCGACGCGGGTGAACGGCCGCTGGGGATCGCGGTTCTCCGGGCGCCGTCCCCGGCGGCCGCGGACGCGCGCCGCGGACCGCGGGCGCGCAGAATGGGAGCAGGACATGCCGGCTCGGTGGCGTTCGGCCGCCTCAGGACGGGGCGCACCGATGCGACGCGACCTGCCGGGAGGCAGCGATGGAGCACTCCGGGGGCCGACGCGGCGATCCCTCCGCGCGAGGCGACCGGCGGGCCGCCGCGCATGTGGCTCTCGCCGTCAACGGCATGGGCAGTTTCACCTGGGACGTGCCCTGCGGGGTGATGCACTACGACGACGCCGCCCTCGCCGTGATGGGCTTCCGTCCGGGCGAGTTCGACGGCCGGCTGAGCACGCTCGGTGAACGCATGCTCCCGGCGGAGCTGCCCGCGGTGCAGGAGCGCGTGGACCGGGCCCTGCAGGACCGGTCCGGGTTCAGTCTCTACTTCCGCGTCCGGCATCCCGGCGGCTGGCTGCGCTGGACGCACACCCAGGGGCACGTCGTCTGCGACGCCCAGCGGCGTCCCCTCCAGGTCATCGGCATCGTGCGGGACGCCAGCCACGAGCTGCGGGCCATCGACCAGACCGAACAGCTGCGGCGGGCCAGGCAGGACCGGCGCCGGCAGGCCGACATCGTCGCCCACATCAGCGACGCGCTCATGCCCACGGTCACGGTGGACGACGTGGCGGACGCCCTCACCTCGACCCGGCTGCTGGAGCGGCTGGGCGCCTCGAGCATCGTCCTGGGGCTGGTCGACGGCGGCCGGATGGAGCTGATCGGCTCGAACGGTCTGAGCCGGCGGCTCGTCCGGGACTTCCACCTGTCCCGGCTGGACCAGCCGCTGCCGCTCACGGAGGCGGTGCGCACCCGCGAGCCCGTCTTCGTCACCGACCGCGCGGAGCTGACCGAGCGCTACCCGGCGCTGCTGCCGTACCTGAAGATGTTCTCCAGGGCGACGGCCGCCGTGTACCAGCCGTTGATCGCGCACGACACCCCGATCGGCGCCCTCGGCCTCACCTTCGACGGCAAGGAATCGTTCACGCAGGACGAGCGGACGGTCCTGAACGCCCTGGGCAAGGTGGTCGCCCAGTCGTTGCAGCGGGCCCTGCTGTACGACAGGGAGCACGAGCTGGCCGCCGGGCTGCAGACCGCGATGCTTCCCGGCCACATGCCGCCGACTCCCGGGCTGGTCACCGCCACCCGTTACCGTCCGGCGAGCGCCCGCGGCGGGATCGGCGGCGACTGGTACGACGCGCTCACGCTTCCGGACGGCCGGATCGTCGCCGTCGTCGGCGACGTGCAGGGCCACGACGTGACGGCCGCCGCCGTGATGGGCCAGCTGCGCATCGCCCTGCGGGCGTACGCGGCCGAGGGCCACCCTCCGACGACGGTCGTCGCGCGTGCCTCCGCCTTCCTCACCGAGCTGGACACCGACCGTTTCGCCACCTGCCTGCTCGTGCAGATCGACCCGCGCACCGGACGCACCGTGATCGTCCGGGCCGGCCACCTGGGGCCCGTGCTGCGGGGTCCGGACGGCACCTGTACGTGGCTGGACGTCCCCGGCGGCCTTCCGCTCGGTCTGTCGTCCCCGGGGTCGCAGCCCCTCCACCCCGCCGCCGAGACGGTGCTGGGCGCCGGTTCCACGCTCCTGCTGTGCACGGACGGGCTCGTCGAGTCGCGCGCCGCCGACATCGACGAGGGCCGCGACAGGCTGCTCGGCGCTCTCACCGCGGGGCCCGTGGAGCCGGAGAGCCTCGCCGACCACGTGCTGAGCTCCATGAGCGCCTACACGGGGGAGGAGGACGACGTGGCGCTGCTGGTCATCCGGCGCAACCGCCGCGTGCCCGAGGACACCGAGCTGCTGGAGGTCGCCATCAGGTCGGTCGACCCCGACTCGCTGCACACGGCCCGGCTGGCCCTGCGCAAGGCGCTGACCGACTGGTCGCTGGGGCCCCTGTCGGAGACGGCGGAGCTGCTCGCCTGCGAACTGGCCACCAACGCCCTGCTGCACGCCCGGGGCGACGCGACCCTCACGGTCTCGCCGGTGCCCGGCCGGGGCCCCGCCGTGCGGCTGGCCGTCACCGACGCGTCACCGGTCTCGCCGCGGCGCCGGGCCGCGACCGAGCGTTCGACGTCCGGCCGCGGAATGGTGCTGGTCGAGGAACTGGCGTCCGCCTGGGGGGTCGAGTCGCGGGGCACCGGCAAGTCGGTGTGGTGCGAGGTGACGCTGCCGCCGCCCTGACCGGCCGCGGCGTGCGCGGGCCGGACGGCGCGGCACTGGTGGCGGTGGCGTTGCGCGCGGCCCTGCGGCACACGCGGGCAAAGGCTCGTCCCCGGCCCTCCGGCGGGCAATGCCCGGCGGAGGACTCCCCGTCACGGCGAGGAGGGCCCTCCGTCATGGAAAGGCGTCTCCGGGACCGGAGACCACGCGGCGGTAGACCTGCCGGGAGCCGCCCTCCGGGCCAGGATCGGCGGCCTCGGCCGGGGTGAAGCCGAGGCGCTCGTAGAAGGCGCGCGCCCCGCTCGTCACGGCTCCCGGGTGATCGGCCCCGAAGGTCACCACCTCCACGGTGCCCGGTCCCCGCACGAACCTCCGCACGGCGTCCGTCATCAGTTCACGTCCGGCGCCCAGCCCCCGCGCGCGTTCCGAGACGACGAGCCAGTGGACGTGGTGGACGGGTCCCCGCACCCCGAACAGCAGCCCGCCGAGGACCTGGCCCGACGGCCCGGTGGCGGCCAACGCCATGGACCGGCGCAGGTGCTCCTCGACGGCGTCGTGGAAACCGGGCTCGTCGACCATCGGACCGAACCAGTGCTCCACCTGGGCGGCGAGGTCGAGGAACGCGGGAAAGTCGTCCTCCCCCGCAAGTCTGACGATCATCCCGCGAGTGTGGCAGACCCGGGGGCTCCCCCGTCGGCCCGCCCCGGGCCCTCCGGGCCACCGTGGCCGGCGGCGGTCGGCGGCTTCCCGGACGAAACCGTCCGGGTCGGTGAACGGGCCGGTGGTGCGGAGGAGAGCAGGAGCCGGTGCGATCCCGTGCCTTCGGCGGGGACGCCCGCGCCCTTGGCCGGCGCGCGGCGCTTGTACGGGGACAGCCCGACGTCGCCCGGCCCCGGGACACCACGAGCGGGAGGGTGAAACCGCGGAAGCCGGTCGTGGGCGCCTCGGAGCCGCGCAGCCGCACCCGCGACGGGCCCGGTCCGAGGGCGGCGACGTGGAAACGGGCGGCGGCCGCGGTGCCGGCCCCTTCCGGGGTGACGGAGCCGACGGCGTTCACGGCGTGACGGCAGGGGCGGCCCGGCCGCCGGCGCTTCTCGGGAACCGGCCTTTCCGGCCACCGCCCGTGTGCGCTGTCGGCGGACAGGGGCACGCTCGCGGCTCGCGGGGCGTTTCAGGTGGTGAGAAGGTCGGATGCCGGTCGACGCGGTCCGGCAGCGGAGAGGAAGTCCGGTGATGAAGCACCAGAGGGTGGGCGATGTGATGAGCGACGCCGTGGTCCGTGTGCAGGGCGGAACACCGTTCAAGGAGATCGCCCACCTGCTGCAGGACTACGACATCACCGCGGTGCCCGTGGTGGACGCGGCTGACCGGCCCGTCGGGGTGGTGTCGGAGGCGGACCTCCTGGAGAAGATGTGGGGCGGGGAGCCGGACGGGTCCGCGGGGCTCGGGGCGGGGACCGCGCCCGTCGGGGCCAAGGCCTCCGCCACCGACGCGGCGGGGCTGATGACGTCGCCCGCCGTCTGCGCGCGCGAGGACTGGAGTGTCGTCGAGGCCGCCCGCGTGATGGCGCGGCACGGCATCAAGCGGCTCCTGGTGGTCGACGAGGACGGGCGGCTGATCGGGGTGGTCAGCAGGAGCGACCTGCTGCGGGTCTTCCTGCGCAATGACCGGGCGATCCGGACCGAGATCATCGAGGAGGCCCTGGTGCGGACGCTCGGCCTGCCGCCCTCCTCCGTGCAGGTGGACGTGACGCACGGGCACGTCGTCCTGAGCGGCGGTCTCCCCCGGCACGTGTCCGTCTCCGTGCTGGAGGAACTCTGCCGGCGCGTCGACGGTGTCGTCGCCGTGGAGTTCCGGCCCACGGGGGAGCCCGGCGGCGACGGTACGGCGTCCGCCGCTTCCTGAGCGGCGGACGGGGAGCGGCCCCGTCCTCCGTGTGCCCCGGCGGCCGCCGGCGTCCGGTCGCGGCGCCGGCACCGCCCGTCCTACCGGTTCCGCCCGCCCCCTTCACGTCCCCCCGGACACGACAGGCAGGACGTGACCACCACGAAGGGCCACAGGGACTGCGCGAACGTCACCACCCGTTCGGCCACACCGGCCGCACCGTGCCGCGTCATCTCGAACAGGAACCACGCACCGCCGACGGCCATCAGGACGGTCGCCGTGACCGACGGCACGGGCCGCAGGGCCCAGGGGGCGTCCCCGTCGCCGTCGACGGCCAGGACCGGCCACAGCGCCAGCAGCGTGAACCCGACCACGGCCACCGTGCCGTGGCGCAGGGAGCCCCCGCTGCCCGGCGCCGGCAGCAGCACCACCGCGAACGCCGCCAGCCCGCCCCCGGCGAGCGCCGCCCGGCCGGCGGCCGAGGCCGCCCGCAGTCCCCACGCGGTCAGCAGATGGCAGAGCCCCAGTGCCAGGAACGCCCCGTTCATCACCCAGAACCCCGATGCCCCGTGGGAGCCCAGGACGCTGATCGTCTGGGTGGACGGGTCGTAGGCGGGACCCGTCAGCGACGCCGCGATCGCCCACCCTCCGGTCAGCAGGAGCGGTGCGCACCCCGACGTGAACAAGACCCATCTGGGAACGGTTCGCATCGAACCACCATAAAGCGGACGCTTCTCGGCGTCCCCGTACCCCGTTCGCGGCTCAGCACTGCACGTCGGCGCTTTCGGCGGACCGGCCGGCGGTGGTGATGCGGGTGACGGCTTCGAGGGTCAGGGCCCGGTCGTGCGGCGTGCGGGCCAGGGCGCGGTGGAGCGACAGGCCCTCGATGAGGGCGTCGAGCTGGCGGGCGGTGTCCGGGTCGAAGTGCTTCTCCAGGTGGATGCGGCTGCGCCGCATCCACTCGTGGGTGAGCTCCCGGTAGGCGGGCCGGCGCGCCGCGAGGGTGTAGAGCTCCTGGGTGAGCACGAGGTCGCGGGGGCTCCCCTCGGAGAGGGCGTGCACGAGGTCGGTCACCGCCCGCCGGGCCTGGTCGCGGTCGGCCGGGGCGGCGAGGTGGGCGTCGAACACGGCGACGATGTGGTCGGTGAAGCGGCCGAACGCTTCCCGGAGCACCTGGTCCATGCCGCTGAAGTGGTAGGTCATCGACCCCAGCGGGACACCGGCGCGTGCGGCGATCTTCCGGTGGGAGACCTGGGCGAGGCCCTCTTCGGCGATGAGGTCCAGGGCCGCGTCGAGAATGCGTTCACGGCGCTGGGGGTCCGCGTGTCCGGTAGCCATGGCGGAAGGATCTCAGAGGTCACGGACCGGGCGCGCGGGGTTGCCGACGGCGACGACACCGGCGGGGACGTCCTTGGTGACGACGGCGCCGGCGCCGACGACGGAGTCGTCGCCGATGGTGACGCCGGGCAGGACCACGGCGCCCCCGCCGAGCCAGACGTTGTCCCCGACGGTGATCGGCCGGGCGGCCTCCAGCTTGTCGCGCCGGGGCCGCGGCTCCAGCGGATGGGTGGGCGTGAGCAGCTGCACGCCGGGCCCGATCTGGCAGTCCTCTCCGATGGTGATCGCCGCGACGTCGAGTGCGGTCAGGTTGTAGTTGACGAAGGTGCGGGCCCCGATGGTGATGTTGCTTCCGTAGTCGACGTACAGCGGTGGCCTGACGTGTGCCTCCTCGCCCAGGAAGCCGAGCAGTTCGGCGAGGACCGGCCGGGCGGCGTCGACGTCCTCGGCGTAGGCGGCCTGGTAGCGGGCGGCCAGCCGCACGGCCAGTTGCTGCCGTCGGGCGATCTCGGGATCGTCGGCGATGTAGAGGTCGCCCGCCAGCATGCGTTCGAGGTTGGTGCGGGGGTCCTGTGCGAAGTGGTCCGTCGCCATGCGTACGACCGTACACCTCGGATCGGCGGACGTCCCGCATTCCGGCGGTGCCGTGGATCCCGCCCCGTCCCGGTGTCCGGTCAGCACTGGCGGGGCCGCAGCACGTGGGCGGTGAGGAGCACGGCCACCCCGGCGAGGGGCACCACGAGCAGACCCGCCCGGAGGCCGGCCGCGTCGGCGACCAGTCCGACGACGGGCGGCGAGAGCAGGAATCCCAGACGCATGAGCCAGGAGACGACCGTCAGTCCCGAACCGGGCCCCAGGCCCGGCAGTTCGTCGGCCTCGTGCATCGCGGCGGGCACCAGTGTCGCCACTCCGAGCCCGGCAGCCGCGAAGCCGAGGATCGTCCCGGGCACCGTGGGCACGGCCAGCGCCAGGCCCATGCCGAGCGCGGCGACGAGACCGCCGGTGCGGGCCACGGCGCGCTGCCCGAAGCGGTCGACGAGCCGGTCGCCGACGAGGCGGCCGACGAACTGGGCCCCCACCAGCGCGATGTAGCCGGACGCGGCCAGTGTCACCGACGCGTGCAGTGGGCCCGCGAGGTAGAGCGCGGCCCAGGAGTTGCCCGCGTCCTCGACGAGGGTCCCGGCGGTGGCGATGAGGACGAGCGCCGCCAGCACGCGGACGGTGCGCCGCGACGTCCGCCCCGGGCCCCGTCCGGGACCGCGGGCACCGGGTTCCGCGTCCGGTTCGGTGTCGGGACCGGGCAGGCAGTACCGCAGGGCGCCGCAGGCGACGACCGCGAACAGCGCCGCCGAGATCGCCAGGTGCTGCCCGAGCGACAGGCCGAGCGCGATCGCCGCGGCCGCCATGCAGCCGCCGGTGACGGCGCCGACGGACCAGACGGCGTGCAGGGAGTTGATGATGGAGCGTCCGTAGCGCCGCTGGACCCGCAGCCCGTGGGCGTTCTGCGCGACGTCGGTGACGGCGTCCATGGCTCCGGCCAGGAACAGCGCGGCCGCCAGCATCACCACGGAGTCGGCCAGGCCGGCGGCGAGGACTCCCGCGCCGGTCAGCAGCGTGCCGGCCGCCGCCGCGCGCGCCGAGCCGAGGCGGCGGATCACCGCTCCCGCCGCCAGGCCGGCCCCGATGGCGCCCGCCGGGAACGCCGCGACCGCCAGCCCGTAGGCGGTGTTGCCGATGCCGAGGTCCGCCTTGATCTGCGGGTACCGGGGCAACAGGTTGGCGAACAGGGCCCCGTTGGTGAAGAACAGCGCGGCTACGGCTGCGCGGGCCCTCCGTTCGACCGGGCCGGGCGGGCACAGGACATCAACAGTCATGCGCGGAGCCTACATGTCGAATGTACGAACGTACATTCCCTTCGGCCGGCCTCCACGGCGTGCACCCCGCGCAAAGCGGTGCGCGAACCCCCGTACGAGGAGGGAACGTTGGGACGTAGGTTGTGACGGAACAGTTCACGCCTCGGCCGAGAGACGGACCTTCCCCATGAGCGACCCTGCGACGACGCCCGGACCCGCGCACCAGAAGATCGACACCTCGGTGCCGCACTCGGCCCGGATCTGGAACTACTGGCTGGGCGGCAAGGACAACTACCCCGTGGACGAACAGGCCGGCGACGCCTACACCGCCGTCTTCCCCGGCATCGTCACCATCGCCCGCAGCAGCCGCGCCTTCCTGCGCCGCAACATCACCCATCTGGTCGCCGAGGCCGGCATCCGCCAGTTCCTGGACGTCGGGACGGGCCTGCCCACCGCGGACAACACCCACGAGGTCGCCCAGCGGATCGCCCCGGAGTGCCGGATCGTCTACGCCGACAACGACCCGATGGTCCTGGCGCACGCCCGCGCCCTGCTCACCTCCACCCCCGAGGGGGCGACGGCCTACATCGACTCGGACGTGCTCGATCCGGACCGCATCGTGGCGGCGGCCGCGGACACGCTCGACCTCGACCGCCCCGTCGCGCTCGTGCTGAGCAACATCCTGGGCCACATCCCCGACCACGACGTGGCGCGCTCCGTCGTCACCCGGCTGATGGACGCCCTGCCCCCGGGCAGCTACCTGTCCGTCAACGACGGTTCACGGGGCGTCGACCCGGACTTCGAACAGGCGCAGGACGCCTACAACGAGAGCGGAGCCGCGCCGTACGTGCTGCGCACCGTGGAGGAGATCACGGCCTTCTTCGACGGTCTGGAGCTCGTGGAGCCCGGCGTCGTGCCGGTCACCCTCTGGCGTCCCGACGACCCCTCCCCCGCTCCCATCGGTGAGCACGGCGGCCTCGCCCGCAAGCCGTGATTCCCGCGACCGGCCGCCGTCCGCCCTCCGCCGCCGCGTTCCCGCCGGCCCGGACGGGGGACCTGGTGGTGGCCGCGTCGGCGGTACCGGCCGCGGTCCTGCTGGCTTTCCCGGGGGCGGTGCCCAACTCCGTCGGGCGGGCGGGCAGCCTGCTGGAGACGTTCCTGCCGTGGCTCGGCCTGGTGGTCGTGGTGCTGCTCGGCCTGGCGCTGCTGCGCCGTTCGGCCCTCGCGCTGGTGGCCGTGCTGCTGCCGGTCGCCGTTTGGACGCACCACTTCGGCGGACTGCTGCTGCCCGCGGCACCGGGCGGCGGTGACGACCTGGTCGTGGTGCAGCACAACGTCAGCGACGAGAACCCCGACCCCGCCGGCACGGCCCGCGCCCTGGCCGGCGCCGGCCCCGATCTCATCGCGCTGGAGGAGCTGGTGCCCCGGGCGCTGCCGGTGTACGAGAGGACCCTCGCCGCCCGGTATCCGTACCACGCGGTCCAGGGCACCGTCGGGCTCTGGTCGAGGCATCCGCTGACCGGGGCCGGGCCGGTGGACATCAGACCGCGCGGGATCACGGAGGCCTGGGACCGCGGGCTGCGGGCGGTGGTCCACACGCCGCACGGCGAGATCGCCGCGTACGTCGCCCACTTGCCGTCGGTGCGCGTGCGGGCGAGCGGACTCGCGTCGTCGTGGCGCGACGAGAGCGCCCGCCTGCTGGGCGAGGCCGTCGACGGCGAGGAACGGGAGAAGGTGCTCGTGCTGGGCGACCTCAACAGCACGGTGGACGACCGTGGACTGCGCCCGCTGACCACCCGTCTGAACACCGCGGAGCGAGGACTCGCCTTCAGTTTCCCGGCCGGCTTCCCGCTCGTCAGGATCGACCAGGTCATGGCCCGTTCGGCGACGGTCCGGCACATCCGCGCCCTGCCCGCCACCGGAAGCGACCACCTGCCGGTCGCCGCCGGGATCGTCTTCTGAGCGGACGCACGCGAAACCCCCGCCCCCGGGAGACCGGGGACGGGGGTTCGATACGGAGCGCCGGGCAGGCCTTGCACCTGCATTTCCCCGCAGGAAGCGGGACGTCTTGCCTTAGACGACCAACGCGCGGACATCCGCCGTGTGGTGGCTGGACGACCTGGGACGACTCTAACGCAGTCGCCCGGAGGACGCATGCCGGGGGGGGGGAGGTGGCGGGCACCGGCCGCGAAGGCGGTTCGGGACCCGACGGAGGGGACGCGTCAGGGCCGGCGGCCACGGAAGACGGCCAGTCGCAGGACGGCGAAGCGCACGGCGGTGACCACGACCGACGTGCCGGTCAGGACGACGGCCTCCGCGGCCGGTGACGCCCCCGGGTCCGCGTGCCTGAGCCACAGCACGGCACCGGACGTCACCAGGTAGCCGAGCAGGAAGAGGCCCCCGGCGCCCAGATGGGCCCGGGCGGGTCGCACGGGGGCGTGCCGGAACGTCAGGCGCCGGTTGGCCTCGGTGTTGAGCACGGTCAGGACCAGCAGGGAGACGAGGTTGGCGACGACCGGGGGCCACCAGGTGCGCAGCAGCCAGTACACCAGCGCCTGACCGACGGTCGACACGATGCCGATGACGACGAACCAGCCGACCTCCCGCGACCACGCCCTTCCCCGAGGGGCGTCGCCGGGCGGCGGACCGCCCTGCCCGGTGTCCCCCGCCGGGCGGCGGACCGCCGTGGCGCGGGGGGTCCCGGGCATCCTCAGCCGAGCCATGCGTCACGCTCCCCCGCAGATCACCGGCCGTGGTACCACCACGTCGCCGTAGGTGTCGATGCCCTCCGTCCCCTTCCGGCACCCGTGGCTGCGGAGCCTACTACGGGCGCCCGCGCAGACTTCTCCGAGCCCGGCCGGGCTCCGTCCCCCAGGTGGCTTTGCTTTTCCTTTACGATTCGGGAACCGCTCCCGGCCCGGGAGCGTTCGACCTGACGGGTCGTGGCGTGACGCGATCACGGCCCACGACGGACACGCGACAGCAGAAGCCGAGGTGGCACGAGTGGCGATGTGGGACCGGATCAAGGACCAGGCCAGGACGTTCCAGCAGTCCCAGGGCGCGCGGGGAACGGGCGGGCACGGGCCGGGGCAGCAGCCGTCCGGCCGGCCGGGCTCGTCGTCCTCCGGTGGCTCCAAGGCCCAGTTGATCGGGTTGTTCAAGTCCCAGCTCGCGTCGGTTAAGACGGAGCTCAAGAGCGGCGCCTACCGGGACGCGAGCATGGCCATGTGCGCGCTGGTGGCGGCGGCCGACGGACGGGTCGAACCGGCGGAGCGGCAGCGGGTGGAGGAGCTCATCGTCTCCAACGAGGTCCTGCAGAACTTCCCGGCGGACCAGCTCCGGCAGCGGTTCAACCAGCACGTGGACCGGCTCCTGGGCGACTTCGAGGCGGGCAGGGCCGAGGCGTTGCAGGTGATCGCCAAGGCCGCCAGGAAGCCCGCGGAGGCCCGGGCGGTCGTCCAGACCGGCATGGTCGTCGCCGGCGCGGACGGGGTCTTCGAACCGGCCGAACAGTACGCGGTGCGTGAGGCGTGCACCGCGCTGGGGCTGTCTCCCGCGGAGTTCGGCGTCTGAGGGACTCTCCGGGCCGCCGGGCGGGAAAGCGTTTGACGCGCTTCGGCGTCCGGCGATCGGATGGCGTCCATGAGTTCAGGTCAGGCGCGTCCCGGCACGCACCCCGTCGACGACGACCTCGTGCGGCGCCTCGTCGCCGCCCGGTTCCCCCGGTGGTCCGGCCTGCCGGTGCGACGGTATCCGTCCGGCGGGACGGTCAACGCCATGTACCGGCTGGGCGACGGGTTGGTCGTGCGGCTGCCGCTGGTGGAGGGCGGGGCCGCGGACGTGGTGGCCGAGCGCCGCTGGCTGCCCCGCCTCGCTCCCCTGCTGCCCGCGTCCGTCCCCGAGGTGGTGGGCGCGGGGGAGCCCGCCGAGGGGTACCCGTGGCCCTGGTCGGTGTACCGGTGGCTGCCCGGCGAGATCCCCGAGGAGGGGGCGCTGAACGATCCGGTGGGTCTGGCCGGGGATCTGGCCGGGTTCGTGGCGGCGATGCGCGGGGTCACCCTGCCCGGGGCACCGCCGGCGTACCGCGGGGGGCCGCTCGCCTCCCTCGACGCGCCGACCCGGGCGGCGGTCGAGGAGCTGCGCCGCGTTCCCCAGGAGGGCGTCGACTGCGATGCCGTGACCGCCGTCTGGGACGACGCGCTGCGCGCGCCGGCCTGGGACGCGCCGCCGGTGTGGCTGCACGCCGATCTGATGCCGGGCAACCTGCTGGTCGAGGCCGGCAGGCTCTCCTCGGTGATCGACTTCGGTTGTGCGGGTGTGGGCGATCCGGCCTGCGACCTGTTCCCGGCGTGGAATCTGCTGCCGGCCGGTGCGAGGGAGGTGTTCCGCGAGGCGCTCGGCGTGGACGAGGCGACCTGGCGGCGCGGCCGGGGGCGGACGCTCTCCCAGGCGCTGATCGCGCTGCCGTACTACCGGGAGAGCAATCCGGCGATGGCGCGCACCGCCCGGCACGTGATCCGGGCGGTGCTGGAAGAGACCGGACTGCACGGTGCCGCGACGTCGCGTCAGCTGTCGTAGTCGACGGTCAGCGTGTCGGACGCCGGGTAGGACTGGCAGGTCAGGACGTAGCCGGCGTCGACCTCGGCGGGTTCGAGGGCGTAGTTGCGCCGCATGTCGGCCTTGCCGTCGGTGACCAGGGCGCGGCAGGTGCCGCAGACGCCGCCCTTGCAGGCGAACGGCAGGTCGGGCCGGGTCTGCTGGGCGCCGTCGAGGACGCTCCGCCCCCAGGACAGGGAGGCCGTCGTGGACCGGCCGTCCAGGACGACGGTGACCTCGCTGACCGGGCCCTCGGGTCCGGCCTCCTCGTGGCGCGCCTCGCGCACCGGCTCGTCGTCGGCGAAGAACAGCTCCCGGTGGACGCGGTCCGCGGGCACGCCGAGACCGGTCAGGACCCGCTGGGCGTCGAGGACCATGCCGTGCGGGCCGCACAGCCACCAGTGGTCGGCGTCCGGCACGTCGACCAGGGCGTCGATGAGCGCCGTGAGCCGTTCGGCGTCCAGGCGGCCGGAGAGCACCTCGGCCTCCCGGGGCTCGCGGGAGAGCACGTGGGCGAGCTGGAAGCGGGCGGGGTGCAGGTCCTTGAGGTCGGCCAGTTCGTCGGCGAACATCACCGTGTCGGTGCGGCGGTTGCCGTAGAAGAGGGTGACGGTGGAGCGGTCGTCGGCGGCCAGCACCGACTCGGCGATGGACAGCATGGGCGTGATGCCCGAACCCGCCGCGACGAGCACATGGTGGCCGGGAGCGGTCAGGTCGGGGGTGAACAGGCCGGTGGGGGCCATCACCTCGACCGTGTCGCCGGGCCGCACGTCGTTGACGAGCCACGACGAGAACAGGCCGCCCGGCACCACGCGGACCCCGATGCGCGGCGAGGAGCCGGCCGGCGAGCAGATCGAGTAGGAGCGGCGCTCGTCGCGGCCGTCGATCTCGCGCCGCAGCGTGAGCGACTGCCCCGGCGCGAAGGCGAACTCCGCGGCCAGTTCCTCGGGGATGTCGAAGCCGACGGCCACCGCGTCCGCGCACAGCCGCTGGACGGAGGCGACGCGCAGGCGGTGGAAGGCCGGGCGGCGGCGGACGCGTGCCGGGACGGCCGAGGCGGGGGCGGTCGGGGCCATCAGATCTCCTTGACGTACTCGAACGGTTCGCGGCAGGCCCGGCAGCGCCACAGCGCCTTGCAGGACGTGGCGGCGAAACGGGAGGTCTCCTCGGTGTCCGCCGCACCGCAGCGGGGGCAGGGCACCGTGCGCCGGGTGGGCGACAGCACGAGGGGGACCGGACCGCGGGGAGCGGCACCGGGCGGGGCGATGCCGTGCTCGGCGAGCTTGCGGCGGCCGGACTCGGTGATCCAGTCGCTGGTCCAGGGAGGGCTGAGCACCGTGCGGATCTCCACCCGCGCGTACCCCGCCTCCCGCAGCCGCGCGGCGACGTCCGCCCGCATCTCGGCCATGGCGGGGCACCCGGAGTAGGTGGGGGTCAGACTCGCGACCACCGTGCCGTCCTCGGTCGTCTCGACGTCGCGCAGGACACCGAGGTCGGCGAGGGTCAGCATGGGCAGCTCGGGGTCCGGTACCCGCTCGGCGATGCGCCGGGCGTGCCGGGCGTCCGGCCGGGTGGTCACCACGTCGCCTCCGGGTGGGCTCGGGCCACGCTCTGCAACTCCGCGAGCAGGGGCGCGAGGTGTTCGGTGTGCTCGCCGTCGCGGCCGGAGCCGGGCAGCGGCCGGTACACGGGCATGGGCAGTCCGGCCGCCTCGGTGACCTGGCGCAGGACGCCGGTGAGCTCGTCGCGCACGTCGTACGCGGTGTGCAGCTCGCCGAGGTAGGGGGCGACCTGCTCCAGTGCCGTGCGCATCCTGCGGTGGGACTCGTCCGTGCCGTCGCCGAGGCGTACCGCCCACTCGGCCGCGTACTGCCGGTGGTACGTCAGTTCCTTGACGCCCTTGGCCGCTACCGCCGCGAGGACCGGGTCGGGGTGGGTCACGAGCCGCTCGAAGTGCGCGAGCCGCCAGGCGGAGAGCACCAGCAGCCGGACGACGGCGAACGCGAAGTCGCCGCGCGGCAGTTCGGCCAGGCGCACGTTGCGGAAGTCGTCCGGGTCACGGAAGTAGGCGTAGGCGTCCTCGTCGCGGCCGGTGCCGTCGGCCTGGCCGGCCCGCGCGTAGAGCAGGCGGGCCTGGCCGAGGAGGTCGAGGCCGATGTTGGCCAGCGCCACCTCCTCCTCCAGCTCGGGGGCGCGGGTGACCCACTCGGCGAGCCGCTGGGCCGAGACCAGGGCGTCGTCGGCGAGCGCCACGCACTGGGCGGCCAGCTCGTCGGCGTCGACGCCCTCGGGCACGGTGGTGTCCACGCCGTGCAGCGGGTCCTCGAAACCGGTGCCGTAGGCCCAGCGGGTGTCGTCCTCGTGTCCCTCGGCGAGGGTCATGTAGACGTGGTCGTCGCTCATGCCCTGCTCCTAGATGTGGGGGACGTCGTCGGGGATGTCGTAGAAGGTCGGGTGGCGGTAGACCTTGTCGGCGCTGGGGGCGAAGAAGGGGTCCTTCTCGTCGCGGGTGGAGGCGGCGATGTGCTCGGAGCGCACCACCCAGATGCTGACGCCCTCGTTGCGCCGGGTGTAGAGGTCGCGGGCGTGGGTGAGCGCCATCGCGTCGTCGGCGGCGTGCAGCGAGCCGACGTGGACGTGGTTGAGGCCGCGCTTTCCGCGCACGAACACCTCGTACAGCGGCCAGTCCTGCTTCGCGGGGGTCATGCCGCCGCTCCCTTCTGCGTACGGGCGGCCTGCTTGGCCGCGTGGGCGGTGGCCGCCTCGCGGACCCAGGCGCCCTCCTCGTGGGCGGTGCGCCGCCGCTCCATGCGCCGGGCGTTGCACGGGCCGTCGCCCTTGATGACCCGCATCAGCTCGTCCCAGTCGGGGGTGCCGAAGTCGTGGTGCCCGGTCTCCTCGTTCCAGCGCAGTTCGGGGTCGGGCAGGGTGACGCCGAGCTTCTCGGCCTGGGGGACGGTCATGTCGACGAAGCGCCGGCGCAGTTCGTCGTTGCTGTGCCGCTTGATCTTCCAGGCCATCGACTGCGCCGAGTTGGGCGAGGCGTCGTCGGGCGGGCCGAACATCATCAGCGACGGCCACCACCAGCGGTTCACCGCGTCCTGCACCATCTCGCGCTGGGCGTCGGTGCCGCGCATCATCGTCATCAGCAGTTCGTAGCCCTGGCGCTGGTGGAAGGACTCCTCCTTGCAGATGCGCACCATGGCGCGCGCGTACGGCCCGTAGGAGCTGCGGCACAGCGGCACCTGGTTGCAGATCGCCGCGCCGTCCACGAACCAGCCGATCACGCCGACGTCGGCGAAGCTGAGGGTCGGGTAGTTGAAGATCGACGAGTACTTCTGCCGGCCCTCGATCAGCCGCTCGGTGAGGTCGGCCCGGTCGGCGCCGAGCGTCTCGGCCGCCGAGTACAGGTAGAGCCCGTGCCCGGCCTCGTCCTGCACCTTGGCGAACAGGATCGCCTTGCGGCGCAGTGACGGCGCCCGGGTGATCCACTCGCCCTCGGGCTGCATGCCGATGATCTCCGAGTGCGCGTGCTGGGCGACCTGCCGGATCAGCGTCCTGCGGTAGCCGTCCGGCATCCAGTCGCGCGGCTCGATCCGCTGGTCGCGCGCGATCGTCGCGTCGAAGTGCTCCTGCAGCCCCTCGGGGGGCGGCGCCTCGGCGGCGTGTGTCGTGGTCATCGATACCAGCTTCCCCTACCGACCATTCGTTCGGTATCAGTCTGACGTGTTTCCCCGGGCCGGGCAAGCCCCGGGGCCGGCCGCCTCCCCGGCCCGCGACGCGGGGCGGGCGTCCGCCTCTTGACAGGCCGCGATGCGGCTGGATTACTGGGCCGTGCCGCACGGTAACCGAATGGTCGGTCGGGACACAAGGTGGTGGATGGCGTGGCACAGGCCGCTGGGACGACGACGCCGGCGGAGGTGATGTTCGCCGCGGACGAGGCGTCCCGTCGCCTCGGCATCGAGCTGTTGGAGCACGGGGAGGGGACGGCCGTGCTCCGCATGACCGTGACCCCCGCGATGGTGAACGGACACCGGATCGCCCACGGCGGCTTCCTGTTCCTGCTCGCGGACACCGCCTTCGCCTGCGCCTGCAACAGCCACGGCCCCGTGACCGTCGCCGCCGGCGCCGACATCGTGTTCGTCGCCCCGGCGCGCGAGGGCGACGTGCTCGTGGCGAGGGCCGAGGAACGCACGCGGTACGGCCGCAGCGGCGTCTACGACGTGACCGTGCGGCGCGGCGAGGAAGTGATCGCGGAGTTCCGCGGGCGCAGTCGCAGCGTCCGGGGCTCGACGAAGGACACGGCGGCGGATCCGGCTGCGGACGGGACGCCGGGCACGACGAAGGAGTCGCGATGAGCAGCGAACCGACGACCGGCGGACCGACGGCCACCACGGCCACCGCCCCACGTGTCGGGCACCCCCTCCCCCAGGACCTGCTGGACGACGGCGAGCGTCTGACCGGCGGGCAGCTGCGCGAACTCCAGCTCGACCGTCTGCGCGCGACCCTGCGGCACGCCTACGAGAACGTGGAGCTGTACCGGAAGAAGTTCGACGCGGCCGGGGTGAAGCCCGACGACTGCCGCAGCCTGGCGGACCTGTCGCGGTTCCCCTTCACCACCAAGGCCGACCTGCGGGACACCTACCCCTTCGGCATGTTCGCCGTCCCGATGTCCGAGGTGCGGCGCGTCCACGCCTCCAGCGGCACCACCGGCCGCCCCACCGTCGTCGGGTACACGGACGGCGACCTGTCCATGTGGGCGGACGTCATCGCCCGCTCGATCCGGGCCGCCGGCGGCCGTCCGGGCCACAAGGTCCACATCTCGTACGGTTACGGCCTGTTCACCGGCGGCCTGGGCGCGCACTACGGTGCCGAGCGCGCCGGGTGCACCGTGATCCCCGCCTCCGGCGGCATGACGGCCCGGCAGGTGCAGATCATCCAGGACTTCCGGCCCGAGATCATCATGGTGACCCCGTCCTACATGCTCACCCTGCTCGACGAGTTCGAGCGGCAGGGCATCGATCCGCGCACCAGCTCCCTGGAGGTGGGCATCTTCGGCGCCGAGCCCTGGACCGAGGAGATGCGCCGCGAGATCGAGGAGCGCATGGACATCCACGCCGTCGACATCTACGGCCTGTCCGAGGTGATCGGGCCGGGCGTGGCGCAGGAGTGCGTGGAGACCAAGGACGGACTGCACGTGTGGGAGGACCACTTCTACCCCGAGGTGGTCGACCCGCTCACGGACGCGGTGCTGGCCGAGGGTGAGGAGGGAGAGATCGTCTTCACCTCGCTCACCAAGGAGGCGCTCCCCGTCGTCCGCTACCGCACCCGCGATCTGTCCCGGCTGCTGCCCGGGACCGCCCGGCCCGCCTTCCGCCGGATGCAGAAGGTCACCGGCCGCTGCGACGACATGATCATCCTGCGCGGGGTGAACGTCTTCCCCACCCAGATCGAGGAGATCGTGCTGCGCACCCCCGGTGTGGCGCCGCACTTCCAGATCCAGCTCACCGAGCGCGGGCGCATGGACCACATGGCCGTCCGTGTCGAGGCCCGCCCGGACGCCGGCCCCGAACAGCGCGAGGCCGCCGCGCGGGCGATCGGCCGGGGGGTGAAGGACGGTGTCGGCATCACCGTCGAGGTGGCCGTCGTCGACCCCGGGACGCTGGAGCGTTCGGTCGGCAAGCTCCGCCGGGTGAAGGACCTCCGCCGCCCCTGACCGGGGGAAACGTGAGCACCGACACAGCGGTTCACCATGCGTACTGGTGTGCGGGGAGATGCGGATGGGCAAGGAACGCATGATCGGGGGAGGTTCGTGTCCGTCCTGAGGGGAAAACCCGTGCGAGTGTGTGTGATCGGTGCCGGTCTGTCGGGGTTGGCTGTGGCCCGCGCCCTCGACGACCGCGGTATCGAGTTCGTCTGCCTGGAGAAGGCTCCCGACGTCGGGGGGATCTGGCGTCAGCCGCAGGCGGGTGAGCGCGGTCCGGGGTACCAGTCGCTGCACCTCAACACCGCCAAGCAGCTGACCTGTTACGCCGACTTCCCGATGCCCTCGTCGTACCCGCTCTATCCGCGGCACAGCGATGTCGCCGCCTACCTGCGGTCGTTCGCCGAATGGGCCGGGGTGCTGGACCGTGTCGAGCTGGGCACCGAGGTGGTCTCGGTGCGCCAGGAGGCGGACGGCACGTGGACGGTCACCGGCCGGGACGCGGACGGCGAGGTGTCCTCGCGTCGGTTCGAGCATGTGGTCGTCGCCTCGGGGCACCACAGCGAGCCCGCCCTGCCCGATCCCCTTCCGCCGGGCGCCGCCTCCTTCACCGGACGGATCCTGCATTCCCTCGACTACCGCGACGGCAGCGACTTCGCCGGGCAGCGCACCGTCGTGGTCGGCCTGGGCGCGTCGGCGGTGGACATCGCGGCGGACCTGTCCCGGCACGCCGAGCAGACCGTGCTGTCGGTGCGCCGGGGACTGCACATCGTGCCCAAGCAGCTCTTCGGGATGTCGGTCGACGAGATCGCCAACGCCCCCTGGTGGGCCGCGATGTCCTTCGACGAGCAGCGCCGCTTCGTGGAGCAGGCCCTGCTCGTCGCGCGGGGCAGGCTCGCCGACTACGGACTGCCCGAGCCCGACCACCCGGTCTTCTCCTCGGCCGTCACCCTCTCGGACGAGATCCTCAGCCGGATCCGGCACGGCGCGGTGACCCCGAAGCCGGCGATCGACTCCTTCGACGGCAGCCGGGTCGTCTTCACCGACGGCACCGGCGTGGAGGCGGACACGGTCGTCTACTGCACCGGCTTCCACATGGCCTTCCCCTTCCTGCCCGCGGGCTGCCCGCTGGGGCCGGACGGCTCGGTGGAGCTGTACCGGCGGATCGTCCCGGCCGACCGGCCCGGGCTGTACTTCGTCGGCCTGGTCCGGCCCGTGGGCGCGATCACCCGGCTGGTGGAGGCCCAGGCGCAGTGGGTGACGCGGATCATCGACGGCGAGGCGGCGCTGCCCGGGGCGGACGAGATGCGCGAGGAGATCGGCGCGTACCTCGACGGGATCGCCCAGCGCTACGGCAGGACCCGGGGCGCCTCGATCCAGGTCGACGTGGGCCCGTACCTGAGCGAGTTCCGCGAGACGCTCAACGCGTAGCCGCCCCGGCGCGCTCCGTCCGTGCCGGGAGGGCCCCTCGGTGACGTCCGCCGAGGGGCCCTCGGCCGTGCCGGGCGCTGCGCTCAGCGCGCCGCCACCGGGTCCCGGACCTCCCGGACGGCCGGCGGCCTGACCGCGTACGCCTCCGAGGAGAGGTACGCCGTCACCCGCGGCGCGCGGTCCTGCTGGTGGGCCAGCGCCAGGTAGGCGATCAGGCCCACGCCGTCCTCCGGCCGGCGCCCGGTCAGCGCGGCCAGGGACCGGCGGAGCACGGGGGTGTCGACGCCGTACCGGCGCAGCACGCTCACGCCCCGCGCGAGGGCCTCCCCGTCGTGCCGGGCGTAGTCCCGGACGGGGATGTGGAGGGTGAAGCCGCTCGGCCGCGCCGTGCCGGTGTCGGTGAAGGAGTGGCACGTCAGGCCGGGCCGCCCGTCGAGCCGCGCCACCCGGGTCGCGGCGCCCGCCGCCGTGAGGAAGAAGTCCTCGACCGCGGCGGGGTGGGGGCCCGGGTCCATGCGGGACAGCCGCCCGGCCCGTCCGGCCGTCAGGTTGTCGTGCCGCAGGTAGACCTTCACCCGGGGCTCCTCCCAGTCCCCCAGGTCGAGCGCGACGAACGGGTACCCGTCGGCGGCGGGCAGCGTGGCGAACGCCTGCCGGTGCCCCAGCCGGTGCAGGGCCTCGCGCACCGTCTCGACGGTGCGCTCCGGTCCGGAGGCGGCCGGGTTCAGGTACACCTTGACCTTGGGCACGCCGCCGGGCCGCAGTTCCAGCGCGCACCACAGGGCCAGCGGGCCCTGCGGGGAGCGTGGCAGGAACAGGTCCCGGACCGCGTCGAGCGGGCCGGTGGTGAAGTTCCAGCGTCTCGCCATCGCCCGCACCGTCTCGAGTCCGATGCGGCCGTTGTGAGCCAGGCTGTCTGCGCCGCAGCCGGGTTCCAGGAGCACCCGCAGTGCGGGGGCCGCGTCCGGCTGGAAGGAGAGGGAGAACTCCACCGGGGTGTGGTCGTCGGACAGGAAGGTGCGGTTGGGGGGCGGCAACGCCAACGACCTGTCGCTCTGGTCTCCCAGGGCATCCGTCAGGACGCGGGCGTAGGTGTCGGTGTCGGCCTCGGACAGACCCGCGACCGCGCCGAGTCTTCGCAGCTGACCGCTCGTGAAGGCACCGAGGGTCGCCGGGTCCGGCGGTCCGCCGCCCGTGGACGCCCCCGTCACCGGCCCGTCCCCCGTCGCAGGCGTACAAGAAGATACCCGCCCGTGCGGGCGGGTATCGGAGGGAGCGACTGCGGGAGAGCGGCGTTCGTGGATATGTGGTCCACGACACCTCCTTTTACTCGTGAGCAACTTGAGCCGCGTGCTCACTACCCGCGCCGCTGAACGTTTATGCGAAAGCGGCTGGTCGGGCGGATGTTGCGGATGTCACCGCGTGAGCCAGTTGAGGAACTGGCTCCACATACCTCCGCGTTCGGGCGTGCGCGCCGGTCCGGCCGTGGTCTCCTGCGTGGCTGCCGCGGAACCGTTCCGGGGGCCGGCGCTCCGGCCCGACCGCACCGGCGTGAAGCGGGCCGGAAGGGTGGCCAGGGCCCGGTTGAAGGGACCCGGCCGCCAGGTGAGGCTGTCCTCGGGGACGGCGAGTTCGACGTCGGGCAGCTCGTTGAACAGGTTCTCGATGGCCGTGACGGTGATGTGCCGGGCGGGTTCCTTGGAAGGACAGGCGTGCGGGCCCGCGCTCCACGCGAGGTGGGCGCGGTTGCTGCCGGCCTGCCGGGCGGCCCGGAGGGCGGGCCCGGTGTTGGCCGCGGCGAAGCTGACCAGCACCAGGTCGCCCGACTGCAGTCGCTGACCCGCGAGTTCGACGTCACCGGCCGGGTAGTGCGGTGCGTAGTTCGACATGGGAGGGTTCTCCCACAGCGTGTCGTCGAGGGCCTCGTCGATGAGCCCGCCCTCACGGGCGTACCGGTCGTGGGTGAGCAGCCGGTGCAGGGTGTTCCCGATGAGGTTGCGCAGCGGTTCCGCGCCGGCGCCCAGCAGCAGCGCCAGCTGGTGGACCATCTCCTCGTCGGTCAGACCCGCCTGGTGCTGCATCAGCCAGGAGGTGACGTCGTCGCCCGGCTTGCCGCGCTTGAGCGCGACGAGCTCGCCCGCGGCCTGGAACAGCACCTCGGTCGCCTTCTCCGCGTTGACCCCGTCGAACATGCCGGAGATGCCGAACAGCACCCGGTCGCCGATGTCGGCGGGGCAGCCGAAGAGTTCGTTGAACACGAACAGCGGCAGCTGCTTGGCGTAGTCGCCGAGCAGGTCGGCCGAACCCCGGGCGGCGAACTGGGAGATGAGGTAGCCGGAGATCTGCTCGGTGCTCCGGGTCAGCCGGCGGGTGTCCACGCGCGCCATGCTGTCGGTGACGGCCTGCCGCAGCCGCAGGTGGTCGGCGCCGTCGGTGAACATGCAGTTGTGCCGGTAGGCGAGCAGCGGGACGACCGGGCTGTCCGGGCCGACCTTGCCCTCGTTGTACGCCCGCCAGCGGCGCGCGTCCTTGCGGAAGGTCCCCGGGTCCTGCAGCAGCTGCAGGGCCGCCGCGTAGTCGGTGACCAGCGTCGCCTCCACGCCGGGGGCGAGTTCGACGGGGGCGGCGGGCCCGTAGTGGCGCAGGTACTCGTAGTACGCCTGGGGGGCGGCGGCGAACTCCGGCCCGTACAGCGGTACCCGGCCGCCGGAGCCGTGGGCAGGGCACCCGGGCGGGGGCACGGGGACCGTGTCGTGAGCGTCCATGTTGCTCTCAGTTCCTAGCGGGTGTGGTCCAGCAAGTAGCGGACCAGAGTGGTCAGTGCGGCGGCCGAGGACCTCTCGTCACGGGCGTCGCAGGTGACGACGGGGGTGTCGTCGAGCAGGTCCAGGGCTTCGCGCAGCGCCGCCTCGTCGCGCAGCGGAGCGCCGTCGAAGTGGTTGACGGCGATGGCGTACTGGAGTCCGTACTGCTCGATGAGGTCGATCACGGGGAAGGAGTCCGCCAGCCGTTCGGGGTCGACCAGCACCAGGGCGCCGAGCGCGCCGCGGGCCATGTCCTCCCACATCTGGACGAAGCGTTGCTGGCCGGGCGTGCCGAAGAGGTAGAGGACGACGCGGTCGCTGATGGTCAGACGGCCGAAGTCCATGGCGACCGTGGTGGTGGTCTTGCCCTGGACCCCCTTGAGGTCGTCGACCGACTCGGCGGCCTGCGTCATCGTCTCCTCGGTGGACAGGGGCTCGATCTCCGAGATGGACCCGATGAGGGTGGTCTTGCCCACGGCGAAGTGCCCGACGACGAGGATCTTGACCGCGGTCTGGGTCGCTCCGCCGCGGACGTAGGCCCGCTCATCCAAACTTGGCGCGGAGACCATTGAGCACCTCCTCCAGTATCTCCTTGTCCGCGAGGCGGGCGCGGGCCACCGGCGGGCGGGTCGTGAGGTAGCCGCCTTCCATGAGGGAGGCCAGCAGGATCCGCACCACGCCCAGCGGAAGGTGGCTGTGTCCGGCGATCTCGGCGACCGAGAGGTAACCGGCCGAACAGAGGTCGAGCAGGCCCTGCTCCTCGGGGGACAGCCGGGTCGGCCGCTGCGCGTGGTCGGCGGAGGCGGTGACCAGGGTGATGAGGGAGAGCTGCCCGTCGTCGGGCAGGCCGCGGCCCTTGGTGATGACGTACGGCCGTACTAATTCCGCCGCCTCCGGCTCCCAGCCGTCGTGGCCGGTCATGAGCGGGTGCCGAGGTTCTCGCGCGGCGGTGTCGTCAGCCGCTTGCCGAGCTGGGCGACGAGCTGCTGCATGCGGAAGGTGATGTCCGCCATGTCGACCTCGGGCGAGGCGGAGACGCCGAGGTAGGCGCCCTCGCCGGCGGAGATCAGGAACACCCAGCCGCCGTCGAACTCGACCAGGGTCTGCCGCCACGCCTGGTGCGGGTCCTCACAGAAGAAGGCGAGCGT
Organism: Streptomyces sp. NPDC029152; assembly: GCF_055564355.1. Classification (NCBI taxonomy): domain Bacteria; kingdom Bacillati; phylum Actinomycetota; class Actinomycetes; order Kitasatosporales; family Streptomycetaceae; genus Streptomyces; species Streptomyces sp. NPDC029152. The sequence continues at coordinate 133,875 of NZ_JBVHWR010000002.1, read as the reverse complement.
CCGGCTGAGCGACTGCACGCCGCTCATCGCGGCGGCGACCCGGTCCGCGTCGTCCTTGTCGAAGTCCTGCGTCCGGGCCATCAGCAGGCCGTCGGCGGATATCAGGACCGCGTGCAGAGCCCCGGGAATCTCCAGGGCGCTGTCGAGCATCCATGACAGATCGTCGTTCACGAGACTCCATGTCCTTCGCTGCTTGCACCGGGTGTTCTGCTCGTGCCGTCCGCGTCCTGTGGCCGGCTGACGCGGCCGGACTGCGTGCCGCGCTGGAAGGCACCCATGATCTGTGCCTGTTCGGATTCGGAGCGGCCGGCGGGACGCTGGGCCGGGGTGTTGCCGGGCACGATGGCCATCGGCCGCTTGCGGCGCCGCCGGGGAAGTCCGTCACTGGTCCGGGACGGGGTGAGCGCGGCTTCCGGTCCGCCGTCCAGGACCGGCCGGGCCGTGCCCGCGGCGCCCGGGGCCGGTGCCTTCTTCTCCGGCATGGCGGTGAGCAGTTCGTGCGGCAGCAGGACGACCGCGCGCACGCCGCCGTAGGGAGAGGAGGAGTCCACCGACACCTCGAAACCGAAGCGTTCGCACAGCAGGCCGATGACCGCGAAGCCGAACTGCGGGGGGTTGCCGAGCCCGGCCACGCCCGAGGCGCGCTCGCTGGAGAGGAGCTTCTCGGCGCGGGTGCGCTCCTCGTCGCTCATGCCGACACCGGCGTCGTCGACGACGACGCAGATGCCCTTGGGCACGGTGCGGATGTTGATCTCGACGACCGTGTCCGGGCTGGAGTAGCTGGTGGCGTTGTCGAGGAGTTCGGCGAGGGCCAGGGCGACGGGTTCGACGGCGCGGCTGGTGATGCCGAAGTCGACCTGGGAGAGGATCTCCACCCGCCGGAAGTGCCGGATCCGGCCCTGGGCGCTGCGGACGACGTCGTAGACGGAGGCGGTGTCGCGCCGGCCGCCCAGCCAGCCGTCGCACAGGACGGCGATGGACTGGGCACGCCGGCCGAACTGCGAGTTGGTGTGGTCGATCTCCAGCAGGTCCTGCAGCAGGGCGGAGTCGCCGTACTTGGTCTGGAGCCGGGTGAGGACCAGCTGCTGTTCGGCGGCCAGGCCCTGGAGGGTGCGCATGGCGGATTTCAGGACGGTCTTCGTCTCGTCCTCGGCCCGCTCCTGAGCCGCCTGCACGGACTTCCCGTAATCGTTCTCCAGCTCTGTGTAGTGGTCCTTCAGGCCCCGTACTTCCTGCCGCAGCGCTCGGGCCGCCCTGCGCTGACGGCTGATGAGCACGGCGGCGGCGACCAGGGCGACGAGAAGGACCCACACCAGTGGGTTCCCTGTGTATTCCGTCATAAGACTCTCTTCAGGCGACTGACGGCTTGCTGAATTCCGTCCGTGCGGGCGGCCCGACGGACCGCCCGCACCGGGTTGCTGCCCGAGCCGTCCCTGAAGTCGGGGATGCCGTCTTTCACCCATCCGCCGCTCCGCAAACGCGGTGATCGTATCACCGCCGGATCTTGTGAATTAACGTCAAGAAGTGTGTGTGGAAGACCGGTTGGGGACCGACAAGGATCATGTCGGAGTCGGTCGGTACAGTCGGCCGCGTGACAGAAGCACAGGGCGCCCTCCGGCGGAGCGACCGGCCGGCCCGGGGCGGTACGACGTGACGCCGGAGGCCATGGCGGCGGTGTTCGCCGCGGGCGCCGGGGCCGGGGCGGTCAACAGCGTCGTCGGCTCGGGGACGCTGATCACCTTTCCCGTGCTGCTGGCCGCGGGACTGCCACCCGTCACCGCGACGGTGTCCAACGCCCTCGGCCTCATACCCGGTTCCGTCAGCGGCGCCATCGGCTACCGCGAGGAACTGCGCGGCCAGCGCCGGCGCGTCCTGAAACTGGGCACCGGCGCCCTGCTCGGGGGGCTCGCGGGGGCCACGCTGCTGCTGTCCCTGCCCGCCGACGCGTTCGAGACGATCGTGCCGGTCCTCGTCGGACTCGCCCTCGTGCTGGTCGCGTTCCAGCCCCGGCTCTCCGCCCTGGTGCGCCGGCGCCGCGAACGGACCGGTGGCGTCGCCCGCCGCGACGGCGGCCCGCTGCTGTTCGGCGGACTGACGCTGGCCAGCGTCTACGGCGGCTACTTCGCCGCCGCGCAGGGAATCGTCTACCTGTCCCTGATGGGCATGCTCCTCGACGAGCCCCTGCAACGCCTGAACGCCGTGAAGAACGTCCTGGCGGCCGTCGTCAACACCGTCGCCGCGCTCTTCTTCCTCTTCGCCGCGGACTTCGACTGGACGGCCGTCGTGCTCATCGCGGCCGGCTCCGGGCTCGGTGGCCACCTCGGGGCCAAGGTGGGCCGCCGCTTCAGCCCCGCGGTCCTGCGGGCCCTCGTCGTGACGATCGGCACCGTCGCGCTCGTCCAGCTGCTGCGCTGACCGGCTCCGCCGGCCTCACGCCCGCAGGTAGGCGAGGACCGCCAGGACCCTGCGGTGGGTCTCGTCGGCCGGGGGCAGGTCCAGCTTGGCGAGGATGTTGCCGATGTGCTTGCCCACGGCCGCCTCGGACACCACCAGTGCGCGGGCGATCGCGCCGTTGGACCTGCCCTCCGCGACCAGCGCCAGCACCTCCCGCTCGCGCGGTGTGAGCCGCTCCAGCGGGTCCCGGCGGCGGCGCAGCAGCTGACGTACGACCTCGGGGTCGACGACCGTGCCGCCGGAGGCGACCTCGGACAGGGCCTCGACGAACTCCTCGACCTGACCGACGCGGTCCTTCAGCAGGTAGCCGACGCCCGTGCCGTCGCCGGAGTCCAGCAGCTCGGAAGCGTAGGCGCGCTGCACGTACTGACTGAGGACCAGCACGGGCAGCGTGGGCCGCTTCTCGCGCAGGCGCACCGCGGCGTGCAGGCCCTCGTCCTGGAAGCCGGGGGGCATGCGGACGTCCGTGACGACGGCGTCGGGGGCGTGCTCCTCGACCGCGGCGAGGAGGGCCTCCGCGTCGCCGACCGCCGCGACGACCCGGTGCCCGCAGCGGTCGAGCAGGGCGATGAGCCCGTCCCGCAGCAGCACACTGTCCTCGGCCAGCACTACACGCAGCGGTCGGTCCACTCGCACGGCATCTCCACACGCAACAGGGTCGGTCCGCCCGGCGGGCTGGACAGGGAGAGTCTGCCATCGAGCACCGACACCCGGTCGGCGAGCCCGGTCAGTCCGCTGCCCTCCCCCGCCCTGGCGCCGCCCCGCCCGTCGTCCCCTATGTCGAGGACCAGCCGCCCGGCGCGGTGCCGGCCGCGCACCCGGGCCCGGCCGGCCCCGCTGTGCCTGGCGACGTTGGCGAGGGCCTCGCACACCACGAAGTAGGCGGCCGCCTCCACGGCCTGCGGCATCCGTCCGGGCAGCTCCAGGTCGAGGTCGACCGGGACGGCGGAGCGGTCGGCGGCGTCGGCGACGGCGGCCTCGAGGCCGTAGTCGGAGAGGACCTTGGGGTGGATGCCGTGGATGAGTTCGCGCAGTTCCTCCAGGGCCCGGCCCGCCTCCTGGTGGGCCTTGGCGAGCTGGTCGGCGAGCGGTCCGGGCGGGACGTCCAGGCGGGCCAGGCCGAGGGTCATCGTCAGCGCGACCAGGCGTTGCTGGGCCCCGTCGTGCAGGTCGCGTTCGATGCGGCGGCGCTCGGCCTCGAAGGCGTCCACCAACCGCACCCGGGAACGGGTGAGTTCGACCACCTCGGCGTCCAGGCCGCCGCCGCGCGGGGCGACCAGCAGGCGGGTCAGCCCGGCCCGGGCGCCGGCCGCCACGGCCAGGACGTAGGCGCCGAGGGCCAGCAGGACCAGCCCGAGCACAGCGGCCCCGCAGGCGGCCGGCCAGGTGGTGACCAGCCACTGCTTGAGCACCTTCGCCTCCTCGCCGTCGCCGGCCGTGGCCATGAGCAGCGGGGTCGCGACCACGGACAGGGGGAGGAACAGGGCGACGGTGAGCACGAGGGCGTCGAGGGGCCACAGCAGCACCGCGAACAGCAGGGCGTGGCCGAGTTCCTGCCAGGTCGCCTGCTCCCGCAGCCGGGTCGTCAGCCACGCCCACGGTCCCCTGCCGTCGGCCGGGCGGTGCGGGTCCGGCGCGGGTCCGGCGTCGACCAGGCGCAGCCGACGGCGCTCGACGCGGGCCACGGGGAGGCCGGCGAGGGCGGTGAGGAGCAGCAGCGGCAGGCCGACCAGGACGAGGGAGAGGACGGCGCCGAGCACCGCCGTGGTCACGATGCCCGCGAGAGCGGCGGCCCCCGCCGGCACACCGGTGAGCAGGTACCCGGCCGAGCGCCACGGCCACGGGGACAGCAGGAAGCCGGGCCGGGACATGGCCTGCCACACGTTGCGAGGATGCATGCGGCTCACCGTAGGAGGTCCGCCCCGGCGGCGGCCATCGGTCCAGGGGGTGCGGCGGGGTGGTGCCTGCCCCACCCCCGGGCCCGTCCCGCCACGCTCCTCGTCCGCCGAGTCCCCTGGCATAACGGCGCGTTATGGAAAACCGGTAGTGGTGGTGCCGATGCCCCGGCCGGAATGCTGGGCCGCCCCCACACACCTCACGCGCCGCGGCGCGTGTCGTCGGAATCGAGGAGCCTTGCGAATAACCAGACTCGTCCCCGCCGTCCTGGCCGCCCTGCTGTCCGCCCTCGCCCTCGCGCCCGGCGCCTTCGCCGCGGAGCAGCGGCCCGGCGCCGGCGGACCCCAGCCGATCATCGGCGGCGGATACGCGCAGAACGCCCCCTGGGCGGCCCGGCTGTTCTCCAACGGCGCCGAGACCTGTACCTCGACCATCATCTCCCCCAACTGGATCCTGACCGCCAAGCACTGCGTCGGCGGCGGCGGGCTGTCCTTCCGCATCGGCAGCCTCGACCAGCGGTCCGGCGGCACGGTGGCGAACGGCGTGCAGACCACCACCCACCCCTCGGCCGACCTGGCGCTGGTCCGGCTGGACCGTTCCGTCTCCGCCTCCTACGCGCAGCTCGGACAGCCGGGCACGGTGCGGGTGGGCCAGACCGTGCAGGTCTACGGCTGGGGCGCCACCTCCCGGTGCGGCTCGGAGATCAACTGCCAGTCCCCGTACCTGAAGGTCGCCAACGTCAGTGTGACCAACGGCTGCTACGACGCCTACTACGGTTCGGCGATCTGCGCGCGTCCCGTCGACGGCATCACCGCGGGCGGTGACTCCGGCGGCCCGATGATGGCCGGCGGCGTCCAGGTCGGCGTCGCCTCGACCAGCGACCGGCAGACCACGACGGCGTACACGAACGTGACCGCGTACCGCTCCTGGATCCAGTCCGTGGCGGGCGTCTGACCGCTCCCCTCCCGGCCTTCCTTCCGCGCCCGCCCCCGCCGCCGGGGGGCGGGCGCGGGCGCGTCCCGCCCCCCGGTGGCGTCCAGGAACCGGACGCCCCGGCAAGAGCATGGTGGATGCATCTACCGTGCACGGTGAACGACGGCGTCGCGAGTGGAGGAGCTCCTGCATGGCCGGGCGGACAGCACAGTTCCAGACGGACGGTCACGAGGCGGCCGTGCTTCTCCTCGAGGACGTGGGCGTGCGCCGCCACACGACGGACCGGCTGATCCTCGACGGGATCGACTGGACGGTCCGGCCGGGCGAGCACTGGGCCCTGCTGGGCGCCAACGGGGCCGGGAAGACCACGCTGCTGCGGCTGCTCGGCGCCCTGATGCACCCCACGACCGGCAGCGTGGAGGTCCTGGGCAGCCGGCTCGGCCGGGTGGACGTCCGGGAGCTGAGGGCCCGCATCGGCCACGTCACCTCGGCCCAGCGGGTGCCGCAGGACCTCAGCGCCCACACGGTCGTGCTCACCGGGCACAGCGGAACGGTGCAGCCGCTGTGGCGGACGTACGACGACGAGGTCCGGCTCCGTGCCCGCGACCTGCTGACGGAACTGGGCGTCGAGGAGCTGGCGGACCGGCCGTACGGTGTCTGTTCCGGCGGACAGCGGGCGCGCGTCCTGATCGCCCGGGCGCTGATGGCCGATCCCGCGCTGCTGCTCCTGGACGAGCCGTTCAACGCCCTGGACCTGCCCTCCCGCGAGGACCTCGTGGAGGCCATGCACCAACTGGCCGAAGGACGCCCGCGGCTGGCCACCGTCACGGTCACCCACCATCTGGAGGAGCTGTCCCCGGCCGTCAGCCACGCCCTGCTGCTGCGGGAGGGACGGATCCTGTCCCGGGGGGCCGTGGACGCGGTACTGACCGACTCCCTGCTGACCGCCTGCTTCGGCCGCGACATCACGGTGACCCGGCGCGACGGCCGCTGGTCGGCCTGGTCGGGCCGGCGGGCGGGCCGGAGCGCGGTGGTCACACCGGGTTGACCGGGGTACCCCCTGGGCGTGCACTCGTGCCGGTGACCGCCGCGCCCCGTTTCCGCGTGGCGGGGCCTGGGCAGCCAGTTGCGGGGGAGCCGACGGGCGGTCCCGGACGTTGCGTACGCCGATACGTCCGGGGCCGCCCTCGTACCGGGCCCGCCGCCCCGCGGGGCAGGCCGGTGAGGCCCCCCTCCCCCGCGCGGGACGAGGACGGTCGTCCGCTCCGCGCAGCTCCGTGCGCTCACGGGGCATCCGGACGGTGGAAGACCTCGACCGTCCCGACCCGAGGAGCAGCCGACCGTGGGAACCGCCGTGCACGTGCCGCAGACGCGGGACATGATCGGGGACGAACTCTCCGGCGACGAGGCCCTGACCGCGCTGAGACGGTACGGCGGCCTTCGGCTGCTGACCGACTCCTTCGCCCGGTTCCGTTACGCGGACGGCTTCACCAACGCCCGGGCCCTCGCCTTCCAGGTGGTCCTCGGCCTGGTGCCGTTCACCGTCGTGCTGGTGGGCCTCGCGACGTCGGTGCACACGGAGGGTGTGGGCCGGGTCGTCGAGCTCACGCTCGGCCGGATCGTGCCGGGTGCCAGCGCGGATGTCGTGGAGAAGGCGTTCGAGGGCACCCGGCGCAGTGCCCACAGCGACGCCTGGAGCACGCTCGCGCTGTGGCTGGGCCTGGGGTTCGCGCTGCTGAACCTGGCGTCGGCCATGGGCCAGATCGAGCGGGGCGCCAACCGCATCTACGGCATCGAGCGGGACCGGCCCGCCCTCCGCAAGTACGGCAGGGCGCTGGTCCTCGCGCTCACCGCCGGGCTGCCCATGGTGCTGGGGTTCGTCGTGCTCGTCGCCGGTGAGGCCGTCGGGGACGCGGTGGCGGAGTCGGCCGGCGGCACGGGCGGCGCCGGCTGGTGGGGCGCCCTCGAGGTGCCCGCGGGACTGCTGCTGGCCTGGGTCGCCTCCGCGGTGATCCTGCGCTGGTCGCCCCGCCGCGACCAGCCGGGGTACACCTGGCTGGCCTTCGGCTCCGCGGTCCACCTGGTGCTCTGGGTCTCCGCGACGTGGCTGCTCGCGCTGTACGTCGGGCGCAGCGGCGCGTTCGGTGCCGTCTACGGTCCGCTGACCGCGTTCATCGCGCTGCTGCTGTGGGCCAATCTGACCGCGGTGGCGCTCTTCCTCGGCATCGCGTTCGCCGCCCAGCTGGAAGCGGCCCGGGCCGGCCTGCGGACACCGGTGCGGCCGGATCCGGGGCCGGGGGACTGACGCCCCGTTCCGTCGGCGGGGCCGGGTGTCACGCCGCGTCGCGGGGCGGGGCCATGGCCCAACGGATCCCGGCGGTGACGGCCGTGCCCAGCGGCCGTACGCACACCGCTTCGGCCGGCGGCACCCTCGGCAGCCACAGGGCGCGTGAGGCCCACCGCGGCAGCAGTGAGACCGCGTTGGCGGCGATGACGCCGTACGGGAGGCGGGCGAGGAGCGGGACGGGCGGGTTCAGCAGCAGGAACCGGGCGGTGCTGCGCGCCTCGTCGGTGGCGCGCAGCTCGCCGCGGTAGGCGGCCAGCCGCTCGGCGAGACCGGCGCGGTCGACCGGCGGGTCGGGCACGCCGAGCGCCGTGGCGACGCGTGCCATGTCGGACACGTAGGCGTCGCAGCCCTCGTCGTCCAGGGGCCGGGCTCCGTAGCGCTGGTGGGCGCGCAGGAAGCTGTCGACCTCCGCGACGTGCACCCAGCACAGCAGGTGGGGATCGGCCGCGGAGTACGTCTGGCCGGCGGCGGTGGTACCGCGCACCCTGTCGTGGACGGCCCGCACCCGGTCGCAGGCCTCCTGGGCGCTGTCGGCCGTCCCGAAGGTGGTGACGGCCAGGAAGGTGCTGGTCCGCTGCAGTCGCCCCCAGGGGTCCGAGCGGAACCCGGAGTGCGCCGACACGGCCGCCATGGCCAGGGGATGGAGCGACTGGAGCAGCAGGGCGGACAGGCCCCCGATGAACATCGAGGCGTCACCGTGCACCCGTCTGACGGGCCGGTCGGGACCGAACCAGCGGGGGCCGGGCGTGCCGTGGATGCGGGCCCGGTTGTCCCGGCCCTCGGGCCCCGCCACTCTGGAGAAGATCATGTCCCCGATCCGTGCGCGCGCACCGGGAAGCCGGTCTTCCGGGGGACGTCTCATGGCTGCCGAGCCCTCCTCTGCCTGCGGGGACCGGACGGGTCTCATGAGTAGTCTGCCCGGGTCCGCCCGAAGGAGGCATCGGCGCCGCCCGCCCGCGGGGTCAGGCGCAGGTCCAGGCCGACATTCCCTGCATGCGGGCCAGCCGCTCGGCCACCTTGATCTGTTCCTCGCGGGTGGCCAGGTCGGCGCGCGGCGCGTATTTCAGGCCGCCGGCCGCCTTCCAGCTCGACTGCGTGAACTGCAGGCCGCCGTAGTGGCCGTTTCCGGTGTTCGCCTTCCAGTTGCCGCTGGACTCGCACGCGGCGATGGCGTCCCAGTCGGTCGCGCGGAGGACCGACGGCGAGGCGGCCGCCTGCGCGGCCGTGCCCAGGACGGTGGCGGCGGCCAGGGCCACCAGGGCGGACGGGACGCCGCGGCCGGCCGCGCCGGACCATGTGCTCATACGAGCATGTCGTCTACAGATCATACAAAGACTGTTACACCAGGTGACCGCCGGTCGCCGCGCCGGCCACGTCCGGGTTGCGCCGGACGGAGCATCCGGACGCCCCCCGCCGACGGCGTGCGACCGTACGGCTCCCCTCCGCGACCGGCTCCGCTCACGCCCACAACTCGTCGCTGTCGCACACCTGGGCGCCCATGTTGCGCTGCATCATCCGCAACGCGGCGTCCGCGAGGTCGGCGTGGATGTGCGCGACCGCGTCCCGCGGCACGACGACGTCGAGGTGGCGGATGTGGGCGTCGAGCGCCGAGTAGAGCACGCACTGCTCGGTCACCTGACCGCACAGCACGAGCCGGTCGATGCCCTGCTCGTGGAGCAGGTACGTCAGCGGGGTCTCGAAGAAGATCGAGTGGCGGGCCTTGACCACGAAGAGCGAGGACTCGTCGGGACGCAGCGGCTCGACGAGCCGGGCGTGCGGCCCCGACAGGGCCTTGTCGAGGATCTCCCCGTGGTGCGAGCGCCACTCGCCGAAGTTGTCGTTGACGTAGATGACGGGTACGCCCTTGTGCCGCGCTCGGCGCAGCAGGCCGGCCACCACCGGCACCACGGGCTCCGCTGACGGGAGCAGCTGGTCGGCGTCCTTGTGGTCGTAGGTGTTGATCATGTCGATGACGATCAGCGCGGTCTTGCTCATGCCGTCCAGGTTGCCACCTGGGAGCGAGGTGCGGACCGCGCCGGGCCGACGACGCGGCGCGGGACCGTGGGACATCACCACGCCACCCGGCCGGACAGGTCCGTTCCCTGCTCCGCGCCGGGTTCCGCGGCCCACGGCCGGGGCCCCACGCCCTCGCTCCACGCGCGCAGTCGCCGCTGGTCGACGCAGACTATTCCGCACTGCTCGGCGTAGTCGACGGCGGGCGCGGTGAAGTCGCTGCTGGTGACCAGGATCGCCACGTCCGCCCCGTGGACGGTGAAGCAGGTGCCGCCGAAGCGCTGCAGTTCCTCGGAGCCGACCTTGTTGTCCTCGCCGTAGCGCTTGCACTGGATGACGAGGCGCCGCCCGTCGGGGGTCACCGCCAGCACGTCGGCGCCGAGGTCTCCGGCCCCGCCCACGACCTCGACCTCGGCGCATCCGTCCCGTGTGCAGAGGTCGGCTATCGCCCGCTCGAACTCGTCCGGGCTCAGGGCGCCGTGGTCGATGACCTCCACCGCGGGGACCTCCGCCACGGGCCGTTCGCCGCCCGGCGCCGCCACCGGGACCGGTTCGGCGGGGCGCTCCGCGTCCAGCGCGTCGAGCGCCGTGGCCGTGGCCCGTTCCAGGGCGTCCGTGGTGCGGCGGGCCAGCCTCGCGGTGGAGAAGCCGGACCGTCCGCGCCGGCCGATGACGAGAGCCGCCACCACGCCGAGCGCCAGGAGCACGGCCCATGCGGGACGGCGCTCGGCGACGTCGAACGCCATGCGCACCACCAGGCCGACGAGGCCGAGGCCGAGGGCGGCCAGGCCGAAGAACATGGCGGTCGCGCGCAGGTCGAAACGGCGTCCGGAGGGCAGACGGCGTGTCCGTTGCTCGGGCGAGGTCACGGTGGGTCCTCCTCGGGGAGCCGGTGTGAAGATCACCTCTGCGTCTGCCCTCGGGGGGCGTGGCCAGTCCCGGTGAACGCCCCGTGCGCACCGGTCACATGACACGCCGTCGGATGGCTCATCGTCCGCCGCCCCGGTACCCGCCGGGCATAACGTGCGGAATATGAAGAAATGCCATGTCGTGTACCTGGTGTGCACCGCTGCGATGGTCGGAACGGGTCTTGGGGCGGCTCCGGCGGGCGCCTTCCCCGGCGTCCCCCACGTCCCCGCGGTCCACGTGGTCCACCCCGGAGAATCGATCCAGAAGGCCGTGGACGCCGCCGAAGCGGGCGACACCGTCCTCGTCAGCGTCGGCACCTACCGCGAGAGTGTCAGGGTGAGCACCCCCGGGCTCACCCTGCGCGGCATGGGCCGGTACACGGTCATCAAGCCGAGCACGAAGAAGGCCACCGGCATCTGCGCCGAGAACGGCAACGGCATCTGCGTGGTCGGGACGAAGGACAAGAAGGTCGAGGACGTCACCATCGCCTCCCTGAGGGTGACCGGGTTCGCCCGCGCCGGCGTGTTCTCGATGGCCACCGACGGGCTGACCGTGCGCGACGTGACGGCCGACAAGAACGACGTCTGGGGCATCGCCCAGGAGCGCTCGGTCCGCGGCGTCTTCCGGGACAACACGGCCCGGGACAACGGCGACGCCGGCATCTTCCTCGCCAACACGATCAAGGCCGAGGAGGGCGCCGAGGACACCCGCGGCACGGTCGTCGAGGACAACCGGCTCGAGGGCAACCGGATCGGCGTCACCGTGCGGCGGCTGCGCAACCTCGCCGTGGCGGACAACCACATCACGGGCAACTGCGCGGGCGTCTTCGTCGTGGGCGACGAGAACAGCCCCAAGGCCGGCGACCTCGTGGTGCGCGGCAACCACGTGGCGCGCAACAACAGGTCCTGCCCGAAGACCGAGCGCCTGCCCGCCCTGCAGGGCTCCGGCATCGTCCTGACCGGCACCGAGAAGGTCCTGGTCACGGCCAACACGGTCGAGGGCCACGCCGGCACCTCCCCGCTGTCGGGCGGCATCGTCCTGTTCAAGTCCCTCGTGGGCGTCACCGGCGAGAAGAACGAGGTCAGCCGCAACACGCTGCGCGACAACTCGCCCGCCGACCTCGTCAGCACCGAGACCGGCAAGAACAACACGTTCAGCGGCAACTCGTGCCGGGCCTCCAGGCCCGCGGGACTGTGCTGACCGCCCGGCCGTAACCACCCGTGGACCGAAGAAGGAAGGAAAGCGGCACATGACGACCGTACAGACCGCCCCTCCCCCGCCGATGCGGCTGAGGGAGCTCGCGTTCGGGGCGGCATGCGCCGCCGCCCTGCGCGCGGCCGCACGCCTCGGCGTCGCCGACGCCCTCGGCGAGAGCCCCATGGCCGTGGAGGACCTCGCGGCCGCCGTGAAGACCGAACCCCGGCCGCTGCGCCGGCTGCTGCGCGCCCTGACGTGCTACGGCGTCTTCGCCGAGCACGAGGACGGGACGTTCACCCACACCGACATGTCCCGGCTGCTGCGCGAGGACGACCCGCACAGCCTGCGCTACATCACCCTGTGGTGCACCGAGCCGTGGACCTGGGACGCGTGGCCCCGGCTGGACGAGGCCGTGCGGACCGGCCGCAACGTCGTCGAGGGCCTGTACGGCAAGGAGTTCTTCACCTACCTCAACGAGGACGCCCCGGAGTCGGCCGAGGTCTTCAACCGCGCCATGACGACGTCCAGCCGGCAGTCCGCCGAGGACGTCGCGGCCCTCCTCGACCTGTCGGGGAGCAGGTCGGTCGCCGACATCGGCGGTGGGCAGGGACACGTGGTCGCGAGCCTGCTGGAGAAGTACCCCTCGATGCGGGGCGTCCTGCTCGACCTTCCGCGCGTCGTCGAGAACGCCGACCCGCGGCTGCGCGAGGGGGGCGCGCTCGCGGACCGCGTGCGCATCGTGCCGGGCGACTGCCGCGAGGCCATCCCCGTCCAGGCCGATGTGTACATCATCAAGAACATCCTGGAGTGGGACGACGACAGCACCGTCCGCGCCCTGCGCAACGTGAGGGAGGCGGGCGGCCCGGGGACGCGGGTCGTGGTCATCGAGAACCTCGTCGACGACTCGCCCTCGATGCGGTTCAGCACCGCCATGGACCTGCTGCTGCTCCTCAACGTCGGCGGCGCCAAGCACACCACCGACAGCATGGTCGCCCGGCTGACCGACGCGGGCCTCGTCATCGACGACATCCGCCCGGTCAACCCCTACCTGCACGCGTTCGACTGCACCGTGCCCGCCCGGTAGGCCGGCCGCAGGCCCCGGCACACCGGCCGCCGGACCGCGCACGTCGCGGTCCGGCGGCCGGTTCTTCGTCCCGGTGCCGCCTCAGGTACCGGGCGAGCGGCGGTCGGTGACGGGGACCATACGGGCACCCCGGAGGGCTCGGGCGAGGTCGTCGCCGCCTTCCCCGGCGGCGGCCTCCGTGGCGGCGGGACCGTCGAGGAGCGTCGTGAGTTCGGCCGCCTGGCCGGCGTCGGGCAGGCCGAGGGCGACCGCCGGGTCGCAGGCGTCGAGACCACCGCGTACGTCGATCAGCCGGACCACGACGTCGTCGCGCTGGAAGATGGTGCTGCACAGGACCGGGCTGCGCGGATCGTCCGCCGCCGTCTCGTCCCGCTGGGCCAGCAGCCGGGCCAGCCGCATGCCACGCCCCGGGCGGGCCGGGTACGACAGCGCGTGCCGCCCCGCCTCCGGTTCCTCCTGCCCCGCCGTCACGTGGTGGACGGCCGGCAGCGCGGCACGGGTGTAGAAGACCCGGGCCGACTCGGGGTCGCTCAGGTCCCGGTCCTGCTCCAGGTACGGGTTGATGGCCTCCTCCAGAGCCCGCACCTCCGGCTGCTGGGCCACGTGCCGCAGCGCCGCGAGCAGGTCGCCCCGCACCTCGATGGCCCGCACCACGCGGTTGCCGTGCATGAACAGGGAGGTGCGCAGCAGCCGGGTGTTGACGTCGACCTGCGGCTCGGGGGCGGCGTAGTCGGCGAGGAGCTTCGCGACGGCCTCCTCGCTGCCCGGCTCGACCGTGAAGGTGAGCGCGTGGCGGATCACGCCGTCACCCACCCGGGGCGACGTCTGGAAGCCGCCCCTGCGGGCCTCCGCGCCCGCGGTGGGGCCGCCGGTCTCGCGGACGACGTGGAAGCGGAGCGACCTGGTGTCCCGGACGCATCTGTGCAGCGGCCTCACCATCCGCACGTGCTCCTCGCTGCTCACCCAGTCGAGGAACGGCGGCGCGCTCTCCCACTCACTGGTGATGAGCCACTGGGACGGGTTCTCGATGGACTGGCACAGCTGTTCACTGACGTGTCCGGGCACGGACTCGACGTGGCTGCACAACTGCTCGTACGTCTCGAGGAACTGCTGCTGGGCTCCGTCGTTGACGTCCACCAGCAGGACGACGCGGAGCCGGGAGCCGTCGAACACGGACTGGGAGACACGGTGCGACATCTGTCGCGTCAGCGGTTCAGAAGCAGGGGCGGACATGATGGTCATCCTGCGCACAACTCCTTCGCGGGGGGGGCGGTACTGAACGTCGGCCGCGGTGATGCGACACCAGCGCCTCGATCCTGTGCCCGCCCCCGGGAGCGCGCGAGTCGTATGCACTACGCGGGTGACCGGTGCGGGCGGGCCCTGGACGGCCTCAGACGAGGTGCGCGAACACCACCAGGTTGTCCGTGTAGTCCTTGACCTTGCGGTCGTAGTCACCGGCACAGGTGATGAGCCGCACCTCCGGCCGGTCCACGTCGCTGTACACACGACTGCTGGGGAAGGCGTCCTTGGCGAAGGTCTCCAGGCTGTCGACGACGAAGGTCGCCGTGCGCCCGTCGGCCCGTTCGACGTGGAAGACGTCCCCCTCGTCCAGTTGGTCGAGGCGGGCGAAGACGGCCGCGGACGTCTTGGTGTCGACGTGTCCGGCGATGATCGAGGTGCCGGTCTCGCCGGGGGAGACACCCTTGGCGTACCAGCCGACGAGGTTGGTGTCGTGCGCGGGCGGAGGCTGGAGCTGCCCGTTCTCACCGATGGCGAGATCGGTGAAGGGGGCGTCGACGGAGATCTCCGGGATCAGCAGGCGTACCGGCCTCGACCGGGGCAGGGCCGCCGTGCGGTCCGCGCCGGTCGGGTCGGCGGTCGGCGGATCCTCGGCGGGCGGGTCGGCGGCTGCCGTCGGCCCGCCGACCGCCGGGGCCGACGCTCCGGTCCCCGGGGCGAGCGGCGGGCGGGAGGAGTCGGCCGACGTGTCGTGACCGCCGAACAGGCTCATCGCCAGGACCAGGAGGGCGACGGCGCACAACACCATCAGGCCCCCGCGGGAGCCGGAGGGGGCCGGCGCGTCACCGGCGGGAGAAGAGGGGGGTACTGCCATCGGGAAACACCTCACTAGGCACGGCAGCGGGGCGGGGACGGGCGGCGAGCCGGGCCGCCACGCGGTGCGCGGGTGGCGGCCCGACTGCTATCACGCCCGGCATGGCTCAGGCCGCTCCGTGAGACTTCCTGCGGCGCGCGGCGTACAGGCCCGCGGCGGCCACGCCCAGGACGGCCAGACCGCCCGCGGTCGCGCCCGGCTGGGCCAGCCCGCCGCCGCCGGTGTGCATCCCGCCGCGCGGCTTCTCCTCGTCGCCGCCGCGCCAGGACCGCTCACCGCCGCCGTCGCCGGAGCCGCCCCAGTCACCCTCGTTCGCCACGGTCAGCGCACCGCCACCCGTGTGCATCCCGCCGCGGGGCCGGTCCTGCTCGCCGCCCCGGGACCGCTCACCACCGTCGTCACCCCGGGACCGCTCACCGCCGTCGTCACCGGAGCCGCCCCAGTCACCCTCGTTCACCGAGGCCAGCGCACCGCCGCCGGTGTGCATCCCGCCGCGCGGCTTCTCCTCGTCGCCGCCCCGGGACCGCTCACCACCGTCGTCACCCCGGGACCGCTCACCACCTTCGTCACCGGAGCCGCCCCGGCCACCCTCGTTCACCGAGGTCAGCGCACCGCCACCCGTGCGCATCCCGCCGCGCGGCCCGTCGTGCTTGCTTCCGTTGTCCTGCTCCTTGCTGTAGGAAGAGTTGTCGTGGTCCCAGTCGCCACCGGCCGCGTAGGCGCCGGGGGCACCGAGGACGAGGACGGTCGAAGCCGCCGCTGTGGCCAGGAGAGTGCGAGTAGATCGCATCTGAGGTTCCTTCCGCCACGACCGGGCAGCTGGTGCTTCGTCAGCTGATGTGACCCGGTCCTGACGTGATTTACCGTCAGCCAACCGCCCGGCTTCCACCACTCAAGGCGCTCACCCGGGTGAACCCCGTCGGCCGGGACGTGCGGCCGGCGGACGCGGGGGGCTTCCCCCTGCCGCCGTCCACCGATCGGTGGACGGCGGGTTCAGCCGGACACCTCTGTCCGTCAACTGCCTTGCCCGGCAAGGATTTCGGTCATGAATTCCATGACTGTGCGCATGGCGCGCTGGAGCGCACGACACCCCTGGCGGGCCGTCACCGGCTGGCTCCTGTTCGTGGTGCTGTGCCTGGTGACCGGTACGGCCGTCGGCACGAACAGCGCCAGGACGGCGGACTACCGCGTCGGCGAGGCAGGCCGCGCCGAGGCCATGGCGGCCGAGGGGCACCTGGAACGCAGGTCCACCGAGCAGGTGCTGATCTCCGCCCGTTCGGGTGCTACGGGCGGGCGGGAGGCCGAGGCGGCGGCACAGGATCTGACGGACCGGATGGCGGCGCTGCCCGAGGTGGCGGGCGTGGCCGCCCCGGTGTGGTCGGGCGATCACCGGATCCTGATGACCGAGGTGACCCTGAAGGGCGAGGAGCGGGACGCGAAGGACAAGGTGGACGCGCTCCTCGCCCAGACCGCCGCCGTGCAGAAGTCCCACCCCGGACTGCTGCTGGAGGAGACCGGGAGCCCGTCCGTCAGCAAGGGGGTGGACCGGCAGCGCGGTGAGGACCTGGCGCTGTCCGAGAAGATCACGCTTCCGGTCACCCTGGTCACCCTGCTGGTCGCCTTCGGCTCGGTGGTCATGGCCGCGGTGCCTCTGCTGCTCGCGCTGTCGTCGATCGCGGCGGCGGTCGGGCTGTCGATGGTGGTCTCCCACCTCTCCCCCGACGCCGGGGTCGGCACGAACGTGATCCTGATGATCGGCCTGGCGGTCGGCGTCGATTACACGCTCTTCCACCTCAAACGGGAGCGGGAGGAACGGGCCCGGGCCGGCGGCCGGCTGAGCAGCGAGGTGCTGGTGGAGCTGGCGGCGGCCACGTCGGGCCGGGCGGTCGTGGTGTCGGGCCTGGCGGTCGTCGCCTCCACGGCCACGCTGTACCTGGCCTCCGACGTGATCTTCTCCTCGCTGGCGACCGGCACCATCGTGGTCGTACTGGTGGCCGTGGCCAGTTCCCTGACGGCGCTGCCCGCACTGCTGACCGTGCTCGGCCGGCGGGCGGAGCGCAGGGCACTGCGCCGGGCGGAGCACGGGAAACCGGTCCGCCGGGTGCGCGGCGACGGCGCCGGCCGGATCTGGACGGCCCTGCTGCGGCCCGCCACCGGGCACCCGCTCGCCACCCTGTGCGTCTCGGTGCTCGCGCTGCTCGCCCTCGCGCTGCCCCTGGCCGGACTGAAGATCACGGAGATGAGCCGGGACACGCACTCCCGGGAGATCGCCGCGATGCGGGTGTACGACCGCCTCAACGAGGCGTTCCCCGAACGGCGGGCCACCCACGACGTCGTCGTGCGCGCCGACGCGGAACACGGCGGGGAGGTCACCGAGGCGCTGCGCGGGCTCGCCGGGCTCGCCGGTGAGGACCCGCTGTTCTCCGGCGCCTCGGCCATCAGCACCTCGGCCGACCACCGCGTCAGCGTGCTGCGGCTGACGGTGCCCCACCTCGGCGGCTCCTCCGAGGCCCGCGACTCCCTCGCGCACCTGCGCGACGACTACCTGCCGGCCACGGTCGGCCGGGTCGACGGCGCGGAGTACGGCGTCAGCGGGGACGTGGCCCGCTACGCGGACTACCCGGCCCACCAGAACAGCAGACTCCCCCTGGTCCTCGGGGCGTTGCTGCTGGTGACGTTCGCGATGACCGTGTACGCCTTCCGTTCCGTGGTGCTCGGTCTGATCGGCGTCGCGCTGAACCTGCTGTCGGCGGCCGCGGCGCTCGGACTGCTCGTCCTCGTCTTCCAGGGCAGCTGGGCCGAAGGGCTGCTGGACTTCCACTCCACGGGCTCGATCGGCTCGCGGGTCCCGCTCTTCCTCTTCGTGATCCTGTTCGGCCTCTCCATGGACTACCAGGTGTTCGTGGTCAGCCGGATCAGGGAGGCGGCGCTCGCCGGGGTGCCCACCCGGCGGGCGGTGCTCGACGGGATCCGGACGTCGGCCGGCGTGGTCACCAGTGCCGCGGTCGTGATGACGACCGTCTTCGTGAGCTTCGTCCTGCTGCACATCATCGAGATGAAGCAGATCGGCTTCGTCCTCGCGGCCGCGGTGCTGCTCGACGCCTTCGTGGTCCGGATCGTGATCCTGCCGGCGGCGCTGCTCCTGCTGGGCGAGAAGACCTGGTGGCCGTCGCGTCCGGGGCGGCCGGGCGCCGCCGAACCGGACCTCGCCGTACCCGGCCGGCCGGTGGTCGACGTACGTTGACCGGCATGACCGCTCTCACCGGGCCCTCCGCCGACGCCCTCTGGTCCGCTTCGCTGCGCCGCTGGAACGCCGTGTGCTGGGTGCTGTTCGCCGCCATGGCCGTCGGTCTGGCCACGATGGACGGGCCCGGCGGGAGCAGGTACCGGGCGCTCGCGCTGCTCGGCTGCGTGGTGCTCTGCTACGCGGTCCTCGACCGTTTTCCCGACAACCCCGTGGTGCGGCCGCAGGTCTACCTCTCGGTGCTGGTGGGCGCGCTGGGCGGCCTCGCGTACCTGGGCGGCAGCTACGCGGCGCTGTTCATGGTGACGCTGCCGCACTACTGGATGTTCGCGCGGACCCCCAAGGCGTCCATGGGTTTCCTGGGACTGGCGACCGCCACGACGCTGGCGGGGAGCTGGTTCCGGCAGGGCTGGTCGCTGGAGTTCCTCGGCGAGACGACGGTGTCCACCCTGATCGTCGTGGCCGTGGGCGTGCTGATCGGGCTGTGGGCGCACGCGGTGGTCGCGCAGAGCAGCGAGCGGGCGCGTCTGATCGTCGAGTTGGAGCGGACCCAGGCGGAGCTGTCCCGGGCTCACCAGCGTCAGGGGGCGGCGGACGAGCGGGAGCGGATGGCGCGGGAGATCCACGACACCCTCGCCCAGGGATTCGCGTCGATCGTGGTCCTCGCGGAGGCGGCCCGGGCGGGTCTTGACACCGAACCGGAGCGCAGCGCCCAGCAGTTGCGCTCCATCGAGGCGACGGCCCGCGAGAACCTCGCCGAGGCGCGGGAACTGGTGGGCTCGGCGCAGCGGCGGGGCGGCGCGCCGGCCGGCACGGTGGCGCAGACGCTGCGCCGCGTCCTGACCCGCTTCGCGGAGGACACCGGGCTCTCGGTGTCCGACGACCTGGCGGACGTCCGGTGCGACCAGCAGACCCGGATCGCGCTCGTGCGCTGCACCCAGGAGTCCCTCGCCAACGTCCGCAAGCACGCGCGGGCCTCGACGGTCGGGGTGGTCCTCGCCCGCCGGCCCCACGGAGTGGAGCTGGAGGTCACCGACGACGGCATCGGCTTCGTGCCGGAGGAGTCGACGGGCTTCGGACTCGACGGGATGCGCAAACGCCTGGCGGAGCTGGGCGGCAGGCTGACGGTCACCAGCTCGGTCGGCGACGGGACGCGGGTGCTCGCGGTGATTCCCCTGGACGTGCCGGCCGAGGCCGGCGACACGGAAGGCGAGGCGACGCGGTGACGGACGGACGGATCCGGGTGATCGTGGCGGACGACCACACCGTCATGCGGGCGGGTGTGATCGCGCTGCTCGCTGGTGAGGAGGACGTCGAGATCGTCGGGGAGGCGGGGGACGGCGGGGCGGCCCTCGACCTGGTCGAGCGGCACGCCCCCGACGTCGCGCTGGTCGACCTGAGGATGCCGGTGCTCGACGGGGTGGGGACGACCGCCGAGATCGTCGCCCGGTATCCGCGGACCCGGGTGCTGATCCTGACGACGTACGACACCGACCAGGACATCGAGCGGGGAGTGGAGGCCGGCGCCATCGGCTACCTCCTCAAGGACACCACCCGTGCGCAGCTCGCCGACGCGATCCGCGCGGCGGCGCGGGGTGAGACGGTGCTGGCGCCGCGGGTGGCCGAGAAGCTGATCGCGCGCATGCGCCGCCCGGTCCAGGACCCGCTCACCGCCCGCGAGACGGACGTGCTCGGAGCGGTGGCCGACGGTCTCACCAACGCGGAGATCGGCAGACGCCTCGTCATCTCGGAGGCGACGGTCAAGACCCACCTGCTGCGCCTGTTCGCCAAGCTCGACGTGAACGACCGGACGCGCGCGGTGGTGGTGGCCATGGAGCGGGGACTGCTGCGACGGCCGTAGGACGGCGGCCCGTCTCTCGTCGCGGGCCGGGTCCAGGACCGTCGTCCGGACCGGACCGGACCGGACCGGACCGGCTCCGGGCGACGGTGCCCTGCGACCGACGACGACGCCGCAGATGCGCGTGCCGGCCCCGCGCCCCCGGCAGGATCCGGACGGCGCCCCCTAGTCCTCCGGGTCGTCGTGGGTCGGGTCGGTGACCTCGGGGTGCTCGCGGCGGGAGCCGGGGGCGGCGCGGTCGGGGGCGGCCTCGCTGTGCGGGGACTGGGGCGGCGGGGGCGGTGCCGTGTCGTCGGCGGCGCCGACGCCCGCGGCGGGCAGGCGCAACGCGAGCAGGGCCACGTCGTCGCCGCGGGGCGCGATGCGGGCCAGCAGCTCGTCGCAGAAGTCGTCCACGGTCCGCTCCCCCAGCCGGCGGGCCAGGACACCGGCGTGGTGGCGGAGCTTGGCCATGCCGAGGTCGATCGGGCGCTCACGGCTTTCGACCAGGCCGTCGGTGTAGAGCAGGAGGATGCTCTCCGGCGGGAGTTCCTCACGGGCGTCGGGCCATTCCAGATCGAGGCGCAGGGTCTCGCTCATGCCGATCAGCGGGCCGTGGCCGCCCTCCAGGTAGCGGGTCCCGCCGTCCGACGTGATCAGCAGGGGCGGCGGGTGACCGGCGTTGACCCAGTGGAGCTGCCAGGGCCCGCCCTCGGGACCCTCGACGCGGGCGAAGACGAGCGTGGCCATGGGGGCGTCACTGGTGTGGGTGACGGCCTCGTCGAGACGGTGCATGATCACGCTGGGCGGCTCCTGATGGTCCCAGGCCAGGGCGCGGAGCATGTTGCGCACCTCCGCCATGTGGGCGGCGGCCTGCAGGTCGTGCCCGACGACGTCCCCGATGACCAGGGCCATCACCCCGTCGGCGAGCAGGAAGGCGTCGTACCAGTCGCCGCCGATCTCCATGGCGCTCTCCGCGGGCCAGTAGCGGGCGGCCATGCGGACGTGGTCGACCTGCGGGAGGGGGGTGAGCAGCTGGCGCTGCATGGTCTCCGCGACGTTCTGCTGCTCGTGGTAGAGCCGGGCGTTGTCCATGACCAGTCCGACGCGGCGGCCGATGTCGGCGAGCAGGGCGATCTCGGCCTCGGTGTGGGCGGGCGCGTCCCCGGCGCGGGCCACGGTCAGGATTCCGTAGGACCGCTGCCGGGTGCGGAGGGGGACGACGACGGCGGTGTGGCCGCCGAGCTGTTCGAACAGTGCGCGGTGGGAGGCCGCGAGCGGGGCCCGCGGGTCGCGCAGCAGGTCCTCGGCGGTCAGTACGACGGGACGGTCGCCGTTGACCAGCCGTGCCAGCGCCGCGCGTGACGGGTCCGGCAGCGGGGTCAGCGGTCCTCGCAGGCGCCGGGCCCGGTGCGGGTGGGCGCTGCTGCGGACGGCGCGCCGTTCCAGGACGTCCTGTCGTTCCGGGAGGACGTCGAGGGCGGCCCACTGACCGAGTTCCGGCACCAGCAGCCGCAGGAGGCGGCGGATGGTGACGGAGGTGTGCTCGGTGGGGACCAGCACCGTCGAGATCTCGGCCACCAGGTGCAGCTGGGCGGTGAGGGTCTCCAGGGCCGCGGTGCGTGCTTGCGCCTCCTCGGCGGCGCTGCGGTGCAGGCTGAAGTCGTGGAAGACGAGCACCAGGCCTTCCCGGCGGCCGTTCATGACCAGTGGGGTGGTCGCCCAGATGATCGGCACCGTGCTGCCGTCGGCCCGCTGGAAGTACTCCTCGCTGCCCTCCTCGGCGGGCACTCCGCGCAGGGGGTTGCGCAGGTCGCACCGGTCCCGGGGGACGGGGCTGCCGTCGGCGTACCGGTGCAGCAGGTCGTGCGCGTCCTGCCCGGTCATCTCCGCCGCCGACCGCCCCAGCATCTGTTCGGCCCACGGGTTCACCGAGGTGACGCGGCCGGACGGGTCGAGGGTGAGGACGCCGGCGCCGAGGTCGCGGAGGACGGCGCGGGCGAAGCCGGGCTCCGGGACACCGTCCGCCCCGTCGTGCCCTGGTCCGTCGCCCTCCCGGTGGCCCGCCCAGCGTGGCGTCACGACCCTCACAGCCTTCCGATGCCGTCCACCCCGCCAGGTTCCCCCGGGGGGCGCGGGCGAACCGCCCCGAAGGCGGCCGATGGGGGGAACGCCGCCGCCCCGGCGGGCGGCAGCCGGGCGAGCCGTTATTCGGTCGCCGCGCGGGCGCGGTCCCTCTAGGTTGGCGTGATGTCCGAGCTGTGTACCGATCGTCTCGTGCTGCGCGGGTGGCGGAAGTCCGACCTGGCCCCGTGGGCGGCCATGAACGCCGACCCGGTGGTCCGCGCGTACTTCCCCGGGGTGCTCACCAGGGAGCGGAGCGAGGCGTCCGCGGCCGGTTTCCAGGCCGATCTCGAGCGGCGGGGCTGGGGATGGTGGGCGGTGGAGGTCGTGGCCACCGGTGAGTTCATCGGGTTCACGGGGCTCGATCCGGTCGAGGACGGCATGCCGTTCACCGGGATCGAGGCCGGCTGGCGGCTGGCCCGTCCCGCCTGGGGGCACGGCTACGCCACCGAGGCCGCCCGTGCCGTGACGGCCTTCGCCTTCGAGGAGCTGGGGCTGGAGGAGGTCCTCGCGATCACGGCGGCCGGCAACCACCGCTCGCGGGCGGTGATGCGCCGCCTGGGCATGACCCGCGATCCGGCCGACGACTTCGACGACCCGGGCGTGCCCGAGGGGCCCCTGCGCCGGAGCGTGCTGTACCGGCTCCCGCGCCCCGGCGGGCGGCCCGCCGGGGGGTGACGGAGGGCGTCCCGGGCCGGCCCGCCCAGTCCCCCGTTTCACGGCCGGTCCCTCACGCGTCGGCGAGCCGCACGACGGCCGTCGTGCGCTTGCCGACCGGCTCCCTGCGCACCTCGAACGTCTGGCAGACGGCCATGACGATCTCCAGCCCGTGCCGGCCGATCCGTCCGGGGTCCGAAGCCGCGGGCACGGGCAGCACCGGGTCGCTGTCCCACACGGACACCTCCACCCGGTCCTCGGCCAGCTCCAGGTCGACCAGGGACGGTCCGGGCGCGTACTTGCAGGCGTTCGTCAGCAGCTCGCTGACCACGAGCTGCACCACGTCCACCGTCCGGTCGGGCACCGCGATCCCGTGGACCGCCCGCGAACGCGCCAGCAGTCTCCGGGCCAGCTCGCGGCCCCGGGCGATGTCACCGGGAATGCCCTCGTACTCCGCCGAAACCCTGACCGGCGTTCTTGCGAGCCGGTCCCCGTGGTGGGCAGCCCCGTTCATCCGATCCGCCCTCTTCCTGAGCCTTGACCGTTACGCCAGGCCGTCTACCCCGGATTCCCGGGGAACATCAGGCACGGTCGCCATCGGGCCGTCCGGAGCGTCCCCCGTGTCACCGCGGGCACAGCACCGGACGGAGGAAGCCCGGCACGCCCCGGTAGCCACGCAGCCGCCCGTCACGGTGCCCGGCGGCCACCTCGGGCACCGCGGCGCTGTCCGGACCGGTGGGACGGTCCAGTGCCCGGGAGACCGGCGAGCCGGTCCGGGCCCACTCGGGGTCGTCGTGGTCGTCGGATTCCCGGCGGGTGCCGGTGTGTGTCCGTCGACCGGTGTGCAGCCGTCCGCGGTCACGCTTGGCCGCGGGATCGGTGAGGTCCGCCGAGCGTCTCGACGGCCTCGGCGGACGGCTCCCGCTCCCGGGAACCGTCCGCCGGCCGGCCGGTGGTCGGGCAACTGCGCCGCCGGGTCACCGAGGAGCTTCGGCTCGACGCGCCGGACGGGCCCGTAACGGTGTGTCCGGGCCAGCACGTCGAGATCCTGCTCGACCACGCCGACGCCGACCCGCGGGCCGTGGGCGACGCCCCCCTGCCGGTCCGGCCCGGCAGGACGCCGGAGGTCGACGCGGGGCTCTCCTTCGGCGACGGTCCGCACCGGTGTCCCGGAGTGCACATCGCCCTTCCGGAGACCGATGTGTTCCTCAGCCGCCTGTTCGCCCTCGACGGCCTGCGGATGACCGGCCGGCCGCACGTCGGCCTCCGGGGGGCGATCGGCGGCTACGAGACCCGCGGGCTGACCGTGGCGCTCCCCCGGGCCGGCCGGGACTGACCGGCCCGGGGCCCGGATGCGGGCCTCAGCCGCCCAGGGCGCCGAGGACGACGGACTTGGCCTCCTCCTGCACCTGCCGGAGGTGGTCGGCGCCGAGGAACGACTCGCCGTAGATCTTGTAGACGTCCTCGGTGCCCGAGGGGCGGGCCGCGAACCAGGCGTTCTCCGTGGTCACCTTGATGCCGCCGATGGCCGCGCCGTTGCCCGGCGCCTCGGTGAGCACGGCGGTGACCGGTTCGCCGGCGAGGGTGTCGGCGGTGACCTGGGCCGGGGACAGCTTGGCCAGGCGGGCCTTCTCCTCACGGGTCGCGGGGGCGTCGATGCGGGCGTAGGCGGGTTCGCCGAAGCGGGCGGTGAGGGCGGCGTAGCGCTCGGACGGGGTCTCGCCGGTGACGGCGGTGATCTCGGAGGCGAGCAGGGCCAGGATGATGCCGTCCTTGTCGGTGGTCCACACGGAGCCGTCCCGGCGCAGGAAGGAAGCGCCGGCGGACTCCTCGCCGCCGAAGCCGAGCGTGCCGCCGACCAGTCCGTCCACGAACCACTTGAACCCGACGGGCACCTCGACCAGCCGCCTGCCGAGGTCGGCCGCGACCCGGTCGATCATGCCGGAGGACACCAGCGTCTTGCCCACGCCCGCGTCGGCGGGCCACTCGGCGCGGTGGGCGTACAGGTAGTCGATGGCGGTGGCCAGGTAGTGGTTGGGGTTCATCAGGCCGGCGTCGGGGGTGACGATGCCGTGCCGGTCGGCGTCGGCGTCGTTGCCGGTGGCGATGGTGAAGCGGTCGCGCTGTTCGATGAGGGACGCCATCGCGTGCGGCGACGAGCAGTCCATGCGGATCTTGCCGTCCCAGTCCAGCGTCATGAACCGCCAGGTGGGGTCGGTCAGCGGATTGACCACGGTCAGGTCGAGGCGGTGCTGCTCGGCGATCCGGCCCCAGTACGCGACGGAGGCGCCGCCCAGCGGGTCGGCGCCGATGCGCACGCCGGAGGACCGGATCGCGTCGAGGTCCAGGACGCTCGGCAGGTCGCGGACGTACCGGTCGAGGAAGTCGTAGCGGCCGGTGCCGGGCGCGGCGAGCGCCCGGGCGTAGGGGACGCGCCGGACGTCCTTCAGGCCGGCCGCGATGATCTCGTTGGCCCGGTCCTGGATCCAGGAGGTCGCGTCCGAGCCCGCGGGGCCGCCGTTCGGCGGGTTGTACTTGAAACCCCCGTCGGCGGGCGGGTTGTGCGAGGGGGTCACGACCACGCCGTCGGCGAGGCCCGAGGTGCGGCCCCGGTTGTGGGTGAGGATGGCGTGGGAGACCGCCGGGGTGGGGGTGTAGCCGTCCGCGGTGTCGATGAGGACGGTGACGTCGTTGGCCGCGAACACCTCCAGTGCGGTGATCCTCGCCGGCTCGGACAGCGCGTGGGTGTCGGCGCCGAGGAAGAGCGGGCCGGTCGTGCCCTGGGCCTCGCGGTACTCGCAGATGGCCTGGCTGGTGGCGGCGATGTGGTCCTCGTTGAAGGCCGCCGCGAGGGACGATCCGCGATGCCCGGACGTGCCGAAGGCCACGCGCTGCGCGGGCTCGGCGGGGTCCGGGCGCAGGGCGTAGTAGGACGTCACCAGCCTGGCGACGTCGATCAGGTCTTCGGGGCCGGCCGGCTTGCCGGCTCTCTCGTGCTGCATGCGCCCATTCCTCCGCATCGGTCGGACATTCGCTCGAGGTATCCATCTTCCCCCGGACGGGGAGTGCGAACGGACCTCGGCGCACGTCATGACCGGGTGGGCGGTGGGCGGCGGCACCCGGCCGGCCGTGCCCCCGCCGCCCACCGGAGTGCGCCGGCGGTGGCGCCCGGCGTCGGCACGGGCGCGGCCGGGCGGCGGGCTGCCCCGCCGTGGCGGCTCCGCCGTGCGGCGGGCGTCAGATGCGGCCGCCGGTGAGCCGGGTGAGGGGGCCGTGCGTGTGGCGCACCGCTCGGCGTCCCATCGCGTACGAGGCGGCGCTCAGCGCGGTCAGGCCGGCGCCCACACCGGCCGCGACGAGCCTGCGCTGGGAGATGACCGTCCACGCCGTCTTCGCCGTGGTGGCGACATGGCCCGAGGTGGTGATGACGGCCCGGCGGCCGGCCTCGACGCCCTTGGCCGCCGTCTGCATCGCCCCGGCCGCGGCCTGTGCCGAGCGTTCGGCTCCGTCCTTGGCCGCTGACCCCGCGTCAGCGGCCTTTCCGCTCGCGGCCTTCGCGGCTCGCGAGGCGGGAGCGGTCGCCCGGCCCGCGGCGCCGCGGGCCTTGGACCCGGCCGTCCGGGTGGTGTCGGGTTTCTGCTTCGTGTCCTTGTTCGGATCGCTCATGGACACCGCTTTGCCTGTCACTCCGGCGGCAAACACGCGTCGCGTCCGGCCGTCGCGGAACCGGACGCCGCCTTGTGCCGTTGTCGTGCGCCCCGGCGCACCGGGGGCCGGCGAACGGCGTCGCCTCCCTGGGAAGCGGAAAGAGACGGAGAGAACGATGAGGATCGTGGTCATCGGCGGTACGGGGCTGATCGGAACGCAGGTGGTGCGCCTTCTCGGCGACGGCGGCCACGAGGCCGTGGCCGCCTCGCCCAGCACGGGCGTCGACACGCTCACCGGCCAGGGGCTGAGCGAGGCGCTGCGGGGCGCGGACGTCGTCGTGGACGTGACCAACTCCCCCTCCTTCGAGGAGGACGTCGCCCGGGACTTCTTCGTCCGGTCGACGCGGAACCAGGTCGCCGCCGGGAGGGAGACGGGCGTCCGCCACCATGTGGCCCTGTCGATCATCGGCATCGACCGGCTGCCCGGGATCGGTTACTACCGGGCGAAGGTCGCCCAGGAGGAGGCCCTGCGCGAGGGCGGTGCGCCGTACAGCGTCGTGCGGGCCGCCCAGTTCTTCGAGTTCGTCGGTCCGGTCATGGACATGGGCACCGAGGGCACGGAGGTGCACCTGCCCTCGACGCAGCTGCGCCCGATCGCCTCCGCGGACGTCGCGCGCGCGGTGGCCGGCGCGGCGCAGGGCGACCCGCTGCGGGGCTTTTGCGAGATCGCGGGCCCCGAGATCCACCGGCTCGACCGGCTCGGCGAGATCACCCTCGCGGCCCGCCCGGACGGCCGCTCGGTCGTCACCGACGAGGACGCGGGCCTCTTCGCCGGCGTCCCGGACGGCGTCCTGACCGGGGACGACACCGTGGAGACGGCCGCGACGCGGTACGAGGAGTGGCTGGAGCGGAGCTGACCGGGGCGGCGCCGCCGAGGCGGAGGACGTCGTCCGGGAGGTCCGGCCCCGGTGGCGGGGCACCGGCCACGGCACCGCCCGGGAATCCGCCCCCCACCCGGCGAAGACCGCGGCTCCGGCGAGGACGAACTCCCCGCCGGGGCCGCCAGGTTCGGCGGAGCGGTCCGCAAGGCGCGAGGCCGCCCGGGCCGTGACGGCTACGGCACCGCCGTGGCCGGCGGGAGCTGGGCGGAGCTCACCTGTTCGCCCAGCACCTGGGCCATGAACCGCACGAGCCACCGCTGCGCCGGGCTGCGCGAGGACTCGTGGCGGGCGTACAGGGCCACCTCGATCGGGTCGGTCTCGAACGGGAGCCGTACCAGGCGCACCCGGTGGGAGGCGGTGAAGACCTCGCCGACGTACTCGGGGACGATGGCGATCAGGTCGGTCTGCTCCAGCAGGTAGGGCAGCATCGAGAAGCGGGTGGCGTCCACCGCCACCCGGTCGAGCAGCCCGTGCGCGGCCAGTACGGCGCGCGGCGTGACGTGACCGCTGGGCCCGAACACGGTCGCGTGGTGCTCGGCGGCGAGCTCCGGCAGGGTGACCGCGTCGCCCCGGACGCGGGGGTGGTCGGCGGCGACCATGAGGACGTAGCGCTCCTGGAAGAGGGGGATGCGCACGGTCCGGTGCGAGGTCAGCACCGGTGTGGCCACGAACGCGTCGAGGTCGCCGCGGCGCAGCTGGCCCTCGGCGTCCTCCACGTCGAACGGGCGCACGGTGAAGGACACCCCCGGCGCCCGCTCGCGGGCCGCGGCGAGGAGCCTCGGCAGGAGGGTCGCCTCTCCGAGGTCGGACAGGGCGATGGTGAAGCGGCCCGACATCGTCTCCGGGTCGAAGGTGTCTGCCTGCCGGACCGTCCCGTCGATGTCGGCGAGGGCGCGTTGCAGCGGCTCGTACAGGCGCCGGGCGCCCGCCGTCGGCGTCAGCCCGCGCCCGGTGCGGCGGAACAGCTCGTCGTCGAAGTGCCGGCGGAGCTTGCCCAGGCTGTAGCTGACGGTGGGCTGCGTGACGTGGAGCGTCTCCGCGGTGGCCGTGACGCTGCCGGTCTCGTACAGCAGGACGAAGACACGGGCCAGGTTGAGATCGAAGGTGCCCATATCGATCGACTCTATATCGGGGCGCCGAAACATCTATTGGTGCCCATGTCGCGGGATGCCTAGCGTGTCGGACGTCACTTCGAAAGGAACGCCCGTGCCATCCGTGCGCCGTGTCTCCCACGAGTTCCTGGAGCGCCAGGGCCTCACCACCGTCTTCGGCAATCCCGGCTCCAACGAGCTGCCCTTCCTCGCCGGTCTGCCCGAGGGCTTCCGCTACGTCCTCGGTCTGCACGAGGGTGCCGTCGTCGGCATGGCCGACGGGTACGCCCAGGCGACCGGCCGTCCGGTGCTGGTCAACCTGCACGCCGCCTCCGGCTCCGGCAACGCGATGGGTGCCCTGACGAACGCCGTGGCCTCCCGAACCCCCCTCGTGGTCGTCGCCGGCCAGCAGGTGCGGCCCGCCATCGGCCCCGAGGCCAACCTGGCCAGCGTCGACGCCCCGGCCCTGATGAAGCCGCTGGTCGGCTGGGCGGCCGAGCCGGCGTGCGCCGAGGACGTCCCGCGGGCGCTCGCCCAGGCCGTCTTCGAGGCGCGGCTCCAGCGGCGGCCGACGTACCTGTCCGTCCCCTACGACGACTGGGCCGCCGAGGCCGGCGACAACGGCCCGGCCGTCCTCGACCGGCAGGTGCTGCGGGCCTCCGCGCCCGACGGGGAACAGAGCCGCTGGCTCGCCGAACGGGTCGCCGCCGCCCGGCGGCCCGCGCTGGTGCTGGGCGGGGACATCGACTCGGCGGGCCTGTTCGACGACGCGGTCCGGCTGGCGGAGCGCCTGGGCGGTCCGGTGTGGGCGGCCCCGTCGCAGTTCCGGCTGCCCTTCCCGAACCGGCACCCGCTGTTCCGGGGCGTGCTGCCCGCCGGGATCGCTCCGATCTCACAGGCGTTCGAGGGACACGACCTGGTGCTCGTGCTGGGCGCACCGGTGTTCCGCTACCACGAGCACCTGCCCGGCCGGTACCTGCCGGAGGGCACCCGGCTCCTCCAGGTGACCGAGGACGCCTCGGCCGCCGCGCGGGCTCCGATGGGC
Organism: Streptomyces sp. NPDC029152; assembly: GCF_055564355.1. Classification (NCBI taxonomy): domain Bacteria; kingdom Bacillati; phylum Actinomycetota; class Actinomycetes; order Kitasatosporales; family Streptomycetaceae; genus Streptomyces; species Streptomyces sp. NPDC029152. Next base: position 104,343 of record NZ_JBVHWR010000002.1, on the reverse strand, counting down.
GAGGCGCTGGTGGCCGACCCGGGCGCGGTCGTCGGTCTGCTCCTGAAGGCCCTGGAGGCCCCTGCCGAGCCGGCCGGTCCCTACCGGCCGGCGCCCGAACCGCTCACCGCCGAGGGGACCGCGCTCCACCCCGAACAGGTCTTCGCCGCGCTGCGCGACGAACTGCCCGAGGACACCGCGTACGTCGTCGAGTCGACGTCGACCAACGCCGCGTGGTGGCGCCAGATGGACCTGCGCCGCCCCGGCTCCTACTACTTCCCGGCGGCCGGCGGCCTCGGCTTCGGGCTGCCCGGCGCGGTGGGCGTCGCCATGGGACAGCCCGGCCGCCCGGTCGTCGGCGTGGTCGGCGACGGTTCGGCCAACTACGGCATCACCGCCCTGTGGACGGCCGCCCAGCACCGGGTCCCGCTGACCGTCGTGCTGCTGCGCAACGGCACGTACGGGGCGCTGCGCTGGTTCGGCGGCCTGCTCGGCGTGCCGGACGCGCCCGGACTGGACATCCCCGGGCTGGACTTCACCCGCATCGCGGAGGGCTACGGGGTGCGCGCCCAGCACGCCGGTGACGTGGCGGAGCTGCGTGCCGCGCTCGCCGAGCGGCCCGACGGGCCGCGGCTGATCCAGGTGGACACGGCGCTCACCACGCCGTCCTGACCGCCCGGCCCGAACGACCTGACGAGCGCCCGGAGCCGCCGAGGCGCCCGGCACCCGAAGATCCCGACGAAGGGGAGGACGATGACATTCCTGGACAGCGACGTCTGGGGCGGGAAGTTCTTCAGCGACGGCTGGCAGGACTCCCCCGCCGAGCATCCGGTCGTCGAACCGGCGACCGGCGACCGGCTCGGCGCGGTGGGCCTGGCGACCGCCGAGGACGTGGGGCGCGCCGCCGCACGGGCCGCGAAGGCCCAGCGGGAGTGGGCGGCGACCTCCCCGCAGCGGCGGGCGGCCGTACTGCGCCGTGCGGGTGAGCTGTTCACCGAGCACGCCGCCGAGGTGGAGGACTGGCTGGTGCGCGAGGCCGGCTCGGTGCGGTCGAAGGCCGGTTTCGAGGTGGGGCTCGCGATCGGCGAGTGCTTCGAGTGCGCGGGCCTGCCGACGCATCCGCAGGGCGAGGTGCTCACCTCCGAGGAGGTCCGCTGGTCGTTCGCCCGTCGCCGTCCGGCCGGTGTCGTCAGCGTGATCGCGCCCTTCAACTTCCCGCTCATCCTCGGTCTGCGCTCGGTGGCCCCCGCGCTCGCCCTGGGCAACGCGGTGCTGCTGAAGCCGGATCCGCGCACGGCGGTGAGCGGCGGTGTCGTGATCGCCCGGATCTTCGAGGAGGCCGGGCTCCCCGCCGGCGTCCTCCACCTGCTGCCGGGCGACGGCTCGGTCGGCAAGGCGGTCGTCGAGGCCCCCGAGGTGCGGGTCGTCTCCTTCACCGGCTCGACCCCGGTGGGCCGGGCGATCGGCGAGCAGGCCGGCCGGCTGCTGAAGCGGGCCCACCTGGAGCTGGGCGGCAACAACGCGCTGGTCGTGCTGCCGGGCGCGGACGTGCAGAAGGCGGCCTCGGCGGGGGCCTTCGGCTCCTACCTGCACCAGGGCCAGATCTGCATGACGACCGGCCGGCACATCGTCCACGAGTCGCTGGTGGAGGAGTACACCGCCGCGCTCGCCGCGAAGGCCGAGGCGCTCGCCGTCGGCGACCCGGCGCGCGAGGACGTGGCGCTCGGCCCGATCATCGACCGCCGTCAGCTGGAGCGGGTGCACGGCATCGTCACCGACTCCGTCGCGGCGGGTGCGAAGGTCGCCGCGGGCGGCGAGATCGTCGGCGCCTGCTACCGCGCCACCGTGCTGTCCGGCCTCACCACCGACATGCCGGCCTGGCGCGAGGAGATCTTCGGCCCCGTCGCCCCGGTCATCTCCTTCTCCACGCCGGAAGAGGCCGCACGGATCGTCGACGACTGCGAGTACGGACTGTCCGTCGGCATCCTCGGCGACGTCGGCACGGCGATGAAGCTCGCCGACCGGATCGACTCCGGCAAGATCCACATCAACGAGCAGACCGTGGGCGACGAGCCCAACGCCCCCTTCGGCGGGGTCAAGGCCTCCGGCACCGGCTCCCGCTTCGGGGGCGCCGCGGCCAACGTCGAGGCGTTCACCGAGACCCAGTGGGTCACGGTCCGCCCGGACATCGCCGACTACCCGTTCTGAGCCGGCTCCCCGCCCCTCCCCGCCCCTCCCCGTCCGCTCGCCCACTCCCGTCCCCTGGGGGGAACGTCACCATGGCTTCCGCCACCACGTCCGACGCGCCGGCCCGCACCGGCGCCACCGGGAACAGCAGATGGACCGTGCTCCTGTGCTGGATCACCGTCCTGCTCGAGGGCTACGACCTCGTCGTCCTCGGCGCCATCATCCCCACCCTGCTCAAGACCCACCACCTGGGCATGACCGCGGGTGACGCGACCACCGTCGCGACGCTCTCGCTCGTCGGCGTGGCCATCGGCGCGGTCTGCGTCGGCCCGCTCGCCGACCGGCTGGGACGCCGCCGCCTGCTCATCGGCTCGGTGGTGGTCTTCTCGGTCTTCACCCTCGTGGTGCCGCTGGCGAACTCCGTGACGATGTTCGCCGCGCTGCGCCTCGCCGCCGGTCTCGGCCTCGGCGCCTGCATGCCCGTCTCGCTGACGATGATGGCCGAGCACATGCCGGCCGACCGCCGGGCGCGGGCCAGCACCCTGACGATGACCGGCTACCACACCGGCGCCGTCATCACCTCGCTGCTGGCCCTCCAGGTCACCGACGACTGGGAGGTCCTCTTCTACGTGCTCGGCGTCGTCGGCCTCGTCGTCGCCGCCGTCCAGTGGTTCAGGCTGCCGGAGTCGGAGGCCTTCGTGCGGGCCCGGCGGGACGGGGCTGCGCGGGTGCCGTTCACCGAGCTGCTGAAGCCGGCGTACCTGCGGGCGGGCATCGGCGTCTGGGTCGCCTCGTTCATGGGCCTGCTGCTGGTCTACGGCCTCAACACGTGGCTGCCGAAGCTGATGAACGACGCCGGCTACCCCGTCCCCACGGCCGTCACCCAGCTCCTCGTGCTCAACGTCGGCGGCGTCGTCGGCCTGGTCCTCGGCGGGTGGGTCGCCGACCGGCGGGGCATCAAGGGCACCACGATGGGCTGGTTCGCGGTGTCGGTGCTCATGCTGGCCTGCCTGAGCGTCAGGATGGACAGCGACCTGCTGCTCAACGCGGTCGTCTTCCTCACCGGCGTGTTCGTCTTCTCCGCGCAGGTGCTCGTCTACGCCTACGTGACCAACTTCTACCCGGCCTCCGTACGCGGCACGGCGCTCGGCTCGGCGTCCGGCATCGGCCGGATCGGTTCGATCGTCGGCCCCTCGATCACCGGCGCCCTGGTCTCCTCGGGGATCGGCCACCCGTGGGGCTTCTACTTCTTCGCCGCGGTCGCGGTCTGCGGCTTCCTGGCCGTGCTGACCCTGCCGGGCCGGACGCGGGGCGAGGGGGCGCGGGCCGTCGAGGCCGCCGCCTGACACCGAACGGCACGAAGAGAGGGAGCAGCCGGGCGATACGGCCCGCTGCTCCCGGAGTGCTCGTCGGGCCGGCGCTCAGTCGGTGTCGACCTGCTGGCTCAGGATCTTGCCGTTCGTGGCGTCGACGTCGAGGGTCGTCTTGTCCCAATTGTCGGTGTTCACGACGTCGACGGCCCACATGACCTGCTGGTTGTCGTTCTCGTCGAGTTCGACGCCGGTGACGGTGCCCTTGACCTTTCCGGTGGCCGCCTTCACCGCCTGCTGCGGGGTCTGGGTGGCCTTCTCCAGCCGGTCGGCGATCTCCTTCTTGTCGTCGGCGTCCTGGTCGGCGTCGACCTGGGTGCGGAAGACCTTGCCGCTGACCGCGTCGATGTCGACACGGTGCACGGTGCCGTCGGAGGTGGCGACCTTGGCCTCCCACTCGGGGGCGCCCTGACTGGGAGCGGGGTTCGGGGTGCTCGGCATCGGCGAACCCGTGGACGAGGTCGCCTCGGACGAGGTCTTCTTCAGTTCGAGGTCGACGAGCTTGCTGCCGGACACCTCCTTGACGGCGGTGTCGGCGGCCTTGTCCCAGGTCACCTTGGCCATCGGGACCAGAGCCTTGCGCTCGGCCTGGTCCTGGTTCATCGAGGCCGAGGGAGAGGCGGAGGAAGGGGAGGCGGATTCGGAGACGGAGGCGGAACCGGAGGGAGATCCGGTCGGTGCCGCCTCGGCGACACTCGAGCGTGTCGTATCGGCGTTGGTACAGGCCGTCATCAGCAGTACGGAGCTGCCGAGGGCACACGTCACGGCCATCGAACGCAGGGGAAGTCGTCGCACAGAGCTCATGACCCTCTCCGTAACCGTTCGGCCCTGTTGTCATACCGGTTCGCGAGGGAAAGCACCCGAACGGCCGGATGGTCCGGTTCAGCGGACGGGAACGAACTTTGTCCGGTCGCTCCCCGCACCGGTCACCGGTGAGCACGGGGCCACGGCGGGCGGCCGGCGGCCCTCCAGCCACTCCCGGTACGCGGAGGACTGGCGGGCCACCTCCCAGTACGCCTCCTCCAGCGCGGGGTAGACCGCGTCCAGTTCGGCCCGGGTGCGCGCGGCGAGCAGCAGGCGCACGCCGAGGGGGTCTCCGTGCAGGCGCCGTACCGCCATGTCGGGGCGGGACTGGGAGCTGGGCTGGCAGACGGTGACGACTTCGCCGGTCGCGACGAGGGACGCGGCGGTGTGGTAGTCGCCGTGCAGGACGCGCGGGTCGAGGCCGACGGCGCGCAGCATGCGGTGCACGCCGTCCCATTCGCCGTCGACGGTGGGGTCGACCATCCACCGGTCGTCGGCGAGGTCGGCGAGGTGGACGACGGGGCGGGCCGCCGCCGGGTGGTCGGCGGGCAGCATGACGAACTGCGGTTCGCGCTCGATCAGGACCCGCAGCCGCAGGCCCTCGGGGACGTGCAGCGGGCAGCCCTCCACCTCGTGCACGAAGGCGACGTCGAGCTGGCCGTCGCAGACCCTGCGCAGCAGTGCGTTGGCGGAGACGTCCATCTGGAGCGTCGGTTCCAGGCCGGGGCGTCTGAGCCGGCGCAGCCACCCGGCGAGGGCCCGGCTCGCGGTGGAGCCGACGCGCAGCCGGCTGTCGCCGCCGGCCGCGGCGGAGCGGGCCTCGCGGACGAGGGTCCGCATGTCGGCCAGCAGCGGGCGGGCCCGGCCGAGGACGGTGCGGCCGAGCGGGGTGGGGCGGCATCCGGTGCGTTCCCGGACGAACAGCTGACCGCCCAGGGCCTGTTCGATGCGGCTCAATTGTGCGCTCAACGTGGGCTGGGCGACGCCCAGTTGACGTGCCGCCCGGTGCAGGCTGCCGGCGTCGGCGATGGCGCACAGCGCGCGAAGATGCCTCACCTCGAGCTCCATGCGGGGAGCGTAGAGCGGAACAGTTGGTTGCGCCAGGTGAACAAAAGGCGGCGGAACAGGGCGAGTTCTGCACTCCCGGAGAACCTGGGTGATAGCCCGGTCCTATCGCCTGTTGCCATCATCACAGCGGGCTCATGGGCGCTCCACACTCACCGGTGACGACTTCTCCCCACTCCCCCACACCCAAGGAGTCATCGATGCGCATCACCCTGCCCCTGCTGTCCACCGCGGTCGGCCTCGGCCTGACCGTCGCCGCGCTCGGCGCCGGCCCGGCCGCGACGGCCGCCGCGCCCCAGCCCCAGGCCCCCGCGGCGCAGGCCGGGTACCAGCCGTCGCCCGGCTCGGGCGAAGACGCCCGCGCCAACCGGGAGTTCTTCGAGGCGGTCGTCAGGTCCGTCGCCGAGAAGCGGGCGGCGAACCCGTCCGCGACGGCCGCCGTCACCGTCTACTACAGCACCAGGAACGCGCCGAGCTTCCGCACCCAGATATCCCGCAGCGCCCAGATCTGGAACAGCTCGGTGTCCAACGTGCGCCTCGCGGAGAGCAGTTCCGGCGCCGACTTCTCGTACTACGAGGGCAACGACTCGCGCGGCTCGTACGCCTCCACGGACGGGCACGGCAGGGGCTACGTCTTCCTCGACTACACGCAGAACCGGCAGTACGACTCCACGCGCGTGACCGCGCACGAGACGGGGCACGTGCTCGGCCTGCCCGACCACTACTCGGGCCCGTGCAGCGAGCTGATGTCGGGTGGCGGCCCGGGCACGTCCTGCACCAACGCGTACCCCAACGCCACCGAGCGCAGCCGGGTGAACCAGCTGTGGGCGTACGGGTTCGCGGCCGCCCTGGACAAGGCGCTGGAGAAGAGCGGACAGCGCTGAGCGGTACGTGAGGACAGTCGTGGGGACGGCCCGCCCGGGCCGTCCCCGCGCACGTGTGCCCGGACCGCTTGCGGGACTTCCGAGGGGGTACCCGACGCCCACTGGTGAGCACTCCAGCGAAGGAGCCCTACGTGGACGACCTGAAGGCACACGCCGGCGGTCTCGGCGATCTGGAACCCGGCACGCGGCAGCGCGCGCAGTTGCGTGCCCGCGTGGCCGACATCTCGTGGACGGCGCTGTGCGTGGTGCTCGCGCTGTGGGCCGTCTGGAGCGCCGTGGGGGTGGCACGGGGTGCGACGGCGTGGGCGTACTGCGCCGTGGCCTGGGTGCTGCTGGCCGCGGCACTGGCCCTGCGCGCGGCGGCGATCCGGCGCAGGAACTCCCTGTGACCGCCCGGGCCCAAGTCCCCCCGGCCGCAGCTCACTTCCGCGGCCGGGGGGACTTGGGCCCGGGCCGTGTCGGCTCAGCGGTGTGCGGCGGCGGGCAGCGCGTCCAGCACGGCGCGGTGGACGGCCCGCGCCAGCCGGGCGCCCCACTCGGAGCGGGGGCCGGCGAAGGCGTGGACCTCCGTGCCGGGACGCGGTGCGCGGGCGGCGACGCACACGGCGTCGGTGGGGGTTCCGGAGCAGTCGAGGCCCGCTTCGACCAGCGCCTGCACCTTGGCCTCGGTCGCCGTGATGACCGCGTTGACCAGGGCGGCGTCGCTCAGGACCACCGGCAGGGCGGCGAGGATGTTGATGGTGCCCGGCCCGGGTGTCCCCGCGCCGTCCTCCCGCGGTGCCGCCGCCCACCCGCGCACGGAGACGCCCGCGGTGACGACGGCTTCCGCGCCGCCGTCCCGCGCGCGGCCGGGGTCGCGGACGTCGGCGGCGGTCATCAGACCCATGCCCCGGCCCTCGGCCCCGACGGCGCGGGCCAGGTCGGCGAGGTGCCGGGCGGGGTCGGTGCGCCGGTAGCCGTGCGCCACCTGGGCGTTGAGGACCCACGCGCAGTCGGCGATGCCGCCGCCGAGCACGGCGCTGCCGGCCATCCGCCAGCCCGGTCCGGGGCGCCACAGCAGGGCGTGCAGCCGTTCGCCGTCCTCCACGCGGGCCAGACGCTCCAGGTCCAGCAGACGGGGCCCGGTTCGGGGGGAGGGGAGGAGGGCGGGCACCGGTCGGGGCTCCTTGCCGGTTCGGGGACGGACCGGACGATCGTACGCGGCGACGGCGCGAAGGCCCGCCGGGCCCTTGGGGGAACGGGTTCGCCCCCGCCTCGTCGGCACCCCGTGCCGCGGCACGGGGACGTCGTCGCCGCGCCGTTCACGGCGCCGCCGTCGCCGCGCATTGCGGACCGGGTCCGGGGCACTTTCACTGAAGGCACTTCGCCGTCAGGCGTCAGATCGGAGGCCACCACGATGCTGTCCCACACCCTGGAGCACGGAGTCCTCGTCATCACGGTGGATCAGGATCCGGGAATCGACGGGCGGGCCGCGCTGTCGACGCACATCACCAACCTCGTCGACGCCCATCAGCCGGCCCCGGTCGTCATCGTGCTGACCGAGGAGGCCTCCAGTGGTGCCGCGGTCAGTGCCGTGCTCCGGGCCCATCAGTGGTGCGGTCGCCTCGGTGTCCTGATGAGCGTCGTCACCCACAGCGCCCCGGTCCGGCGGCTGCTGGAGGACAACGCCGACACGTCCGGCCCCCGCCTGGTCGTGCACGCCCGGATCGACACGGCCATCACCACCGCCTTCACCGCAGCGGCCTAACGCCGTCCCGGAAGGTGCGCGGTGGCGGCGCGGTCCGGCGGCGGCACCCGGTGCCGCCGGCGGGCACCCGGTCCCGGCGCGGTGCGGGCCGCCTCCCGAGGGGCTGTCCCGTACCGCGCCGGCGCCGGTTCTACTGCTGTCCGAGCCAGAGGTCGGGGCCGAAGACCTCGTAGTGGACGGCCTCGGCGGGCACTCCGCGGCGCAGCAGGCCGCCGCGGACGGCGCGCATGAAGGGGACCGGTCCGCACAGGTAGACCGTGAGCCCCTCGGGCAGGTCCAGGCTGTCGACGTCGACGAGTCCGGCCGACGCCTGGGGCGCCTGGTCGCCGGGCTCCTCGTACCAGAGGTGGAGCCGTGCGTCCGGGAGCGCGCGTATCAGGTCGAGCTGCTCCTGCCGGTGGGCGTGGTCGGCGGGGGTGCGGTCGGCGTGGACGACGGTGACCGGACGGCCGGTGCCGGTGGCGGCCAGGTGGTCCAGCATCGCCAGCATGGGGGTGACGCCGATGCCGGCGGAGACCAGCAGCAGCGGGCCGTCTCCCTCGGCCAGCGCGAGGTCGCCGAACGGCTCGGAGACGGTGAGCACATCGCCCTCGCGCGCGGTGGCGTGGAGCCAGGACGAGACCTCGCCGTCCGGCCGTCCGCCGCCCTGGACGCGCTTGACGGTGATCCGCCGGTCGGACCGGCCGGGTGCGGCGGACAGGCTGTACTGGCGGATCTGGTGCGATCCGTCGGGCAGTTCGGACCGGACGCTGACGTACTGGCCCGGGCGGAACGGTCGCGCGGGACGGTCGTCGGCCGGCCGCAGCACGAAGGAGACGGCGTCGGGGCTCTCCTCGCGCCGCTCGACGATCTCCATGCGGCGCCAGACCTGCCCCTCGGCGACCTCGGCCTCCTGGTAGAGGCGGGTCTCGACGGCGACGAGCGCGTTGGCCATCAGCCAGTAGACCTCGTCCCAGGCGGCGGCGACCTCCGGGGTGACGGCGTCGCCGAGGACCTCCACGATCGCCGCGAACAGATGACGGTGGACGATCTTGTACTGGTCGGAGGTGACGCCCAGGGAGGCGTGCTTGTGCGCGATCCGGGAGAGCATCGCGTCGGGCCGGGCGTCGGGACGCTCCAGCAGCATGCCGGCGAACGCCGCGATGGATCCGGCCAGGGCCTTCTGCTGCTCTCCGCCGGCCTGGTTGCCCCGGTTGAACAGGTCCCTCAGCAGCTCGGGGTGGGCCTCGAAGAGCTTGCGGTAGAACAGCTCGGCGATGTCACCGATGGCCGCTCCGACCGCGGGGAGGGTGGCCCGGACCACGGGGACGGACTGTTCGGAGAGCACAGCGACTCCTTAATTGGTAGATTATTTTCGTGTTTTGAGTCACAGGCCGGCACGTGCCGCGCCGCCCACCCGTCAGCCGGGTGGGCGGACCGTCAGGCCGACCAGGACCGGGCCGGTCGGCGAGGCCACCAGGTCGGCGACGGTCAGCGGGTCGAGCGCGCTGTAGAACGCCTCCTGGGCGGCGCGCAGGGCGCCTCGCAGCCGGCAGGCCCCCCGCAGCGGGCACGGCGTCTCCCCCTCGCAGGCGACGACCTCGCCGTCGCCCTCCAGTTCCCGGACCAGCCAGCCGACCGAGGCGTTCCGCCCCAGGTCGGTCAGTGTCAGTCCGCCGCCGCGGCCTCGCCTGGCCTCCACCACACCGAGGTGCCGGAGGCGGGTGATGGCCTTCGCGGCGTGCGTGTACGGCACGCCGATGACCTCGGCCACCTCACGGGTGGCGAGGGGGTCGTCGCCGTCCTTCACGACCGCCAGGCGCATCACGGAACGCAGCGCCAGATCGGTGAACTTCGTCAGCCGCACGCCCGGACCCTAACAAATACGCATGTTAGATTCCCCTTTGCCTGCGGCCTGGGCCCTGTGGAGTGCGCCACTCGACGGGCCGTGCCGGGACGGCCGCCCAACGGGGCGGCGGGCGGCCGCGGTCGGACACGGCGGACGGTGACATCCGATGACAGCGGAAGAAGGCGGCTCCCCCGCCCCGGCCGGGGGGACTCCTCTCCCCCGGGTCCTGTGCGACACCGCGGAGCTCCTGGCCCGCGCCGAGGGCGCGGGGGCCGGCGCCCTGTGGCGGCTCGCGGAACCGGGACGCCAGTTGGACGCCAACGTCGTCCGCGTCCCCGCGTCAGGGCGGGTCGGCACGCACACCGAGCCGGACCTCGACGTCCTGCTGCTCGTCCTCGACGGGTCGGCCACCCTCGTCCGCGCCGACGGCGATCGCCCGCTGCGGCCGGGGCTCCTGACCTGGCTGCCGCACGGTTCGACGCGCGCCGTCCAGGCCGGGCCCGAGGGGGTGACGTACCTGACGGTCCATCGACGCCGTCCCGGCATGCGGATCCAGCCGCCCGGCGCCGCCGGCCGGCTCCGGCCCGGCGGCGCCTGAACGGCGGTCCGGTCAGCGGGCCGGCACGGACACGCTCAGGTGTCCGTCCCTCATCTCGGTGACACGGTCGGCCGCGGCCAGATGGGCGTGGTCGTGGGTGACCAGCACGGTGGCCGTGCCCCGCTCGCGGGTGAGGCGGGTGATCAGGCCGACGACGGCGGCGCCCCGCTCGTGGTCGAGGGCACTGGTGGGCTCGTCGACCAGCAGCACCCCGGGGTCGTTCATCAGGGCACGGGCGATGTTGACGCGCTGGCGCTGGCCGCCGGAGAGCTGGTGGGGGCGGCGGTCGGCCCGGTCCGCGAGGCCGACGGCGCCGAGCAGGTCCAGCGCGCGCTCCCGGGCGGCGCGGGGACTGCGGCCGTCGATGTGGGCCATGACCTGGAGCTGCTCGGCCGCGGTGAGGGACGGCAGGAGGTTGGGCTGCTGGAAGACGATCCCGATGCGGCGCCGGCGCAGGTCGGCCAGCTCTCCGCGGCTCATCCCCCCGGTGTCGGCGCCGTCGACGGTGACCGACCCGGCATCAGGGGTGATGAGGGTCGCGGCGACGGCCAGCAGGCTGGACTTGCCCGATCCGGAGGGGCCGACGACGGCGGTGAGGCTGCCGCGCGGCACCTCCAGGGTGACGCGGTCCAGGGCGGTGAGACGGCCGTCGCCGTCGGGGTAGGTCAGGGTGATGCCGGTCAGGTGCAGGCTCATCGGGCGCTCCCCAGGGCGGTCAGCGGGTCGACGGACGTGATGCGGCGGACGGCGAGCGCCGCGCCGAGCCCGCCGAGCAGGATCATCACGGCGGCCGGGACGAGGACGGTGGCGGGTGCCAGGACGAACGGCACCGAGCCGGAGACCGCGGCGCCGACCGCGACGGCGGCGGCGGTGCCGGCGAGGGTGCCGCCGGCCAGCAGGACGACGGCCTGGCCGAGCGCGTCGCGCAGCAGCCCGGCGGTGGAGGCGCCCAGGGCCTTCAGGACGGCGATGTCGCCGCTGCGCTGGATGGTCCACACGGTGAAGAAGGCTCCGACGACCAGGGCGGAGATGACGAACAGGAAGCCGCGCATCAGTTGCAGGGAGCCGTTCTCGGAGGAATAGGAGCCGATCGCGGACAGGGATTCCTCCTTGGTGACGGTCTCGGTGCCCGCCGCCCGGTCCGTGGCCGCGAGGTCGGCGCCGGGGCCGGTGTCCAGGGCGATCACCGTCGCGACGGGTCCGTCCGCGGCGCCGGCGGGCGGGGCGACCGCCTGCCAGGTCCGCAGGCTCGTCCACACCACCGGTGTGTGGCTGAAGGAGGCGTCACCCCCGGCCGCGGCCACGGTCAGCCGCCGGCCGGCGACGGTGACGGTGCCGCCCGCCCGGACGCCGAGTTCGTCGGCGACGGCGGCGGACAGCACCACCGTACGGTCGTCGATCCGGGCGCCGCCGGGCGCGAGCGGGGAGCCGGGCCGGACGCCGAAGACGGACACGCCGGTGCTCCGGTCGCCCGCGCGGGCCCGGGTGAGGGTGATGCCGAGCGGCTCGGCGCCGCGGACACCGGGGGCGTCCGCCCACCGGCGCCACTGTGCCTCGGTGACGGCGGAGTCGGCGTACGACAGGTCCTGACCGCCGCTCGGGGCGGCGAAGGCGATCCGGTCGGCGGGCAGGGACGTGACGGCGGAGACGTTCTCCCGGGCCAGGCCCTCGGTCAGTCCGGACAGCAGCCCGACCAGCAGGGTGATCAGTACGACGACGGTTCCCATCAGGGCGAACCGGCCCTTGGCGAACGTCAGGTCTCTCAAGGCGACAAACACGTCTTCGCCCGGCCTTTCGAAGCGGTGTGGTGGAGGAAACAGGGGGGTGTGCCGCCGCGGAATCGGCGACACCCCCCACCGTCGTCGTCCGGGGGCCGGTCGGGCATCGGTCCTGAGCGGGCACTTCGCGGGCCGAAGGATGCGGGCCGGTCTCTCACTTTCGGCAGATGCCCGGCCCGCCGGGAGGTCCGTAGGCTGGGACGATCGTGAACGCGCTGACTCCCACCCCCCGCTCCCTGGCCTGGGCCATGCACCTGCTCGTGGCCGGCCTGCTCGCCCTGGTGGCGCTGCGCGCGGTGGCGGACGGCCGGCCGCACGCGCCCGCCGTCGTCGCCGTCGCCGCGGTGCTGGGCGCGGTGTACGCCGTGGGCCCCGCCCACCCCGCGGTCAGCGCCTCCCGCCGCGCCGCGGCCCTGTGGCTGGCGGCCGTGGGCGCGGTGTGGCTCGTGCTGCTGGCCCTGTCCGCCGAGGCGGTGTGGCTGGCGTTCCCGCTGTACTTCGTCCAGCTCCATCTGCTGCCGCGCCGGGCCGGGCTGGCCGCGGTGCTGGGCACGGCCGTCGCGGCGATCACCGCCTTCTCCGTCCACGCGGGCACCTTCACCGCGGCCACCGCGATCGGCCCGGTCCTCGGCGCCGCCGTCGCCGTGGCGGTGGTGTGGGGCTACCAGGCGCTGTACCGGGAGAGCGAGCAGCGCCGCCGGCTGATCGAGGAGCTCACCGTCACCCGTGCCGACCTGGCCGACGCCCAGCGTGCCGCGGGCGTCCTCGAGGAACGCGAGCGTCTGGCCCGGGAGATCCACGACACCCTCGCCCAGGGGCTGTCGAGCATCCAGCTGCTGCTGCGCGCCGCCGAGCGGGCCCTGCCCGGCCGGCCGGAGCCCGCCGTCACCTACGTGGGCCAGGCCCGGCAGGCCGCGCTGGACAATCTCGCCGAGGCCCGTCGCTTCGTCGCCGCCCTCTCCCCGCCCGCGCTGGACGACACCCCCCTGGCCGACGCGCTGGAGCGGCTGTGCGCCACCACCGCCGACCGGCACCGGCTCGACGTGCGGTTCCGCCTCGCCGGCCCGCCCCGCCCGCTGCCGACGGCGCAGGAGGTCGCCCTGCTGCGCGTCGCCCAGTCGGGCCTGGCCAACACGGTGGGGCACGCACGGGCCGGAACGGCCGAGGTCACCCTGAGCTATCTCGGCGACGCGGTCGTCCTCGGTGTCGTGGACGACGGCGTGGGCTTCGACCCGGCCGCCGTGCGGGTGCCCGGCGCGGACGGCGGTGGCGGGTTCGGGCTGGCCGCCATGCGGGCCCGCGTGCACGCCGTCGGCGGCACGCTCACCGTCGAGTCCTCCCCCGGGCAGGGCACCGCGCTGTCCGCCCGGATCCCCTCCGCCCCCACCGACGACGATCCGGAGGACCGGCCGTGACCGAGACCGCCCCGACGCCCATCCGGCTGCTGCTCGCCGACGACCACCCCGTCGTCCGGGCGGGGCTGCGCGCGGTGCTGGAGACCGAGGAGGGCATCACCGTGGTCGCGGAGGCGGCGACCGCGGAGGAGGCCGTCGTCCGGGCCGGTCTCGGTGACGTCGACGTCGTCCTGATGGACCTCCAGTTCGGCAAGGGCATGAACGGCGCCGAGGCCACGGCCGCCATCACCGCGCGTCCGGGCGCCCCGCGCGTCCTGATCGTCACGACGTACGACACCGACGCCGACACGCTGCCCGCCATCGAGGCCGGTGCCACCGGGTACCTGCTCAAGGACGCGCCGCCGGAGGAGCTGGCCGCCGCCGTGCGCACCGCCGCGACGGGCCGGACCACGCTCGCCCCCGCCGTCGCGGACCGGCTCATGACCCGGCTGCGCGAGCCGCACACCTCGCTGACCCGTCGTGAGACGGAGGTCCTCGCGCTGGTCGCCGAGGGGCTGTCCAACCAGCACATCGCGGACCGGCTGCACCTGACCGAGGGCACGGTGAAGTCCCATCTGGCCCGCGTCTACGCCAAACTGGGCGTCGACTCCCGCACGGCCGCGGTCGCCGCCGCCACCGGCCTCGGTCTCATCCGGCGCTGAACCGGACCGGTCCGGCGCTCTTCGGCGCGCGGGCCGGACAGGGCGGCGGCGGTGACGATCAGGCGGCTGTTGAACGGCGGGGAGACCCGGCTGGGCGTCGCGCCGGGGCTCTCGGCCAGGGCGGGCGGGATCGGGTCGGCCGGCCGACGCCCCTGCACGGGACCACGCAGGCGAACGCGGCGGAGACGGCAGGCTGCCGGAACGGACGTGCGGCCTTGCCGCGCGGCGCACTCACGCGCGGCCGAAAGACGCCCTCGCCCGTGACGAGTCCGGTCAGCCGCCGGGCGCCCCGCGGCCCGGCCGGGCCGGCGCCGAGGAGGCGTCGGGCTCGCCGGAACCCGTGGCGCGCACGTCCACAAGCGCGTGGTGGATCCGGAGGCAACGGGGAACAAGACGGCCGTGCGCGTCCCCCGCACGGCTCCCGACGCTTTTGCGTCCGTTCGTCTCCGGGCACTCCTAGGGAGCCGGTGCGACGAAGCGGAGCGGCGGAACAGGAGGACGGTATGGACTGGCGAGCGTTCGCCGAGGAGATGGCCTCGATGGCGCGGGAACTGCTGGCCCAGGAGTCCGTGCACGACACGCTGGAGCGGATCACCGGCTCGGCCACCGAACTGGTCGAGGGCTGCGAGGCCGCCGGCATCCTCCTGCTGCGCGGCGGACGGGTGCAGTCGCTGGCGCCCACGGAACAGTTGGTGATCGACAGCGACCAGCTCCAGGAACGCGTCGGCGAAGGGCCGTGCTTCGACGCCGCGCGCACCTCCGAGGGCGAGCGGCACTTCCGGATCACCGACTTCACCGACGTGGCGGAGCGCTGGCCCGCGTACGTGCCCGAGGCCCGCAAGCTGGGACTGGGCAGCATGATGGGCATCCTGCTGTTCACCGAGGACGAGAACCTCGGCGCGCTGAACTTCTACTCACGCCGGCCCGGCGCCTTCACCGAGGCCAGTGAGACCGCCGGCTGGCTGCTGGCCTCGCACGCCGCGGTCGCCTTCTCCAGCGCGCGCACCCAGGCCCAGCTGCAGGAGGCCATCGGCACCCGGCACACCATCGGCGAGGCCATGGGCATCCTGATGGGCAGTCACCGGCTCACCGAGGACCAGGCCTTCGCCGCGCTGCGCCGCTACTCCCAGGACCGCAACGTGAAGCTCCGCGACGTCGCCCGTCAGGTCTGCGAACGGGGCGGTCTTCCCTGAGTCCGGCCCCCTTCCGGCGACCACGAACTCTCGTACAGTGACCGCCCGCCGGACGCCGCACGGAAACTTCCCGTTCCCCGTGCCGCCGACCGCCGGCCGGGGAGGCCGCGCCGGCATGACGACCGGTACCGAAGAAGCCCGGACACAGCTCGACCCGTTCGTCGCCGGCCTGGACGGCGAGAGCGCCCGGCTGCGCGCCGCCGGGCCGCTCGCCGCCGTGGAACCGCCGGGCGGCGTGCCCGTCCGGGCGGTCACCCATCACGCCGAGGCCAGGGCCCCTCTCACGGACCCCCGCCCGGTGAAGGACATCAACGTGTGGGGAGCATGGCGGCGCGGGGAGACCCCCGCGGGCCGGCCGCTGACCGGCCCGGCCGATCCGGGGCGCCCCATGCTCACCGTGGACGGCGCCGAGCACCGCCGGCTGCGTGCGCTCGTCGCGCAGGCGCCCACCGCGCGCCCCGTCGAGCACCTGCGGGGCCGGATCACCGAACTCACCGGCCGGCTGCTGGACGGACTGCCCGCCGACGGCGTCGTCGTCCTCGAGGCGGCCTTCGCCCATCCGCTGCCGATGTACGTCGTCGCCGGCCTCATGGGCATCGAGGAGGCCCGGCTGCCCCGGCCGAAGGTGCTGTCCGAGGAGTTCTTCCCGGCCCGGACCCCGCCCGAGGAGGTCGTCGCGACCCTCACCGAGCCGGCCGGGACCATGGCGGAGAGGGTCGCCGCGAAGCGCGCCGCGCCCGGTGACGACCTGACCGGCGCGCTGGTCACGGCCTCCGAGGACGGTGGCCGCCTCACGGACGAGGAGAGCGTCTCCACCCTCCGGCCGATGGCCGCCGCGGGCCGTGAGACGACGATCTCGCTGATCGTCGGCGCCGTCGTCAGCCTGCCCGCGCACCCGGAGCAGCGGGCCCTGGCGCTGTCCGGCGAGGCGGACCGGTCCGCGGTGACCGAGGCGGGGCTGCGGTACTCGTCCCCGGCCTCGCACGTCCCGATCCGCTTCGCGACCGAGGACGTCCCGGGCGGCGACAGGGTGCTGCCCGCCGGGGACGCGCTGATCGTGTCGTACGGGGCGATGGGCCGGGACGGGCGGGCGCACGGACCGACGGCGGGCGCGTTCGACATCACCCGCGCCTCACGGAACCGGCACGTCGCCTTCGGGCACGGCCCGCACGTGTGCCCCGGCGCGGCCCCCTCCCGCCCGGAGGCCGGTGTCGCGCGCCGCCCGGGCTGGACCTGGCGGTTCAGGTGGCCGAACCGCGCCACAGACCGGTGGTCACGCGGAACGGCCTCTTCGAGCTGCCGGTCCGCCTGGCTCGGACGGGTCCCGTGGGGCGTTTGCCGCTTCCTCACCGGGTAACTCCGGAATTCCGGACGCCGGCCCCACACGGCATACGGCGTCGACGCTGCTGGACGGTGATTCCAGGAGGCGCGATGTGGTGGAACCGTAAGCGCGGGAAGGGCCGCCGGACCGCACGGACCGCTCCCATGGAGCTGTGCGATCTGTGCGCCAGGGTGTTCCCCGAGGACGAGGCCGTGCGCGGGTACGTGCCGGACTCCTCCTCCGCGCACGAGACCAACGAATGGTTCGACGGGCTGCGGCTCATCACCGCGTGCAGCGACGACCACTTCGACGTGGTCAAGCACGGCTATCAGGACCGGCCCTTCGTGCAGGAGGAACTCTGGGCGGCGAAACTGACCCGCGCGCTGACCACGGGGCCGCCGACGCTCTCCATGGATCAGCTCGCGTGCCGGACGGGCCTGCACGAGCCGCAGATCCGCCGCGCGATCGCCTGGCACAACGAGCAGATGCGGCAGCGGCAGCGCATGGACCCCTGAGGCGGACACGGCCGTCCCTTCCGCGCGCAGGTCAGGACGGTCGCGCGCCGTGGACCCGGTAGGGCTCCGCGTCGGCCCACCTGACGTCCAGACCGAGTCCCGGCCGGCCGGTGTCGGGCCGCAGGGTCCCGTCGACGGGCGACAGGGTGCCGTCGAACAGCAGGCGCTCGACGCGCACGTGGTCGTGGAAGTACTCCAGGTGCCGCAGCCTGCGGACGGCGCAGAAGGCGTGGGCGGAGACCGCCGGGGCGCAGTGCGCGGACAGGTCGAGGTGCCGGGCGGCGGACAGCCCGGCGATCTCCAGCACGCCCGTGATGCCCCCGCACCGGGTGACGTCGGCCTGGAGGCAGTCCACGGCGGGTCCGTCGACCAGGTTGGCGAAGTCCTGCGCGGTGAAGGCGTACTCCCCCGCCGCGATCTCCAGGCGCTCCGGCCCCCGGTCGCGCAGCATCCGCAGCCCCTCCAGGTCTGCGGAGGCGACGGGTTCCTCGAACCAGCGCACGTCCCACTCCTCGTGGAACCTGCGCGCCCAGTACAGGGCCTCCTTGCGGCCGAGCGCGCCGTTGGCGTCGGTGAACAGTTCGGTCCCGTCGCCGACCGCTTCGCGCACGGCGGTCAGGCGCCGCGGATCGGCCTCCGGTTCCCGCGAGGTCTTCAGCTTCACCCGCCCGATGCCCTGCTCCACCCAGCCGGCGAGCTGGCCGGTGAGGCGGTCCGGCGCGTAGTTGGTGAAGCCGCCGCTGCCGTAGACGGGCACGCGGTCGTGGCAGGCCGGCAGGAGGTGCACCAGCGGAAGGTCCAGCAGCCTCGCCTTGAGGTCCCACAGCGCCACGTCGACGGCGGACAGGGCCATGGCCCCGACACCGGGACGCCCGGCGTTGCGGATCCGGGCGCCCATCCGCTGCCACAGCGCCGGGGGCGAGGCGGCGGAGCCGCCGTCGATCACCGGCACCAGTTGCGACCGCACGAACGAGGCGACCGAGGTGTCCCCGTAGGTGTAACCCAGCCCCGTCCTTCCGCCGGCGTGGACCCGGACCAGGACCACGGTCGTGGAGTCCCAGTCGAGCGTGCCGTCCTGCTCCCTGCCCTCCGGGCCGTCGGTGGGGACCTCGAAGGCGTGGACGTCGACCGCGTCGACCGTGCAGTCGTCCAGCGCCGTGGTGCCGGCGGCCCGCGTCATCACCCAACTCCTTCGAAGGCACCTCTGACGTCATCAGTGAGTGACCCGTTCACCGCTCACGCAAACGGAGCGGGCGGCACTGCATCTCCGCCCCCGCGTGCCGGATCCGGATTCACTCCTCCAGGGTGGCGGCGAAGAGCGCCGCGTCGTCCTGCAGGTCTCCCCCGGTGTGCCGGAGGACGGCGCGGAGCACGGTGTCGACCACCACGTCCGGGTCCGCCGGGAGGGGGCGGGACAGTACGGGGATGGGATCGAAGAAGACGCCGTCCGCGTCCCGGGCCTCGTTGATGCCGTCCGTGTACAGCAGCAGAGTGGCCCCGGCGGGCGGATCGAACAGGTCGACCACGACGTCGTCGCCGTTCAGGAGCCCCAGACCGAGCGGCACCGACGGAGTGCTCGGTGTCAGCGGGGTCACCCGGCCGCCCCGGACCAGCAACGGCGCCGCGTGACCGCGGTTGGCGACGCGCAGTACGGAGCAGTCCGGGGGCAGCTCCGCGACGACGGCGGTGGCGAAGGACTCGGCCTCCGCCCCGCTCGACCCCCTGATGACCTCCTGCATCCGGTCCTCCATCTGCTGCACGACGCCCGGCAGGCCGGGCCGGTGGTGGCAGGCCTCGTGGAAGGAGCCGAGCAGGGCGTTGACCGTGCGGACCGCCTCGAGTCCCTTGCCCCGCACGTCGGCGATGAGCATGCGGATGCCGTGGTCGGTCTCGTGGATCGCGAAGAGGTCGCCACCGATGGCCGCCTCCTCGTGGGCGACCTCGTACCGGGACGCCACGGACAGTCGCCCCACCCGGCGGGGCGGATCCGGGAGCACCGCGTGCTGGACCGCGGCGGCCACCTCGCGACTCGTCCTCAGCTGCCGCCGGTTCCCTGCGAGCTGGACGTTGAGGACCGCCGCGATGACGGTGAGAAGGACCAGACTGCTGAACACGGCGATGTCCTGGCGGACCGGCTCCCTCTCCAGATGCACCAGGGCGAGTCCCACGAGGTTCACCGCCACGCCGGTGGCGATCGTCCCGCGCAGGGAGAGGACACTGGCGGCCACCCCGGGGGCGGCCGCGAGCAAGGGGAACGTGTTGACGCCTCCCCGGGTGGCGACGTCGAGGACGAAGGCCCCCGCGATCACCACGGCAGGCAGCCATCGGAGCCGCAGCTCCCTCGCCGGCGCTTCCGTGCGGCCGTCGCGCATCCCACATCCCCAACGTGATCGCTTCCGGGCGGCGCCGTCCCGCGGAGCGTCCTGCCTGCGAGCAGGGACCCCCGGGAACGGGAAGAAGCACGCGCCGCCGAGGCGCCCGTCCACGCGCGGCGGGCACCGCAGTCCCCGGCAGTCTCTCCGTCACCAGCGCGCCCGGACCGTCGGCCGTGCCACCGGGGCGCGCGGTTCCCCCCGGTGGCCCAACCGGGAGGCGTACCGGAGCGCGACGACCGTCTCCGCGCGTGCACGCCCCGCAGGAGGGACGGCCGGCCCCCACCGGGTCACCGCGAGGGTGTCCCGCCGTCGCCACCGCACGCTCCTTGTCATCCGGCGGCACGGGCCCTTACGGCGCTGCGGACGGCAGACATCTGACGTCTACTCTCCAGGCTCGATCCGTTTCCCCGGTACGGGAGGACGAGGCCGCCGCGGCACGGGCCGCGGACCCGCGGCGGTCGCCCCGGGCCGTCCCGCCGCCCTTCCTCCTGAACCGACGCACGCCTTCCCCGCCCACCGAAGCTCAGGATGGTCATCCGCATGAAACGAGCGATCGGTCGTCTTCTGACGGCCGCTCTCCTGGCCACAGGACTGCTCCCCATGGGCGCCGCGGGCGCCGCCTCGACCGACGACGCCGGCAACTCCGCTCCGGCCGTGTATCCCGCCCTGCGCGAATGGCAGGGCGGCCAGGGCCGGTTCAGCCTGACGCCCGCCTCACGCATCGTCCTCGACCCCGCGGAAGGAGTGCTCCTGGGCGACACAGCCCGCACGTTCGCCACCGATCTCGCCGCCCTCACGGGGCGCGTCCTTCCCGTCGTCACCGGGAGCACCGCACGGGCCGGCGACATCACCCTGAGCGCCGGCAGCACCGACACCCGCCTGGGGCCCCAGGGGTACGCCCTGAGCGTCGGCGACGCGCTGGCCGTGGAAGTCGCCTCCGACACGGGGGTGTTCTACGCCACCCAGACCGTCGAGCAGGCCTTCAAGCTCGACGAGTACCGCGCGTCGATCCCCCGTGGCACCGCCCGTGACTGGCCGGATGTCGAGCAGCGCGCCGAGATGCTCGACGTGGGCCGCAGGTTCTTCCCGGTGAACGACCTCAAGGCGCAGATCCGCGAGATGGCGTGGCAGAAGCTCACCACGTTCCACCTCCATCTCACCGACTGGTCCGGTTTCCGCATCCGGCTCGACGAGTTCCCGAAACTGGCCTCCGCCGACGCCTACACCCCCGTCCAGCTGCGGGAGTTGCAGGACTACGCCCGCAAGTACCACGTGGAGATCGTGCCGGAGGTCGACCTGCCCGGTCACGCCAACGCCATCACGTCGTACGACCCCTCGCTGCGCTTCGCCTGTCCCTCGATGGACTACGGCGCCTGGCCCGGCGGTGAGCGCGGCGGCTGGACCCTGGACATCACCGAGGAGCACACCCGCGACTTCGTGCACGACCTCCTGGAGGCCGTCATCCCCTTGTTCGACAGCCGGTACTTCCACGTGGGCGGTGACGAGATCGGTCTGGACGACCGCAAGAACGCCTGCCCCGAGCTGGTCGCCCACCAGAAGGCACGTGGGTTCGCGTACGCCGGGGACGTCTTCGTCGACTTCCTCAACACCCTCAACGACCAGGTGCGTTCGCACGGCAAGACCACCCAGGCGTGGGAGTGGTGGGACCAGTACGGCCAGCAGTCGTCGATCGAGCCCGACCGGACGATCGTCTTCGACGACTACATCGACCGTGATCCGACCCCGCTGGTGGCCAAGGGCTACACCGTGGTCGCCGCCCCGGAGTCCCTGCTGTACGTGAGTGCCGGCATGGGCCAGAAACTCGGCCAGTACGGCTACGTGGACATCCAGGAGGTCTACGAGAAGTACGGCTTCCCGGCGCCGGAGCGGTCGGGCGGGCGGGTGCTCGGCCACAAGGTGGCCCGCTGGGGCGACGGGGCCGAGTCGCGGAGCACCGCCTTCTTCGACCACTTCGCGCGCAGACCGCTGCAGGTGATGGCCGAACGCACCTGGGGGTCCCCGCGTTCCGCGTCCGTGTGGGCGTACCTGGCGCGCGTGGACGCCGTCGGCGGTCCGCCCGGCTCCCCCGCGGGCCACCTCACCGCGGTGCCCACCGCGGGGATGACCGCCACCGCCGACAGCGAGGAGACCACCGGTGAGGAGGGCCGCGCCTCCCAGGTCCTCGACAGCAATCCGTACACGGCCTGGCACACCGCCTACACGCCCACCGCGACACCGATGCCGCACCACGTGACCGTCGACATGGGCGCGCGGCGGCAGCTCGCCGGGTTCCGCTATCTGCCCCGGCAGGACGCCGCGGGCAACGGCCGGGTCGGCGACTGGACCTTCGCCGTCAGCGACGACGGCACGGCCTGGCGCACGGTGGCCAGGGGCACGTTCGCGAACGACCAGCTGGAGAAGGAGGTCGTCTTCGCGCAGACCCCGGCGCGGTACGTACGGCTCACGGCGACCTCCGCGGCGAACGGCCTCAGCCACGCGGGGGCGGCCGAACTCACCCTGTTGCGGCCCGCGTCGGCCCTGCCGGGGACCTCGTTCCGCATGCTCAACGCCGGTTCCGGAAAGGCGGTCGACGTTCCCGCGTCGGCCTCGGCACCGGGTACGCGGCTGGTCACGTGGACGGCACACGGCGGGGACAACCAGAGTTTCACCGCCGTCGCCCATGCCGACGGCGGTCATTCGATCAGGGACACCCGCAACGGGCTGTGTCTCGACGTGCCCGCAGGAGTGTCCACCGCCGGCACGGAGATCATCCAGTGGACCTGCACCGGCGGCGAGAACCAGCGCTGGCTCGTCACCGCGGCGGCGGGCGGCGGCTTCACCGTGACGTCGAAGAGGAGCGGTCTGGTGCTGACGGCGGCCGGCGCGGCCGACGGCACACCGCTCACGCAGCAGCCGGACGCGTCGGCGGCCGACCGGCGCTGGTCCTTCGGCTGACGCCACGCGGCGCCCGCGGGACCGCGGCGGCCCTCCCCCGTGGAAGGGCCGCCGCGGTCCGGAGGCCCGGGACCCGGCCGGTCGCGGTACAGCGGTTCGGCAGGGTCCCGGAGGCGGCGCTCAGTGGATCTCGGTGCGGTCCCCGGTCGCCGTGGAGGACGTCCGCGACCCGTCCGGGGCGATGGCGGACACCGTGAGCGCCGGCGCGAAGCCCTGCTCGAGGTCGGCCCCGACGACGGTACGGGTGCCGCTCGCTCCGCCCTTGCAGACGTACTCGGCGCCCGGGGCGAGCGTGGCACGGGCGCACGCCGCCAGGTTGCCCAGGTTCCCCGCGAGCTGCACCTGGGTCAGCGTGGTGTTGCCGGTGTTGGACACCCGGATCCAGTACGCCATGACGTCGTCGAGCGGACCGGCCGCTCCCGCCGCCTGGATGTTGTCCAGGACGGGGAGGGCGGAGATCCGGGGGACGGCGGCGGCGCCGGCCGCGGGGGTGACGCCTGCCGTCGCGGTGCCGTAGGAGTGCGCGTCGCGGACCGAGTAGACGCCCGTGACCTTCTGTGCGCCGCCGGCGGTGAGGGGCACGTCGACCGGCACCTTCACGGTGGCGCCCTGCCCCGGATCGAGGGCCGATACGGTCACGGAGGCGCCGGTCCATCCGGCGGGGAGGTCCAGCCGCACGCTGCCGGCGGGCAGGGGCCGGTCGTTCTGGTTGACCACGCGCACGTCGAACCAAGCCTGCTCTCCGGCCTTCACCTGCGCCGGTGCGCCGACCGTCACCGGGGCGCAGACCCCGCCGAGCCACTTGAGGTCGAAGGAGGAGTAGGTCATGTGCTGGTAGCCCTCGCGTTCCCAGAGCATGCCGACGCGGGGGTTGGCGCCGGTCCCGTCCGTCAGCGGTGTGAGCGTCGAGTACGCGGACGCCCCCGTGTCGACGACCTTGCGGATGGGCCAGGTCCTGCCGTCGTCGCAGGACATCTTCACGGTGAGATTGCGCCGGATGCCGGTGTCCTCCGTGTTGCTGAACAGCAGCCACTTGGCTCGGGGGTGGCCGGCGGGCACGTCCGGTGCGAAGCGGGTGACCGACCCGTTGTTCGCCGGGTCGGGGAGCGCGGTGTCCTGCTGGTAGGGCGTGTAGGTGACTCCGCCGTCGGTGCTGAAGGCAACCGTGCGGTAGGGCGCGGAACGGTTGTTGAGCAGGATCCGGCCGTCGGACAGTTCGACGGTCTTGTTCTCGTCCCCGCCCCCCGCCGTCGGTGTGCCGGCCCTCCACGTCTCGCCGTGGTCGTCGCTGTACACGCTCACCGCGCGGTTCGCGCCGTCCGCCCGGACCGCGTACTGCTGGATCAGCCTCCCCCTGTGAGGGCCCTGCCTCAGCTGGATCCCCTCTCCCGAGGCGGCGAACATCCCGGCCCAGGCCGGGTTCTTGACCTGCCGGGTGATGCGCCGGTGCGTCCAGGTGACCCCGTCGTCGTCCGAGTAGCTGTAGTCGGCCTGCTGGACGTCCGGGTCGTTCTCGTCGTTGCCGGTGTGCGAGCCCGCGAAGCCCTGGTTCACGGTGGACGCGTAGAAGAGGAAGATCCTGCCCGTCTCGCGGTCGACGAGAAGACTGGGGTCCCCGTTGCCGTGGGGCGCCGGCTCGCCTCGGACCGTCCGCTGGGTCTGCCAGGTGGCGCCGTTGTCCTCGCTCCGGCGGACGACCACCGAGATGTTGCTGGGCAGGTCGGCCATCGAGGGGCGGGCGTCGTAGGCCGCGATGAGCGTGCCCTTGACGGTCCTCGTCAGTGCCGGGATCCGGTAGACGGGAGCTCCCTCGTTGCGGGTCGCCAGATCCTGGGTGACCAGGCTGCCCCCGGCTGCCGCGGAACCGGCGGACTGTGCGGTGGGGCCGGTGGAGGAGGCGTGCGCGGTGGAGGAGGCGTGCGCGGTGCCGGTGGCCGTGAGTGCGGCGGCCACGGTGAGGGACAACAGGACGGGAGTGGTTCTTCGCTGCATGGGCGCCCTTTTCTGGAGTCGGAGGTCCGGCAGACCTGCCGAATCGGTCACCGTCTCCTGGCGCGGCACCCCCGACCCGATACAGCAGACGTCTGATGTTTGGGTCGGCAGGGACGCTAGGGCGACACGGTCACCCCGTCAAGGGATCCGCACGAGTCCGACCCGATCTGCCGCTTCGTCAACGGCTCGCTCACGCTGGGCACTTGACGGCCACCCCGGGGCTCCCTAATCTCCCCAGAGGTTTAGACATCAGACGTCTACTCAAGCGCCACGCAGACCGAGCACCACCCGTACCTGGTCCACACGACGACCCAGCAGGGAGCCCTCTGTGCAGGCGAAAAGACTCACCCTGGCCCTCTCGGCCCTGTGTCTCCCCCTCACCCCCCTGGCAGTCGCTTCCCCCGTCCATGCGACGGAGCAGGCCCAGTCCTTCCACGTGGACTGCGGTGCCGCGGCAGCGGGTGACGGCAGTCAGGCCAGTCCCTGGAACAGCCTCGATCCGGTGAACGCCCACACGTTCCGGCCCGGCGACTCGATCCTCCTGAAACGCGGTTCGACCTGCACCGGGGCGCAACTGTTCCCCAAGGGCTCGGGAGCCGCGGGACAGCCGGTCACGATCGACGCGTACGGGTCGGGCGCCAAGCCCCGGCTCGCCGGGGACGGCAAGGTGACGGACGTCGTCCGGCTCGCGGACCAGCAGTACTGGGAGATCCGCAACCTCGACATCTCCAACAAGGGCGACGCCGCCACCCGGCGCGGCGTCCACATCACGCGCACCGACTCCGGCACCGGCACGCACTACCGCCTCAGCGGCCTGGACGTCCACGACGTCAACGGCAACCAGACCAAGAAGGACGACGACGCCAGCGCGGGCATCTTCTTCGAGGTCCTCGGCACGGCGAAGGCCACCCGGTTCGACGACGTGGTGATCGAGAACAACACGGTCAGGACCGTCGACCGGTACGGCATCCACTTCTGGACCCGCTGGATGCGGCGCCCGGAACTGAACAACCCCAGCTGCGGTGCCGACTGTGGGACATGGACGCCGCAGACCGGTGTCGTCATCCGCGGCAACACCGTGACCGACATCGGCGGCGACGCGATCGTCCCGCACCACACCGAAGGCGCCCTCGTCGAGTACAACAGGGTCGACGGCTTCCGCGAGCGCGAACCGGCCCACTGCGCCGCCGGTATCTGGGGCTGGAACACGAACCGCGCCCTGTACCAGTACAACGAGGTCAGCGGCGGCAGGAGCGAGTGCGACGGTCAGGGTCTCGACATCGACGAGTCCAACATCGGCACCGTCTACCAGTACAACTACAGCCACGACAACGAGGGCGGTTTCATCCTCGTGTGCAACGGCTCGGGCTCCACGACCGCCGACAACATCGTGCGCTACAACGTCAGCCAGAACGACGGCGGACAGCTCTTCGACATGGTCTGTGCCAAGACGGCCAACACGCAGATCTACAACAACACCTTCTACCTCTCCGAGCCGGTCGACATCATCAACAACGCCAACGGCTCCACCGGCGCCAACGTGACGTTCACCAACAACGTCTTCCACGTGGCGACGTCCGAGGCCGCATACGTCAACGCGGGCACCCTCGCCTTCGACTCCAACGTCTTCTACGGCACCCATCCCGCCGGTGAGCCCGTCGATGCCGACAAGGTGACCACCGACCCACGGCTGACAGCGCCCGGCACTGCCACCTCACGCACCGACGCGGACGGTTACCGGCTTCAGGCCGGCTCCTCGGCCCTGGCCAACGGCCGCCCCATGCCGTCGCCCGGCACCCGTGACTACTTCGGCGGCCCGGTGAAGGCGGGCTGCGCACCCGACCGCGGCGCCCACCAACTGTCCACGACCTGCACCGCTGCGCCGAAGCCTGCGAACGGCGTCCACCGCATCGCGGCCGGAGAGCTGGCGATCGACGTGCCCGCCAACTCCCTCGAGCCGGGGACCCGGTTGATCGGCTGGGGATGGCACGGCGGCACCAACCAGAAGTGGGCCGTGACGGCGAACCAGGACGGCACCCACACACTGAAGAACCAGCTCTCCGGTCTCTGCGCCGACGTCGACGCCAACTCCACGCGGGCGGGGGCGGCGGTCATCCAGTGGACCTGCACCGGCGCGGCGAACCAGCGCTGGATCCTGACGGCGAAGAACGGCGGCTACACGCTGGCGGCCAAGTCGAGCGGCCTCCTCCTCACCGCCTCGTCCAGTGCCGACGGAGCATCGCTGACCCAGCAGCCGGCGGCCACCACCGCCATCCAGACCTGGACCTTCACCAGCCAGACCTGAGACCGCGGGCCGACCGAGGAACCCCCCGTTTCTCCGCACCCCGGCGCGGTGCCGACAGTTGGCCGGCACGGGGCCTGGGGTGGCCTTGCGGTCAGCCGTCGAGCGCGGCGGAGGGCTCGTTGCCGTTCTGGGCCTGCTGGGACCGCTTGGCGAGCATCGTGGCCAGGTCCCGGACACCGTCCTCGTCGATGTCGCCCTTGTGCGCTGCGGACTCCGTGGTCCACAGCAGCGTCGTGCCGGCCCGGGCCTGGGTCACGGCGCCGGGCTCGCCGTGGAAGCCGGAGGTGGCGAGCCGGGCGTCGCTCTCGTCACCGATCGGGCCGAGCTCCAGGGTCTTGGCTCCCTGGCCCGTCCGGCCGGCCTGGTTGGAGTGGTAGCCGCCCCAGAGCACGTCGTACGCGTCCCTTGCGGCCTGTTCGCTGGCGCAGGCGACGACCTGGAAGGTGACGGTGGCGGGAGGGTTCTCGCGGCGGAAGACTGCGGCGCCGAAGAAGCGGGCATTCTCGCAGCCCGCGTTGCCCTTGCCGGGGCAGGCCTGCGAGCGGTGGAGCTCGTTCAGCTCACCCGCGTGAACCGGAAGAAGAGGTGCGCGACGGTGGCCGAGGCGATCGTGGGGAAGGGCCGGTGCTCAGCGCTCGGGGCGCGGTTCGGCCTTCGTGGCGTGACGGGCGGCCTTGCAGGTCTCGGGCAGGAAACGGTGTTCGATGGCGGTGCGCTTGGTGGCGGCGTCGCCGCCGGCGATTTCGGCGCGGCCCTCCATCATGGCGACGAAGCCCTGGCGGGCGACTTCCTTACGGCTGTTCTTCTTCGCGCGGGTGAGGGCGCCGAGCGAGCGCTCAGGCAGTCGTCGCCTCCGTGACCCGGCCGGTCACCGCACCGTCGACGTCGCCGCTGGGCCGCTACGGCCGCCTGGACCGGCTCCGCTTCATGGCGCGGACGGCCCCAGTGTCTGCGACGGCGCGGCGAAAAGCCGGGGCACCACTGCCCGGCGCCGCGGGACACCCGTGGGTGGGGCGTCGTACGGCCCCGAGGAGGAACGCGCACGGGTTCCCCGTTTCGCAGTCCGGCCCGGTGCGGACTCGCGCGCATACTGGTGTCACGTTTGTCCCGCCGGCCACGGGTCACTCAGTTCCGCAGCGGCGAGTCAGTCCCAGGACCGCCCGAGGAGTACCCGTGAACCGGTACCGGCGCCCCTTCGTCCGCCTGTGGGACGGGTTGGCCGCGTCCGCGCTGGTCCGGCGCGGCCGGGACCTGGAGCTGATGCACCGGGCGATGGGCTTCGCCACGCTGGCCCTGGTCACACTGGCTCCGCTGCTGATCGTGGTGGCCGCCGCCGACCCCCTGGGACACGGCGGTTTCGCGTCGTGGCTGGCCGACGGCATGGGACTGTCCGGCCGGTCCGCCACGGTGCTGACGGACATCATCAGCCCGCCGACCAAGGTGATCGGCACCACGAGCGTGTGGGGCGGTATCGCCCTCGCCGTCTTCGGCGTGTCCTTCGCGGCGAGCGTGCAGAACGGCTACGAACGCATCTGGGGTCTGCCGTCCGGCCCCTGGCACCGGGTCTGGCGACAGCTGACCTGGGTGATCGCCCTGACCGCGTACCTGTACCAGGAGGTGCAGACCCGGACCGCCCTGCACGGCTCGGCGCGGATCGCCCTCTCCACGTCGGCCGGCATGCTGTTCTTCTGGTGGGGGCAGCACTTCCTGCTGGGCGGGCAGATCCGCTGGCGGGACCTGCTGCCGGGGGCGCTGGCCACCATGGTGGGCCTGGTCGGCCTGCGCGGCTTCTCCTACCTCGTCTTCACCCCGCTGATCCTCGACAACGCGATCAGTTACGGCGCGGTCGGCATCGTGCTCGTGGTGGAGTCCTGGCTCATCGGGGTCGGGTTCGTCGTCTTCGGCGGTGCGATGGTCGGCCACTGGTTCTGCGAGCACCACTGGTGGACGCGCACCATCGACCGGGAGCGGTGATCCGGTGCGGTCGAGCGCGCCCGGACGGCCGGTGGCTCGTCCGGGCGCTCTCCCGGGGGGCGGGGCGCCGGCGGCGTCAGCCTCGCGGCGGCCCGCCCCAGCCCTTCGCGCCCGCGCTCCGGCAGGTGTGCGCGACCCGTCTCCAGGCCGCCTCGGCTCCGCCGGTGCGAGCGCGTCGGCCCGTCCCGGCGGCCAGCGTCGCGGTGACGGCTCCGGCGGCCGCCACGGCCAGGGCGAGCGGGCGGCGGTGGCGCGAGAGCCAGAACTGGAGGCTCCGCGGGTGCGACTCGTCGTCGAAGAGGCCGTGGGCTCCGTAGTCGACGGGCGCGGCGTCGTCCACCGGCTCGTAGAGGTTGACCGGCCGGGAGGGATCGACGGGGTCGTCGGTCTGCTGCGAGTCGTAGCCGGTGCGGGCCAGGTAGCGGTCGAGCAGGCCCGGGGCGATCCGCTGGCCGAGGAGGGTCGCGACGGTGGAACCGCCGACCCAGTACACGCGCCTGCCCGGATGGCCGGCCGCGTGCAGGACGGCCTCGGCGGCGACCTCGGGCTGGTAGACGGGGGCGACCGGGCGCGGGTGCCGGGGCAGCCGGGTGAGGACCCAGCTGAACTGGGGCGTGTTCAGGCCGGGCATCTGCACCATGGTGACCCGCACGCCGCTGCGGTCGTGCAGCAGTTCGCAGCGCAGGGACTCGGTGAAGCCCTGGATGGCGTGCTTGGCCCCGCAGTACACCGCCTGCAGGGGCACGCTGCGCTCGGCGAGGGCCGAGCCGACCTGCACGATGGTGCCCCGGTCACGGGGCACCATCCGCCGGAGCGCGGCCTGGGTGCCGTGGACGAAGCCGAAGTAGGTCACCTCGGTGGCCCGCCTCAGCTCCTCGGGCCGGACCTCCATGACGGGTGCGAAGACGGTCGTGAAGGCGGCGTTCACCCAGACGTCGATCGGACCGAGTTCGTCCTCGACCCGGGTCGCGGCGGCGTCCACCGCCTCGGGGTCGGAGACGTCCACCACCAGGGGCAGGGCGCGGCCGCCGGCCTTCCTGACCTCCTCGGCCGTCCGCTCGAGCGCGTGCTCGCCGCGCGCGAGGAGCGCCACGGCGGCGCCGCGCGCGCCGAAGGCACGTGCCGTGGCCCGGCCGACGCCGGCGGTGGCGCCGGTCACGACCACCACCCCGGGGCCGTCCTTCCGGCGGTGCCGCCCGCCGCGCCCGTACCGCCCCGCGCCGGTCACTTCTTGCCCCGGCCGGGGAGGTGCTCGGCGTACTCGGTGAGTTTCTGGCGGACGCCCCTGGCGGCGATGCCGGCCCGCTCGGGGTCGTGCACGGCGGCCTTGGCGGCCTTCTCGCCCTGTTCCTTCATGATGCGCGGCGGGATCGGCGCGATCTCCGCGTCCACCTTGAACTCCAGCACCACCGGCCGGTCCGAGGCCAGCGCCTCCTCCCAGGCCGCACCCACCTTCCTGGGCTTGTCGCAGACGATGCCCTTCAGACCGAGCAGTTCGGCATAGGCGGCATAGGGCACGTCGGGGATGTCCTGGGAGCCGGGATACTTGGGGTCGCCGGACATCGCGCGCTGCTCCCAGGTGACCTGGTTGAGGTCCTGGTTGTTGAACACGCAGAACACCAACGGAGCCGGGCCCGAGAGCCGGTCCAGGTACCGCTTGACGGTGATCATCTCGTTCATGCCGTTCATCTGGAACGCACCGTCACCCACGAAGGCGATCACCGGACGGTCCGGATACGCGAACCGCGCCGCGATCGCGTACGGCGTGCCGGGCCCCATCGTCGCCAGCGTCCCGGACAGCGACGCGCGCATGCCGTCACGGAGCTTCAGGTGCCGGGCCCACCAGTTGGTGCCGGAACCCGAGTCCGCCGTCAGGATCACCCCCTCCGGCAGCCTCGGCGACAGCTCGGCGGCCACCGCCTGCGGGTTGATCCGGCCGCCGAAGTGCTCCGCCGCCCAGCGGTTGCACAGGTCGTTCCACTCGCGGACGTCCTTCTCGATCTTCTTCCGCCAGCTCTTGGCCTTCTTCCGCTTCAGCAGCGGGATCAGCGCCCTCAGGGTCTCCTTGGAGTCGCCGACGAGGTGGGCCTCCATCGGATACCGGATGCCGATCATGCGGCCGTCGATGTCGATCTCCACGCCCCGGGCCTGCCCCTCGTCCGGCAGCCACTCCGAGTACGGGAAGCTCGTGCCGACCATGAGCAGGGTGTCGCACTCCCGCATCATGTCGTCGCTGGCCTTGCTCCCCAGCAGACCGATCGGACCCGTCACGAACGGCAGGTCGTCGGGGAGCACCTCGCGACCCAGCAGGGCCTTGGCCACCCCGGCACCCAGCAGCTCCGCCACCTCGATCACCTCGGCCTCGGCGGCCGCGGCACCCTGACCGACCAGCATCGCGACCTTCTCGCCCTCGTTGAGGACGTCGGCGGCCCTGCGCAGCTCGTCCGGGTCGGGCAGGACCCGGGGACGGCTCCAGCCGACGCTGGAGAAGACCGAACCGTGCGTCTTCGGCGGGGACGGCACCGCCTCCTCCTCCTGCACATCGTTCGGGATGATGATCGTGGCCACACCCCGCGTGGTCAGCGCCGTCTTGAACGCCCGGTCGATCACGTGCCGGACCTGACCCGGATGCACCACCATCTGGCAGAACTCCGACACATCCGCGAACAACCGGTCCAGAGCGATCTCCTGCTGGTAATGGGTGCCCAGCGACAACCGCTTCTGCTGCCCCACCACCGCCACCACCGGCTGATGATCGAGCTTCGCGTCGTACAGACCGTTCAGCAGATGCACCGCACCCGGACCCGAAGTCGCCACGCAGCAGCCCACCTCACCGGTGAACTTGGCATGCGCACACGCCATGAACGCGGCCATCTCCTCGTGCCGCGTCTGGATGAACTCCGGACTGCCCCCCGCCCGGTCGAACGCACCGAGCAGACCGTTGATGCCGTCACCCGGATAGCCGTAGACCCTTTCGACGCCCCACTCGGCCAGGCGCTGCAGAACGTAGTCGGCGACTTGAGTCATGGGCTCTCCCGGGCACGCGTGAAGAACAGTGGGTTGTGGAGTGCCTTCCCGTGCGGTTCATAAACCGGTCGGTATTCACCCGTTCGGCCGTCCGTGCCGGATGCGCGCCCTCAGCGTCCGCGCGCCGGGGGCGGTGCGGTGCTCGCGCGGGTCACCAGCCGGGTCGGCACGAGCGTCGTCCCCCGCTCGGGACCGTCCTGGCGCATCTTGCGCAGCACGGCCCGCACGCAGAGCCGTCCCACCTCGGCGAAGTCCTGGTGCACCGTGGTCAGCGGCGGCAGGAAGGAACCGGCCTCCGGGATGTCGTCGAACCCGATGACGCTGACGTCCTCCGGGACGCGCCGGCCGCGTTCGTGCAGGGCGCGCAGGAGTCCCAGGGCCATCTGGTCGTTGGCCGCGAAGACGGCCGTGCAGCCCTCGCGGCCGGCGAGTTCGAGGCCGGCCCGGTGACCGGACTCCGCGGACCAGTCGCCCCGGGTGAGGGGCGGCGGGGTGCGGCCGGCCTCGGCGAGCGTCCGGCGCCAGGCGTCCGCGCGGCGCTGGGCGGCGAAGGAGCCCTCGGGCCCGGCCAGGTGCCACACGGTGTCGTGCCCGAGGTCGAGCAGGTGCCGCACGGCGGCGCGGGTGCCGCCGGCCTGGTCGGTGTCGACGACCGTGTAGTGGTCGCCGGCGTCGGAGTCGACCACCACGACCTGGACGTGGGGCGGCAGGGTGACGGTGGCCGCGTCCAGCAGGTGGACCTCCATGATGACGATCACCGCGTCGACGGCGAGCTCCTCCAGCCGGGAGAACGCGCCCCGCACCTCGTCCTGTGTGGGGACGGCGACCGGCAGCAGCGTCACCGCGTACCCCTCGCTCGCCGCGGAGGTGGCGATGGCCTCCAGGGTGCGCACGTTGCCCGTGGTGGACAGCGAGAAGGTGATGACGCCGATGGTGCGGAACTCACCGCGTTTGAGCGCCCGGGCGGCGCTGTTGGGGCGGTATCCGAGCTCCTTCATGGCCGCCAGGACCTGCTGCCGGGTCTCCTCGGTCACCCCGGCGTATCCGTTGGAGACGCGGGAGACGGTCTGCGAGGAGACCCCGGCCAGCCGGGCCACGTCCGCCATGGAGGCCGTGCGCTCCCGGCCGCGCCGGGGACGCGCGGGTGCGCCCGTCGGGACTTCCTCAGCCGTGCTCACTCGGCGTCAGCCACCTCTCCGTCGCTGTCAGGCCCTGGTGCGAAAGGACCCTTGACCGTCGTCATCGGGGCAGTGTAGACATGCCGCCATCAGATGTTTACGTAAACATAACAGCCCGGGCGTCTTTTCGCGGTCCGCGATGTTTGCGTAAACATCACGCAGTTCCAGGACGTGGACGAGCGAGGAACGACGACATGACGACGCTGCAACCGCCGGCCGCCGCCGAGCCGCGGCCGGCACCGCCACCGACGAGACGGGACCGCCGGTCCTGGACCGGGTGGGGTTTCCTCGGTCCGTTCGTGGCCGTGTTCGCCCTGGTCTTCCTCGCGCCGATCGCCTACTCGGTGTACCTCAGTCTCTTCCGCGACCAGCTCATCGGCGGGACCACCTTCGTCGGCCTGGACAACTACACGCAGGCCTTCCAGGACGACCGGTTCTGGGCCTCGCTCGGCCGGGTCGCGCTCTTCCTGGCCGTCCAGGTGCCGGTCATGCTCGGCATCGCGCTCCTGGTGGCACTGGCCCTGGACAGCGGCCGCCTCTACGGCCGGGACTTCTTCCGGATCTCGGTCTTCCTGCCGTACGCCGTGCCCGCCGTGGTGGCCACCCTGATGTGGGGCTTCATGTACGGCACCCGCTTCGGCCTGGTCGGCGACATCGACGACGCGCTGGGCGTCACGCTGCCCGACCCGCTCTCCCCCGATCTGGTGCTGGCCTCCATCGGCAACATCGTGACCTGGGAGTTCATCGGCTACAACATGCTGATCTTCTACGCGGCCCTGCGTGTGGTGCCGCACTCGCTGTACGAGGCCGCCGAGATCGACGGTGCCGGACAGATCCGCGTGATCACCGCCATCAAGCTCCCGGCCATCCGCGGGGCGCTGGTCATCGCGACGATCTTCTCGATCATCGGCAGCTTCCAGCTCTTCAACGAGCCGAACATCCTGCAGCCGCTGGCGCCCAACGCCATCACCACCGACTACACGCCGAACTTCTACACGTACTCGCTGTCCTTCAACGGACAGCAGCACAACTACTCCGCGACGGTCGCCATCGTCATGGGGCTGATCACCATGGTCATCGCCTACGTCGTCCAGCTGCGCGGCATGCGCAAGGGAGTGTGAAGCAGCGATGACCAGTCCTGTCGTCACCGTCTCCGACCGTCCCGCGCCCACTCCGTCCGGCGCCCGCCGCGCCGCGCCCAAGCTGCGCGCCGCCCGCCGCCGGCACACCCCGGGCAGGCCCCGGCGCAGCGTCCTGCTGACCGTGCTCACCGGGCTGGTGGCGCTCTACAGCCTGGTGCCGCTGCTCTGGCTCGTCATCAGCGCCACCAAGACGCAGGAGGGCCTGTCGGACTCCTTCGGCCTGTGGTTCGACGGGGACTTCGCCCTGTGGGACAACATCACGCAGACGTTCACCTACGACGACGGCGTGTTCACCCGCTGGCTGCTGAACACCCTGCTGTACGTGGGACTGGGCGCGGGCGGCGCCACCTTCCTCGCCGTCCTCGGCGGTTACGCGCTCGCCAAGTTCGACTTCCCCGGCCGGCGCGGCGTCTTCGCCGTCGTCATCGGCGCGGTGGCGGTGCCGGGTACGGCGCTGGCGGTGCCGACCTTCCTGATGTTCAGCAAGATGGGCCTGACCGACACGCCCTGGGCGGTGATCATCCCCTCGTTGATCTCGCCGTTCGGCCTGTACCTGATGTGGGTGTTCGCGAGCGAGGCCATCCCGACCGAGCTGATGGAGGCCGCCCGCATCGACGGCGCCGGCGAGGTGCGCACCTTCTTCCGGGTGGCGCTGCCGCTGCTGGCGCCCGGCATCGTCACCGTCCTGCTGTTCACCATGGTGGCGACCTGGAACAACTACTTCCTGCCGCTGATCATGCTCAAGGACCCGGACTGGTATCCGCTGACGCTGGGCCTGAACAGCTGGAACCAGCAGGCGCAGACCGCGGGCGGCGAGGCCGTCTTCAACCTGGTCGTCACCGGGTCCCTCGTCACGATCCTGCCGCTGATCGCCGCGTTCCTGCTGCTGCAGAAGTACTGGCAGTCCGGACTGGCCGCCGGAAGCGTCAAGGAATAGCCCGGCCCCCTCCCCCGCGCTCCGGCTCCCCCGCCTTCCGCCACGTTTCTCCGACCCTCGACCGTGCCGGTTCCCGGCCACGAAGAAGTGGAAGCTCGCCCATGCACAAGCACTCGCGCCGCCTGTTGCGCGGCATCGGTCTCGTCTGCGCCCTCGCCCTGGGAGCGACCGCCTGCGGCGGCAGCGACGACGGCGGATCGAGCGGGAAGTCGGTCTCCCAGGAGGACGTCCAGGCGGCTCTGAAGAAGGGCGGCACCATCACCGTCTGGGCGTGGGAGCCCACGCTCAAGCAGGTGGCCGCCGGCTTCGAGAAGGAACACCCCGGCGTCAAGGTGAACCTGGTCAACGCGGGCACCAACAACGACCAGTACACGGCGCTGCAGAACGCCATATCGGCGAAGAAGGGCGTGCCCGACGTCGCCCAGATCGAGTACTACGCGATGGGCCAGTTCGCCCTGACCGAGCAGCTCACCGATCTCAAGGGCTTCGGCGCCGAGAAGCTCGCCGCCCGCTACTCGCCCGGCCCCTGGAACGGCGTGCAGGCAGGCGGTGACGGCGTCTACGCCCTGCCGATGGACTCCGGTCCGATGGCGCTGTTCTACAACAAGAAGGTCTTCGACACGTACGGCATCGAGGTGCCCACCACCTGGGACGAGTACCTCACCGCCGCCCGCGACCTGCACAGGAAGAACCCGAAGGCGTACATCACCGCCGACACCGGTGACGCCGGCTTCGCCACCAGCATGCTCTGGCAGGCCGGTTCGCACCCCTACACGGTGAACGGCACCAAGGTGAAGATCGACTTCTCCGACGCGGGCGCCGGGAAGTTCACCGCCGTCTGGCAGAAGCTCATCGACGAGAAGCTGCTCGCTCCCGTCACCAGCTGGAGCGACGAGTGGTACAAGGGCCTCGGCGACGGCAGCATCGCGACCCTCGCCACCGGCGCCTGGATGCCCGCCAACCTGGAGTCGGGCGTGAAGAACGCCTCCGGTGACTGGCGCGCCGCCCCGCTCCCGCAGTGGACGGCGGGCGACAAGGCCGGCGCCGAGAACGGCGGCAGCGCGCTCGCCCTGCCCGAGCTCGGCAAGAACGAGGCACTGGCGTACGCCTTCGTCGAGTACGCCAACGCGGGCAAGGGCGTGCAGACCCGCCTGGCGAACGGCGCCTTCCCGGCGACCACCGCGGATCTGCAGTCCAGCACGTTCCAGGACACGAAGTTCCCGTACTTCGGCGGTCAGCAGGCCAACAAGATCTTCGCCGAGGCGGCCGCGAACGTCGCCGACGACTGGTCGTACCTGCCCTACCAGGTGTACGCGAACTCGATCTTCAACGACACCGTCGGCAAGGCCTACGTCTCCGGCACCACGCTCGCCGAGGGCCTGAAGTCCTGGCAGGACGCCTCGGTCGAGTACGGCAAGGAGCAGGGCTTCACCGTCGAGCAGTAGCACCAGCACGCGATGCGGCAGCCCGCACGGGGCGGCGCGGCATCCGCGCCGCCCCCGCACCGCACGCACCCCACTGGAAGGACCGCCATGATCTCCACCCTCCTGTCCCGCCTCCAGGGCGGGCCGGACGGCGCGCCCGCCCCCCGTCTCGCCTTCGGCGCCGACTACAACCCCGAGCAGTGGCCCCGGGAGGTGTGGGAGGAGGACGTACGGCTGATGCGCGAGGCCGGCGTCAACATCGTCTCCGTCGGCATCTTCTCCTGGGCCCGGATCCAGCCCGGCCCGGACACCTGGGACTTCGCCTGGCTCGACGAGGTCATGGACCTGCTGCACGCGAACGGCGTCGGCGTCGACCTGGCCACCGCCACCGCGTCCCCGCCGCCCTGGCTGACCACCGCGCACCCGGAGATCCTCCCGGTCACCGACCGGGGGGAGACGCTGTGGCCGGGAGCACGCCAGCACTGGCGTCCGACCTCGCCGGTCTTCCGGGAGCACGCCCTGCGCCTGGTCCGGCAGATGGCGTCCCGCTACGCCGGCCACCCGGCGCTGGTCGCCTGGCACGTCAGCAACGAGCTCGGGTGCCACAACGTCTACGACTACTCGGACGACGCGGCACGCGCCTTCCGGGACTGGCTGCGCGCCCGGTACACCACGCTGGACGCCCTCAACCACGCCTGGGGGACGGCGTTCTGGTCTCAGCGCTACAGCGACTGGGAGCAGATCCTGCCGCCGCGGCTCGCCGCCTCCCACCCGAACCCGACCCAGCAGCTGGACTTCAAGCGCTTCTCGTCGGACGCGCTGAAGGACCACCTGCGGGCCGAGCGTCAGGTGCTGCGGGAGCTCACGCCGGACGTTCCCGTCACCACCAACTTCATGGTGATGCCCGGCACCACGGGCATGAACTACGCGGACTGGGCGGGCGAGGTGGACTTCGTCGCCAACGACCACTACGTCGTCCCGCACCCGCAGGCCCGCGACGAGCTGTCCTTCTCGGCGAACCTCACCAGCAACATCGCGGGCGGCCGGCCCTGGTTCCTGATGGAGCACTCCACCAGCGCCGTGAACTGGCAGCCCGTGAACCTGGCGAAACGGCCGGGTGAGCTGGCCCGGGACTCGCTGACGCACGTGGCGCACGGCGCCGACGCCGTCTGCTTCTTCCAGTGGCGCCAGTCCGCGGCCGGCGCCGAGAAGTACCACTCGGCGATGGTGCCGCACGCCGGTGCCGACAGCGACCTGTTCCGCGCGGTCACCGCGCTCGGCGACACGCTGAAGGCGCTGGCGCCGGTCGCCGGGAGCGAGCGGGAGCCCGCCGAGGTCGGCATCCTCTTCGACTGGGAGTCGCGGTGGGCGAGCGAGCAGGACTCGCACCCGACCTCGCTGCTCGACTACCACCAGGAGGCGCTCGACTGGTACTCCGCGCTCCTCTCCCTCGGCGTCCGCGCCGACGTGGTCACCACCGGCGCCGATCTGAGCCGTCACCGGGTGCTGATCGCGCCCGTGCTGCACATGGTCCCCGCCGACCTCGCCAAGGAGCTCACCCGGTACGCCGAGCAGGGCGGGCACCTGGTCACCACCTACTTCTCCGGCATCGTGGACGAGAACGACCACGTCTGGCTCGGCGGCTACCCGGGTGCCCTGCGGGACCTGCTGGGCATCCGCGTCGAGGAGTTCGGTCCGCTGCCCGACGGAGAGACCGTGGAGCTGGACGACGCGGCCACCGGCGCCCTGTGGACCGACCACGTCACCGTCACCGCGCCCGAGACCGAGGTCCTCGCCCGCTACCGCACGGGCACGCACGCGGGCCGCCCGGCCGTCACCCGGCGCCCGGCGGGCAGCGGTTCGGCCGCCTACGTCTCCACCCGGCTCGGCGCCGACGGCCTCGCCGCGCTGCTGCCGCGGCTGCTGGCACCGGCCGGCGTGGCGAGCGACCTGCCCGCCGAGGTGCGCGGGCTGGTCGAGGCCACCGTGCGCCGCGGTCCGGGCGGGCGCTTCCTGTTCCTGGTCAACCGGACCGACGAGACCGTGACCGTCCCGGGGCTCACCGGAGAGGTCCTGGTGGGCGGCACCGGTGACGAGGGCGCCGTCGTCCTCGCGCCGCGGGGCGTCGCCGTCCTGCGCACGCCCACCGACTGAGCGCACACCCCGCACCCCCCTGTCTCCCCGGAGCGGCACGCACCCGCTCCGGGGCCATCCCCTCCTGCCCGGAACCAGGCGGAAGGGGCCACCGCAGCGACCACACCTTCCCGTTGGGAGCACACGATGGCACGCCGTACCCGCAGCAGACGCCTCCTCGGAGCCGCTGCGCTCACCGCCCTGGCCACCGGGGCCGCTCTGATCAGTGTCCCCGCGCAGGCCGAGCCCGCCGCGGCCGCCGCCGTCACCGTGCGGCCGGACCCGTCGTACCAGCAGGAGGAGTTCGAGGGCTGGGGCACCAGTCTCGTCTGGTTCGCCAACGCCACCGGCGACTACCCGCCCGAGATCCGCGAGAAGCTGGCCCGGCTCCTGTTCGGCGACGACGGTCTCGGGCTGAACATCGCCCGCTACAACATCGGCGGCGGCAACGCGCCGGACGTCAAGGACTATCTGCGCGCCGGCGGCGCGGTCGAGGGCTGGTGGAAGGCGCCCGCGGGCACCACTCGCGAGGACACCGACTGGTGGAGCGCCGAGGACCCGGCCGACTGGAACGAGGACGCCGACGCCACCCAGCGCTGGTGGGTCGGGCGCATCAAGGACGACATCGACCACTGGGAGACGTTCAGCAACTCGCCGCCCTGGTTCATGACCGTCAGCGGCTACGTCTCCGGCGGCTTCGACTCCTCCGCCGACCAGCTGAGGACCGACTCGGTCGACGACTTCGCCGCCTACCTGGCGGGTGCGACCAGGCGGCTGGAGCAGGCGGAGGGCATCGAGGTCGACACCGTCGATCCGTTCAACGAGCCCAACACGCCCTACTGGGGAACACGGCTGGGAGCCGACGGCGAGCCCGTCGGCGGCCGGCAGGAGGGCGCCCACATCGGGCCCGAGCTCCAGCGCAAGGTCCTCCGGGCCCTCGCCCCCGCGCTGAGGAAGGCGAAGGTCAAGGCGGACATCTCGGCGATGGACGAGACCAACCCCGCCACCTTCGCGAAGAACTGGAGCGCGTACTCCCCGGCCGACCGCGACCTCGTCGGCCAGATGAACGTCCACACCTACGGCACCGGCCAGCGCACCACCGTGCGCGACCTCGCCAAGGCCGCGGACAAGCCGCTGTGGATGAGCGAGGTCGGCGGCGACTGGGGTGACGGGCAGGACTTCGAGGACATGCGGCCCGGCCTCGGCCTCGCCCAGCAGATCGTCGACGACCTGCGCGAACTGGAGCCCCGCGCCTGGGTCTTCTGGCAGCCCGTCGAGGACTACGACAACATGAAGCCGGGCGGTGAGTCCGCCGGGGGCGGCAACTGGGGCAGCATCCAGCTACCGTTCAGCTGCACCGCCCGGGACACCCTCGAGACCTGCCCGATCCGGACGAACACCAAGTTCGACACCGCGCGCAACTTCACCCACTTCATCAAGCCCGGCGACCGGCTGATCAGGACGGACGACACGTCCAGCGCCGCCGCCGTCACCCGCGACGGCAAGGGCGCCTCCCTCGTCCACGTCAACCGCACCACCGAGCCCCGCACGGTCACCATCGACCTGTCGAAGTTCCGCGACGTCAGCCGCAGGGCCACCGTCACCCCGGTGGTGACCAGCGCCGACGGCAGGCTCGCGGAGCAGGCCCCGATCAGGGTCAGCGACCGCAC
This sequence comes from Streptomyces sp. NPDC029152, assembly GCF_055564355.1. NCBI lineage: Bacteria > Bacillati > Actinomycetota > Actinomycetes > Kitasatosporales > Streptomycetaceae > Streptomyces > Streptomyces sp. NPDC029152. Next base: position 63,906 of record NZ_JBVHWR010000002.1, on the reverse strand, counting down.
GGCCACCTTCACCGTGCCCGCGCAGTCCGTGACCTCCTTCGGGATCGAGGGCGTCTTTGGTGTCGCGAAGGACGCCCCGGCGCTCCGCAAGGGTCACACCTACACGCTGACCGGCGTGCAGAGCGGCAAGGCCGTCACCGTCGCGGACGACGGCTCGGGCCTGGTCCTCGGCTCCGGGAGCGGCACCGACGCTCAGCAGTGGCGGCTGAGCGCGGTACGCCCCGGCAGCGGAGTCCGCGACCGCTATGTCTTCACCGACCCGCGGGGCGGCACGCGGCTGGCCGTACGCGACGACGTCCCGGTGGCCGAACCCGACACCGGCAGGCGCGACGCGGCCACCGAATGGCTCCTGTCGACCACCGGCGACGGCACCTGGACGCTGGTCAACGCCGCCACCGGACGCCTCCTGGAGGTCGGCGGCCAGGCGACGCACGCGGGCGCGGCCGTCACGACGTGGCCGCCCAACTCCGGCGCCAACCAGCGCTGGACGGTGACGGACGTGTCCGCCGGCTGATCCCTGCCCGCGCGAGCGGCTCCGTCCGCACCGCGGCGGCGGCGCGGACGGAGCCGCGGCCCGGGCCGCGAGACACGAGGGGGCGGCATGACCACCGGCCCCCGCGAGCTCGGCGTACGCGGCAGGACGGCGGCGCGGGAGCTCTGCTCGGACGGCGCACCGGGCCTCGCGGGCCTGGCCGAGAAGCGCCTGCGGGGCAAGGAGTCGGCCGACGCCCGCAACCAGGAGCCACGTCGGGCTCAGCCCCAGGTCTGGCCGGCTGGTTCCTTGATGGTGCGGTTGATCCTGTTGAAGAAGTTGGTCAGCGCGATCTCCAGGTTGATCGCGCCGATCTGCTCCTCGGTGAAATGGGCGTTGACCTCTTCCCAGATCTCGCCGGTGACTCCCTCCGCGCCGTCCTGCAGCCGGGTGGCGGCCTCGGCCAGCGCCAGTGCCGCGCGCTCCGCATCGGTGTAGAACGGCGCCTCACGCCACGCCGCTACGTTGTGCAGCCGCTCGTCGGTGTCACCGGCCTTCTTCCCCCCGGCGACACTGGCGTAGACGCACGCCGAACAGCTGTTGATCTGGCTGGCGCGCAGGTGGACCAGCGCGAGCAGTTTCGGGTCGACGCCCCCGGCTGCGATCGCCTTCTGCAGGTGCCCGATCGCCTTCCACACGTCGGGGTTGTCGGTGTTCTTGTTCTTCAGTCGGTTCTGCATGGCAGGCTGCTCTCCTCGGTCGGTTGTTACCTTGCGGGGCTGGTGCCCGTCACCCCTATGACGGAGCAGCTTCCAGGGAGGTAACACCATGTCCGGCGCCCATCCCGCCGATCCGATCGCCGATGCCTTCGAGGCGCACCGCGACCGGCTCACAGCCGTTGCCTACCGCGTGCTCGGCTCGCACGCCGACGCGGACGACGCGGTGCAGGAGGCGTGGCTGCGTCTGTCCCGCCAGGACGCCGGCGCCATCGACAATCTCGGCGGCTGGCTGACCACCGTGGTCGGCCGCATCAGCATCGATCTCCTGCGCTCGGGCCGCACGCGCCCGACTGTCCCCCTCGACGACCGGCTGCCCGAACTCACCGTGACGCTCGACGACGGCCCGACTCCGGAAGAGCTTGTGGCACTGGGCGAATCGGTGGGCTTGGCGCTGTTGACGGTCCTGGACTCGCTGCGCCCCGACGAGCGCCTGGCGTTCGTGCTGCACGACGTGTTCGCCGTGCAGCACGAGGAGATCGGCACCATCCTCGGCAGGTCCACCGACGCGACCAAGATGCTCACCAGTCGCGCTCGCCGGAAGGTGCAGGCCGTCCAGCAGTCGGCAAGCGACCGACAGCAGCAACGCGAGGTGGTCGGAGCGTTCTTGGCCGCGGCCCGCGAGGGCCGGTTCGAGCGGCTGCTGGAAGTTCTCCACCCTGAGGTGGAATTCACCGTACACACCCCCGGCGGACGGTTCGTCACGATCGGGGCCACTGAGGTCGCCAGTCGCGCCCGAGTGGCCGGCGGCGCGGCACACGGACATGCGGCGACCGTCAACGGGCGCCCCGGCGTCATCGCCTGGAACGAGGACGGCACCCCGCTGTCCCTGCTCGCCTTCACCGTCACCGACGGTCGCATCACCGAGATCACCGCCGTGGTCGACCCGGCCGAACTCGCGCTCATGGACCTGCCGGACCCGGTGTGACTGTCCACCGGCGACGGCTGGTCGTCCTGGATGTGGTCCATGCCGGTCCCGCAGAGACGGTCGACGTAGCCATCCGGTGGGCGGAGAGGGCGGGGATCCGGGATTGCCGTGAGCGCCCCGTACCCATCGGCGGGGAGTCCTGAAGGACAACGACCGCCCGCCCCCAGTGCCGGGCGGTCGGCATCCCTCCCGCGAGATCACCGACGCGGACCGGGAGCGGACGTACCGTCCGCCCCGGACCCTGGGCCGGGACGGATGAGGGACCGGGGAGCAACTCCCGTCGCAGGGGCCGCACATGGCACGTCCGCAGGGCAGTACGATGATCGAAATCAGCGGCGAAGCCTCACCTCCCGGACGACGGAGCGTGCCATGACGACGGACCATTCCCAGCCCCCTCGCCTCGACACCGGCCGGGCCCATCCCGCGCGGGTCTACGACTGGCTGCTGGGCGGCAAGGACAACTACCCCGTCGACGAGGCGGTGGGCGAGACGCTGCCGCCCGAGGCACGGGACGCGGCGCGACAGAACCGCGCGTTCATGAACCGCGCGGTGGCCCACCTCGCCGCGCAGGGCATCGACCAGTTCCTGGACATCGGCACGGGCATACCCACCGAGCCCAACCTCCACCAGATCGTGCAGCGGACGGTGCCGTCGGCCCGGGTCGTCTACGCCGACAACGACCCGATCGTGCTGCGGCACGCGGAGGCGCTGTTGGTCAGCACCCCGGAAGGCGCCACGGACTACATCCAGGCCGACGTGCGCGAGCCGGAGGAGATCGTGCGGCACGCCCGCGAGATCCTGGACTTCGACCGGCCCGTCGCCCTGTCCCTGATCGCCCTGATGCACTTCGTCCCGGACGACCAGGACGCCCACGGCATCGTCCGCGGCCTGGTCGCCACCCTGCCGCCGGGCAGCCACCTGGTCCTCTCGCACGCCGCGATCGACCTGTTCCCCGAGCTGGCGGAGCGAGTGATCGCCCAGTACGCCAAGGGCGGCATCCGGCTCGGCTTCCGCACCCGGGCGGAGGTGGCCCGGTTCTTCGACGGACTGGAACTGGTACCGCCGGGGCTGGTCACCGCCACCGAGTGGTACGGCGCGGACCAGGAGCCGCCGGCGGCGGAGGAGAGCGGCATCTACGCGGGCGTGGCGCGCGTCCTCTGACGCCGGGGCGCGGGGCGGTGACTCAGCGGCGGCGCCCGCGCGCCGCCCAGCCGCTGCCTATCCCGGCGACGTGCAGGGCCAGCAGGGCGAGGCCGATGAGCATGACGTTGGTCGAGGTGAAGACGTCGTTGGTCGAGATCTCCGCCGCGTTGATCAGCCAGGCGATGAGGAACAGAACCGCCGCGATGATGGCGAGCACGGTGTACACCCCTTCGGATCGGTGGCACCGGGCCGGTGCCGTGTCACGCGTATGCCCCCGACGGGACGGGTGACACGGCGTACGGCACCGCGCGCTCTCGTACAGTGGAGGGACCGGGGCCTTCCGCGGCACGCCGAGGCCGGGAGGGTCCGTCCTGGCACTCGCGCACCGGAGCTGACATGCACGACCCGTCCACCGCACCGGACGACGGCTCCGGCACCCTGTTCGGCCTCGACGCCCTGTCGCCCGCGTCCCCGGCGGCCGCGCCCTCCGCCACGCCCGTTCCCGGTCCGCTCTTCCGGGACTCGGCCGCGGCCCGCCGGCTGCTGCCCGTGCGCGAGATCCACGCCGAGCCGGCCGCCGCGGGGTCCCCGCGCGGCCGTCAGGTCGTCGCCCGGTTTCCCGACGCCCGCGTGATCGAGGTCGACTCCCACTGGCACATCCCCGGCCTGCACGGCAACGAGGGCAACGTCGAGCGCTGGGTGCGGGTCAAGGGCGAGACGCTCGTACTGGGTGAGAAGAAGACGCTGACCACGCGTCCCAACGGGCGCTCCGCGGACTGGATCGCGCCGGGCGCCTCCAACGGCTGCGCGATGGCCTGCGCCTACTGCTACGTGCCCCGGCGCAAGGGGTACGCCAACCCCGTCACCGTCTTCACCAACATCGACCCGATCATCGCCCACCTCGGCCGGCACATCGCCCGCCAAGGACCCAAGACCGAGCCGAACCAGTGCGACCCCGAGGCCTGGGTGTACGACATCGGCGAGAACGGCGACTGCTCGGTGGACGCCCTGATCTGCGACAACACCGCGGACCTGGTGCACGCCTTCCGGCAGTGGCCGACGGCCAAGGCGTCCTTCGCCACCAAGTTCGTCAATCCGGACCTGCTCGCTCTCGACCCGCGGGGCCGGACCCGGATCCGCTTCTCGCTGATGCCGCCGGACGACTCACGGCTGCTCGACCTGCGCACCTCCCCGGTCGCCGAGCGCATCGCCGCGGCGGGCGACTTCCTGGACGCCGGGTACGAGGTGCACTTCAACCTGTCCCCCGTGGTCGTGCGACCGGGCTGGGAGGAGGCCTGGGCGGAGCTGCTGAGGCATCTCGACGACGTGCTGCCGGACCGGGTGAAGCGGCAGGCCGCCGCCGAGGTGATCATGCTGACGCACAACCGGGAGCTGCACGAGGTCAACCTCGGCTGGCACCCGCGGGCGGAGGAGACGCTGTGGCGGCCGGACCTCCAGCAGGCCAAGCGCTCCGAGAACGGGGCGCTCAACGTGCGCTACCGCAACGACGTCAAGGCCGACGCGGTCGCCCGGCTCCGTGCGCTGATCGCCGCCCACGCGCCCTGGCTGCGCATCCGGTACGCCTTCTGACCCGCCGGCCGGTTAGGTAAGCCGAACCTAACGTCAGTTAATGTGCTGCGTGCAACCATCCGCCCGGAGCACACCTGTGGGGAGTCGGCCTTGCCGCACGCGATCGACACGACCGGAGAGCGGCCCGGCGCCGTCAACGACCAGGGGTGGACCGAGGTCGGCTCCCGCGCCGAACTGCGCGAGCTGCTGGGCGAGCCCTGGCCCGTCGTGATCGACAAGGTCCATGACCGGCTCACGGACGACGACCGGGGCCTGCTGGCCCGCTCCCCCTTCTGCCTGCTCGCCACCTCGGACGCGGACGGCAACTGCGACGTGTCGCCGCGCGGCGACGCCCCGGGCTTCACGCACGTCCTGGACGCCGGGACCCTCGCCCTGCCGGACCGGCCGGGGAACCGGCGGGGGGACAGCTTCCACAACATCCTCGACAACCCGCACGCCGGGCTCCTGTATCTGATCCCCGGCGGCAAGGAGGTGCTGCGGATCAACGGCCGGGCCCGTGTCCTCACGGACGCGCCGTTCTTCGACGCGATGGCACGGGACGGCCGGCGCCCGGACCTGGCGCTGCTCCTGGAGATCGACGAGATCTACCTCCACTGCCCGCAGTCCCTCAACCGCGCCGGGTTGTGGAAGTCCCTTACCTCACAGGCGAGTTGACACCACACCCAGAAGGCCCGGCCGGGCGCGCGCCCTCGCGGCCCGCGGGGCCCGCACCCCCCGTCACCAGCACTTCTTAGGTTAGGCTAACCTTCGTCATGTGAGATCTGGTGAAGTCGCAGCCGGTACCCCGCGCCTGCGGGGCCATGAGCTGTCGGCCACGGGCGTGACCGTGTCGTACGACGGCGTCGATGTCGTACACGACGCCGCGGTCGGGCTCAGGCCCGGTGAGGTGACCGTCCTGGTGGGTCCGAACGGCAGCGGGAAGTCGACGCTGCTGCGGACGATCGCCCGGCTGCAGCGGGCCCGCAGGGCCACGCTCAGCATCGACGGCACCACCGACGGGCTGGCGCTGACGGCACGTGAGTTCTCCCGCCACGTCGCGCTGCTGACGCAGGGCAGGCCGACCCCCGGTGGGCTGACCGTGCGGGACGTCGTCGAGTTCGGCCGCTATCCGTACCGGGGCCGCTGGGGCCGGCCGGATCCGGACGGTCCGGCCGCCGTGGACCGGGCACTCGCGCTCACCGGGGTCGACGGCCTCGCCGACCGCGGTGCCGACCACCTGTCCGGCGGACAGTTGCAGCGGGTCTGGCTGGCGAGCTGCCTCGCCCAGGAGACCGGCGTCCTGCTCCTCGACGAGCCGACGACCTACCTGGACCTGCGCTACCAGATCGAACTCCTCGACCTCATCCGCGACCTGGCGGACGACCACGGGATCGCCGTCGGAGTCGTCCTGCACGACCTCGACCAGGCGGCGGCCGTCGCGGACCGGATCACGCTGCTCGAAGCGGGCCGGATCGTCGCCGACGGCCTGCCCGAGGACGTCCTGACGCCGGAACGGCTGACCGCCGTCTACGGCATCCGGATCGACGTCGACACCGACCCCTTGACCGGCCGACTGCGCACCCGCCCGATCGGCCGCCACCACATACGAACCGAAAGGCTCGGCACCACCTCATGAGACGCCTCCTGCTCACCGCGGCAGCCGCCACCGCCGCGGCGCTGACCCTCGCCGCCTGCGGCACCACCGAACCCGCCGCCGACAAGACGGAGAAGAGGGCCTCCGAGGCCATCACGCTCAAGGACGGCAAGGGCACCGAGGTGAAGCTCGACGGCCCGGCCACCAAGGTCGTCGCCACCGAGTGGAACGTCGTCGAGAGCCTCGTCCAGCTCGGTGTCGACCCGGTCGGCGTCGCGGACGTCAAGGGCTACCGGACCTGGGACACCGCCGCCCCGCTGAAGAACCAGCCCAAGGACATCGGCACGCGCGGCGAGCCGAGCATGGACACCGTCGCCTCGCTCGCCCCCGACCTGATCGTCGCCACCACGGACCTGCCGCCGGCCGCCGTGAAGCAGCTGCGCGAGGTCGCCCCGGTGCTGGAGGTCACGTCCGCCGACGGCACCGACCAGATCGGCCAGATGCTCGAGAACGTCGACCTCATCGCCAAGGCCACCGGCACCACCGACAAGGCCAGGACGGTCCGCGACGGCTTCGAGGCGAAGGTCGCCGAGGGCAAGAAGGCCTTGGCCGACGCGGGGTTGGCCGGCAAGGAGATCGCCTTCGCCGACGGCTACGTCACCTCCAACCAGGTCTCCGTCCGCCCCTACACGGCGACGTCCCTCATCGGCGAGGTCAACGAGGCGGTCGGCCTGAACAACGCCTGGAAGGTGAAGGGCGACGAGGCGTACGGTCTCGGCTCCACCGACGTCGAGGGACTGACCGCCCTGCCCGGGGACGTCCAGTTCGCCTACATCGGCAACGACGACGACCCGAACGCCACCCCGTTCACCGGCGCGCTGGCCAAGAACTCGGTCTGGAAGTCCCTGCCCTTCGTGAAGGCCGGCGACGTGCACCGGCTCGACGACGGCATCTGGATGTTCGGCGGCCCGGCCTCGATGTCGGCGTACATCGACGCCCTCGTCGGCGCGCTGACGAAGTAGCGGGGTCATGGCCGTCACCGCAACGAAGCCCGCCGCCCGTCCGTCGACGGCTCCCACGTCCCGGCCGGGCGCGGCCGCGGTGACGGCCGGGCTCGTCCTCCTGGTCGCCGTCCTCGCGGTCGTGGACATCACCCAGGGCACCGCCGCCGTCGGACCGGCCGAGGTGTTCAAGGCCCTGACCGGGCGGGCCGACCCCGACGACGCGTCCGTCGTCGTCGCGTCCCGGCTGCCGCGCATGACCGCCGGTCTCCTGGTCGGCGCCGTGCTCGGCGCGGCCGGCGCCGTGCTCCAGGCGGTCAGCCGCAACGTCCTCGCCTCGCCCGACACCCTCGCGGTGAACGCCGGTTCGTACCTGGCCCTCGGGCTGGTCGGCGCCACCGGCGTCTCGCTCCCCATGATCGCCTCCTCCGGTGTCGCCTTCGTGGGCGGCCTGGCGGCGGCGGCCGTCGTGCTCGGCCTGTCCGGCCTCGGCACGGGCACCGTCCGGCTCGTCCTGGCCGGCACCGCGCTGATGCTGGGCCTGAACTCCGTGACCGAGGGACTGCTGCTCCTGTTCCCGGAACAGACCGAGGGCCTGTACCAGTGGAACCAGGGAAGCATCGCGCAGAACGGGTTCGACGGCGTCCTGCAGATGCTGCCGGTCGCCGCGGCCGGCCTCGCGGGCCTGATGCTGACCGCCCGCCGGGTCGACGCGCTCGCCCTCGGCGACGACGCGGCACGCGGCGTGGGCGTCCCGGTGCGGGCCACGCGCGTCACGGTCGTCGTCCTGGCGGCGCTGCTGTCGGCGGCGGCGGTCACGCTGGCCGGCCCCATCGGCTTCGTCGGCCTGGCCGCACCCGCCCTGGTGCGCCCGCTCGCCCGCCGGTACCGCGGCTTCGCCCGTTCCCGCGCGACCCTGCCCGTGGCCGCGCTCGGCGGCGCGGCCCTGGTGCTCGGGTCGGACGTGCTGCTGCGGGCCCTGGTACCGGACGACCTGTCGGTCGCCGTGCCCACGGGCGTCGTCACCAGCCTGGTCGGCGCCGTGTTCCTGGTCGTGACGGCACTGCGGCTGCGGGACACCGCGGGGGCCGGGGCACCGGACCGGCTGCGCATCCCGAGCCGGGCGGCGTTCCTCGCGACGGTGGCCGTCCTCGTGGCCGTCCTGCTCGGCCTGCTCGTCGCCGCCGTCCTGGTGGGCGACAGCAAGCTGCTGCTCGGTGACGTCGTCAACTGGGCCCAGGGGAAGGCCGGGCGCACCGTTTCCTTCGTCCTGGACACCCGGGTGCCACGGGTGCTCGCCGCGCTGGGCGCCGGTGCGGCCCTCGCCCTGTCCGGCACGCTGGTACAGGCCGTCACCCGCAATCCGCTGGCCGAACCGAGCGTCCTGGGCGTCTCCGGCGGGGCCGCGCTGGGCGCCGTGCTCCTCGTGACGACCGCGCCCGTCGCCGGCGGCTGGGAGGTCGCCGGAGCCGCGTTCGCGGGGGCCGGCGTCGCCGCGGTCGTCGTCTTCGGGCTCGCCGCGCGGGGCGGTTTCCGGCAGAACCGGCTGGTCCTCGTCGGCATCGGTGTCGCCGCCGCGACGACGGCGCTGATCAGCCTGCTGATCGTGCTCACCGACCCGTTCAACGCCACCAAGGCGCTGACCTGGCTGTCGGGTTCCACCTACGGGCGCACCCTGCCGGACGTGCTGCCGGTCGCCCTGGTGCTGGCCGTGGGCACGGTGGTGGCGGTGGCCCGGCGCACGGAGCTGGACCTGATCTCCCTGGACGAGGACACGCCCCGTCTGCTCGGCCTGTCGCTGGGCCCGGGCCGCCTCGGGTTCCTGGTGCTGAGCGTGCTGCTCAGCGCGACCGCCGTGGCCTGCGCGGGGACCATCGGCTTCGTGGGCCTGGTGGCTCCGCACGCGGCGCGCGCCCTGGTGGGCCGGCGACACGTGCGGGTCGTCCCGGTGGCGATGCTGCTGGGCGCCGCGCTCGTCTGCACGGCCGACCTGCTGGGCCGCACGGTGATCGCCCCGGCCCAGCTCGGCGCCGGGCTCATGACCGCGGTCATCGGAACGCCGTACTTCCTGTACCTGCTGGTGCGCAGCAGGCGGTAGCGGCACGGGGGCCGCGCAGGGAACCGGCCGGTGGAAGGGGTGGGTCACGGTCCGTCGCCTCGTGGACGTGGTGACGGACCGCCGGCCGGTGCGGCAGCGCTCGCCGGGTGGCCGCTGTAAGACAGCTTGTCAAGTTACTGAACCGTAACCTCTCGCATGCTACCCGCGGTAACCCTCGGCCGGTTACGGTCCCGACACCCACAGCAGCAGCGCGACAGACGGCTTCTCACCCGCCCGGACCGGCGGACAACCGGTCCGGCCCTTCCCCAGGAGTTCGCCATGCCCGCACGTCCACGCATGCTCGCCGCGGCCGTCGCCGCGGTGCTCGCGCTCGGCGCCCAGGCCGTACCGGCGGCCGCGGCGGACGGTCCCGCCCCGGTGGTGTCCCGCGGCGTCGAGATACCCGCGTTCTACACCCCGCCCGCCACGCTGCCCGACGCCGACGGCGCCCTGGTCCGCAGCGAGCCGCTGCGCCTCGCGCTGAGCCTGCCCGGCCTGGGCGGCCCCCTGCCGGGACGGGCGACCCGGCTGATGTACAAGTCCACGGACTCGAACGGCGAGCCGGTCGCCGTGACCGGCGCCTACATCGAGCCGACGGCCCGCCGGCACGGCGGCGGGCCGCGCCCGCTGGTCGTGGTCGCCCCCGGCACCATGGGCCAGGGCGACCAGTGCGCCGCGTCGATGGGCCTCGAACACCCGTTGCGGCTGGGCACCGAGACGGTCTCGATCGGGTACGAGGACCTGTCGGTCTACCGGCTGCTGGCGCGCGGCGTCGCGGTCGTCGTCACCGACTACGCGGGCCTCGGCGCCACCGACCGGCTGCACACGTACGTCAACCGCGTCGACGAGGCCCATGCGGTGCTGGACGCCGTGCGTGCCGTACGCGCCCTGGACTCGGCGTCGGTCACCGCCGCGTCGCGGGTGGGACTGTTCGGCTACAGCCAGGGCGGCGGGGCCACGGCCGCCGCGGCCGAACTCCAGCCGTCCTACGCCCCGGACGTGGAACTGGCCGGCACCTACGCGGGTGCCCCGCCCGCGGACCTGGCCAAGGTGATGGAGGCGATCGACGGCAGCGACCTCGCGGGCGCCCTGGGCTGGTCGCTCAACGGCTTCCTCCAGTCCGAGCCGTCCCTGCGGCCCATCGCCGAGCGGTACGTGAACGCCGCGGGCGAGAAGGCGCTGGAGGACCTGTCGACCATGTGCATCGGCGACGCCCTCTTCTCCTACGGCGGCGACGAGAGCACGGCCTGGACGAAGACCGGGCAGTCGCTCGGCGACATCGTCCGGGCCGAACCCGCGCTCCGGGCGTTCCTCGACGAGCAGCGCATCGGCACCTCCAGGCCGAGCGGACCGGTGCGCGTGGCGACGGGCGTCGGCGACGGCCTCGTACCGCACGGACAGGCCCGTCAGCTGGCCGTCGACTGGTGCCGCAGGGGCGGCCAGGTCACCTACGCGCCGGTTCTGCTGCCCGGCGTCGGCAGCGGTCTGCTCGACCACGCCGCCCCACTGCTCGCCGACCAGGGCGCCGCCATCTCCTGGCTCACCGACCGGCTGGACGGCGAGCCGGCCGGTTCCCACTGCTGGGCCATGCCCGCACAGCCCTGAGCGGCCCCGCACCCCCTCGCGCGCCCCGGCGGCCGACCGCCGGGGCGCGCGCACGTTCGCCCAGAAGTTCGAATCCGCAAAACGGCACGGGCGCCTCCACGGCCCCGGGCGGCCCGGATCCGTCCGACAGCCGGTGTGACCCGCGCGAACACGGGCAGCAGCCCTGACATGCGTCGGACGATCGTCGCGGCGCAGAATTCGCTCAGGCGAAACGTGGTGAAGCAACAGAAAGGCAGCAGCGTGACGGACGCGAAGCCTGACGGCCGGTCCGGCCCCCTCGGCCGGGTCAAGATGCCGAGCACGGTCGCGGCCCTGCCGCGGCAGGTACGGGAGGAGCTGGCCCACCGGCTCCGCCGCAACAAGCGGGCCTTCCGCGAGGAGGACGTCCAGGTCGTCGAGAAGCCCCTGCTCAAACGCGCGGTCGGGGCCTCGGCGCTGGGCAACTGCATGGAGTGGTTCGACTTCGGTGTCTACAGCTACCTGGCGGCCACCATCGGCAAGGTGTTCTTCCCCGGCGCCTCCCCGGCCGCCCAGGTCATCTCGTCGTTCGCCACCTTCGCCGCCGCGTTCGTGGTGCGCCCCCTCGGCGGCCTGGTCTTCGGCCCCCTCGGGGACCGCATCGGCCGGCAGAAGGTGCTGGCCACCACCATGATCATGATGGCGGCCGGCACCTTCTGCATCGGCCTGATCCCCAGCTTCGCCACCATCGGCATCGCCGCGCCGATCCTGCTGCTGCTCGCCCGGATGGTCCAGGGCTTCTCCACCGGCGGTGAGTACGGCGGGGCCACCACCTTCGTCGCCGAGTACTCGCCCGACCGGCGGCGCGGCTTCCTGTCCAGCTGGCTCGACTTCGGCACCTTCGTCGGCTACGCCCTCGGCTCGGCCCTGGTCACCGGCCTGAACCTGTGGCTGACCGACGCCCAGATGCTCTCCTGGGGCTGGCGGCTGCCGTTCCTGATCGCCGGTCCGCTCGGCGTCATCGGCCTGTACATGCGGCTCAAGCTGGAGGAGTCCCCCGCCTTCCAGCAGCAGCTCGACGAGCACGAGAAGAGCCTCGCCCAGGAGTCGGCGGGCACCGAGTTCAAGACCATCGTCAAGGAGCACTGGCGTCCGCTGGTCCTGTGCATGGGCATCGTGCTGCTCTACAACGTCACCAACTACATGGTCACCGGCTACCTGCCGACGTACCAGACCGAGACCCTGGACCGCTCCAGCGGCTTCGCCGACGTGCTGGTGCTGATCGGCATGCTGTGGATCGTCGTCCTGATCACCTTCCTCGGCCGGCTCAGCGACCGTGTCGGCCGTCGCCCGCTCTACGCCGTCGGCGCGGCGGCCATGATCGTCCTCGCGGTACCGGCGTTCCTGCTGCTGAAGTCGGACGGCACCGTGGCGCCCGTCCTCGGGGTCCTGATCCTGTCCACGCTGCTGGCCTGCTTCGCCGCCCCGAGCGCGGCCACGCTGCCCGCCCTGTTCCCGACCGCCGTGCGCTACGCGGCCATGGGCATCGGCTTCAACTTCGCCGTCGCCGCCTTCGGCGGCACCACGCCGCTGGTCACCGAGGCGCTGGTGAGCATCACCGGCGACGACCTGATGCCGGCCTACTACCTGATGCTGGCCGGCGCCATCGGTCTGGTGACGGTCAAGTTCCTGCCGGAGAGCGCCCAGGTGCCGCTGCACGGCTCGCAGCCCATGGTGGGTTCCCGGAGCGAACAGCGGGAGCTGATCAGCACGTCCGCCGACCTCTACACCTTCTCCAAGGAGCGCTCGGCGAACCGGTGACCGGTCCCGGTGCGGCCGCGGCGGCCGCACCGGGCCAGGGCTCCCGACCCCGCGGCCACCCCGGCGAACACCAGGGCACTGCCCACCGCCTGGGCGGCACCGTAGGTCCCCGTGCCGACGAGCGGCGCCGTGGCGACGGCGGCGACCGGGATCAGGCCGGAGAACAGCGTGGCGCGCTCGGCCCCGATGCGCTGCATGCCCATGTACCAGCACACGAACCCGACCACGGTGACCACCACGGCCTGCCACAGCAGCGCACCGGCCTCCACCGCGTCCGGCCGCCGCAGCCACCCCGCGCCGTCGAGGAGCACGCCGGCGAGCGCCGACTCGACGGCGGCGATCCCGCACACCACCGTGGACAGCAGCCGCGGCCCCAGAGGGCGCAGGACGGGCACGGCGAGGACCGCGAACCCGACCTCTCCGGCCAGGGCGCACACGGAGAAGGCGATGCCCGCCGCGTCGGTGCGCCCCCAGCCCTGGACGGTGAACGCCCCGAGGGCCACGAACGACGCCCCGTACAGCACGGCGCGCTGCGGCCGGCGTCCGTCCAGGAGGGGGACGAGGACGGCGACGAGGACGGGCGCGCAGCCCACGAGGACACCGGGGACCGCCGGTTCGGCGGTGCGTTCGGCGGCGAGCACGGCCAGGTTGAAGCCGACCATGCCGACGGCCGCCAGCAGGGCCAGCCGGAGCCACCGGCCGGCCCCGAGCGCGCGCAGCCGGGCCGCCGCCCCCCGGCCGGCGAGCGGGACGAGGAGCAGGAAGGCCAGTGCGTAGCGCAGGAACTGGCCGCCCGCGTACGGATAGCCGCCGAGCAGGCTGTTGGCGGTGAAGGACCCTCCGACGAGGACACAGGCGAGCGCGGCGAGCAGGGCCCCGCGCGTGGTGGTGGCGTTCATGACCACGACGGTAGAAAGCGCGGCGGCCCGTCGAGAGGTCCACTTCCCGGCCGCTGTCGGGGACCAATTCACCGAGGGGCTCCTTCACACGGGAAGCACGGATCCCTCATCGCGTGAGGGACGCGGGAACCGGGGTATTCGGAACGCTCCGGCGCCAACACGCCGGAATCACAAGGCAATTGGTGTTTCGAGAAGGGACCGACAGTGCGCACCAGAAAAGTGGCGACCGCCGTGGCGACCGCGAGCGTCTCGCTCGCCCTGCTCGCCGGCTGCGGCGACGGCTCCGGTGACGACGACAAGCCCTTCGAGGGGCAGAGCGCCGACGCCGTCGCCGCGAAGGCGGTCGAAGCCACCCGTCAGGCCGAGTCCGTGCGCATGAAGGGGGACACGCGCCTGCCCGACGGCAGCACCCTCGCCATCGACGTCGCCGTCGACCAGGAGAAGAACTGTCAGGGCACCATCGACACCGGCAAGGGCAAGGCCGAGATCCGGCACACCGACGCGACGCTCTACCTGCGCGGTGACGAGCAGTACTGGCGGACCGCGCTGCGGCAACAGCCCGACGCGGCCGAGCGGGTGGTGCCCGAGCTGCAGGGCAAGTGGGTGAAGATGCCGGCCGACGACGCGTCCCTGGCCGGCGTCTGCGACAAGCAGGGCTTCGTCGCCGCGATGGACGAGGACAAGTCCGAGCGCAAGGGCCTGCGGCGCGGCTCCACGACGGAGGTGGACGGCGAGGACGCGCTGCAGCTGACGAAGAAGACCGCGAAGGGCGAGCAGCTGGACCTGTACGTGGCCACGGAGGACGACCCGTACATCCTGCGCACCACGACCGAGGGCGGCGCAAACCCGGGCAGCATGACGTTCAGCGACTACAACGAGCCGGTGCGGCCGGAGCAGCCGCCGGCCGACCAGACCGTCGACATGAAGGAACTCGCCGGCGGCCGCCAGGCGTCCTGACGGCCGCGGGCCCCGTCGTCACGTTCCCGTCCCCTCCGGCTCGCGGTCCGAGGCCGGCCACACGTAGGGCAGGTCGTCCGGGACGCCGGGGAACAGTCCGGCGTACGCGTCCGGGTCCTTGCGCACCAGCGCCGACCGGTGGCTGAGGTGGAAGGCGTCGTCCCCGAGCCAGGGCGGCAGTTCCCCGGCCTCCGCGAGTTCCGGCTGGTCGCGCACGGGGGCGCCGGGGCGGGCGGCGGCGAGCTGGGCGACGAGCTGGGCGGCGCAGCCGTCCTGGTGCCCCCGGTCGCGCCAGACCCGGCAGATCTCCAGGCCGTAGCGGACGAGCGCCTCCTCGTAGCCGATCCACATGCGCACCGCGGGGTGCCGGCGCCAGCCGTAGCCGGGGACGGTGAGGCCGCGCAGCACCTGGAGCGCCTCGACCCGCTGCTTGCCCAGCCGGCGGCGGTCCAGGACGAGCGCCGACTCCCGGAAGCCGGGGTGGGGCAGGAAGGTCTGCACGGAGCCTCCTCCGGTCGGCCGGGGCCCGCGCCGCGTCGGCGCGGGTCCCGGCGTCGTTCGGCGTGGGCGAGGTCGTCGCGCCACGGGCGGCCGGCCGGATCCGCCGGGGGCGGCGGGCTCCAGGGCCCTCGTCCGCCGTCGCCGGCCGTACTGACGCGCATCCGGCTCCTCTCCTCGTCGGTTTTGCCGGCGAGTCCCGCCGGCCGCCTCGGCGGTTCCCGCGGGCCCGCCCGGCGCGTGCGCCGCGTACGGCGCTACGCCCGGGGTCCCCGCGCCTCGCGGTCGGCCCGCCCGCCCGTGCCGAGCGGGCCGGTGGCGCCCATGTCGCCCGCGGCCTCCAGCCCGGGCAGGTCGCGGCGGGACACCCGCATGACCGCGGCGGGCAGGGCGGGACGCGCCAGCTGCGCCAGGCGCAGCCATCCGGGCACGTACACGGACGTGCGGCGGCGTTCCACGGCGCGCACCAGGCGGGCGGCGACGAAGTCGGCCGGGTAGGTCCGGCGGGCCGGGGCGGGCATGTGGGCGCGCAGCTCGCGCAGGACGGCGTACCGGTCGGCGTCTCGGATCATGTCGGTGTCGATCCAGTTGAGGTAGGCGATGCCCACGGCGACCCCGTGGTGCGCCACCTCGGCGCGCAGGGCGTGGGTGAAGGCCTCCACGCCCGCCTTGGAGGCGCAGTAGGCGCTCATCATGGGGGCGGCGCCGAGCGACGCGGTCGAGGCGATCTGGAGGGAGTAGCCGGAGGTCCGGAACAGGTCCGGCAGGAAGGCGCGCGCGGTCTGCGCGCTGCCCGTCAGGTTCACGTCGACGACACGGCGCCATTCGGCCGGGTCGGACCCGGCGAACGGCCCGCCCTCCGCGATGCCGGCGTTCGCCACCACGACCGACGGCGGCCCGAGGCGCCCGCGCACCTCGTGCGCCGCGGCGTCCAGCGCGGCGGCGTCGGTGACGTCCACCTCCAGGGCGAGCGCCGGGGCCGGCAGGGCCGCCGCCACGGCCTCCAGCCGGGCCCTCTCGTGACCGAGCAGCGCGAGCCGGGCCCCCCGGCGGGCGCACTCCGCGGCCAGTGCGGCGCCCAGTCCGCGCGCGGCACCGGTCACCACGACGGTGCGGTCGCGCAGCGGACTGCCCGTCACCGGTGGGCCTCCGCGTGGCCCGAGGGCGGTCATCGCTTGTCACCGACCCGGTCGCGGCGGGTCAGGAGGCGCTGGATCCGGGTGGGGCCGGCGAGCCGGTGCCGGCGCAGCGCGGCCCGTGCGGCGTTGGCGCCGGGCGCCCCGTGCACACCGCCTCCCGGGTGGGCTCCCGCGGAGGCGAGGTAGAGACCGGCCACCGGTGTCTCCGGCCGCCCGGTGCCGGGCACGGGCCGGAAGAAGAGCTGCTGGTGCATGGCGGTGGTGCCGCCGTTGATGGCGCCGCCGTGGAGGTTGGCGTCCATCGACTGGAGGGTGGGCGGGGCCAGGACGCGGCGGGCCCGGATCAGGGAGCGGAAACCGGGGGCGAAGCGCTCCACCTGGCGCTCGACCCGGTCGGCCATGAGCTCCTGCTCCTTGGCGTCCCAGCTGCCGCCGATGCCCTCGTCGCCCGCGTCGCCCCGGATGTCCTGCGGGACGTGGGTGTACGCCCAGGCGGACTCGGTGCCCTCCGGTGAGCGGGACGGGTCGGTGGTCGTCATCTGGCCGAACAGGGCGAAGGGACGGTCGGGGACCTGGCGCATGGCGATCTGGGCGGCGAACCGGGTCAGTTCGTCGATGCCGTCGGCCAGGTGCACGGTGCCGGCGCCGGCCGCCCGGGCGCACCGCCAGGGCACGGGGCCGTCCAGCGCCCAGTCCACCTTGAAGGTGGCGAAGTCCCACTGGAAGCGCTCGAGGTCGGCGAGGACCTGGCCGGGCAGGTCCCCCGGGTCGACGAGTGACCCGTACAGGGCGGGCACGGACACGTCCGCGAGGACGGCCCGCCGGGCCGCGACCGTCTCTCCCCCGGCCGTGCGCACGCCCACCGCGCGCCGGTCGCGGACGACGACGTGGTCGACGCGCTGCCCGCAGCGCAGGGCGCCTCCGCGGGAGCGCAGCCGGCGGACGAGGGCCTCGGTGAGCGCGCCGGAGCCGCCGGCCGGCACCGGGAAGCCGTAGGTCTGGCCGAGCATCGTCATCAGCCAGCCGAAGCCGCCGCTGCCCGCCGCCTCGGGCGCGAGGTCCGCGTGCAGGGCGTTGCCCGCCAGGAGCAGTCTGCCGCCCTCGCCGCGGAACTCCTCCTCGCCCAGACGGCGCACCGGCAGCACCAGGGTGCGGGCCAGCCGCAGTCCGCCCGCGCCACGCAGACGCAGGGCCAGCCGGGCGGCGGCCCTGACCGGCGGGAAGGGGGTGAACAAGGCGTCCAGGATGTCGGCCCGGTAGCGTTCCCAGACGTCGTGCAGGCGGTGCCAGGCGGCGCCGTCCCCGGGCGCGAAGGCGTCGAGGGAGGCGGCGGTGGTGCCGACGTCGCGGTCGAGGACCGCGCACGTGCCGTCGGTCAGGGGGTGGGCGACCACGTGGGGCGCGTGGGCCCAGCGCAGTCCGTGCTCCTCCAGCCGCAGGCCGGCCAGCACCGGGGAGGCCGCGGCGAGCGGGTAGAAGGAGCTGAACAGGTCGTTCACGAAGCCGGGGGCGACCTCGCCGTCGTGGCGCACGGCCCCGCCCGGCTCGGGCTGCTCCTCCAGGACCTCCACGCTCCAGCCGGCGTCCGCGAGGAGGTTCGCCGCGACCAGTCCGTTGGGACCGGCGCCGATCACGACGGCGTCAGGCATGGCCGGCTCCCTGTTCGGGCGCCGGGGCCGGGTCCGGCCGGCTCCGCTCACCGGCTCCGTCCTCGCACAGCCTGGCCAGCCGGGCCAGCATGGCCCGGTGCCTCAGCTGGATCAGCGCTTCGACGCCCATGTTGTGCAGCATTCCGCCGGTGCCCCGCAGCGGATGCTCGTCCACGATCACCAGGCACTGCTCGCCCCAGGGCCGGAGCTCGATGGCGATCCGCGCCGTGCCGAGCGGGCCGGCGATCGCCTCGAGTTCCAGCACGGACCCCTCCTCGCAGCGTCTGACGACCGTCTCGTTGCGCAGGCGGACCGGCCCGAGGCCCACCTCGTAGGAGATCGCGGCGCCGACCTGCGGCCACCGTCCCCGCTTGGGGGCGGAGGACGACGTGCCCACGACCCAGTCCGCGTACCGGGTGCCGTCCGCGAGGACGTCCCACACCGCCTGCGGAGTCGTCTTGATCAACCGATGCCGAACCGCCACGCACGCCTCCACTCAGAGAGCCCGGTCAGGACTCAGCACTGAGTGCCCCGTCCGCGGGAAGCCAACCGGGGCGGAGGGGACACTCCGGATACGGCACCGCCGTATCGGCATGGACCTGATCAGACGGCGTGGCCGGCCCCGGAGCGGCTCCGGGACCGCCGTGTCACAGGTCGCCGGCTGCCGTCGTCCCGGGTCCGGATGCCGTCGTCAGCCGGCGGTAGGCGGCGCGGGCGTGGACCAGCCGGGCCAGTGCCGTGCCGACGAGGGCCGCGCCGAGGAGGCACGCCAGCCAGGCCGTGTCCCGGCGTCCGGCCCAGGTGAGGGTGCCGGCGGGCGGGATGGCGAAGCCGTTGAGGGAGAGCCAGCACAGAAGGGCCGTTCCCGGCGCGGCGGTGAACCTGGCGCACAGCCCGAGCAGGGCCGCCAGGAGGGAGAGCACGGCCAGCGCGAGTCCCGGACGGCCGGAGCCCACGGTGCCGTTGAGGAGCGCCACCAGGACGAGCGCGCCGGCGAAGGCCCCCGCCCACACCAGCGGAGCCGCGACGGGCCGGGGGACGGGTCTGGCACCGCTGCCCAGGGGCACCCACTCGATCATGCTCACGGCTCCTTCCGCTCCCGGACGGCCACGCCCACGGCACCGCCCCTGCGGGCAGATTGTCCCACTGGGGCACGGGCGGTCCGGGGGCGGTGCGGCCCGGGCGCGGGCGACGAACCGTCAGGAGTGCCGCCGGGCGCGGAGATCCGCCGGCCCGTTCCCGTCCCGACGGCGGCATCGTCGTGGTCGCCCCCGACGGCGGCTCCCGACGGGCCGGCACCGCGCCGCCGGTTCCGCCCGGTCCCTACCGTTCGGCGTCCGCGCGGGCCGGCACCGGCGCGGCGGCGTCGGCCGCCGCGTCCTCCCCCGGCCGGTCCCGCGCCGGCCGCTCGGGGGCACGGCCGCCCGGCAGCAGTCGCCGCCCGGCCCGCAGGGCGCCGGCGAGCACGTACGCCCGTCCCGCGACGACGGGGCCGAGGACGGCGAGGACGAGGACGTAGCCGGCGATGAAGGGGGCGAGCCGTCCGTCGAGTCCGGCGCCGGCGGCCATGGCGGCCAGGATCAGCGCGAACTCCCCGCGCGCCACCAGGGTGGTGGCGATCTCCGCCGCCGGTTCGGAGCCGTAGCGGTACACGCGGGCCACGCACAGTCCGGCGACGACGTTCATGACGAGGGTCAGTGCCGCCGCCGCGGCGACCGGTCCGGCGACGGAGGCGAGGTCGCCGGGGTCGATGGCCAGTCCGAAGGCGAAGAAGAAGATCGCCGCGAAGGCGTCGCGCAACGGGTGCACCAGTTCCCGGATCCGTGGCCCCGAGGGGGTTCCGGCGAGGATCAGGCCGACCATGAAGGCGCCGATGGCGTCGGCGACGCCGAGGAGTTCGGAGACGCCGGCGACGAGGACGGCGGCGCCGAGGAAGCTGATGACGAGCAGTTCGTCGTCGCGGGTCGCGATCAGGCGTCCCACGAGCCGGGTGCCCCAGCGGGCCGCGACGGCGAGCACCAGCAGGAACCCGAACGCCTTGCCGGCCTGCAGCGCCATGTCCGCGACCCCGTGGGCGCCCGCGACGATCGGCTGGAGCGCGGCCAGGTACAGCGCCAGGAAGATGTCCTCCACCACGATGACGCCGAGGATGAGGCGGGTCTCCGGACGCCCGATGCGGCCCAGGTCGATGAGGATCTTGGTGACGATCGCGGAGGAGGAGATGCCGAGGACGCCGGCGAGCACCAGCGCCTCCCGCACTCCCCAGCCCAGCGCGAAGCCGAAGCCGAGGCCGGCGCCGACGTTGAGCAGAAGGTAGACGCCGCCCGCGGTCAGCAGTCGTCTGCCGCCGCTCTTGAGGTCGTCGAGGTGGAACTCCAGCCCCAGGTAGAAGAGCAGCAGCACCAGTCCGAGGGCGGAGAGCATCTCGAAGTCGTGCGCGTCCTCGACCAGGACGAAGCCGGGTGTGTGGGGGCCGAGCAGGATGCCGGCCAGCATGAACAGGGGGATCGTCGGAAGTCCGATCCTGCCGCCGAGGCGGGCGAGGAACGCGGCGGCCAGGAAGGCGCCGCCCATGGCGAGCAGGGTGTCAGCGTGTCCCACGGGCCACCGCCCCGGGTCGCGTGGAGGGTCGGAAGGGCTTCGTTCGACGGTGAGTAATGCGCGTTCTCCTTCGTGTGCGTGTGCGACGCGGCCGGCCGTCCTGCTCCGGACGCCGCCGGCCACCGGCGTGAAGCGGCGCCGCTCCCGGACCCGCGGGGTCGTGGACGAGGCGGCGAGGGGGACGGGCCTCCGGCTCCGGGCCCGGTTCTCCGGGCCGCCGGTACCACCCGCGAACGGGCGGCGGGGCCGGGCTCCCCCGTGGCGTTCCCGGCCCCGGGGGAGCCCCCGGGGCGCGGCGCGGTTCCACGGTCACACGCGGCGTCCCCGGGCCTCCATCGGGGACGGCACCCAAAACCCTCGGTGGCCGACACCCATCACGGCCGCCCGGCCTCCGCGGTGCCGCGACGCGGTGTACGGCGGGGATGCGAGAGCACGGCGGAGAGGGAGCGCCGCGGCCGAGTCGGGGATCCCGGCCGCGGCACACCCGGTCGCGGGAGGACTGCGCGGCCGGCGCGACCCGCGCCTTCCCCGGCCGGACGCCGTGACACTGCGCCGTGCGAGTGGTCACGGGGGCACCCTCGCGTCCGGCATCACGCCGACCGCCCCGCCGCGGGATGCGGCGGGGCGGTCGACGTCGCGGACGGTCCGTCAGCACGGTGCCGCTGTCATCAGCCTCTCGAACGAAGCCATGCAGTCGGGGCAGTGTCGTGCCCTTTCACCGTCGGATGCCTCGATACGCTCGCGGAGCTTCTGTCCGCACAAGGTGGCCGCGGCCTGCTTGGCCATCACGTGCCACACCAAAGCTCCGCCCGCCTTTTCCGGGCCCACGCACATTTCGTACATGACCGGCCTCCCAGCCTGGACGCCGCTGACACACTCCAGGAGACACCGGATCGGCCGCCGCCAATAGCGCGCGGGGGCCATTCGGGTGACGGCCCGTACGCCCCTCCGGGTCCGCGAGGCACCCGGACGGATAGAAACGATCAGCCAACCGGCCCCGTACGGGTGGGCGTCTGACGCGGCATCGACACAGCCGGACGGCCCGGCGGTGCCCCGGTCCGGTGACGACTCGGACCGAACCGGTCGTCCAGGGCCCCGCGGCACCGCGGGGACGTGTGCTCGGCCCCTGGACGCCAGGCGTGCCGGCGATGTCCGTCCGGGCGCAACCGGCCTGTCCGGAACCGCAGTTGCTCTCCACGAGCGGGACGGCCGCGCCTCCCCGGTGCCGGTGGCGTCCTCGCCGGTGCCGGAGGGGCGGACCGGCGCTTCGGCGCGCGTGTTCGACGCCCGGAACGGCGGGACGGCTTCGGCTTCCGGAGGCCGGGGACGGCCGGCCGCGTGCCCGGCCACCGGCCGGAGAGGGCGCGCCGCTGCCGCGCGTGCGCTCGGAAGTCCCCGCCTCCGGCCCGCGCCGCCCCGGCCCCACGCGACGGGACCGGAAGGAGGCGGCCGGGCGACGCGTCGTCATGGGGCCGGCGGGTGTCGGGCCGGCAGGGGCGCGTGCGCCGGTGATGACGGCGCCGTCCCGCGGACGCCTCCGGCGCCGCCCCGCCGGAGCCCGGGTGAACGTCCCCGAGAGGGGTACCCCCTGCTTCCACGAGGAGCCGGGCCGGCCGGGCCCCGCACGCGCTTTCGGACAGGAGCACCGTGATGTCCCCGTCCCCCGACGACAGTCTGCGGATCCACTTCATCGGCAACGCCACCGTACTGCTCCAGTACCGCGGGCTGAGCCTGCTGACCGATCCGAACTTCCTCCACCGCGGGCAGCGTGCCTACCTCGGTCACGGCCTCACGAGCCGCCGCCTGACCGAACCCGCCCTCGACCCCCGCGACCTGCCGGAACTGGACGCCGTGGTGCTGTCCCACCTGCACGGCGACCACTGGGACCGGGTGGCCCGGCGGCGGCTGTCCCGGTCGCTGCCGATCGTCACCACCCCGCACGCCTCCCGCCGGCTGCAGGGCCTGCACGGATTCCACCGGGCCGTGGGACTGCGCACCTGGCAGCAGGAGACCGTGCGGCACGGGGACGCCCAGGCGCGCGTCACGGCGCTGCCCGGCCGCCACGCCGGCCACCCGGCGCTGCGACGCCTGCTGCCGCCGGTGATGGGCAGCCTGCTGGAGTTCGGGCCCGTCGACGGGCCGCCGCAGCACCGGCTGTACGTCTCCGGGGACACGCTGCTCTTCGACGGCCTGGACGAGATCGCCCGCCGCTTCCCCGACCTGGACCTGGCGGTGCTGCACCTGGGCGGCACCACGCTGCCGGGCGGCTTCGTGGTGACCATGGACGGGCGTCAGGGCGCGGAACTCGCGCGGCGCCTGGACCCCCGGCGGATCCTGCCGGTGCACTACGACGACTACACGGTCTTCCGCTCGCCGCTCGACGCCTTCCTCGCCGAGGCCGACCGCAAGGGGCTCGCGGACCGGATCGTGCACTGCCGGCACGGCCAGCGGGCGACCTTCCGCCCGGGCGGGGGGCCGCCCGTCGTGACGTGACGCGGACGCCACCGCCCGTCGGGGCGATGGGTCGCCCTTTTCCTCCGCAATGGATTCGTCCCGTACGTCACCGCCGGGCGACAGCGGCGGCCGTGGCGCCGGTTCAGCCGGCCGCGTCGCCGCCGCGCAGCCGCACCTGCTCCTCCAGGCGCCGCAGGCTGGTGTCGAGGGCGTCGGCCACCGCCCGCCCGCCCGGGTCGTGGCTGTCGTCGAAGAACGACAGGTGGACGGTGACCTCGCTGGTCCCGGTGTCGAGGCCGGCGACCTGGAGCCAGCCGGCGTAGCCGCCCCGGTCGCGCGTGCCCCATTCGAGCCGCATCTGCTCGGGCCGGGCGCTCAGCAGCGCGGAGGTGTCCTGGCCGCTGTTGTCCTCGTGGACGGTGACGGCGGGCGGTTCCTCGACCTCCACGTGCAGCTCCCGTGGGAGCCACGTGTCCAGCCGGCCGACGTCCGCGGCCTGGTCGAAGACCTGCTCGGGCCGTGCGGGCATGGTGCGGGAACGCTCGTACTCGGTCATGGGGCACCACTCCTCGGCGCTCGGGGTCGTCCGACGGACCGCGTGCCCGGTCCGCGGCGGCCGAAGCGTCCCGAGGACGATCCGCCCGGCGCGCGCGCCGGGTTGCGCGGTGCCAGACTGCTGCGCAGCACGCCCCACCCGGCCGTCACGCGACGAGGGGAGACGAGGTGTCGACGTCAGAGGCGAGCGACGCGCTGCTGGACTTCCTCGCCGACCCGGCCCATCTGACGCTGGACCTGGCCACCGCCGTGGCCCGCTGCTCCAGGGCGCTCGGGCTGCAGCACGCCGTGGTCTACCTCGTCGACCTCCAGCAGCGGTTCCTCGTCCCGCAGACCGACGTGGCCTCGGCGGTCCCCGTCGACGGATCGCTGGCGGGCTGGGCGTACCGCACGCAGTCGCTGCGGGTGGAGGAGTCGGAGTCGGGCGGCGTCATCGCCTGGTACCCGCTGCTGGACGGCGCGGAGCGGCTCGGCGTCCTGGCCGTGAGGCAGTCGGCGCTCACGTCGGCCTCGCTGACCCGGGGCAGGGCGCTCGCCTCGCTGCTGGCCATGATGATCACCTCGAAGCGGGCCTACGAGGACTCCTACGTGCGGCGCACCCGCACCGAGCGGATGCATCTGACCTCCGAGATGCTGCGCGCCTTCCTGCCGCCGCGCACCATCGGCGACGGCCAGGTGGTGTCCACGGCCGTCCTGGAGCCCGCCTACGAGCTCGGGGGCGACGCCTTCGACCATTCGCTCACCGAGACGACGCTGCACGTCACGGTCCTGGACGCGATGGGGCACGACCTCGCCTCCGGGCTCACCAGCGCGGTCGCGCTGGCGGCCTGCCGCAACGCCCGGCGCAACGGTGCCGACCTGGCCGAGCTGGTGGCGTCCGTGGACGACGTGCTCGCCGGCTGGCTGCCGGACAAGTTCTGCACGGCGTTCATCGCCCAGCTGGACCTGGCCACCGGCGTGCTGCGGTGGTACAACTGCGGTCACCCGGCGCCCCTCCTCATACGCGGCCACCGGCTGATCATCGACGCCATGGAGCGGGACGCCGACCCGCCCATGGGCATGCCGTCCCTGCTCGCCTCCGGGCCGCGCCGGAGGCACGAGATCCGCCTGGAGCCCGGGGACCGGGTGCTCGTCTACACGGACGGGATCACCGAGGCCCGCACCCGGGAGGCGAAGCTGCTGGGTCTCGAACGGTTCGCCGACTACGTCATCCGGGCCACGGCGGGCGGGGAGCTGGCGCCGGAGTCGATGCGTCACCTGGTCCACTCGATCCTGGACTCGCAGGAGGGCCGGCTGCAGGACGACGCGACCCTCCTGATGTTCGAGTGGCAGCCCCGGGTCGACTGACGCCCGGGGCGGCTCCCGCCGGGCGCGTCACACGGCGTGGCCGTGGGCCCGCAGCCAGCCGTGCACGGTCTCCTTGTCGGACGGGCTGATACGCACGGGCCCTTCGACGTACGGTCCCTCGTCCTCGGTGAAGCCGGTGTCCGTGATCCGCGCGGTGACCCAGGTGGCCAGATCCTGTGCGGCCCGCTCCGGCAGGGCTCCCCGTTCCCAGCCGGCGCGGGCCCGCCGGGCCGCGACGGGATCGTGCCGCCCGGTCTCCTCCAGCCACGCCGCCACCAGCCGCTCGACGGTCCGGCGGTCCGCGTCGTCCTGCTGCCGCTCATGCTTGTCGTTCATGCCGTCCGGGTGCCCGGAAACGGCCGGGGACGCACCGGGTGACCGAGCGTCGCGGCCCCTGTGTCGGCGGTGCCTCGCCGGGTACCCGAACCGGGGCGACGACCGGTCCGGTCCGCGGAAGACCACAGCCCGGAGAGGGGACGACGATGACGCAGCCCGCCGACGACCGCGCTCTCGACCGGCGCGCCGGCGTGTCCGAGTTCCGTCCGCCGGCCGGGGACGCCCGGCCGGCCGGCCGTGACGACGTGCTCCGCGAGGAGCTCCCGGTCGACCGCAACCAGGCCATCCTCCAGGCCGCCAAGCAGGTGGGCGCGATCCTGAAGAAGGAAGGGCATCCGTTCGCCCTCGCGGGCAGTGTCGCCGTGTACGCGCACGGCGGCACCCAGAACCTCCAGCACGACGTCGACTTCTGCATCCGGCCCGACGACGCGGAGGCCGTCGCCCGCACGCTGCGCGAAGCGGGCCTGGAGGTCTACACGCCGCCCGAGGACTGGCTGCTGAAGGCCGACTGCCTGGGACAGCAGGTCGACCTCATCTTCGAACTGGCGCACCAGCCGGTCACGGCGGACCTGCTGGACCGGGCCCGGGAACTCTCCGTCGACTCGGTGCTGATGCCGGTCCTGTCGCCGACCGACCTGCTGCGTGGTCTGCTGGCCGCCTTCTCGGAGCACCACTGCGACTTCGGGGCGGTGCTGCCCATCGCCCGCACCCTGCGGGAGAAGATCGACTGGGAGGAGCTGCGCCGCGACTGCGGCGACGCGCCGATGCCCGCCGCGTTCTTCTTCATCCTCGAACGGCTGGAGATCATCTCCCCGGCCTCCCCCGCGAAGGAGGAGCACCGATGAGCGACCCCGTCGCACACCAGGGGCCCGCCGCGAGCGGTCCCGCGCCCGCCGCCGGGAACGTCGAGTACCGCGTCGCCCACCTGCACGACCGGCTCGCCGCCGAAGAGCTCGCCGAGCTCGGGGTGCGGGCCGAGATCCGGGCCGGGGCCGTCGCGGTCACCGGCACGGTGCCCTCCGTCCAGTGCCGCGAGACCCTGCTGCGGGTCGTGCGCGAGGAGCTGGCGGGGCTCACCGTGCACAGCGACATCGTGGTGGCCGACACCACCCGCCCCGACCGTGCGGAGGAGTTGTGATGATCCGCGTCGCCGCCGTCGGGGACATCCACATGGGCCTCGACAGCCAGGGACTGCTGCGGCCCGCCTTCGAGACCCTGCCCGAGTGCGCGGACCTGCTGCTGCTCGCCGGGGACCTCACCCGGCACGGCACACCGGAGGAGGCCCGGGTGGTGGCCCAGGAGGTGCGCGGTCTGCCGGTGCCGGTGGTGGCCGTCCTCGGCAATCACGACCACCACGACGAACAGCCCGAGAAGGTCGCCGCCCTCCTCCAGGACGCCGGTGTGACGGTCCTGGAGGGCGAGGCGACGGTCGTGGAGTGCGCCGGGACCCGCGTCGGGATCGCCGGGACCAAGGGGTTCGGCGGCGGCTTCGTGGGCCGCAGCGCCGGGGAGTTCGGGGAACCGGTCATGAAGGAGTTCGTCCGCACCACCCGCCGCTCCGCGGACAGCCTGTACGCCGCGCTCGAGGAGCTGGACGGCCAGGACTGCGCGGTGCGCGTCGCCCTGACGCACTTCTCCCCCGTGGCCGACACGCTGGCCGGTGAGCCGCCGGAGATCCATCCGTTCCTCGGCAGCTACCTGCTGGCCGAGGCGATCGACACGGCCGGCGCGGATCTCGCCGTCCACGGCCACGCGCACCTGGGCTCGGAGCACGGCATGACGGCGGGCGGGGTGCGGGTGCGCAACGTGGCCCAGCCGGTGATCCGCCGGGCCTTCAGCGTCTACCAGCTGGGTGCGGCCTGAGCGCCCTCCCCCGGCAGGTCAGGGCCGGCCGGTGCCGTCCTCGGTCGTGCGCCCGAGACAGGTGACGTCCGCGGGGTCCAGGCCGGCCGCCCGGACCTCGTGGAAGCCCAGACGGTCGTAGAAGGCCCGGGCGGGGGCGTTGGCCGTCGCCATGACCAGGTGGACGGACGGCACCCCGCGCTCGCGCAGCGCCCGCCAGAAGGTGCGCATCAGCTCCCGTCCGTGTCCGCGGCCCTGCCACTCGGGCAGCAGGTCGATGTGCAGGTGGGCGGGGTAGGCGGCCAGTTCGGGCACGATCATGCGCTCGGGGTCGTGCAGCAGGGTGGCCATGAACTCGTCCGGGGTGCCGGGCGGCCCGTCCGGCGCCGGGTAGCGGCCGGCGACCCGGGGCAGCCACTTCGCGCGGAACTCCTCGGCGAAGCGCGGGGTGTCCGCCGTCCCCAGGACGTAGCCCACGGCCCGGCCCTGCCCGTCGTCCAGCACGAAGGCGAGGTCCGGGTCGAGGTGGACGTAGGGGGCGGCGAAGATCGCGGGCAGGATGCCGGGGTCGGCGTAGACGGGGCGGCTGTCGCGGCCGTTGTGGGCGGTGCGGATGCAGATGTCGTCGAGGGCCGTTGCGTCGGCGGGGCGGTAGGGGCGTACGGCGGCAGTCGAGGTCATCGCAGCATCCTGCCCGAATGGGAGCGCTCCCACAAGCTCTGGGCGTCGGTCGGCGGCGAGCGGGTACCCGCGCCCTTCAGTGGGACGAGCGTGGGTGGAGGGCTCATGGAGGAGTCGGCGGACCGGATCGCGCACCCTTGGGGCGGGAGGACGCCCTACGGACGGCACGAGACCTGGCCGGCCCGGGTGGACACGTTCCTCGCGGAGGGCGTGGAGCCGGGGGCGGTGCAGCGGTGGGTGCAGTCCGCGTCGATCCTGCACTCCGACGGCGACGCGATGGACATCGCGGTGGCCGACGGACGGATGGTGGGCGTGCGGGGCCGGGACACGGACCGGGTCAACCGGGGCAGGCTGGGTCCGAAGGACCTGTTCGGGTGGCAGGCGAACGCCTCCCCGGACCGGCTGACCCGACCGCTGGTGCGGCGGGGCGGACGCCTGGTGGAGACGGACTGGGACACCGCGCTGGACCTGGTGGCCGCCCGCTCGCGCGAGCTGCTGGAGCAGCGCGGTCCCGGGTCGATCGGCTTCTACACCAGCGGACAGCTGTTCCTGGAGGAGTACTACACGCTCGCCGTCCTCGCCCGGGCCGGCATCGGCACCCACCACCTGGACGGCAACACCCGGCTGTGCACGTCGACGGCCGCGGAGGCGCTGAAGGAGACGTTCGGCTGCGACGGGCAGCCCGGCAGCTACGACGACTTCGACCACGCCGGCGTGATCGCCCTGTTCGGCCACAACATCGCCGAGACCCAGCCCGTGCAGTGGATGCGGCTGCTGGACCGGCTGGAGGGCGCCGATCCGCCCCGCCTGCTGTGCGTGGACCCACGGCCGACCCGGGCCGCCGGGCACGCCACCGTGCACCTCGCGCCCCGCGCCGGGACCAACGTCGCGCTGCTCAACGCGCTGCTGCACGAGACGATCCGGCACGACCGGATCGACCGCGACTTCATCGCCGCGCACACCGTCGGCTTCGAGGAACTGGCCGCCCGGGTCGCGGACTGCACCCCGAAGTGGGCCGCGGACATCTGCGACGTCCCCGCCGCCCGGATCGAGGAGGCCGCCGAACTCGTGGGCACCACCGACGCGTTGGTGTCCACCGTCCTCCAGGGCGTCTACCAGTCCCACCAGGCCACGGCCGCGGCGGTGCAGATCAACAACCTGCACCTGATCCGCGGCATGCTGGGCCGCCCGGGCGCCGGCCTGCTCCAGATGAACGGCCAGCCCACCGCCCAGAACACCCGCGAGTGCGGTGCCGACGGCGACCTGCCGGGCTTTCGCAACTGGCAGAACGACGACCACGTCGCCGACCTGGCGAGGGTGTGGAACGTGGAGCCGGAGACCATCCCGCACTACGCGCCGCCCACCCACGCCATGCAGATGTTCCGGTACGCCGAGCAGGGCTCGATCCGCATGCTGTGGATCAGCGGCACCAACCCCGCCGTCTCCCTGCCCGAACTCGCCCGCATCCGCTCGATCCTGACCCAGGACCGGCTGTTCACGGTGGTGCAGGACCTGTTCCTGACCGAGACCGCCCAGCTGGCGGACGTGGTGCTGCCGGCCGCCACCTGGGGCGAGAAGACCGGCGCGCTCACCAACGCCGACCGCACCGTGCACCTGTCGGAGAAGGCCGTCGAGCCGCCCGGCGAGGCCCGGCCCGACCTGGACATCTTCCTGGACTACGCGCGGCGCATGGACTTCCGGGACAAGGACGGCGGCCCGCTGATCACCTGGCACGACCCGGAGTCCGCGTTCGAGGCGTGGAAGCGGTGCAGCGCGGGCCGCCCCTGCGACTACACCGGTCTGACCTACGCCAAGCTGCGCGGCACCAGCGGCATCCAGTGGCCCTGCGACGACAGCGCGCCGGAGGGCACCGCCCGGCTCTACACCGACGGCATCCGGTGGGCCCACCCGGACGTGTGCGAGAGCTACGGCAAGGACCTGGAGACCGGGGCGTCCGTCGAGGTGGTGGAGTACCGCTCCCTCAACCCCGAGGGCAAGGCCGTCCTGAAGGCCGCCGCCTATCTGCCGCCGCACGAGGAACCGGACGAGCAGTACCCGTTCCAGCTCACCACGGGCCGGACGGTCTACCACTTCCACACCCGGACGAAGACCGGCCGGGCCCGTCAGCTCGCCGACGCCGCCCCGGACGTGTGGGTGGAGATCTCCACCGCGGACGCGGACCGGCTCGGCCTCGGCGAGGGAGACCTGGTCGAGGTCACCAGCAGGCGCGGCTCGCTGCGGGGACGGCTGCGGGTGACCGGCATCCGGCCGGGGCTGCTGTTCGTGCCGTTCCACTACGGCTACTGGGACACCGAGGGCGGATCCGGACCGGGCCCCGGCACCCCCGGCCGGGCCGCCAACGAGACGACCGTCACCGACTGGGACCCGGTCTCCAAACAGCCGCTGTTCAAGACGTCCACCGCCGCGCTCGCCCTCGTCGAACGCGGTGACGGCCGCCCGGCCCCGGCCCCGACCACCACCGCGTCGGCACCCGCCGTGGCCGGCGCGGTGCCGGCCACGGCGGGCGGACCGGCGGCGCACACGACGCAGGTACCGGCCCGGTTCCCGCACGGCCGTGAGGAAGGCGCCCGGTGAACGGCATCACCCTGGCCCTGCGCACCCTGCACCGGGGCGAACGGCGCCTGGCGCACGACCTGACGACCGTCGCCGAGCGGCACCGCACCGAGCACGAGGTCCACCACGTCGCGACCGACCTCGCCCGCTGGTCGCGCGAGCACGTCCGGCGGCTGGCCGAGACGGCCGGGCACCACGGCCTCGACCTCGGCGACCCGCCGGACGCCTCGCCGGACGGCGTGTTCGCGACCCTGCGCGAGAAGGCGGCGCAGGCCGTGGTGCACCGGCCCGAACCCGGCCTGCTGCTCCTGCGGGACCTGCGGGAACTGCACCTCGGCGCCACGGAGAACTCACTGCACTGGGAGATGCTCGCCCAGGCCGCCCAGGCGTCGGGGGACGGCGGTCTCCTGGACCTGGCCTCCGCCTGTCATCCGCAGACGCTGCGCCAAATGCGCTGGACCAACACCATGATCAAGAACCTGTCGCCGCAGATCCTCACCAGCCTGTGACCTGCGGGAAACGCCTACGGCCCGGTGCCCACGGCCACCGGGTCCGCGCCAGGCACCGAATGGCGCCGCACCGCCGGGGCACCTGATGATCCTGGTAGACACAACCCCCTTGGCAACCCGGGAGAGAGCGTCATGAGTCTTCTGCGTCTGGCCGGCCGGCCGATGCTCGCCTCGATGTTCGTCGCAGGCGGCCTGCACTCCGTGCGCCGTCCCCAGGACGTGGCGCCGATGGCCGAGCCCGTCGTCCGGCCCGTGACCGACCGCGTGTCCGTGCTGCCGGACAGCACCGAACAACTCGTACGGCTCAACGGCGCCGTACAGGTGGTGGGCGGCGTCATGCTCGGGCTCGGCCGGTTCCCCCGGCTGGCCGCCCTGGCCATCGCCGCCACCCTGGTGCCCACCACCCTGGCCGGGCACCGCTTCTGGGAGACGGAGGACCCGGCCGAGCGGGCCCAGCAGCGCATCCACTTCCTGAAGAACCTGTCCATGATGGGCGGCCTGCTGATCGCCGCGGACGACACCGGGGGCGCGCCCTCGCTGATGTGGCGGGGACGGCACGCCGCCAAGGGCCTGCGGCGCGAGGCCCACACGGTGCAGCGCTCGGTACGGGCCGCGGCACGCCCCGCCGCGGCGGCCGGCCGCGTCCGTTCCCGACTGGGCTGCTGAGCGGGCGTTAAACCGGGGCCCGCGGGGGGACCCGGCGCCCGTGGCGCTCGGTCCCCCGACCGTCACGATCCGACTGGAGGTGGAACATGGGACACGGCGGAAACGTCATCGACGAGCTGACGACCGATCACCGCGAGGTCGAGGAGCTCTTCGGAAAGATCGAGGCGCTGCCGGCCGGTCACAAGGACCGCAAGCTGTACGCCGATCAGGCCACGATCGAGCTGGTCCGGCATTCGGTGGCGGAGGAGGCGTACCTCTACCCGGCCGTGCGCGAGCACGTGCCGAACGGGGGCGCCCTCGCCGACAAGGAGCTCGAGGACCACGCCGAGGCCGAGCAGATCATGAAGGACCTGGAGGGCTGCCAGGCGGACGACGCCGAGTTCGACCGGTTGATCGGCAAGCTGATGAGCGAGATCCGCGCGCACGTCGCCGACGAGGAGAACAACCTCTTCCCGAGGCTCCGTGAGGCGTGTCCGCCCGAGGCCCTGGACCAGTTGGGCGACAAGGTCCGGCAGGCGAAGAAGACGGCGCCGACGCGACCGCATCCGGCCAGCCCGGACAAGCCGCCGATGAACAAGCTCCTGGCACCGGGTGCGGGCATGGTCGACCGGGTGCGGGACGCGCTGACGGGGCGGGGCAAGCACAGCTGACGAACGTGGAGAGGCACGGCGACACGAAGGAGGGGCCCGGCACCGACGGGCTCCTCCTTCCGCTCACCACTCCCCCGCGCGCTCCGTCGTCGCCGTCGGCACCGGTTCCGGCCGGTCCCGGAACGCGGCGACGGTGCGCTCCAGGCCGTCCCGCCAGGACACGCCCGGCAGCCAGCCGAAGATCTCGCGGGCGAAGCCGGTGACCGGACGGGGCGGCACGGGCAGGTCAGCCGGTGGGTCGACGAAGACGACAGGGGAGTCGGAGCCGGCCAGGCCGATCACGCGCCGGGCGATCTCCAGGGCCGTCGGCGCCTCGTCGCCGCCGATGTCCACGGGCCGTACCGAACGGCCGGCCGCGACCAGCAACACGCCGTCGACCATGTCGTCGACGTAGCACAGGGGGTACGTGAGACCGCCGTCCCCGGCGACGACGACCGGCTCCCCGGCCAGCGCCTGCTCGATGAAGGCGGCCGGTGCGGCACCGTCGTCGGTCCGCATGCCGGGCCCGTAGCCGGTGAACAGACGCACGATCCCGGCGTTCGAACCGTGGGCACCCGCGTGTGCGGCGACCAGGGCCTCGGCGAACCGGACGGCCTCGGTCCAGGCGCTGTGCGGGCCGACCGGATCGGTGTCGTGGCCGGGCCCCGCGGGATGTGGGCCGCACAGGAGGCACGGCGGCGAGGAGGCCAGCAGGAACCGCGCGCCGTCCCGTGCCGCGACGGTCAGCGCGGCACGGGTGCCGAGGCTGCCGGCGTCGAGCAGGTCGACGGGCCGGTCCGGCCGGGCGGCGGGCGCCGCGGGACCGGCCAGATGCAGGACCAGGTCGTACGGGCCGGTGAGGTCCTCCGCGCAGCCGGGCTCGGAGACGTCCCGCTCCAGGAAGCGGAACCCGGGACGGCCGGCCAGGTGGGCCACCTTCTCGGCCCGGCCCGTGGAGAGGTTGTCCAGGCAGTCGACTTCGACACCCGAACCGAGCAGGCGGGTGCAGAGGTGGGAGCCCAGGAAGCCCGCACCGCCGGTCACCAGGGCCCGGTCCCACGGCGCGCGGGCCCTGTCGTACGGAGTGAACGCCGCCATCGGCATCATGAGGAGACCGTCCTTCCTCCGCGCTGCGCCGGCTGAACGCGTGACGAGCGCGCCCCGGGTGCCCCACCGAGTCGCTTTCATGCTCTGACGCCTGCCGTGCCCCTCCGGTGCGCCGTCGTCGGGCGGACCACGGGAGGACGGCGCCGGCCCCGGCACGGCGGAGAGGGCGGATGTGCCGGCCGTCACGAGTGCCGGTGCAGCCGCTCCGCACGGCCCGGCTTCCTGTGATCAACCACACTCGTGGCGCCAAACAGCTGTCGGCGGACGGGTTTTGGCGTCCGCCGAGGCGGTGCCGCGCGGTCGCCCGGAATCGACTCGGCCGTCCCTTCTGCCACGATGGTCGGCGCCGTCTCACGGCTCATCGGAGTGGCCGCGCAGCGCAGCCGGCGTCCTCACTCCCGTGTTCCTGTCCCTTCCGGGTCTCACGACCCGCCTTCGAGTGGCGCACTGTGTCTTCCTCTTCCGCCCCAGCTCCGCCGGCCCTCGCGCCGGTCCCGTCCCGCTCACCGTGGCGTTCCCTGCGGCACCGCAGCATGCGCTGGTGGTCCGTCGCGAACTTCGTGTCGAACGCCGGTACGTGGATGCAGCTCACGGTGCAGAACCTGCTGGTCCTGCAGCTCACCGGGTCCGCCGCCGTGACGGGCCTGTCCATGTCCGTGCAGGCCGCACCCGCGCTGCTGATCAGCGTGTTCGGTGGCGCGGCCGTCGACCGCTGGCCGCGGAAAGTGACCGCCGCGGTCAGTCAGGCGCTGCTCGGCGCGGTGGCCTTCGTGACGGCCCTCCTGGTGGCGCTGGACCGCCTCGACGTCACCTCCCTGATGGTGCTGGCCGCCGTCACCGGCGTCATCGCCACCGTCGACGGCCCGGCCTGCTCCCTGCTGGGCAACGACCTGGTCCCGCCCGAGGACGTCCCGTCCGCCATCGGGGTGGGCGCGCTGGTGCACCAGGCGGGCCGTCTCACGGGAGCGGCGCTCGCCGGCGTGACGGTCGGCTTCCTCGGCACGGCCGCTGCCTATGCCGCGAACGGGCTGTCGTTCCTGTTCGTGGCGGGGGTCATCCCCTTCCTCCGCCCCGCCCGCGGGGCCGTCCGGACGGCCGCGCTGCGCGCCGCACGCGGCCGGCGCGACGCGGACGGCGGCATGAGCGTGCGGGAGGGCCTGGCCTTCTTCGCGCGCCGTCCCCGGCTGCTCGCGCTGGCCGGCGTGACCGCTGTCAGCGCCGTCTTCGGGCGCAACTACCAGCTCACGCTCGCCGTGCTGGTCACCGGGCCGCTCGCGGGCGGTGCCGGCTCGTTCGGCACGGTCTCCACCGTCCTGGCGGTCGGCGGCATCATCGGCGCGGTCCTGGGCGCCCGGCTGCGCCGGCCCTCGGTGCGGGTCGTGGGCGCGCTGGCGGCGGCGGGCGGTCTGCTGCAGGTGGTGGCGGGGCTGTCGCCGTCCCTGGCCGTCCTGCTGGTGATGGTGCTGCCGATGGCGGTGGTGGAGTCCGTCTCCGACACCGCGGGCACGGCGGTCCTGCAGACCGACCCGCCCGCGCACATGCGGGGCCGGGTGCTCGGCGTGTGGGGCAGCATCGGCACGGTGTGGAGCCTCGGCGGTCCGCCGGTGCTGGGCCTGCTGATGGAGCTGGCCGGGGCGCGGGGCGCGCTGATCGCGGGCGGCCTGATCATCGCCGCCGCCATCGGCACGGGGCATGTGCTGCAGGCCCGCGGTACCGGCAGGGCAGGCGCCTCCGCGACACCGGAGGCACCGACGCAGGTGGCACTGGGAACAGCCGCCTGACCCTGCGGGGCGCGGACCGAGGGTCTTTCGTCACCCGGCCACCCGGCGCGGGTGCGGACGCGGGGTGGGTCGCGCGGCCCGGCGCTACGGGGTGCCTCCCCCACTCTCGGCTTCGCTCGAGCGGGGAGACCCCCACCGTCCACCCGTGCCGCCCTGGGGGCACCGCCCAGGCCGTTCAGGCACTGGGGGAGGCACGACTGCCCGCAGCGGCGGCGGCACGGCGACCGCCCGCAGCTGGGACGACGGCGGACGGCGGCTGCCCGCAGCCGGGGCGGCGGCGGATGGCGGCTGCCCATAGCTGAGTGGGGACGGCGGGGGAGCCGCGTACGGCGGGAAGGGGACGTGTCGGGGGGTGTCCGCCCGCAGCGGTTGGCGCGTCAACGCCCCGCCTGTTGGTCAGCACCCGATTCCGCGCCGTTCCGAGGACGGACACCCCCCGGCGCGGCCCCGACCCACCACCGGACCCAAGGCGCTACGCGCACCCCCACCGAACCCGCACAGGCGCCGCAGGCACCCGCGCACCCCCACCGAAGCCGCACGGGCCGCCGCAGGCATCCGCGCACCCCCACCGAACCCGCACAGGCCGCCGCAGGCACCCCGCACACCACCACACCCGCACAGGCGCCGCAGGCACCCCGCACCCCCACCGCCGGTCAGGCGACCATCGCCTGCCCCGGGCCGAGCCGGTCGACGAGTTGGTCCTGGTGCAGTTCCGCCACGGACGCGAGCAGGTCGGGGTGGCGCAGCAATGCCGCCGCCCGGCGGTCGCGTTCGTCGGGCACGAGCAGGCGGCGGAACTCGACCGGCGTCCCGGCGGCGGGACCGGCCTCGGCGAGTGCCGCCACCGCCAGGGCGGCCAGCTCCGGGTCGGTCAGCAGACAGGCCGCCCAGCTCGCCACGACCTCGTCCACCCAGGTCCGCCAGGCGTAGTCGTCCGGGCCGGCGGCCGGCGTGCCGTCCGCACCGGTGATCCAGTCGAGGCGGTCGGAGCCGCCCGGACCCGACATGGTCATCAGCGCGGCGTCCATCGGGGTGGGGTAGCGCAACCGGGCCGCGACCGTCACGGCCTGCCGCGCCTGCGCCTCGCACAGGGCGGAGGCCAGCGCGCCGCCGGACGCTGGATAGGCGCACGTGAGCCACTGGGTGGTCGCCGCGATCACGGGGGAGAGATCTGCTTGCACTGCCGGACCGTCCGAACTGCTAGCCGTGGGGACAGGGGCCGGGCCGTCGCGAGGACACGGGGTCCGGGGACGGGAAGCCCGCGGAAACGGTAGCCCGCGGCGCACCGCGCGGGACATGGCCCGGGTCTCGTCCACGGCGTGGCCTCGGACACATCCGCCCCGGACCGTCCGCCGGGCGTGACCGGCCCTGGCCCGGGGGTGCCATCCTTGGATGCTGCCGATCACCGGGTGTCCGCCCGGTCGCTGGTGTGGAGGAGAACCCCCTGAGTACCGCCCTCGTCCCCGAGGCCCTCTCGGTCGCCCTGCTGCTCGCCGTCCTGGCCTTCGCCGTGCTGCGCCCCCGGGGACTGCCGGAGGCCGCGGCCGCCGTGCCCGCCGCCGTGCTGGCCGTGGCGCTGGGCACGGTGACGCCGCACGAGGCCTGGGACCAGACCCGTACGCTGCTGCCGGTCGTCGGTTTCCTCGCCCTGGTGCTGATGCTGGCGTACCTGTGCGCGAAGGAGGGCCTGTTCGAGGCCGTCGGCGCTGCGGTGGCGCGCCGGTGCGGCGACAGTCCGCGGCGGCTGCTGACGGGCGTGTTCGCGGTGGCCGCCGCGGTCACGGCCGTGCTCAGCCTGGACGCCACCGTCGTCCTGCTCACCCCCGTGGTCCTCGCCACCGCGGCCCGGTCGGGCGCCCGGGCACGCCCGCACGTGTACGCCACGGCGCACCTGGCGAACTCGGCGTCCCTGCTGCTGCCGGTCTCGAACCTGACCAATCTGCTGGCGTTCACGGCCAGTGGGCTGAGCTTCACCCGGTTCGCCGTGCTGATGTCGCTGCCCTGGCTGGCCGCGATCGCCGTCGAGTACGTCGTGTTCCGCCGCTTCTTCCGCGCCGACCTGGCCGTGCCCCCGGCCCTCCCCGCCCCGGCCCCCGCGCCCGCCGCCGGGCCGGGAAGCGGGTCCGTGCCCGCCGCCGGGCCGGGAAGCGGGTCCGTGCCCGGCGACGGGCCGCGCACTTCGGCCCCGGAGCCCGCCGTCCCCCGGTTCACCCTCGTCGTCCTGGCCCTGACCCTGGCCGGGTTCGCCGTGGCCTCGCCGGCCGGACTGGAGCCCGCGTGGGCGGCGCTGGCCGGGGTCCTGGTGCTCGGTGTGCGGGCGCTGTCCCGGCGCCACGTCACGCCCCGGGAGCTGGTGGGCGCCGCCGCCCCGTTGTTCTGCCTGTTCGTGCTGGCCCTCGGCATCGTGGTGCAGGGTGTGGTGGCGGGCGGCCTGGCCACGGGGCTCGGGCACCTGCTGCCCGAGGGGCACTCGCTGACGGCGCTGCTGGGCGTGGCGACGGTGGCCGCGGTGCTGGCGAACCTCATCAACAACCTGCCGGCCGTCCTGGCGCTGCTCCCTCTGACCGCGCCCGCCGGCCCGGGGCCCGTCCTCGCCGTGCTGATCGGCGTGAACCTGGGTCCCAACCTGACCTACGTCGGTTCGCTCGCCACCCTGCTGTGGCGGCGCGTCCTGCACCGGCACGGCGTCGAGGCGGACCTCGGCCGGTTCACCCGGCTCGGTCTGCTCACCGTCCCGGCCACCCTGGCCGTCTCGACCGTGGCGCTGTGGGGGATGCTGCGCCTCGTCGGGGCGTGACGCGCCGGCCTGGGCCCCCGCGCCAGCCGGACCTTGTCCGCCTCACCAGGCTCCGCCGGTGAGGGTGGGACGCCGTACGGCCTCGGCGGCGTCCCGCAGGTGCAGGGCCACGGAGATCAGGGCGCGCAGCGCGGAGGGGCGCAGGCTCTGGGCGCTCTCGGCGGCCAGCACCAGCAGGCAGCCGGCGGCCTGCTCGACCACCGGTACGGAGAACGCGAAGTCGTCGCCGCCGGCGCCGCGGAACGCGCGCCAGGGGGTGGCGGCGCCGTCGATGGCCTTCTGGACCGCGTGCTCGAGGTGCCGTGCGGCCTGTTCGCACACGGGAGCCGGCAGGACGATGGTGCGGTGGAACGCTGAACTGGTCATGGTCCCACTGCTCCCCCGCTCCCGGGGTGTTCCATCGGCGTCGTGGGCGTTTTTCACCGGGTCGGCGGTGCCCCGGCCGTAGTCTGACCGCCATGTCTTCGGCGTCTTCCGCGTCATCAGCGTCATCAGCGTCTTCCGCGTCCTCGCCGTCGGCCGCCGCGGCGCGGTTCACCGGCCGGGCGGTCACCCATGAGCGCCGGCTGTCCGGGACGCTCACCGAGGTCGTCCTCGACGACGGACGCACGGTGATGGTCAAGCGCTCCGAGGGCGCGGGGGCGGCACGGGCCGAGGCCGCGGGGCTGCGCTGGCTGGCCGGCGCGGGCGGCGTGCGGATCCCGGTGGTGCACGGCGACGACGCGTGCTGGCTCGTCACCGACCGGGTCGCGCAGGGAGCGCCGGGCGAGGAGGCGGCGGCCGGGTTCGGCCGGGAACTGGCGGCCCTGCACGCCGCCGGGGCGCCCGCATTCGGGTCCCCGCCGCCCGGCGGGCCCGTGGACGCGTACATCGGGCTCGTCCCGATGCGCAACGTCACGGGGAACGCCTGGCCGCAGTGGTACGCCGAGCACCGGGTGCTGCCGTATCTGCGCCGCGCGGTCGACGCGGGCACCGTGCGGGCCTCCGAGGCGGCCGACGTGGAGCGGGTGTGCGAACGGCTGCCGGAGCTGGCCGGCCCGGCCGAGCCGCCCGCGCGTCTGCACGGCGACCTGTGGAACGGCAACGTGCTGTGGGGCGCCGACGGGCACGTCCGGCTGATCGATCCGGCCGCGCACGGCGGGCACCGCGAGACCGACCTGGCGATGCTGCGTCTGTTCGGCTGCCCGCATCTGGAGCGGATCCTGGAGGGCTACCGGCAGGCGGCGCCGCTCGCCGACGGCTGGGCCGCCCGCGTCGGCGTGCACCAGCTCTTCCCGCTGCTGGTGCACGCCGTGCTGTTCGGGCGCGGCTACGCCGAGCAGGCCGTGGCCGCGGCACGGGCCGCCCTGGCCGGGTGAGAGGCGGGGCGGCCCGTGCGGTGACGCTCGTCGTCAGCCGTCGTCAGCGGGTCACGACGTGCCGTTCGTCGGGGACGCAGTGGGTCATCGTCAGGCCCTCCACGTCCCGCGGCGGGTTCTTGCCGAGGTTGGCCAGGCGCTCGCGGTCCTCGTCGGTGAGGTCCTGGCCGGCCAGCGGCTCCAGGTGCCTGACGTCCTGCGGGCTGATGCCGATGCCCTCGCCGACCCGCAGGCCGAGGTCGTTCTCGACCAGCAGGAAGTGCCACACCATGCGCTCCTGCACCGGCCGGTCGCACTGGGAGAGCAGGTTGACGAAGTTCGCCACCAGGTCGTCGCGCTCCCACTCCTCCATGAGCAGGTAGCGCTGCCCGGCCTGCGTGTAGTCGTTGGCGCGCGGGATGCGCTTGCGGGTGAGCCGGCCGCGGATCTCCGGCCCCTGCTCGTCGTGCGTGGGGTACTGGGCCTCGCGCAGGCCGCCGGTGATCGACGGTTCGTAGTTGACGATCGGGTTCTCGCCGCCGCCGTCCACGTGGTAGGTCATCTGGCCGTCGCGCTGGTTGGTGCGCACCTGCGCGTTCTTGGCCTGGTTCACGGGCAGCTGGAGGTAGTTGGGGCCGACCCGGTAGCGCTGGGTGTCGCTGTACGAGAAGGTGCGGCCGACGAGCATCTTGTCGTCGGAGAAGTCCAGGCCGTCGACGAGGACGCCGGTGCCGAAGGAGATCTGCTCGTTCTCGGCGAAGTAGTTGTCCGGCATCCGGTCGAGCACCATCCGGCCGACGGGCTTCGGCGGGAACTCCTGCTCGGGCCAGACCTTGGTGTCGTCCAGCGGGTCGAAGTCGAGCTCCGGGTGGTCGTTGTCCTCCATCATCTGGACCTGGAGCTCCCACTCGGGGTAGTCACCGCGCGTGACCGCGTCGTAGAGGTCCTTGGTGGCGTGGCCGAGGGACTGGGCCTGGACGTTGGCCGCGTCCTCCTCGGTCATGCTGCGGACGCCCGCCTTGGGGATCCAGTGGTACTTGACCAGGACCGTGTGGCCCTCGGCGTTGACCCACTTGTAGGTGTTGACGCCGAAGCCCTGCATGTGGCGGTAGTCCGACGGGATGCCGCGCGGACTGAACAGGTTGACCAGCATGTGCATCGACTCGGGCGTCTGCGACATGAAGTCGAAGATGCGCCGCGGCTGCTGCTCGAACGTCACCGGGTCCGGCTTGAGGGCGTGGATGACGTCCGGGAACTTGATCGCGTCCCGGATGAAGAAGACGCCCAGGTTGTTGCCGACGAGGTCCCAGTTGCCGTCCTCGGTGTAGAACTTCACGGCGAAGCCGCGCGGGTCGCGGGCCGTCTCCGCGGAGTCGCGGCCGCCGATGACGGTGGAGAACCGGACGGCCACGTCGGTGCGCTTGCCGCGCTCCTGGAACAGCTTGGCCCGGGTGAAGCGGTCGATGGGCTCGTCGCCCCAGGCGCCGTACGCCTCGAAGTACCCGTACGCGGTCACGCCGCGGGCGTGCACGACGCGCTCGGGGATGCGCTCCCGGTCGAAGTGGCTGATCTTCTCCAGGAACTGGTAGTTCTCCAGCGTGGCGGGGCCGCGGGCGCCGACCGTGCGCTGGTTCTGGTTGTCGTGGACGGGGTGTCCCTGCCGGTTGGTGAGCACCTTCCGGTCGTCGCCCGGGCCGGGTCCCTGGCTCGATACGTCCGTCATGGTCGTGGGCTCCTTCGACTCCTGGCCGCCGTCGGACGCGGCTGAGCTGCGAGGCGGCCGTCGGCCGCGCACATGGGCGGCCCGGGTACCCGGGCGCGGTGTCCGTCACACCCCACTTTGCGCGGCTTCGGTGACGGTGTCGCGCGGACCGGGGCGACAGGGCGAGGCACCGTGTCCGCGGCGGGCCGGCCCCTTCCGTCCGCGGCACGCCGGGACCGTGTGACCGCGGCACGCCGAAGGCCCGGCCGCCGCGCCGTGGCGGTGCCGGGCCCGGGGGGCGGCGGGCCGTCAGCCGCCGTTCAGGCGGGCGCGCAGCAGCTCCTTGCCGAGTTCGGCTCCCTTGCGGCTGTCGGCCTGCGCCTTGCGGAACAACTCCGCGACCTCGGTGTCCTTGTTGCGCTCGGCGTCCTGGATGTACGTCTCCAGGCGCAGCGCGTTGCTCAGGCACGACTCGACGTACCAGATGAGGTTGTAGTCCTTGTCCTGCGTGCCGGTCACGCCGCCGGTCTCGGTACCGCTGGTCATGCGGGCCTCCTCCTCGAGGTGTTCGTTCCGGGGTCCGGGGCCGGGTACCCGGGCCCCGCCCGGGCACACGACGCCGTCGGGGCGAGCGCCGCGGACGCAGTGATGTCCCATTGGGCCACATGTCCCACTGGGACATTTTCGGGTGTACGCTCGCGGACATGAAGGCAGCGAAGCCCCCCGCCGCCCCCGAGGACCGGCGGCAGCGCAAGGCACGGCGGACCCGCGACGCGCTGGCCACCGCCGCCTGCGACCTGATCCTGGAACAGGGGCCGGCGGGGACCACGGTGGAGGCCATCG
This sequence comes from Streptomyces sp. NPDC029152, assembly GCF_055564355.1. Classification (NCBI taxonomy): domain Bacteria; kingdom Bacillati; phylum Actinomycetota; class Actinomycetes; order Kitasatosporales; family Streptomycetaceae; genus Streptomyces; species Streptomyces sp. NPDC029152. Next base: position 22,038 of record NZ_JBVHWR010000002.1, on the reverse strand, counting down.
CCGAGCGGGCGGACGTCACGCGCCGCACGTTCAGCCGGCACTTCGCCGGCAAGGAGGACGCCGCACTCGACTTCGTCCGCCGCGACGGTGACCGCATCAACGCACTGCTGCGCCTCCGTCCGGCCGACGAGCCGCCCCTGCTCGCCTATCGCAGGGCGGTGCGCGACTGGCTGGCCGACCGGGACGACCCGGCCTGGCACGTGCGTCCCCGGATGCGCCGGCTGCTGTCCCTGGTGGACAGCGAGCCCGACCTGTTCGCCGCCTACCAGCGCATCCGCGTCGACGCCCAGGAGGAGTCGATCCGGATCGTCGCCGGCCGGCTCGGCACCGACGACGCCCGGGACGTGCGCCCGGCCGCGATCGTCGACGCCGCCGCCGGAGTCCTCGTCGCCGCCCTGCGCCTGTGGGCGCGCGGCGCCGAGGAGGACCCGGGAGCCGCAGACCTCGCCGCCCTCGTGGAGCGGGCCTACGACGCCCTGACCTCGGAGGCCGCGGCCGCGGTCCCCGACAGCACCACCGAAGAGTGAGAGCAGCACCATGAGCACCACCGGTACCACCCCCGCCACCACCGGCCGCGAAGGCGAGTTCGCCGGCCGCACCGCCCTCGTCACCGGCGCCGCCTCCGGCATCGGCCTGGCCACCGCCCGCCGCCTGGGCGCCGGCGGCGCGCGCGTCGTCATCGCCGACCACAACGCCGAGGGCGCCGAGAAGGCCGCCGCCGAGCTGACCGCGGAGGGCGTCGAGGCCGCCGCCGTCGAGCTGGACGTGACCCGCCCGGAGTCCGTCGAGGCCGCCGTCCGCTTCACCGTCGACACCTTCGGCGGCCTGGACCTCGCCGTGAACAACGCCGGCATCGGCGGCCCGAGCGCCCCGACCGGCGAGTACGACGTCGAGGCCTACCAGCGCGTCGTGCGCACCAACCTCGACGGCGTCTTCTACTCGATGCGCTACGAGCTGCCCGCCATGCAGTCCGCCGGCAAGGGCGGTGCCATCGTCAACGTCGCGTCCATCCTCGGCTCCGTCGCCTTCGCCGGCTCCCCCGCCTACGTCGCCGCCAAGCACGGCGTGGTCGGGCTGACCAAGGCCGCCGCCGCCGAGTACGCCGCCCAGGGCATCCGCGTCAACGCGGTCGGCCCCGGCTTCATCGACACCCCGCTGCTGAAGACCATGGACGAGGCGGCCTACGACGGCCTGGTCGCCCTGCACCCGGCCGGCCGTCTCGGACGCTCCGAGGAGGTCGCCGAGCTGATCGCCTTCCTGCTGTCGGACCGGGCGTCCTTCGTCGCCGGCAGCTACCACCTGGTGGACGGCGCCTACACCGCCGTCTGACCCCGGGCCGGACACAGCGGATAACACGGGGGCGGAACGAAGGAGTTCGATCATGAAGGCACTGCAGTACCGCACCATCGGGGCTCCCCCCGAGGTGGTCACCGTCCCCGACCCCGAGCCCGGCCCCGGCCAGGTGCTGCTGAAGGTCACCGCCGCCGGGGTGTGCCACTCCGACATCGCGGTGATGAGCTGGCCCGCCGAGGGGTTCCCGTACGAGCTTCCCCTCACCCTCGGCCACGAGGGCGTCGGCACGGTCGCCGCGCTGGGCGCCGGGGTGACGGGCCTCGCGGAGGGCGACGCGGTCGCCGTGTACGGCCCCTGGGGCTGCGGCACCTGCGCCAAGTGCGCGCAGGGCAAGGAGAACTACTGCCTGCGCGCCGAAGAGCTGGGCATCCGTCCGCCGGGCCTCGGCCGACCCGGTTCGATGGCCGAGTACCTGCTCGTCGACGACCCGCGGCACCTGGTCCCGCTGGACGGGCTCGACCCGGTCGCGGCGGTGCCGCTGACGGACGCCGGACTGACGCCGTACCACGCGATCAAGAAGTCGCTGCCCAAGCTGGTCCCCGGCTCGACGGCGGTGGTCATCGGCGCCGGCGGCCTCGGCCACGTGGCCGTCCAGCTGCTGCGCGCCCTGACGCCCGCCCGGGTCGTCGCCCTCGACGTCAGCGAGGACAAGCTGCGCCTCGCCCGCGAGGTGGGCGCGCACGAGGCGGTGCTGTCCGACGCGAAGGCGGCGGACGCGGTGCGCGAGATCACCGGCGGTCTGGGCGCCGAGGCGGTGTTCGACTTCGTCGGGGTGGCGCCGACCGTGAGGACCGCCGGCGCCGTCGCGGCCGTCGAGGGCGATGTCACGCTGGTCGGCATCGGCGGCGGGTCGCTTCCCGTCGGCTTCGGCCTGCTGCCCTTCGAGGTGTCGGTCAGCGCCCCGTACTGGGGCAGCCGCGGCGAGCTGATCGAGGTGCTGGACCTGGCCCGCTCGGGTGCCGTGTCGGTGCACACCGAGACGTACTCCCTGGACGACGCCCCGCTCGCCTACGAGCGGCTCCACTCGGGCCTGGTCGACGGGCGCGCGGTGATCCTCCCGCACGGCTGAACGGCCCGCCCGTCCGCCGGCCCCCGGCCGCTGCCGGGCCCTGGGCCGACGGCGACGGGGGGCGCGACCGGTCCCCCGTTCCGGTCGTGCCCCCGCGGCCCGTCGAATCTATGTGGACGGCCGCCCGGTTGTGAATCGTCTCGGTGCCCACTGCCGGGTCTTCCGGACTCACCCGTGCACGGGTGGGTCCGGAAGACCCGGTTTCGTCCCGTCCAGGACCGGCTGGTCGAGCTCTCCCAGGGCCAGGTGGGCCAGCACCACCTCGTACAGGTCGCTGCCGGCGGCGAGCAGCTGGCGCTCCAGGACGGGTTCCGCGCTGCGGACGTGCTCCCGCACGGTCTGGGCGTGGACGCCGAGCCTCCGGGCGGCCCGCTCGGCGTTGCCGCCGGCGGCGATCCAGGTGCGCAGGGTGCGGCGCACGTTCCGCGCGTCCGGCTCCAGCCGGCCGAGCAGGTCACCGGCCCAGGTGCGCAGCGGGGGCCCGGCCAGCAGGTCGGTGAGGCGGGCACCGCCGGGTACGGCCGCGCGCTCGTCGAGGCCCGCCCCGAGGGCGGCCTGGGCGTTCAGGGCGAGGTGGACGGCGGCGCGGACGGCCAGGTCGGCGAAGTCGGTGCGCAGCAGGCCCTCGACGCGGTCCATGCGGGCGCGGACGGTGTTGCGGCTGACGCCGAGGATCTTGGCCGTGTTGACGGCGGTGAACTCCAGGCCGAGCCGGGTGGTGGCGAGCAGCTCGGCACGGGTGTGGTGCGGCAGGCCGTCGAGCGGGCGCAGCACGCGGGCCGTCCAGCCCCCCAGTGCGGCCGGGTCCATCAGGCGCTCGGGGCGGGTCCGCTCGGCGTACACGGCCGTCTTCCCGTGACGGAACCGGGCCACGGCCAGGGCGCTCACGGCCTGCCCGTACGCGATGGCGGTGCGGGCGAGGTTCTGCCGGGCGCTGCCGCCGAGGAAGACGCCGGGGGTGCGGCCGACGAGCGACTGCAGCGCCTCGCCGGCCGCGTCGCGGGGCGTCAGGACGATGACGTGCCCGTCCATGGCCGGGCAGCGCACCACCAGGGCCCGTTCCCCGGTCGCCGACAGGCACTCCTCGGCGAGGCGGTCGCGTTCCCCGGGGACGCTCTCCACGACGTAGACGCACGCCGTGTCGGTGTCGAGGAGGCCGGGCCAGAGCCCGGCGGCCACGCGGCGTGCGGAGACGGTGTCCTCGACCATCAGCAGTTGCAGGATGGCCAGGCGCAGGTCGGAGGTCGCCCGCCGCAGCCGCTGTCCGGCGACGACGGACTCGTGCTCCGCCAGCAGGAGTTCCACCACCTGGGCGGTGTGGGTGACGATGTCGGCGGCCCGCCGGTCGAACGGGGTGTCGCGGGCCACCGCGAGGACGGCGGCCGACGCCGGGTGGGCCCGCTCCACCCGGACCAGACGCAGGTGACGGCCCCGGTCCCCGAGGGCGGCGGAGGCGAGACGGCCGGCGGTGATGTCCGCGACCAGGTCCTCGTCCAGCGCGGCGGGGGTCCCGGCCAGGAGACCGCCGGTGCCGTCCCGCAGCGTCACGGCCGCGTCCACGGTTCCGGCGAGCCAGGTCACGACCCTGTGCACGTCGCGTCCGGCCGGCCGCAGGTGGTCGAGCAGTTCCTCCGCCCACCCCGCCTGCCCGCCGGTCCTCGCGTTCCGCTGCCGTGTCCCGTCCTCGCGGCCCGCCACGTCGGCCTTCTCCTCGTCCTCGCCTCACTCCCGGCCCAGGCCGGGGACGTTACCGCATGCCCGTCCACGGCGCGGAGCGCGCCGGCGGCGGGCGGGGACGGCCCGGCGGCCGACCCCGGACCGGCACGGGAGGCGCCGACGCGGGGCGGGCGGTCCGCGCCGGCCACCCGTGCCGGGGCCCGGGGCCGGCCGCCCACCGCGCGGAGACGGGGAGCCCGGGCCGGCGGCGCGGCGTACCGCCCGCACAGCTGCGGCCCGGAAGGCACGGCCACGGCGCGGGCCCGCCGGTCGTGAGGTCCGAGCCTCCAGGAGTGCCGGGCCGGCCGCCGCCGCCGCGGGCGCCTGCTCCGCCCGGGCCGGGCCCGGGAGCCCGGGCCGCGACACGCGGCACGACCCCTGGAACGGCCCCCGCCGCAACCGGCGTGACGCCGCGGCGCCGACCCGGTCCGCCCGGTCCGGGCGCGTGGACGGCATAAGCTCGGTGGATGGCGAAGTACTTCGACGTGCACCCCGAGAACCCGCAGCCGCGCAGCATCGCCCAGGTCGCCGACAGCGTCCGCGCGGGCGCGCTGATCGCGTACCCGACGGACTCCTGTTACGCGCTGGGCTGCCGGCTGGGCAGCCGCGACGGGACCGACCGCATCCGGTCGATCCGGCACCTGGACAACCGGCACCACTTCACCCTGGTGTGCCAGGACTTCGCGCAGCTCGGCCGGTTCGTGCAGATCGACAACGACGTGTTCCGGGCCATCAAGGCCTCGACCCCGGGCAGTTACACCTTCATCCTCCCGGCGACGAGGGAGGTACCGCGCATGCTCCAGCACCCCAAGAAGAAGACCGTCGGCGTGCGCATCCCCGACCACGTCGTCACCCAGGCGCTGCTGGCCGAACTCGGTGAACCGCTGCTGTCCAGCACCCTCCTGCTGCCCGACGAGGAGGAGCCGATGACGCAGGGCTGGGAGATCAAGGACCGGCTCGACCACGTGGTGGACGCGGTGATCGACTCCGGGGAGTGCGGCACCGAACCGACCACGGTCGTCGACTTCTCCGGCGGGGAGGCCGAGATCGTGCGGCGGGGCGCCGGCGACACCACGCGGTTCGAGTAGGAGCGGACCGGCCGCCGGTCCGCGGGGGCGCGCGACGCGCCCCGTGGGCCGGCGTGCCACGATGGCCGTGGTCCGCCGGCCGCCCGGCGGACCGGAAGCCGAGACCCGACCGAGAGAGGGCAGCCCCGCCATGACCGCCGTAGAGGGCAACGTCGTCGACATCCCCACCGACGGCGGAACCGCCGACGCCTACTTCGCGCGCCCCGGTGACGGGAACGCGTATCCCGCGGTCCTGTTCTACATGGACGCCTTCGGGCTGCGTCCGCGGCTGAGGGCGATGGCCGACCGGCTGGCCGGCGCGGGATACACCGTGCTGGTGCCGAACGTGTTCCACCGGCACGGACGGGCACCGGTCGTCGAGCTCCCCGAGTTCATCGACCCGGGGGCGCGGCCGGAGATCTTCCAGCGCCTCGGTCCGATCATGCGGTCGCTGACGCCGGAGCGGGCGATGCGGGACGCGGGCGCGTACCTGCGGTGGCTCGCGGACCACGCCGCGGTCGCCGACGGCCCGGTCGGGGTGACCGGCTACTGCATGGGCGCCGCGCTCGCCCTGCGCACCGCGGGCGCGTACCCGGACCGGGTCGCCGCCGTGGCCGGCTTCCACGGCGGGAACCTGGCGACCGAGGATCCGCAGAGTCCGCACCTGGTGGCCGGGCAGGTCACGGCCGAGGTGTACTTCGGGCACGCCGACCAGGACCCGGGCATGCCGGTCGAGCAGCAGGAGCGTCTGGAGGCGGCCCTGGCCGGGGCGGGCGTCCGCCACCGCTGCGAGGTCTACGCGGGGGCGCACCACGGTTACACGCAGGCCGACACCGCCGCGTACGACCCGGAGGCGACCGAGCGGCACTGGGACGAACTGCTCGGCCTGCTGAAGCGGACGCTCTGACCGTCGCCGGCCAGGGCCCCCGGTGCACCGCCGACGGCCCGGGAGCGGCGGGGAGTTGACGCCGCTCCCCCGGTCCTCGCCTCCGCCCGGCCGGTTGTTACCGTTCCCCGGTGCCCGACTCCTCACGTGACACCGCCGAAGGCGCCGGCTGGGGCTCCGCCGAACCCGGCGCCTACCGGGCCCTCCTGCCGGCCCGGTCCGAGCAGCTGTCCTGGCTGAGCCCCAAGACGCTGTGGGCCGCCCGCAACGGTGTGCTGGCCTCCCTGCTCGGCGACCCCACGGGCCGTACCCGCGGCCGCTGGGTCGCACAGCGGGCGGCGGCCGGGGCGCCGGCCGACAAGGTCGTCCGGCGCGACGACCCGGACCGCTTCTCGTTCCTGGTCGTCGGCGACACCGGGGAGGGCGGCGATCCTCAGTACGCGGTCGTGCCCGGGCTGCTGGAGGAGGGCCGGGACACGAGGTTCGCCGTGCTCGCCAGCGACGTGATCTACCCGGTGGGCAGCGCCGACGACTACGGCACGAAGTTCTTCCGCCCGTACCGGGACTATCCGGCGCCGATCTACGCGATCCCCGGCAACCACGACTGGTACGAGGACCTCGGCGGCTTCATGCGGGTCTTCTGCGGCGACGCCCCGCCCCTGCCGCCCGAGCCCGCCCCGCGCCCCCTCACCCGGGCCTGGCTGCGGTCCCTGCTGTGGCACCGGCCCCGTCCGGACGACGGCCGGCACCTGGACGAGGCCCGTGCGATGCGCTCCGCCCCCGCCCAGCAGGCCGTCCAGCCCGGCCCGTACTGGGCCGTCGACGCCGGCCCGGTGCGGATCGTCGGCATCGACACGGGGCTGCTGGGCACCCTCGACGCCGAACAGGGCGCGTGGCTGCGCGAGGTGTCCCGGGGGCCGCGTCCGAAGATCCTCGTCACCGGCTCGCCGCTGTACGTGGACGGCGAGCACCGCCCGTGCGCCATCGAGGGAGGCGGCACCGTCGACGACATCGTCCGCGACCCCGCCCACCGCTACGTCGCGGCGATCGGCGGCGACATCCACAACTACCAGCGCTATCCGGTCGACGTGGGCGGCCGCACCGTCCAGTACGTGGTCGCGGGCGGTGGCGGCGCGTTCACGCACGCCACCCACACCATCCCCCGCGTCTCGGTGGGCGGCGTCACCGAGGAGGACTTCCGCTGCTATCCGCTGCGCGGCGACTCGCTGGCCTTCTACAGCGGGCTGTACGGGCGCCGGCTGCGGCTGCGGCGTTTCTTCACGCTGACGGAGGCCGAGGCGACGGCCGTGGTCGCCGAGCGCCTCGGCATCCGCCCGGCCCGCTCCCCGGGCGCCGGCGCGCGGGTCACCCGTCGCGTCCGGCTGGTCGCCGGGCTGCTGGGCACGGGGCGGCGCCCCGATCACCGCAAGCGGTTCCGGCTGCCCGTGCGCAAGATCTACACCCAGCTTTTTTCGCCGGGTTCGGCCACCTACAGTCCGCCCTTCTTCAAGTGCTTCCTGCGTCTGGACGTCTCACCGGAGGCGGTCCGGCTGCGCTGCCACGCCGCCACCGGCAACCGGGCCCAGGAGATGGACCCGCCGGTCGAGGACGAGGTGACGATCCCGCTCGTGTGACCGACGCGCGGGCCACCGGCGTCCCGGCCCGCCGCCTGTGAGCGGCGTCGACGCGGTGCCGTCCACACCGACGGACACCTCACCGGCGGGCCCCGGAAGCGCGCGAGGGGTTCTGACAAGGGTGTCCGGCGCCGTCGGTCTCCTGACGGCCCGCCACGGGCGTACCGGCGAGGCGGCCGTCGGGAACGGGGAGCACGGCGAGGGGGCGGGACGACTCACTTCTCGGGTGCCGCGGGGTCCTCGGGGTCCTCGGGCAGGGCCTGTTCGGCCCAGATCGTCTTGCCGTCTCCGGTCTGGCGGCTGCCCCAGCGCTGGGTGAGCTGGGCGACCAGCAGCAGTCCCCTGCCGCCCTCGTCGTACGCGTGGGCCCGGCGCAGGTGCGGCGAGGTGGAGCTGCCGTCGGAGACCTCGCAGATCAGGGTGCGGTCGCGGATGAGACGGAGCCGGACGGGCGGTGCGCCGTACCGGATCGCGTTGGTGACGAGTTCGCTGACGACGAGTTCGGTGACGAACGCCGCCTCGTCCAGGCCCCATTCCGTCAGCTGTTCGGTGGCGGACTGCCGGATGGCGGCCACGTGCGCGGGGTCCGGCAGGACGTCCCAGGTGGCGACCTGGTCGCCGCCCAGCGCCCGGGTACGGGCCAGCAGCAGGGCCACGTCGTCGCCGGGCTGCTCGGGCATCACCGCCTTGAGCACACGGTCGCACAGGGCGTCGAGCGAGTGCGCGGGCGCGGTCAGCGCGCGGCACAGTCCGGCGGTGGCGCGGCCCGTGTCGCCGTCGCGGTCCCGGACCATGCCGCCGGTGTACAGCGCGACGACGGAGCCCTCGGGCAGCACCGCCTCGGCCGCCTCGAACGGCAGCCCGCCGACACCGAGCGGCGGCCCGGCGCCGACGGGGACGAGGCGGGCGGTGCCGTCGGGGAGCAGGAGGGCGGGCGCGGGGTGGCCGGCGGAGGCGAGGGTGAGACGGCCGGTGACGGGGTCGTAGACCGCGTAGAGGCAGGTGGCGCCCAGTTCGCCCGCTTCGCCGCCGTCCGCCGCGAGGTGGGCGACGAGGTCGTCGAGGTGGGTGAGGAGTTCGTCGGGCGGCAGGTCGACGTCGGCGAGGGTGCGTACGGCCGTGCACAGACGGCCCATGGTCGCGGAGGACGGGATGCCGTGGCCGACGACGTCGCCGACGACCAGGGCGACCCGGCTGCCGGAGAGCGGGATCACGTCGAACCAGTCGCCGCCGAGGCCGGCCGCCGAGCCGGAGGGCAGGTAGCGGTGCGCCACCTCCACGGCCGACTGGCCGGGCATGCCCTTGGGCAGGAGGCTGTGCTGGAGGGCGAGCGCGGTGGAGCGCTCGCGGGCGAAGCGGCGGGCGTTGTCGACGCAGACGGCGGCCCGGCTGGCCAGTTCCTCGGCCAGGGCGATGTCGTCGGGGGCGAACGGGTCCCTGGGGGCGACGCGCACGGCCGTCGCGACGCCCAGGGTGGTGCCGCGGGCCCGCAGCGGAACCGCCAGGGTGGAGCTGATGCGGTCCCGGAACGGACGGTCGGCGGGAACCTGCTCGTTGCGCACCCGCATCCACCGGTCGAAGTCCGGGTCGCCCGGACCGGTGAGCACCGGCCGCCCCTCCCGCAGCGCCCGCGCGGGTGCGGAGCAGGACGGGTACACGTCGGTGTCCCCCGGGTGCGCGGACGCCTTCGGAAGCCCTTCGGCGGCGGACCCGTGGGCGACCCGGTGCAGCACGACGTCCTCGGCCGGCACCGCGAGCGGTTCGTCCGCGCCGAGGACCCAGTCGAGCAGGTCGACGCCGGCGAAGTCGGTGAACCGCGGCACGAGGATGCCGACCAGTTCCTCGGCGGTGTGCACCACGTCCAGGCTGGTGCCGATCGCGGTCGCGGCCTCGTTCAGCAGGGCCAGCCGCTCCCGGGCCCGGTGCTGCTCGGTGCTTTCGAACCCCGCCACGGCCACGGCGGCGACTTCGCCGGACGCGTCGTGCAGCGGCCACATCTCGATGGTCCAGGCGTATTCGCCGAGCCTGGAGGAGGCGGGCGTGAAGGTCTCGTAGCGGTGGGGCCGGCCGGTGTCGGTCACCTGCCGCAGGTGGTGCAGGAATCCGGACGCGTCGGCGTCGATCTCCGCCATGACCTCCGGCAGCGACCGTCCGATCAGGTCCTCCTCCGGCAGGCCCAGCATCCGCTGCGCCGTGTCGTTGGCCCGCAGATAGCGCTGCCGGGTGTCGTGGACGGACATCGACAGGGACGCCTGCCGGAAGGTCTCCCCGGTCAGCAGGAGGGCTCCCCCGCCGGCCGGCTCGACGGTCACCGCGTACCCGTCCGGTGCGCCGGCGGCCCCCAGCAGCGGACTGCCGTGCAGGGCCAGGGTCACGGTGGAGCCGTCGCGGTGGCGGAGCACCGCCGTGCCCGACAGCTCCGACAGCGCCCCGGACGGCACCTGCCGGGCGAGCAGGTCCCGCGCGGGCCGCCCCACGACCTCCTCGGCCGGATAGCCGGTCAGCCGCCGGGCGCCCTCGCTCCACCCCGTCACTGTGCCGCGGGCGTCCAGGGTCGCCACGGCGGGGACGTGCTCCATAGCGTCCAGGATTGACCCCATGTGAACCTGTTTCAACCGCAGGCCGGTGGGCCGGGTGCGTCACCCGCGGTGAGCGCGCAGCGCGGCGAGGGCGCGGTCGGCGTGGGTGCTCATGCGCGGTTCGCCGCGGACGACCTCGAGCACGGTGCGGTCCGGCCCGACGACGAAGGCGACCCGCTCGGTGGGGGCCAGGCCGAATCCTCGTCTCACCCCGAACCGCTCGCGGACCGTGCCGTCGGCGTCGGAGAGGAACGGCATGCCGAGGGTGTGGCGCCCCGCGAACCCCTGCCGGCGCTCGACGGGGTCGCCGCTGACGCCCACCGGCCGGGCGCCGGCCGCCGCGAGCTCGGCGGCGAGGTCGCGGAAGCGGCAGGTCTCGGCGGTGCAGCCGGGGGTCAGGGCGGCGGGGTGGAAGAAGAGCACGACCGGCCCGTCGGCGAGCTGTTCCGACAGGCGGCGCGGGGTGCCGGTCTCGTCCGGCAGCGTGAAGTCGTCGACCGTGTCGCCGACGGCCGGGACACGGCTCACGACCGGCCCTCGCAGTCCTCGGCGACGCCGCCGGCGTACGTCCACGCCCGGGGTGTGCCCGGCAGCGGCGAGCAGCAGGGGTGGGCGTTCGGACCGTGACACGGTTCCTCCTCCGGGGGCCTGCCGCGCGATATCACCGGGCGCTGCGAACGGGGAGGCCGCCGGACCGGTCACGGCGGTCGTGGGTGCCCGGGATACGGCCGGACGAGCGGCGGAGGACGTCGATGGACGCGCCGGCCGAGAAGCAGCCGCAGCGGTGGGCGTCGGTGGTGACGGTGGTGACGGGCACGTCGCCGGCGGGCGGCCGCGGGGCGTGATGGAGGCGGCACCGGGTGCGGGTGGGGGCGGGGACGCGGGTGGAGCGGGGATCAGCTCGCGCGGCAGCGCGGTCCGGCGGCCCGTCACACCCCGCGCCGGGGCGTGACGGGCGCGAGCCACATGCCCACGATCGCGTCGGCCAGCCCGTCGGCGGCCTCCCGCCAGCTGGCGCGAGGGGTCGGACGTCCTTCGGCGAGGGCGCGCTCCCGCTCGGCCGCCGTGTGCACGATGAGGTGGCGCGCCATGTCGCCCCGCTCGGCCCGGACCTCGTCCGGGAGCGCCGGCATGCACCGGTTCCGTCCGGCGATGATCTCGCGCAGCGACGCGGAGCCGCGGGACTCGTCGAGCATGATCTGCCGCAGCGCCGGGTCGGTCATGACCTGGGCGCAGAACCGCGCGTACCAGGTCGGGCTGCCCAGTGCCGCCAGGTGATCGAACTGCGGCCGCACCAGGCAGTCCACCCAGTCGCGCAGGTGCGGCGAGTCGCCGAGCGCGGCCAGCTGCCGGGCCCGCAGGTCCTCGACGCGCTCGGAGTGCCGCTGGACGATGGCGCGCACCAGGTCCGCCTTGGTGCCGAAGTGGTAGCCGACCGCGGCGTTGTTGCCCTGTCCGGCGGCCTCGCTGACCTGGCGGTTGGACACCGCGTACACCCCGTGCTCGGCGAACAGCCGCTCGGCCGTGGTCAGGATCAGCTGCCGGGTCGCGCTGACCTGTTCCGCCCGCCCCGTCCTGCCCGCCATGATCACCGCCGCGCCGGGACTTCGCTCACGGCCCGCGACGGCCAGTCCCTCGAGTCGTCGCAGGTCCGCCGTCATACGGCGCGTTCTCACCGAAGCCTACGCAACGGCGGGGCCGGGGCGGCGCGCGGCCCGGACGAGTGTGCCTCCAGCGGCACCCCCTAGAATACTTCAAGCGACTGACTTAAATTCTTCCCGTTTCCACGCTCATCCCTGAAAGGCACCTCCATGCCCCCTTCCCCCGCCGCGCCGCGGCCGAACGCCGTGGTGGCGGTACTGGCCCTGGCCGGGATCGTCGTCTCGCTGATGCAGACGCTCGTCATCCCGATCGTCCCGGAACTGCCGAAGCTCCTGGACGCTCCGGCGTCGGACGCGGCCTGGGCGGTGACGGCCACCCTGCTCGCCGCCGCCGTGGCCACCCCGGTCGTCGGCCGGCTCGGCGACATGGCGGGCAAGCGGCGCATGCTGCTGTTCAGCCTGGTGCTGCTGATCGCCGGCTCGGTGGTCTGCGGGCTGAGCGACTCCCTGGTCCCGATGGTCGTGGGCCGGGCCATGCAGGGCCTGTCCGCCGCGGTGATCCCGCTCGGCATCAGCATCATGCGCGACGAGCTGCCCGCCGAGCGCCTGGCCGGCGCCACCGCCCTGATGAGCGCCTCGCTGGGCGTCGGCGGCGCGCTCGGCCTGCCCGCCGCCGCGCTGATCGCGGACAACCTCGACTGGCACATGCTGTTCTGGACCTCCGGCGCGCTCGGCGCCGTCGCCCTGGTGCTGGTGCTGGCGCTCGTGCCCGAGTCGGCGGTGCGCACCGGGGGCCGCTTCGACGTGCTGGGCGGCATCGGCATGGCGGCCGGCCTGGTGTGCCTGCTGCTGGCGATCTCCAAGGGCGCCGACTGGGGCTGGACCGGCGGCCTCACCCTCGGCCTGTTCGCGGCGGCCGTGGTGGTCCTGCTGGTGTGGGGACGGTGGGAGCTGCGCACCCCGCACCCGCTGGTGGATCTGCGGACCACGGCGCGCCGCCAGGTGCTGTTCACCAACCTGGCGTCGATAGCGGTCGGCTTCTCGATGTTCGCGATGTCCCTCGTGCTTCCGCAGCTCCTGCAGTTGCCCGAGGCGACCGGTTACGGGCTCGGCCGCTCCCTGCTGACCGCCGGTCTGGTGATGGCGCCCTCCGGCCTGGTGATGATGGCGTTCGCCCCGGTCTCCGCGAAGGTGTCCGGGTCCAGGGGCCCGAAGGTGACCCTGATGACCGGCGCCCTGATCGTGGCGGCCGGTTACGGACTGAACATCGTGCTGATGTCCGAGGTCTGGCACCTGGTGCTGGTCTCCTGCGTCATCGGCGCGGGCATCGGCTTCACCTACGGCGCCATGCCGGCCCTGATCATGGGCGCGGTGCCGGCGAGCGAGACGGCCGCCGCGAACAGCCTCAACACCCTGATGCGGTCCATCGGTACGTCGGTCGCCAGCGCGATCGCCGGAGTGATCCTGGCGCAGATGACCGTCAGCCTCGGCGGTTTCGCCCTGCCGTCCGAGAACGCCTTCAAGGTGGTCATGGGCATCGGCGCGGGGGCCGCCCTGCTCGCCTTCGTCATCGCCTCCTTCGTCCCGGGGCACCGTCCCGCCGCCGCAACGGCGCGCGCGGCGTCGGACGACGGCGTCGAGGCCGAGGCCGCCTCCGCGCACTGACGGCGACGGCGCCGGTCCGCGCGACGGGACCGGCGCCGTTCGGCGGGCCCGCCGACCGGCCACGGCGAACGGGCCGCGCGGACCACCCGCGCGCACGGCCCGGAGGGCCCTGTGCGCGAGCGGCCCGGTTCCCCGGCCCGAGCCGGGGCCCGCTCCCGGGCTCGGTCCGGGAGCCGCGGCGAGGACGTCGTGGCGGGTGGCCTGCTGCACCGGTCCGGCCGGACCGGCACCGGGCGGAGCGGGACCGGGCATTCCGGGCCGGCCGCGCCGCCGCGGGCCACTGCGGCGGACGTGTGTACGCGACGAGCCGGGCGAGCACGGCTTCGGCGGCGCCCGCCCCGGCCCGCAGGACGGTGGCCGGGCCCCGGCGTCCCCTTCGGGCCCCGGGCCCGGCGGGACGGGCGGCAGCCAGGCGAATCACGCGGCCCCGTGCCCCCCGGGGGCACTATCGTGTCCGCATGTCCGCCCCCGAACTGATCCGTATCGTCTCCCGCGACTCCCCCATGGCCCTCGCTCAGGTCGAGCGCGTCCGGGCCGAGTTGGCGGTCCTCCACCCCGGTGTGCGCACCGAGGTCGTGCCGGTGCGGACCACCGGCGACAAGTGGCTCGGCGACCTGTCGCAGGTGGAGGGCAAGGGCGCCTTCACCAAGGAGGTCGACGCCGCGTTGTTGTCGGGCGAGGCCGACCTCGCGGTGCACTGCGTCAAGGACGTGCCCGCCGACCGGCCGCTCCCGGCGGGCACGGTGTTCGCCGCGTTCCTGAAGCGGGACGACATCCGGGACGCCCTCGTCCACCCGGGCGGGCTCACCCTGGACGAGCTTCCGGAGGGGACCCGCGTCGGCACCTCCTCGGTGCGCCGCGTCGCCCAACTGGCCGCCACCCACCCGCACCTGACGTGCGTCCCGTTCCGCGGCAACGCCAACCGGCGGCTCGCGAAGCTGGCCGCCGGCGAGGCCGACGCCCTGCTGCTCGCGGTCTCCGGCCTGGAGCGCATCGGCCGCACCGACGTGATCAGCGAGGTCCTGTCCACCGAGACGATGATGCCGCCGATCGGCGCGGGCGTCCTCGCCCTCCAGTGCCGCCAGGACGACTCCGGGCTGATCAACGCGGTCAGCGGTCTCGGCGACCCGGACACCCATCGGGAGGTCACGGCGGAGCGCATGTTCCTGCACGTGCTCCAGGGGCACTGCAACAGCCCGATCGCCGGGTACGCCCGGGTGGATCGCAGCGGTGAACTCGCCCTGCGGGGCTGCGTGTTCACTTCCGACGGCAAGGTGCGGCTGAACGCCCACGAGTGGGCGGGCCGGCTGGACCCGGCCACCCTCGGCACGTCGGTCGCCGTGGCGCTGCTGCGTCAGGGCGCCCGGGAGATCATCGACGGCATCGCGCACTGAGGCGCCGTCCGCCGGCGGATCAGGCGGTGCCCTCCTCCGCCTGGTCCCGCAGGAAGGCGCTCACCTGGTGCGCCAGGCAGTCGTCCCGCACCGCGCCCGGCAGGGCCCCGGTGGCCGGCTCGTGCAGCCCGAGTCCGCCGGTCCACAGGCGGCGGTCGGCCCACTCCTCGTCCACCCGCAGCTGCACCTGGACGTCCACCTGGCCAAGGCTCGCCTCCGGGCCGGCCGCGTAGAGGACGGCGGTGGCCCGGCGCAGCGGATGGACGTCGAAACCCTCGATGAACTGCGAGTTGCGCCAGTCGAGGAACGCCCCCTCACCGTCGGGGCCGGTCCGCACGTCGACCTGCCCGTCCTCCAGGTGGATGCCGAAGGGCCGGCCGCCCCGGTTCTCGACGGTCACCCGGACACTGAAGTACGTCAGGCCCTCGGCGGCGTCGTCGCGGCCACGCGGCGGCTCGGCCGCCTCCAGACGGTGGACGCGGACCCGCAGACCGGCGTGTTCGTCGTACTCCTGCCAGTCCCCGACCACGTTCGGCTCGTACACAGCGCACCTCTCGACTTCCCGAAGCTGCTTCCTATCCGTGTGCTCAGTGCACTGTCAAATGAGCGGAATGCGCTGTGGCCAGGGGGTTCACCCCCTTTGATCGGTGATCAAGCGCTGCGCAGGAACTATCCGCCGCGCACCCCGCCAGGCGATCACGACGAGCGTGCCGCACATCACGTTCCGCACCGGCGTCCGCCCGGGGCCGTCGGCACGGCCATTCGGACGAGCGCTCCGTACCCGCAGGGCTTAATGTCCCTATATATGAGGACTTGTTTTGACATCGAGTCGACAGGGAAAGCCCCTGCCAGTGCTTCGGACAGGAGGCACGTCCGCGGGAACCGGCGCGTCCGGCTCCCCAGTGTTCCGTCCACCCGGCACCCCTGCTGAGGGAGGTGCGCGCGCATGCGTATCGCCAGCAGAACCAAGCCCCACCCGCACGACGACGCGCCCGACACGGCCGCCGCGTTCGAACGGCTCGCCGGACTGCCCGACGGCCCGGAACGCAAGGCGCTGCGGGACGAACTGATCCAGGTGTGGCTTCCGATGGCCGAGCGCATCGCCGTCCGCTTCCGCGGGCGCGGCGAGAGCCTGGACGACCTCTACCAGGTGGCGGCCCTCGGCCTGGTCAAGGCCGTCGACCACTACGATCCCGGTCGCGGCCACGCCTTCGAGGCGTACGCCGTGCCGACCGTCACCGGCGAGATCAAGCGGCACTTCCGCGACCACATGTGGACGCTGCACGTGCCGCGGCGGATCCAGGACCTGCGCAACCGGGTGCGCCGCGCCGCGAAGGAGCTGGCGCAGACCACGCCGGGACGTGCCCCCACGGTCGAGGAGATAGCCGAGCACGCGCACCTGACGACGGCCGAGGTCCGCACCGGGATGGAGGCGCTGGAGTGCTTCTCCGCCCTCTCGCTGGAGGCGGAGATGCCGGGCACCGACGGGTACGCCCTCGGGGACGCGCTCGGCGGCCCGGACCCGGCCTTCGACACGGTCGTCGACCGGGTGGCCGTCCGCCCCTGTCTGGAGGCACTGCCCGAGCGCGAGCGCACCATCCTCTACCTGCGCTTCTTCGGCGGGATGACGCAGAGCCGCATCGCGCAGCAGCTCGGCATCTCCCAGATGCACGTCTCGCGGCTGCTCAGCGGCTGCTTCGACCGGATCCGCGAGGAGATCCTCGCGGAGGCCCGCTGACCCGGCGCGCGCCGCCGCGGCCTCACCACTGCGACGGAGCGCCGGGTACCTGCGTCGGGCCGTGACGGTCCAGGGCGTCCTCCAGGGCGATCCGGATCTCCGCCGGCATCACTCCCGTGCGCCCCCAGACGAGTATCAGTTCCGCCACGTTGCGCAGTTTGATGTTCGTGTGCTGGGAAACCTCCTTGAGAACGGCCCATCCCTCGTCCGGTGCCACCCGGCCGAGCACGACGATCATCCCGATGGCCTGGTCGACGACGGCGTGCGAGACGACCGCCTCCTTCAGCTGCCGGACCTGCTCCTGCAGCCGGAATATCTGGTCCGGGCCCCCGTCCGTGGGCATGGTCACCTCCGGATCCGGCGTGTCACCGCCGCTTGTGCCGCGCGGTGCGCCGCGCGGCGCCGCTCCGACGCCTCCATCGTCATCACATGTGCCACCCCGCGCCACTGGGCCGTGCGGGGCGCGCCCGCCACCGTTTCGGCGGTGTCGCCGGGGTACTCGGCAGGCGCCCCCCGCCGTTCCGGCCGGACACTGGTGTGGAACCGGTGACTGCCGGTGGACGAGACCAGGACGCGACTGCCATGAACCACGACATGCCCTCCCCCGCCGGTACGGACAGCCTCCTCACCACCCGGTCCGTGTACGGGGCCCCGTGCTGGGTGAGTCTGACCAGCCGCGACCTCAAGGCCACCGAGGAGTTCTACTCCGCCGTGCTGGGCTGGCGGTGGCGGCCCGCGAAGCTGGGCGAGCCCTTCCGGATCGCCCTGGCCGACGGGGTGCCGATCGCCGGGATCGCCGCGGTCGCCGGGATGTGGCAGATGGCGGTGGCGTGGACGCCGTACTTCGCCGTGCGCAGCGCGGACGAGGCCGTGTCGCGGGCGGCCGAACGGGGCGGCACGGCCGCGGTCGGGCCGATCTCCCTGCCGCCCGGCCGGGCGGCGCTGCTCGCCGACCGGGACGGCGCGACCTTCGGCATCTGGGAGGGCGAGCTGTTCTCGGACTGGGACACCTGGCGCACCTCGCGCCCCGCCTTCATCCGGCTGCACACGCGCGACGCGTTCGACGCCGCCATCTTCTACGGCGAGATCTTCGACTGGGCGTCGGGATCGAGCGGCTGCTGCGAGGTCGTGTACGAGGGCGACGAGGTGGTGCTGCGCAGCCAGGGCGACGTCGTGGCACGCATCGAGTCGGGCGCCCTGGGGGCGGCCCCCGATCCCGCCATCCGGCCGCACTGGCAGGTGCACTTCACGGTCGACGACGTCGCGGCCTGCGCCCGCGCCGCCGAGCGGCACGGCGGCAGTGTGCTGGTGCCGGGCGACGACGAGGCCGTGCTCCGCGACGCCGACGGCGCGCAGTTCACGGTGACCGCGCGCCGCCTCGGACGCTGATCCCCTCGGGCCCCGCCCTCCGGACGGAGGGCGGGGCCCGAGGGGCGGCCGGGGCTCGACGACGGGGCCCGGCTCACCGTCCGGTGCGGGACGGCCGCGAGAGCAGCACCAGACTGCGAGGCCCGACGGTCAGCGCCGTGCCCGCCTTGCGCTCCGTCTCGTCGGGGACGCCCTCCGGGTCGGCGGTGTCGATCAGGGTCGTCCAGCGCTCGCCGTAGGTGACGTCGGGCAGCCGGAAGCGGGCGGGCTCCCAGTGGCTGTTGAGCAGCAGCAGGAAGGAGTCGTCGACGACGGGCCGGCCGCACGGGTCGGGTTCGGCGATGGCGTCGCCGTTGAGGAAGACGGCGACGGCGTGGGCGTCGGAGCGCTGCCAGTCGTCGTCGGTCATCTCCCGCGCGTCCGGCCGCAGCCACACCAGGTCGGGCAGCGGCTGGTCCGCGTTCGTCACCGTCTCGCCGCGGAAGTAGCGGCGCCGGCGCAGCACCGGGTGGGCGGCGCGCAGGGCGATGACGCGCCGGGTGAAGTCCAGCAGACCGCGCTGCTCGTCCCCCAGCCGCCAGTCGATCCAGGAGATCTCGTTGTCCTGGCAGTAGGCGTTGTTGTTGCCCCGCTGGGTGCGGCCCAGCTCGTCGCCGTGACAGAGCATGGGGATGCCCTGCGAGAGCAGGAGCGTGGCCAGGAAGTTGCGCTGCTGGCGGCCGCGCAGCTCCAGTACGGCCGGGTCCTTCGTCCTGCCCTCGGCACCGCAGTTCCAGGACCGGTTGTGGCTCTCGCCGTCCTGGTTGTCCTCGCCGTTGGCCTCGTTGTGCTTGTCGTTGTACGAGACGAGGTCGCGCAGCGTGAAGCCGTCGTGCGCGGTGACGAAGTTGACGCTGGCGCGGGGACGGCGCCGGCTGTGCTGGTACAGGTCGGAGGAGCCCGTCAGCCGGGAGGCGAACTCGCCGAGGGTGTGGTCCTCGCCGCGCCAGAAGTCGCGCACGGCGTCCCGGTACATGCCGTTCCACTCCGACCACAGCTGCGGGAAGTTGCCCACCTGGTAGCCGCCCTCGCCGAGGTCCCAGGGTTCGGCGATCAGCTTGACGCGGCTGATCACCGGGTCCTGCTGGATCAGGTCGAAGAACGCCGACAGCCGGTCCACCTCGTGGAACTGCCGCGCCAGGGTGGCCGCGAGATCGAAGCGGAAGCCGTCGACGTGCATCTCGGTGACCCAGTACCGCAGCGAGTCCATGATCAGCTGGAGTACGTAGGGGTGCCGCATCAGCAGGCTGTTGCCGGTGCCGGTGGTGTCGTAGTAGTGCTGCCAGTCGCCGTCCACCAGCCGGTAGTACGAGGCGTTGTCGATGCCGCGGAAGGAGAGGGTGGGGCCCTTCTCGTTGCCCTCGGCGGTGTGGTTGTAGACCACGTCGAGGATCACCTCGAGGCCGGCCGCGTGCAGGGTCTTGACCATCGACTTGAACTCGGTGACCTGCTGCCCGCGGGTGCCGAGGGCGGCGTAGCCGTTGTGGGGCGCGAAGAAGCCGATGGTGTTGTAGCCCCAGTAGTTGGACAGGCCCTGGTCCGTCAGGACGCCGTCGTGCACGAACTGGTGCACCGGCATGAGCTCGACGGCGGTCACGCCGAGGGAGGTCAGGTGGTCCACGATCGCCGGGTGCGCCAGTCCGGCGTAGGTGCCGCGCAGTTCGTCGGGCACGTCGGGGTGGGTGCGGCTGATGCCGCGGACGTGGGCCTCGTAGATCACGGTCTCCGAGTAGGGGCGCCGCGGCGGACGGTCGTCGCCCCAGTCGAAGAACGGGTCGGTGACCACGCCGAGCATGGTGTGCCCCGCGCTGTCACCGGGGTCCGGTCCGCCGTGGGCGCGTTCGAAGAGGGAGGGGTGGTTGTCCACCATCCCGTCCACGGCCCGCGTGTACGGGTCGAGGAGCAGCTTCGCCGGGTTGCAGCGGTGGCCGACGGACGGGGCCCACGGACCGTGGACCCGGTAGCCGTAGCGCTGCCCCGGGCCGACGCCGGGCAGGTAGCAGTGCCAGACGAAGCCGTCGACGTCCGGCATCCGGATGCTGCTGTGGGAGCCGTCCTCGTCGACGAGGACGAGGTCGACGCGCTCGGCGACCTCGCTGAACAGCGCGAAGTTGGTGCCCTGCCCGTCGTACGCGGCCCCCAGCGGACAGGGGTGCCCGCTCCACACGGGCGCCCCCTTCCGGTCCGGCCCGGCCCGGGTCACCGGGCCTCCTCCAGGACGCCGTGGGTGGTGCTGACCGGACTGGCCACACGGCCCACCGGCATGATCTCTCGCGGCACTTCCAGCCCCTCCTGGGTGATCGGCTCCGGCGCGGTCGGCACCAGCGGTACGCGTTCGCCGGCCCGGGCGCGCTGCGAGAACCAGATGACCTTCGCTCCGGTGTCGGTGGCGCAGCACCCCCAGCCGTCGCTGTTGGCGGCGAGGTGCTGCAGACAGGTGCGCAGGTCCTGGTCGGGACGGAGCGCGTGGTCGTTGCCCCCTACCGCCGTGATGAGGTGGTGGCGGTTCCACCACATCTCGATCGACGTGTTCTTGTCGCTCGCGTGCTCGTCGATCGCCCGCAGCAGCATCTCGGCGCCCGAGCAGACGGGTTCGACGAGGTTCTCCAGGTCCCAGAACCTGAGGTGAGCGGCCAGGATGCGCCTGACCTGTCCGACCCGTTCCGGGCTGACTTCCACGTCGAGGTGGTAGTAGCAGGGCACTGCGGTCTTCATCGTCGTGGCTCCTCACCGCGAAAGCTCTCGCCTCTCCGCGTCCCTCGGGGGACGGGCTCCCCGTACACGAAGCGTGAGCCCTGGTCGCTTCTGAGTGACTCCAGAGTGGGAGCTGTAGTCCATTCGTGCAACACGAGCGGCGGGCGTGCGGAACCGGCCGGGAAACCAGTTGAAGATCCAACAAGACGAGGAGTCACCGTCCGTGCACCATGTGTGAAGAACTGGATCGTCCGTACGGACCGTCACGGAAGGTGACCGGCCATGCTGCTTCCTGCGAAGACAGAAGTCGCCCGGCAGCTGCGGCGTTACCGCGCCTGGGAACGGATGATGCTCGCGTCCCCCGCTGACGTGCGCGTCCGGGCCACCTTCGAGGACTCCGGCTACACCCTCTGCGTGCTCATGGGGAAGCGGTGCGCGCGTGAGGCGGCCGACGCCGCCGAGCGGTACCTGCGGACGAACCTGATCACCTACTTGCAGGAACAGGACGAGCGGCCCCGCACCACCCGGGCGGCCCGGCGCGGCCCGCCGGCGGTGGCGGTGGACCGGCTCTCCCCGTCGGGGCGGAAGACCCCCTCCGGCGCGGCTTGACCCATCCGGCCGGGCCCCGGGCCCGGCCTCGAGCACGGCGGAGGTGAGAACGGATGAGCGCGACCGTGACGATCGGGCGTATCCCGGTGCGGGACGTCCGCCCGGTGGTGGAGTGCGGCAGGCGCCCGGCCAAGGCCGTGGCGGGAGAGACGTTCGAGGTCACCGCGTCCGTGTTCCGCGAGGGACACGACGCGGTGGCCGCCAACGTGGTGCTGAAGGACCCCGAGGGCCGGCCGGGCCCGTGGACGCCGATGCGGGAGCTGGCCCCGGGCAGCGACCGCTGGGGCGCCGAGGTCACCCCGGGCGCGCCGGGCCGGTGGACCTACCGGGTGGAGGCCTGGAGCGATCCGGTCACCACCTGGAAGCACCACGCGCGGATCAAGGTCCCGGCGGGCATCGACACCGGTCTCGTCCTGGAGGAGGGGGCCGAGCTGTACCGGAAGGCCGCGGCCGGGGTCCCCGAGAACTCCGGCCGGGACGTGGTGCTGGCGGCCGCGGCGGTGCTGCGCGACGACGCGCTGCCGGTGGCCACCCGGCTGGCGGCGGCGTTGACGCCGGAGGTGGACGCGGTGCTGGCCCGCCACCCCCTGCGGGAGCTGGTCACCTCCTCCGACCCGCTGCCCCTG
>NZ_JBVHWR010000001.1:641455-873978 GCF_055564355.1 Streptomyces sp. NPDC029152 | reverse complement strand
CACCGCCTGGTGGACGGCGCCGACGCCGCCCGTTACCTGACGGCGGTCAAGGCGATCCTGGAGGCGGGCGAGTTCGAGGTCGAGCTCGGCCTGTAATCCCCCTGCCAGTGGGCCTGTACGGTGCCCCCGCCCGGAGCTTCCCGGGCGGGGGCACCGTCGCGTTCCGGCGGCGGCACGCTGTGTAAGTCTCGTCTCACCTGCGTAAAAGCGCCCCCGTGCGCCCCTCCCGCTCGGCGCGACGGCCGTATTGTCTAAACGTCGAACGCCCCAGGGGGCCGAAAGGGGCCCTTCCCGAAGGAGCTCTCATGACCGCGCCCGTCGTCCACTCGCTGCGCGAACAGATCCGCGAGCACATCCTGGAAGGGATCATCAGCGGACGCTGGCAGCCGGGCGAGCGGATCGTGGAGCGGCGGATCGCCACCGAGCTGGAGGTCAGCCAGACCCCGGTGCGGGAGGCGCTGCGCGAGCTGGAGTCGCTGCGGCTGATCGAGTCGGCGCCGAACAAGGGCGTGCGGGTGCGCAACCTGACCGCCGCCGACCTGGAGGAGAGCTACCCGGTCCGGGCGGGCCTGGAGGCCATCGCGGCGGAGCTGGCGGCGGAGCGGCTCGCCGAGGACTGCTCGGTCCTGGAACCGCACGTGGCCGCGCTCTACGAGGCCGACCGGGTGGCCGACGGGACGGCCCAGGTGCGGCACACGGTGGGCTTCCACCGGGAGCTGGTGCGGGCGGCCGGCAACTCGGTGCTGCTGCACACGTGGGAGGGGCTGGGCATCGAGGTGTTCACGGCGCTGTCGATACGGTGGCTGGGGACGGTGCAGCAGTCGTACGCGGAGGAGCACGAGGAGCTGGTCGCGGCGTTCCGTCGCCGTGACCCGCGGATTCCCGAGCTGGTCAAGGCGCACGTCCTGGGCTGCGCCCCGCGGGCCTAGTCCCCCGCCGCCCCTCCCCTCCCCGGCCCCAAGGGCCGCGATCGGGGCGCGGGGAACCGCGCGGTCGGCCACGACGCACCGGCAGCCGCCGGACGACCGGACCACCCGAGCCTCCCCGCGCTCACCTGCACAAACACCCGTCAGAACAGTCACCCGGTGCCACCGCCGGAGGCACCCCGTGCCGACTTTCTCGGGATCGAGAGGTTTTGGCCCTCAACCCTTTGATCGATCATCGATCAGGGAGTTACAGTCACCGACGGGCTTGCATCCAAGCTCCAGCCCTGTCCTGCCAAAGACCTAGGGCACCCCCGAACCCTTGACTTGAGGGAACCCCCTTCGACTGAGGAAGGCGGCGACATGACCGACCCCAACGCCATCCAGCCGAGCGAGCTCGACCAGCTCCCGGACCGCGACCCCGAGGAGACCGCCGAGTGGCAGGCCTCCCTGGACGCCGTCACCAAGGCGGCCGGGCCGCACCGTGCCGCGTACCTGATGCGCCGCACACTGGAGCGCGCCGAGGGCGCCGGCATCGCCCTGCCGAAGCTCCTCGAGACGGACTACGTCAACTCCATCCCGACCGCCGACGAACCCGCGGTCGACGGTGACGAGGAGATGGAGCAGCGGATCACCGCCTGGAACCGCTGGAACGCGGCGGCGATGGTGACCCGTGGCAGCAAGTACGGCGTCGGCGGCCACATCGCCACCTTCGCCTCCGCTGCCTGGCTGTACGAGACCGGCTTCAACCACTTCTTCAAGGGCAAGGAGGCGGACGGCTCCGGCGACCAGCTCTACGTCCAGGGCCACGCCTCCCCCGGCATCTACGCCCGCGCCTTCCTCGACGGCCGGCTGAGCGAGGAGCAGCTCGACAACTTCCGCCGCGAGGCCGGCGGCAACGGACTGCCGTCCTACCCGCACCCGCGGCGCCTGCCCTGGCTGTGGGAGTTCCCCACCGTCTCCATGGGCCTCGGCCCGATCTCCGCGATCTACCAGGCGCGGTTCAACCGCTACCTGACCAGCCGCGGCATCAAGGACCTGACGAACTCCCACGTGTGGGCGTTCCTCGGCGACGGCGAGATGGACGAGCCGGAGTCCACCACCGCGCTCACCCTCGCCTCCCGCGAGGGCCTGGACAACCTGACCTTCGTCATCAACTGCAACCTGCAGCGCCTCGACGGTCCGGTCCGCGCCAACTTCAAGATCGTGCAGGAGCTGGAGGCCCAGTTCCGCGGCGCCGGCTGGAACGTGATCAAGTCGCTGTGGGGCACGGCCTGGGACGAGCTGTTCCAGCTCGACACCACCGGCGCGCTCGTACGCCGGCTGCGCGAGGTACCCGACGCGCAGGTGCAGACGTACCAGACGCGCGACGCCGCCTACATCCGCGAGGACTTCTTCGGCAAGGACCCGGCGCTCGTCGAGATGGCGAAGCTGCTGAGCGACGACAAGATCCTCGAGTGCTTCCACTACTCGCGCGGCGGCCACGAGTCCCGCAAGGTCTACGCCGCGTACCGGGCCGCGCTCGCCCACAAGGGCGCGCCGACCGTGATCCTGGCCCAGACGGTCAAGGGCCACACCCTCGGCGCCGGCTTCGCGTCCAAGAACGCCAACCACCAGATGAAGAAGCTCTCGGTGGACGAGTTCAAGGACATGCGCGACCTGCTCGGCCTGCCGATCAAGGACAGCGACTTCGTCGACGGCGTGGTCCCCTACGGCCACCCGGGCGCCGACTCCCCCGAGGTCCGCTACCTCCAGGAGCGCCGCGCCGCCCTCGGCGGTCCGGCCCCGGCCCGCCGCGTGCACCCGCTGGCGCCGCTGCCCGCGCCCGCCGACAAGGCGTTCGCGGCCTTCGACAAGGGCTCCGGCACGCAGAGCGTGGCCACCACCATGGCCTTCGTCCGCCTGGTCAAGGACCTGGTCCGCGACAAGGAGACCGGCAAGCGCTGGGTGCCGATCGTCCCCGACGAGGCGCGCACCTTCGGCATGGAGTCGCTCTTCCCGTCACTGGGCATCTACTCGCCCAAGGGCCAGACGTACGAGCCGGTCGACCGCGACCAGCTGATGTACTACAAGGAGGCCAAGAACGGCCAGATCCTCAACGAGGGGATCACCGAGGCCGGCTCGATGGCCGACTTCATCGCCGCTTCGACGTCGTACGCGACGCACGGCGAGGCGATGATCCCGTTCTACATCTTCTACTCGATGTTCGGCTGGCAGCGCACGGCCGACCAGATGTGGCAGCTCGGCGACCAGCTCGGCCGCGGCTTCCTGGTCGGCGCGACGGCCGGCCGGACCACGCTGACCGGTGAGGGCCTCCAGCACGCGGACGGCCACTCCCCCGCGATCGCGGCGACCAACCCGGCCGCCCTGACGTACGACCCGGCGTTCGCGTACGAGATCGCGACGATCGTCAAGGACGGTCTGCGCCGCATGTACGGCGAGACGGCCCCGGGCGAGGACCCGAACGTCTTCTACTACCTGACCGTCTACAACGAGCCGATGCCGCAGCCGGCCAAGCCGTCCGGCGCCGGTGTGGACGAGGGCATCGTCAAGGGCCTGTACCGCTTCAACACGGCGGAGTCGGCGGGTCTGACCCCGACGGCGAACGCCCCCCGGATCCAGCTCCTGGGCTCCGGCACGGCGATCCACTGGACGCTGAAGGCGCAGAAGATGCTCGCCGAGGAGTGGGGCGTGGCCGCCGACGTGTGGTCCGCGACCTCCTGGACCGAGCTGCGCCGGGACGCGCTGGAGGCCGACGCGGCGCTGCTGCGCGGCGAGGAGCGGGTGCCGTACGTCCGTCAGGCGCTCCAGGGCGCCGAGGGCCCGGTGCTGGCCGTCTCCGACTACATGCGCCAGGTCCCGGACCAGATCGCGCAGTGGGTCGAGCAGGACTGGTCCTCGCTGGGTGCCGACGGCTTCGGTCTGTCGGACACCCGTGAGGCCGCCCGCCGTCACTTCGGCGTCGACGCCGAGTCCATCGTGGTCGCGGCCCTGGCCCAGCTCGCCAAGCGCGGCGAGGTCCAGGCGACGGCCGTGAAGGAGGCGCGCGAGCGCTACGGTCTGTGAGGCTCTGACCTGTGAGGAGGCCCCCGCTCCGGCGGGGGCCTCCTGCATGATGGGGGCATGCGCGCTGCCCGCCTCATCAAGATGGTGCTGCTGCTCCAGTCCTGCCCGTCGATGACCGCCGCCGAGCTGGCCCGGGAGCTGGAGGTGTCGGAGCGGACCGTGACGCGGGACGCGCAGGCGCTGTCGGAGGCGGGCGTGCCGGTGTACGCGGAGCGGGGCCGGGGCGGGGGGTACCGGCTGATCGACGGCTACCGGACGCGGCTGACGGGGCTGGCCCGGTCCGAGGCGGAGGCGCTGTTCCTGTCCGGGGTGCCGGGGGCGCTGCGCGAGATGGGGCTCCAGGACGCGGCGTCGGCGGCCCGGCTGAAGGTGTCGGCCGCGCTGCTGCCCTCGCTGCGGGACGCCTCCCGCACGGCGGCGCAGCGGTTCCACCTGGACGCGCCGAACTGGTTCCGGGAGCCGGTGACGCCCGAGCTGCTGCCCGCGGTCGCGGACGCGGTCTGGGACGACCGGCGGCTCGCCGCGCGCTACCGGCGCGGGGAGGAGGAGGTGCTCCGGGAGCTGGAGCCGTACGGCCTCGTGCTGAAGGCGGGCGTCTGGTACCTGTGCGCGCGGGTGCCGGACGGCGGCTCGTTCCGGGTGTACCGGATCGACCGGTTCACGGCGGTGGAGCCCGGCGGGGAGCGGTTCGCGCGGGACCGGGAGTTCGACCTGCCCGCGTTCTGGGCGGAGCGGGCCGAGCAGTTCGCGCGCTCGATCCTGCGCGCCGAGGTCGTGGTGCGGCTGTCCGCGCGGGGGCTGCGCGCGCTGCCGCACGCCGTCGAGCCGCTGGCCGCCCGTCAGGCCCTGGAGACCGCCGGCGCGCCGGACGCGGACGGGTGGGTGACGGTGACCCTGCCGGTGGAGTCCGAGGAGGTCGCCCACGACCAGCTGAGGGCGCTCGGACCGGAGGCGGAGGTGCTGGCGCCCGGGGAACTGCGCGAACGCTTCGCCCGGGACGCCCGGCGGCTCGCCGCGCTGTACGGGGACGGGACCTGACCGGCCCGGCGCCCCACCGGGACACGACGATCCGCTCCGTTCCGCGTGCATCGCCCCCCTCCAGGGCCGATGCTGGAGCCGTGATGGACGAGACGGAGTTCTGGGAACTGATCGACACCGCCCGGCGGGGCGCCGGCGGTGATCCCGAGGACCAGGCCGACCTGCTTCTGGAGCGGCTCCTCGAGATGGACCCGGACCTCGTCCTGGACTTCGCCCGCCACTTCGAGGCCCGCTACAACCGGGCCTGCACGTGGGACCTGTGGGGTGCCGCGTGGGTGCTGCTCGGCGGAGCGAGCGACGACGCCTTCGACTACTTCCGGTGCTGGCTGATCGGCCAGGGCCGCGAGGTGTACGAGGGCGCGGTGCACGACCCCGACTCGCTCGCCGAGCTGCTGGACGACTTCGACGAGGAGCTGGACGGCGACGGGGAGGAGCTGGGCTACGCGGCCGACGAGGCCTACGAGCAGCTCACCGGCACCGTCGCCCCCGACCTCGGCATCGCTCCCGCGCCCGCGGAACCGCTGGGCACCCCGATCGACCTGGAGGACGACCGGGCCGTCGCCGAGCGGCTCCCGAGGCTGTGGGAACGCTTCCGGGAGCGCTGAGGCGCCCCGCCGTCCGGGCGGTGCGGCGGCCGGCCGTCCGGGCGGTGCGGCGGCCGGCCGTCCGGGTACGGCCGGGTCAGCCGGTCCGGCCCTGGAGGCGGGCGGCGAGGTCCCTGATGTGCGGGAGGCGGGCGGCGAGGGCCTCGCCCGGGCAGCTGGTCTCGTAGCCGTCCCCGTGCCCCGCGACGGCGGGCAGGGTGGCGGCGCTGCCGGCGGCGTACCGGCTGAGGCCGTTGCTGGAGACCAGGCGGACCGTCCCGCGCGGGTCGGTGCCGGCCGGGCCCAGTTTCCAGGCGGCCAGCGCGGCGATCGCGTCGGTCAGCGCGTCCGGCACGGGGACGCCCGCGGTGAAGGTGCCGAGGGCGGCGATGCCGGTGGTGCGGTGGTTGAAGCCCTGGGTGTGGGCGCCGGTGACGGGCCGGTCGACGCCGCCGGCGCGGCCCTCGTAGACGGTGCCGCAGCGGTCGACGACGAAGTTGTAGCCGATGTCGTCCCAGTCCCGGGCGCCGGTCTGGCCCGTGTAGATCCCGCGGAGGACGGCCGGCGCGTCGGCGCAGTCGTAGTCGTTCGGCGTGTCGGTGTGGTGGACGAAGACGGCGCGGACCTCGTCGTCGTAGCGCGGGGCCGGCTGGGCGCGGGCGTCGTCGCCCAGCCAGACCGAGCGGGGCACGACGGGCGGCCGCGGTGCGGTGTGCCGGTGGGCGGCGCCGGGGGTGGCCGAGCGGGCGTCCGGCTCGGCGGCCCGTTCCCCGTCGCCCGCGCACAGCGTCAGCGCCACGAGGACGGCGAGGCCGGGCAGGCAGCCGGGCAGCGCCCGGGCCGGGGCCGGCACGCGGCCCGCACGCCGTTCCCGCGGACCGCGCGGACCTCGGAAGACACGCATGGTCCCACTGTCCGGCGGATCCGGTCCGGCCGCGACGCGAGCCGTGCCGGCCGGCGGGTCCGCCCCGCACCGCCGGTCCTCAGTGCAGCGGCCGTCCCATCAGCACGTCGTCGGCGTAGCGGCCGTCGAGGAGGAACTCCTCCGGCTGGACGCCCTCGACGGTGAAGCCCTCGGACTCGTAGAGCCTGCGGGCCGCGGTGTTGTGGCCGAGGACCCGCAGGGTGATGCGGCGGGCGCCCAGGCGGCGGGCCTCCTCGACGGCGGCGCGGACGAGGGCCCGGCCGACGCCGTTGCCGCGGGCCGCGTCGGCGACGGCGAGGCCGCGGATCTGGCGTACGTGGCTGTTGGAGGCCAGGGGCGTGGGGAAGCCGAGGCGGACGTAGCCGACGAGGGTGCCGTCGAGCTCGGCGACGAGGTGGTCGGCGGGGCCCGCGTGCTCCCGGAAGAAGGGTTCGTCCGGCCCCGGCGGGGGCGAGACGGCGTGCTGGTACGACCAGGCCGTGCGGTCGAGCAGGCGCAGCGGCCGCTCGTCCCCGGACCGGGCACGGCGTATGTGCGGAACTGGCATGGCGGTCACTGTACGGCGCGTGTCCGCGGTGCGGTCCGCGGTTCTCCGGTGGATCCGGGCAGGATGGGCGCATGGATTCGGAACGTTCCCGTATCGCGGTGGCCGGCGCGTCCGGCCTCATCGGCAGCGCACTGGTGCGGTCCCTGGCCGCGGACGGCCACGAGGTGGTGCGCCTGGTGCGCCGCGCCCCGGTGGGCGCGGACGAGGTCCGGTGGGACCCCGCCGCCGGACGTGTGGACGCGGCCGGGCTCGAGGGGTGCGACGCCGTGGTCAACCTGGCCGGGGCGGGGGTGGGCGACCACCGCTGGAGCGAGGCGTACAAGGCGCGCATCCGTGACAGCCGGGTGCGGGGCACGAGGGCGCTCGCCGAGGCCGTCGCCTCGCTGGAGCGGCCGGTGCGGGTCTTCGTGAACGGCAGCGCGATCGGCTTCTACGGGGAGACCGGCGGGCGGCCCGTCGACGAGAGCGCGCCCGCGGGCGAGGGCTTCCTGCCCTCGGTGTGCGTGGAGTGGGAGGGCGCGGCGGCGCCCGCCCGGGACGCGGGCGTGCGGACGGTGTTCGCCCGGACCGGGCTGGTCGTCGCCCGGCACGGCGGGGCCTGGGGGCGGCTCTTCCCGCTCTTCCGGGCGGGGCTCGGCGGGCGGCTGGGCGACGGGTCGCAGTACTGGTCATTCGTGGCGCTGCACGACGAGGTGGCGGCGCTCCGGCACCTCCTGGACCGGGACGACCTGTCCGGGCCCTTCAACCTCACCGCCCCGCACCCGCGGACGAACCGGGAGATCACCGAGGCGATGGGGCGGGTGCTGCGCCGGCCGACGCCGTTCGCCGTGCCCGCGCCGGTGCTGCGGGCCGTGCTCGGGGAGATGTCCGGCGACGTCCTGGGCAGTGCCCGCGTGCTGCCGGCCCGCCTCCTGGAGTCGGGGTTCCGCTTCGCGTTCCCGGAGATCGACGGGGCGATCCGGGCGGCGCTGTGAGGCGGGATCCGGCCCGGCCCCCCTCGTGACCGTTCGGGACCGGACGACGCCCTCATGCGACCGTCGTGCGACCGTGCCCTGCCCCCGTGCGACTCCCGATGACCGGTCCCGGCCCTAATCTCGACATGAACTCGGGTATCCCTCAAGCCGGTTGGGGGCATGACGTCTCCAGCGGCCGCGCAACCTCGAGGAGGGGCACGTGCTTGAGCCCGCGTACCAGGCGGACGTCGTCGTCGTGGGGGCCGGGATCTCCGGACTCGCCGCGGCGCATCGGCTGACCAGCGCAGGAGTGACGACCACGGTCCTGGAGGCCGCCCACGGCGTGGGCGGCCGGATGGCGACCGAGAAGGTCGACGGATTCCGGCTCGACAGAATCGGACAGCTGCTCTCCACGGCGTACCCCGAGCTGCGCCTCACCCCCGAGCTGGACGGCCTCGCGCTGCTGCCGTTCGCGCCCGGGGTGCTGCTGCACAGCGAGGGACGCCACCACCGCGCGGGTGCCCCGGCCGGCGCCCGGGGCGCACGGGGCGCACTCCATACGGTGCGTGCCCTGGCGAGCGCCCCCCGGCCGGTTTCCGCGCCCCGGGTGCCGGGAAGGCCCGTACCCGCTCCCCGGCCGCGGACGGGCGCCCCGCTGGGCACCGCCGTCGACCAGGCACGGCTCGGCGCCGCGCTGACCCGCCTCGCGGGCACCCCGGTCGAACGGCTGCTGGCCCGCCCGGAGCTGCCCGCCGCCCAGGCGCTGGCGGCCCGCGGGCTGCCGGCCCGCACGATCGACGGCTTCCTGCGGCCGCTGCTCGCCGCCCTGCTGCACGACCCGGACCTCACCACCTCCAGCCGGTGCGCCGACCTCGCGCTGCGCGCCTTCGCGAGCGGGCGGCCGGTGCTGCCCGCGGGCGGTGCGGAGACCGTGCCGGAGCTGCTGGCGCGGACGCTGCCGCCGGGCACCGTGCGCACCGGCGTCCGGGTCACCTCGGTCGCCACCAACGCGGTGACCACCGCCGAGCACGGCGTCGTCCGCTGCCGGGCCGTCCTGGTGGCGACCGACGCCCGCGCCGCCGCCGAGCTGCTGCCGGGCCTGCGGGTGCCGGACTTCCACCCGGTGACGGTGGTGCACCACACGACCGACGAGCCCCCGGCGACCGGCGCGTCCCTGCTGCTCGACGCGGACCGCGGCGGGCCGGTCGCCCACACGGCGGTGGTCAGCCACGTGGACCCGTCGCGCGCGCCGGCCGGCCGCGCCCTGGTCTCGTCGACGGTCCTCGGTCCCGTCCCGTCCGACGTCGACACCGCCGTGCGCATCCACCTGGCCCGCCTCTACGGCACGTCGACCGGCCGCTGGGAGACCCTGGCCGTGCACCACACGGCCGAGGCGGTGCCCGCCATGCGCCCGCCGCACGACCCGCACCGGCCGGTGCGGCTGCTGGCGGGCCTGTACGTGTGCGGCGACCACCGCGACACCAGTACCGTCCAGGGCGCGCTGTACTCGGCCCACCGGGCGTCGGCGGCGATCCTGACGGATCTGGGCGCGGGCCGGCCGATGCACACGGCCGAGCCCCTGCCCACGGCGCGGGCCGCCTAGGACCCGTCACCCCAGGGCCGCCACCTTGTCCCGGTAGCCCCGCACGGGTGCCGCGTCCCGGTACGGCTCCAGGCGCCGCTCGAAGTCGCGCACGTACTCCGTCGCCCGCACCGACCGCATCTCGGCCGCCTGCCCGGCCGCCTCGGCGGCCAGCCGGCAGGCCTGGTCGAGCTCGCCCAGGCCGAGGCGGGCGGTGGCGAGGACGACCCGGCAGAACAGCCGGCTGCGGGCGTAGGCGGGGGCGCGCAGCTGGAGGGAGCGTTCCGCGTGCTGGGCGGCGGCGCGGTACTGCTGGAGGTCGCGGTGGCAGTGCCCGAACTCGTCGGCGAGCTGGGCCTCGTCGAAGAAGCGCGCCCAGTGCGGCACCTCGTCCCCGGGCCGGGCGGCCTCCAGGGCGCGCTCGGCCCGCGCCAGGGAGGCGGTGCAGGCCCGCACCTCGCCGAGGACGCCGTGCGCCCGCGCCTCGGCGGCGTGCAGCAGCGTCTGCACGACCGGCGGCGCGGAGGTGCCGATGCCCTGCTGGGCGACGCGCGCGAGCTGCACGGCCTCGCGGCCGTGGCCGAGGTAGACGGCCTGGCGGCTCATGGTGACCAGCACGTACGAGCCGAACGCCCGGTCGCCGGCCGCCTGGGCCAGCCGCAGCGCCTGCACGAAGTACCGCTGGGCGAGGCCGTGCGCGGCGATGTCGTACGACGTCCAGCCCGCGAGCCGGGTCAGGTCGGCGGCGGCGGCGAACAGCCGGCGGCCGGTCTGCTCGTTGTAGGTGCCGCGCAGCATCGGCTCCAGCTCGTGCTCCAGGTAGCGCACGAGGGCCTGGCGGGCGTGGCCGCCGCCGTACCGGTCGTCCAGGCTGCGGAACAGCTCGCCCACCGAGCGCAGCGCGGCGAGGTCGCCGCCGGTGACCTTCTGGCCGGGCCCGCGGTCGGCCGGTGCCCGCCGGCGCGAGGGGGCGGGCGGCACCGGACCGCCGGGGAACGCCGGACGGCCCTGCGCGGGGATGCGGACGGGCACCTCGGAGCGGGCCACCTTCTCGTCGGCGCGGCCGATCAGCCAGTCCCGGCTGGGCACGACCAGGCCGGCCGGGGTGAAGGCGATCTTGCGCAGCTCGGCGTGGCTGCCGGAGTCCTTGCGCCACAGCCCGCCGACGATGTCGACCGCCTCCTCCGGGGTGGCGGCGAACTCCAGGCCCGCGTAGACGGGGGCGCAGGCGTCCAGGCCGAGGTCCTGGGCGGTGAGGCGGCGGCCCAGGCGCCGGGTGAAGACCTCGGCGATCAGGGCGGGGGTGGTGCCGCGCGGCTGCTGGCCGCGCAGCCACCGGGTGACGGAGGTCTTGTCGTATCTCAGGTCCAGGCCGTGTTCGAGTCCGAGCTGGTCGACGCGACGCGCGAGACCCGCGTTGGAGAACCCCGCTTCGGCGATGAGCGCGGCGAGCTGACGGTTGGGGGTGCGCTGCGCGGGTCGTTCCGTCATGGTGCGGTGCGGTCTCCTGCCTTCCGGGCCCCTCGATGTGCCCGGAGCGCCTGTGAGCAGCCCATATGGCCTCGTGAACGGCGCGAATGTAGCGGAGAGTGAGCGCCTGGTCGCACACTTCCCCGGCCTTTCATCCGATCGTGTGAGGAATCCCTGCCGAGCTGACGGGCGACGGCCCCCCGACGGAGGTCCGGCGGCCGGTCGTACAGTGGCGTGGGCACGGTTCGTGCCTTACGACCTTCCAGGGAGGCTCTTGCCGTGAGTGAGCTCCGGTTCATCCGCATGGGGTTCGGTGCCGACCGCGTCGAGTACCAGGAGGCGTGGGACGAGCAGCGCCGGGTGCACGCCGCGCGGTTCGCCGACGAGGTCCCCGACACCGTGCTGCTCCTCGAACACCCGCCGGTCTACACCGCCGGCCGGCGCACCGCGGACGAGGAGCGGCCTCTCGACGGCACGCCGGTCATCGACGTGGACCGCGGCGGCAAGATCACCTGGCACGGGCCGGGCCAGCTGGTCGGCTACCCGATCCAGAAGCTCCCGCGCCCGGTCGACGTCGTCGCGCACGTGCGGCGGCTGGAGGAGGCCCTGATCCGCACCTGCGCGGAGTTCGGCGTCGAGACCACCCGGGTCGAGGGCCGCAGCGGGGTCTGGGTCCTCGGCGACCCGGTGGAGAAGCGCCCGGCGCTCGGCGGCCTCTCCCTGGACTTCGACCCGCGTCTGACCGACGAGGAGTTCGACCCCCGCCTCAACGGGCCGGAGTACGCCCCGTCCAACGCGGGCCAGCGCCGCGAGGACCGCAAGATCGCCGCGATCGGCATCCGGGTGGCGAAGGGCGTCACCATGCACGGCTTCTCGTTCAACGTGAACCCGGACAACACGTGGTTCGACAGGATCATCCCGTGCGGCATCCGCGACGCGGGCGTCGCCTCCCTGGCGAACGAACTCGGCCGCGACGTCACGATCGAGGAGGTGCTGCCGGTGGTGGAGCGCCACCTGCGGGACGTCCTGGAGAACGCGGAGCTGAGGCCGAGGGTGATCGAGAAGACGCCCGCGGCATAAATCCGGCCCGGCCGGCGTTCGACGTCGTGGCCGGGCAGGTCTGTCCGCAGGCCCCGGGGCGGCCCCGTCCAGGCCGCCACCGCCGCCGACCACCAAATCAACGGGCGTACCCTGGGGCACGCCGAAGAATCAATCGCTAGGGAGCCGGTCGTGTCCGCAGTCGCACCCGACGGACGCAAGATGCTGCGCCTGGAGGTCCGCAACAGCCAGACCCCCATCGAGCGCAAGCCCGAGTGGATCAAGACCCGGGCGAAAATGGGCCCCGAGTACACGAAGATGCAGAACCTCGTGAAGAGCGAGGGCCTGCACACGGTGTGCCAGGAAGCCGGCTGCCCCAACATCTACGAGTGCTGGGAGGACCGCGAGGCGACCTTCCTCATCGGCGGCGACCAGTGCACGCGGCGCTGCGACTTCTGCCAGATCGACACCGGCAAGCCCGAGGCGCTCGACCGCGACGAGCCGCGCCGGGTGGGCGAGTCCGTGGTCACCATGGACCTGAACTACGCCACCATCACCGGCGTGGCCCGCGACGACCTGCCGGACGGCGGCGCCTGGCTGTACGCCGAGACGGTGCGCCAGATCCACCAGCAGACGGCCGGCCGCCCGGACGGCCGCACCAAGGTCGAGCTGCTGGCCCCCGACTTCAACGCGGTGCCGGAGCTGCTGCGCGAGGTCTTCGACTCCCGCCCCGAGGTCTTCGCGCACAACGTCGAGACGGTCCCGCGGATCTTCAAGCGGATCCGCCCCGGCTTCCGCTACGAGCGCTCCCTGAAGGTCATCACCGACGCCCGCGACTACGGCCTGGTCACCAAGTCGAACCTGATCCTCGGCATGGGCGAGACCCGCGAGGAGGTCAGCGAGGCCCTGAAGCAGCTCCACGAGGCGGGCTGCGAGCTGATCACCATCACGCAGTACCTGCGCCCGTCCGTGCGCCACCACCCCGTGGAGCGCTGGGTCAAGCCGCAGGAGTTCGTGGAGCTGAAGGAGGAGGCCGAGCAGATCGGCTTCTCCGGCGTGATGTCCGGCCCGCTGGTGCGCTCCTCCTACCGCGCCGGGCGGCTGTACCGGATGGCGGTCGAGAAGCGCGACACCGTCGTCGCCGGCCAGGCCGTCTGACCGGACGCCGGCCTCTCCCCGCCCGGCGGGGCACACTCCGTGTGAATTCACGCACAAGAAGCTACTCAACGGTAGTGGCCGATATGCCGCGGCCCCGACCGTCCTCGCAGATGAGGGCACCGGTCGGGGCCGCGGTGTCGTTCCGGGGCCCGGCACCACCGCTTCACGTGCGTTTGACCGGCGGGTCACGCCCTGGTAACACCAATCAGTGACCCTGGAATCACAGCACGTACACCCGCACCCGGACCCGTACCGAGGGGGGACCTCCACGATGCAGGCCGCGCCCGTCCGCGCCACCGCCATCCCGTCGCTCACCGACGCCCTGCGGGCCGTCGAGTCGCTGCTGATGAGCAGCGGCCAGCGCACCGCCCGGCGCAACGCCTGGACCTCCGTGCTGGAGGACCGCCGCCGGGCCAAGGAGCGGATCGAGACCGAGCGGGTCCTGCAGCAGCAGGTCGTCACCCGCAGTCTCTGACCTCCCCCGTTCGGCGGTGCCGGGCACTGCCGTCGTCGGCGCCTCCCGGGACACGTAGACTTCACGGCATGGCGAGGAAGGAACCTGCAGCGGACGCTGCGAACCCCGGGCGACTGAAGCAGATCGCTCTGACCTACAAGATGACCCGCAAGGCCGACAAGAAGATCGGTCTTGTGCTCGCGGGTGTCGGCATCGTCGTCTTCGGTGTCCTCCTCGCGATCGGTTTCTTGATCGGTCACCCCATCTATCTCGGCATCCTGGGCCTGCTGCTCGCCTTCCTCGCGACGGCGATCGTCTTCGGGCGCCGGGCCGAGCGGGCGGCCTTCGGGCAGATGGAGGGCCAGCCGGGCGCCGCCGCGGCCGTGCTGGACAACATCGGCCGGGGCTGGACGACGACCCCCGCGGTGGCGATGAACCGCAACCAGGACGTGGTGCACCGCGCGGTCGGCAAGGCCGGCATCGTGCTGGTCGCCGAGGGCAACCCGAACCGGGTGAAGTCCCTGCTGGCGGCCGAGAAGAAGAAGATGAACCGGATCGTCGCCGACGTGCCCGTCCACGACCTGATCGTGGGCACCGGCGAGGGCCAGGTCGAGCTGAAGAAGCTGCGCACGACCATGCTCAAGCTCCCGCGCGTCCTGACCGGCCCGCAGGTCACCACGACCAACGACCGGCTGCGCGCCCTGGGCGACCTGATGAGCAACATGCCCCTGCCCAAGGGTCCGATGCCCAAGGGCATGCGCATGCCGAAGGGCGGCAACCCCAGGCGCTGAGCCCGGCAGGACCCGGCGTCCGGCCCCTGGACGCGGTACGGCGACGGGGCGTCCGACCCAGCCAGTGCGCGGCCGCCGCCGCGCGGCTCCGGGCGCCCCGTCGCCGTACCCGTCGTCCGTGCAGCCGCAGCCGCAGGGGCGCTAGATCCGGACCTCCACGGTGCGCGCCAACCGGTCGTGCAGTCCCCGGCCGTCCCGGTCCCAGATCAGCGCGGGGACCGCGACGCACAGCAGGACCGACCGCAGCAGC
The DNA here is from genome assembly GCF_055564355.1 of Streptomyces sp. NPDC029152. Lineage (NCBI taxonomy): Bacteria > Bacillati > Actinomycetota > Actinomycetes > Kitasatosporales > Streptomycetaceae > Streptomyces > Streptomyces sp. NPDC029152. The sequence goes on along the minus strand of NZ_JBVHWR010000001.1, from coordinate 859,199 downwards.
GCGCGCACCGGGCTGACGCGGCCCGTGCTCAGCTCCACCACGCGCAGGCCGAAGAGGCGCTTGCCCGGGGTGAAGCCGACCGTGCCGACGGTCAGGACGCTGAGCACGAAGAAGATCAGCAGCGCCCAGTTGCTCGCGGTCTGGCCGTAGCTGCCCGTGATCAGGCCGTATGCGATCAGGGAGCACAGCGCCCAGTCGACGGCGAGGGCGCCGAGCCTGCGGCCCGGACGGGCGATGGAGCCCGGCCCCTCCTCCGGCAGCCCGAGCTGCTCGCCCCGGTACCCGAGATCGGCGCCGGCCCCTTCGATGGCCGCGCGCGGTCCGGAGAGCCACGATCCGATTGCTTGCCTGTTGTCCACCCGTCCACGGTACTGTGCGCGCCCGCGCCCCAGACAGGGCGGGGCACGGCGAGGCGCCCGGCGGGGTGTGCCGGGGCCGGATGGAGCCTAGGCTGGAGGAGGGCCGGTTAACTTCTGCGAAACAAACGGGTCACGCCCGAGAAATCACCCGTCCCTAGGGTCGAGGCAGCGTGTGCCACCCGCACTGGCGCACGAACGATCTACCACCCCGGCGGGACGGTCGGGAGTAGGAGGAGCTGGATGTTCCAGAACGCCGACGAGGCCAAGAAGTTCATCGCGGACGAGGACGTCAAGTTCGTCGACGTCCGGTTCTGCGACCTGCCGGGCGTCATGCAGCACTTCACGTTGCCCGCCGAGGCGTTCGACCCCGATGACGAGCAGGCCTTCGACGGATCCTCGATCCGCGGCTTCCAGGCCATCCACGAGTCGGACATGTCCCTGCGCCCCGACCTGTCCACCGCGCGCATCGACCCGTTCCGCCGGGACAAGACCCTCAACATCAACTTCTTCATCCACGACCCGATCACGGGCGAGCAGTACTCCCGTGACCCGCGCAACGTGGCGAAGAAGGCCGAGGCCTACCTCGCCTCCACCGGCATCGCCGACACGGCGTACTTCGGCCCCGAGGCGGAGTTCTACGTCTTCGACTCGGTGCGCTTCGCCACCCGGGAGAACGAGGCCTTCTACCACATCGACTCCGAGGCCGGCGCCTGGAACACCGGCGCCCTGGAGGACAACCGCGGCTACAAGGTCCGTTACAAGGGCGGCTACTTCCCGGTCCCGCCGGTCGACCACTTCGCCGACCTGCGCGCCGAGATGTCCCTGGAACTGCAGCGGTCCGGTCTCCAGCTGGAGCGCCTGCACCACGAGGTGGGCACCGCCGGCCAGGCCGAGATCAACTACAAGTTCAACACGCTGCTGGCCGCCGCCGACGACCTCATGCTCTTCAAGTACATCGTGAAGAACGTGGCCTGGCGGAACGGCAAGACGGCGACCTTCATGCCGAAGCCGATCTTCGGTGACAACGGCTCGGGCATGCACGTCCACCAGTCGCTGTGGACCAACGGCGAGCCGCTGTTCTACGACGAGCAGGGCTACGCCGGCCTGTCGGACACCGCCCGCTACTACATCGGCGGCATCCTCAAGCACGCCCCGTCGCTGCTGGCCTTCACCAACCCGACGGTGAACTCCTACCACCGCCTGGTGCCGGGCTTCGAGGCGCCGGTGAACCTGGTGTACTCGCAGCGCAACCGCTCCGCCGCGATGCGCATCCCGATCACGGGCTCGAACCCGAAGGCCAAGCGCGTCGAGTTCCGCGCCCCGGACGCCTCCGGCAACCCGTACCTGGCCTTCTCTGCGCTGCTGCTGGCCGGCCTCGACGGCATCAAGAACAAGATCGAGCCGGCCGAGCCGATCGACAAGGACCTCTACGAGCTGGCCCCCGAGGAGCACGCCAACGTGGCGCAGGTCCCGACCTCCCTCGGCGCCGTCCTCGACCGCCTGGAGGCCGACCACGAGTTCCTGCTCCAGGGCGACGTCTTCACGCCGGACCTGATCGAGACGTGGATCGACTTCAAGCGCGCGAACGAGATCGCCCCGCTGCAGCTGCGTCCGCACCCGCACGAGTTCGAGATGTACTTCGACGTGTGACCGGCACCCGGGCCCCCGGCCCGGCCGACGACGGCGCCCCCGCCCCCTGTGCGCCAGGGGGCGGGGGCGCCGTCGTCGGCCGGAAAGCTTCTCCGGGGCGTCCCGGCCCGGGATCATGTCACCGACACGGTTGTTCGAGTCAGGGGACGGGAGAGGGACCGGACATGTCCGACCGGGACGACGAGGAGCGCGAGTTCGACCTCACGTGGGCCGACCGCGCCGAGCACAAGGAACCCTCCGCGCGCGCCCGGATGCTCGCCGCCCGCTGGAAGGAGAACCCGCCCGGACCGGTCCCCTTCCGCGCCGGCCCCGACCGCGGGGGACCCGGCCGCCGGTCGTCGTGGGTGTCCACCGCCGTGGTGCTCGGCTGCGTGGCCGCCGTGATCGTCCTGCTCGGGTACGCCGAATTCCGGTCGCCCTACTAGGCCTCTTCTGTGCCGCCCCTGGTGGCGACCGCGACCCGCCCATGGGGTGCAAAGGGTGCACACTGGACAGCGGGACGAGTGCGCGACTGCGGGGTGATACAGATGCAGAGCCGCTTCCGGAGCGACCGGCGGCTGACCGTGCGCATGGGGACCACGCTCTTCCTCCTCGGGCTGCTGTACGTCGGCTTCTTCGCCGCGCTGATCGTGCTGCTGAAGTCCTGGGTCCTGGTCGTGGTGATCGTGGCCCTGGTCTTCGGCGCGCAGTACTGGTTCTCCGACCGGATCGCGCTGTTCGCGATGCGGGGCCGGGTCGTGGAGCGGGAGGAGTATCCGGAGCTGCACGGCGTGGTCGACCGGCTGTCGGCCATGGCCGGCATGCCGAAGCCGGTGGTCGCCGTGTCGGCGATGGACATGCCGAACGCGTTCGCGACCGGGCGGAACCCGGACAACGCGGTGGTCTGCGTGACCACCGGGCTGCTGCGCCGGCTGGAGCCGGCCGAGCTGGAGGGCGTGCTCGCGCACGAGCTGTCGCACGTGGCGCACAAGGACGTCGCCGTGATCACGGTCGCGTCCTTCCTCGGGGTGATCGCGGGGCTGATCGTGCGGTTCGCCTTCTACTCGCAGCTGTTCGGCGGCGGACGGCGGGACCAGAACACCCTGGTCGTGTTCGCGGCCGTGATGGGCGTCTCGGCGGCGGTGTACGCGCTCAGTTTCCTGCTGATCCGGTCCCTGTCCCGGTACCGGGAGCTGGCCGCGGACCGGGCCGCCGCCCTGCTCACCGGCCGTCCCTCGGCGCTGGCGGCGGCGCTCACCAAGGTGACCGGCGACATCGCCCGCATCCCGACGAAGGACCTGCGCACGGCCCAGGCCTTCAACGCCTTCTACTTCACGCCCGCCTTCGGCGCCGAGCCCGGCCTCGGCCGGCTCTTCGCCACGCACCCCAGCCTGGAGCAGCGGCTCGACCAGCTGGGCCGGATCTCCGCCGAACTGGGTGAGGCGGCGGCGCCCGGAAAGGCCTGAGGGCCATGGGCCTGCTGGACATCCTGCTCGGCCGCACCAAGCCCGTCACGCCCGACCTGGACCGGCTCTTCGCGCTGCCCTCGGCGGCGGTGAGCCTTCAGGCGGCGGCCGGTTTCACACCGACCGGGCAGGGCGCGGTGTGCTTCGCGACGGTCGAGGGCGCCGCCTTCGAGCAGACCCACCGCGAGGTCCGGGCCCTGCTGGACGCGGACGCCGGCCGGATCCCGGTGGAGCTGAGCCACGACTCCTACGGCTACTCCTGGCTCGTATCGCACCGCTCCCCCGACGAGCTGCCGCTGCTCGTGAACGACCTGCACGCGGTGAACAGCTCCATGGAGGTCAACGGCTTCGGTCCGCAGCTGCTGTGCTCGCTGGCCGGTTTCCGCGACGACGACGGGCGGCGGCTCGCGCTCGTCTACCTCTACAAGCGGGGCACCTTCTACCCGTTCGCGCCCCTGCCCGGCGACCGGCAGCGGCGGGACAACGCGCTGGAGCTGCGGGTGCGGGCGGTGCTCGACGGGGAGCTGCCGGTCGAGGGCGACCTGGGCCGGTGGTTCCCGGTGTGGGGCGCGCCCGGACTGTGACCGGCGCGGGCCCCGCCGGCTGTCAGTGGGCTCGGGCAGGACGGCCGTACCGAGGCACGGCGGGCGGGCGCAGGCCGGTACGGGTGAGGGAAGGCGGCACATCGGGGCGGTGGGGCGGCGGGCGAGGCTCGCGCTGCGACAGCGGCCGGCGGGGCCGGGTGGGGACCACCCGGATCACCCCGGGCTTTTGGACGCCACCGGAGCGGGAGCCGCCGGCACAGGTCACCTCTCGACGCCGGCCGGGACATCCAGCCCGTCCGGCGTTCGAGGACGAGGCCGTTCAGGCCGAAGCGGGGGTCTGGGGGGCGGCGCCCCCCAGCCGACGGCGACCACGACGCCGGGCACCGGGAAGGGAGACGGCACCCGGCGCCCGCGTCACCGCGAGTACCGCATCAGCGCCCGCACCATGCGGCACGTCGTGTCCGACGGCGGGTGCACGCCGATCGTCTCCGCGGCGCTGCGTATCGTCTCGTCGCGGGCCTGGTCGGGCAGGTAGACGCCGGAGTCGAGCAGGGCGATGGCGAGGCGCATCGCCTTGAGCCGGCGGTTGTGCGTGACGTACCACTCGCGGGGGCGGCCCGCCGGCAGCGGACGCTTCTCCACGGGCTGGTACGGCAGGTCGAGCAGGACGGGTCGCTCGGCGGTCGACTGGGTGGGCAAGGGCTTCTGCTTCAGTGCGGCAGCGGGCACGGGCATCCTCCTGTCGCGGTCGGGGCGCCGTCCGGACACCCCGGCGACACCCTCGAACACTGCTTCCATTTTACCGCTCCCCACTGACAAAAGCCCCTGGCCACAAGGGTTTTCGGGGTTGCTGAGGCGTGCGGGGAGAACGGGTTCCGCGCCCCTCGGGCTACCGTGTGCGGCATGGAGATCTGGATCAACCCGGCCTGTTCCAAGTGCCGCAGCGCCCTCAGCCTGCTCGACGCCGAGGGTGCCGACTACACCGTCCGCCGCTACCTGGAGGACGTCCCCGGCGAGGACGAGATCCGCGAGGTGCTCACCCGCCTCGGCCTCGAACCGTGGGACATCACCCGCACCGGCGAGGCCGACGCCGAGGAACTCGGGCTGAGGGACTGGCCCCGCGACGAGGCGTCCCGCGACCGCTGGGTCGCCGCGCTCGCCGCGCACCCGAAGCTGATCCAGCGCCCGATCATCACGGCGGAGGACGGAACGGCCGTCGTGGGCCGCTCCGAGGAGGCGGTCCGGGACGCGCTGTCCCGTTGAGCACCGCGTCGCCGGCGGCCGGACCCCGGGACCACGGCCTCCTCCCGGCCCGGATGTGACGCAGGTTACTCCGGCCGTTCCCCGTGACCGCTGAGCAACCCCGTTCGATATCTCGTACATAGCGGCGTACGCTCCCCTACCTCTTCAGGAGGCGCGCATGTCGCGCAGGAGAAGTCTCGGTACGAAGAAGAAGATCGCACTGCTGGTGGGCGCCGCGTCGGTGGCGGGCGGCGGGGCCTTCGTGACGGCGAACGCCTCGAACGCCGCGCAGACCACCCAGGACGCGCGGACCAGGTCCGCGCAGGACTCCACCGTCTGCCAGGGCCTGGCCACCGCGCTCGGCGACAACCAGCGGTTCATCGACGGTCAGCGGGCCCGTCCGGACGCGCAGTCCGGGGCCCGGATCGCCAACCGCGAGGCGGTCGTCGCGGAGATCGAGCGCAAGCAGGCGGCGTCCGGGTGTGCGGTGGGGGAGCCGGCTCAGGACTCCCGGGCAGCGCAGCCGCCGCAGGACGGCCCGGGCGCGGACCGGGACGCCGGGCGGGAGACGGGCCAGGACGCCGGGCGGGAAGGAGCCGGGCGGGAAGAGGCCGGGCGGGAAGAGGCCGGGCAGCAGGCCGGGGACCGGGCGGGCGGCGCCGCGCAGGCCGGTGAGCAGGTGTGCGACGGCTCCACCGTCACCCTCTCCGGCGAGGGCGGCGCCCCGGCCGCCTCCAGCGACCGGTTCCCGCTGGGCACCGAGCTCAAGGTGACCAACCTGGACAACGGCAGGTCCACGACGGTGAGGGTCGGCTCGGTCTCGGGCAGTTGCGTCCTGCTCAACGACGCGGCGTTCGAACAGGTCCGGGAGCAGGGCAAGTTCCTCATCCGCCGGGCGCTGATCGAGAAGGTGGGCTGACCGCCTCTCCCTCCCCGCCCCCCCACGCCTCCGCCCGGCCCGCGCCGAGCGGAGGCCGGGGCCGTGAGGCGCGCCACACCTCCCCCGGGTAACACGGGGTTCACATACGGGCAACGGACGGGAAATCGCCTGTTGGCACGCTGCACGGCAGCAGACGCGGCGTCCGGTGCCGCAGCGCCGCAGCACCCGCAAGTGCGCCCAGACCCACCCCGAAGGATGTGGCCCCGTGACCTTCAAGGCTGAGTACATCTGGATCGACGGCACCGAGCCGACGGCCAAGCTCCGTTCCAAGACGAAGATCATCACGGGTTCCCCGGCCGGCCTGGACGCCCTTCCCCTGTGGGGCTTCGACGGGTCCTCCACCAACCAGGCCGAGGGCCGCTCCTCGGACTGCGTGCTCCGGCCGGTCTTCTCCTGCCCCGACCCGATCCGCGGCGGCGACGACATCCTGGTGCTGTGCGAGGTCCTCGACACGGACCTGACGCCGCACCCCACCAACACCCGTGCCGAACTGGCCGGGACGGCGGAACGGTTCGCCGCGCAGGAGCCGGTCTTCGGCATCGAGCAGGAGTACACCTTCTTCAAGGGCTCCCGCCCGCTCGGCTTCCCCGAGGGCGGCTTCCCGGCCGCGCAGGGCGGCTACTACTGCGGCGTCGGCTCGGACGAGATCTTCGGCCGCGACGTCGTCGAGGCCCACCTGGACAACTGCCTGAAGGCCGGACTCGGCATCTCCGGCATCAACGCCGAGGTCATGCCCGGCCAGTGGGAGTTCCAGGTCGGCCCGCTGGCGCCGCTGGAGGTCTCCGACCAGCTGTGGGTGGCCCGCTGGCTGCTCTACCGCACCGCCGAGGACTTCGGCGTCTCCGCCACCCTCGACCCCAAGCCGGTCAAGGGCGACTGGAACGGCGCGGGCGCGCACACCAACTTCTCCACCAAGGCGATGCGCGAAGGACCCGAGGGGTACGCCGCGATCATCACCGCCTGCGAGTCGCTCGGCGAGGGCTCCAAGCCGATGGACCACGTCAAGAACTACGGCGCCGGCATCGACGACCGCCTGACCGGCCTGCACGAGACCGCCCCGTGGAACGAGTACTCCTACGGCGTCTCCGACCGCGGCGCCTCCGTCCGCATCCCCTGGCAGGTCGAGAAGGACGGCAAGGGCTACATCGAGGACCGCCGTCCCAACGCCAACGTCGACCCGTACGTGGTGACCCGCCTGCTGGTGGACACCTGCTGCTCCGCGCTGGAGAAGGCCGGCCAGGTCTGATCCGCGCCGTTCCGGGAAGGGGCGTCCGCCGTCGTGGCGGACGCCCCTTCCCGGCGTCGGTTTCCGGCCGACGTGGCGTCAGGAGGCGCCGGAGGACGTCCAAGCAGTGAGAGGAGTCTCCTGTCCGGCGCGGCCGTCTGCTTCAATGGACCCATGTCCGCCTTCCAGAAGTACGCAGCGACGGGTCGCCACGACCTCGAGCCCTTCTGGCCTTCCCGTCAGCACCACGACTTCGACCGGGTGTGTTGCCGCGCGACGATCGCGCCGGCCCTGTGAAGCCGTAGTCCCGGCCTTCCGCCGACGCGCACGACGTACGTCCCCGACGCCCCCGGCCACCGCGCCGCGGCCGTCGCCCTCCCGACGAACTCCTCGCGCGAAAGAGCTGACCTCTCATGGCGACCACCCGTTCCCTCTCCACCGCTCCCGTCACCGCCTCCGCCCCCTCCGCCCCGGCCCGCCACCGGCTGCGGGCCGTGGACCGGGACGAGGTGGTGGACGTCGCGGACCTCCTGCCGCCGGGCGCCACCTGGCTGCCCGCTCCCCCGCACACGCTGCCCACCCTGCCGGGCCGCCCGCCCATGGTCGGCTACCTGGTGCTCGTCCCCGCCGACCGGCAGCCGCCCTTCCCGCCGGCGGCCGTGCCCGGCACGGCGCGGCAGGACGCCGAGGAGGCCGACGTCCCGGGCGACCCGCTCGTCCGGATCGACGCCGCGCGCCGGACCGCCACCGTGGACGGACGCCGGCTCGACCTGACCTACCTCGAGTTCGAGCTGCTCGCCCACCTCGTCGCACACCCGCACCGCGTCCACACCCGCGACCACCTCGTCACCACGGTGTGGGGCTACGGCCACGTCGGCGACGGCCGCACCGTGGACGTGCACGTCGCCCGGCTGCGCCGCAAGCTGGGCGCCGAACACCGGCGGGCGATCCAGACCGTGCGGCGCGTCGGCTACAAGTACACGCCGCCCACCGGAGGCTGAGGCTCTGCTGTCGGCAGAGGGCCGTTCCCCCGGAGCGCCGCACCGGGCAGGGTGAGCCGCATGAGGCTACTGGTGCTGGGCGGTACGGAGTTCGTGGGGCGGGCCGTGGTGGAGGCGGCCCTCGGGCGCGGCTGGGAGGTGACCGTCTTCCACCGGGGGCGGCACGCGCCGCCGGCCGGGGTGCGGTCGCTGCACGGCGACCGCACCGCGGCCGACGGGCTCACCGCCCTGGCCGAGGGCGCCTGGGACGCCGTCGTCGACACCTGGTCGGCGGCGCCCCGCGCGGTGCGGGACGCGGCACGGCTGCTGGCCGGCCGCGTCGGCCGGTACGTGTACGTGTCGAGCTGCTCGGTGTACGCCTGGGCCCCGCCCGCCGGGTACACCGAGGACGCCCCGCTGGTCGAGGGCGCGGCGGCGGACGCCGGGCAGAGCGGCTACGCCCGGGACAAGCGGGGCGCGGAGCTGGCCGTCCTGGACGCCTTCGGCGCGGACCGCTCGGTGCTCGTGCGGTCGGGGCTGATCCTCGGCCCGTACGAGAACATCGGGCGGCTGCCGTGGTGGCTGGACCGCGTCGCGCGCGGCGGCCCGGTGCTCGCACCCGGACCCCGGGACCTGCCGTTGCAGTACGTCGACGTCCGTGACCTCGCCGCCTGGGCCCTCGGCGCGGTGGAACAGGAGCTGGGCGGGGCGTACAACCTGGTCTCCGCGCCGGGGCACGCCACCATGGGCGCCCTGCTCGACGCCTGCGTCCGGGTCACGGGCGGCGCGGCCGAGCTGCGCTGGACGGACCCCGGCACCGTCCTCGGCGCCGGCGTCGAGCCGTGGACGCAGCTGCCGGTGTGGGTGCCGCCGGGCAGCGACCTGCACGACGCCCTGCACACGGCCGACGTCTCCCGGGCGCTGGCGACGGGGCTGCGCTGCCGGCCGGTCGCCGAGACCGTCTCCGACACCTGGACCTGGCTGCGGTCCGTCGGCGGCGCGGCGCCGCGGCGCCCGGACCGGCCGCCGGTGGGACTGGACCCGGAGACGGAGGCGAAGGTGCTCGCGGCGGACGGGGGTGCGCCCGGCACCGCCCCCTGACCGGGTGCCCGGCCCGGTGACCCGGGCCACGGGCTCCACGGGACCGAGGCCGTGGACTTCGGGACGGCGGGCGACGGCGGGACGCGGGCGCGGAACGCGGGCCCGGCGGCCGTGGGGGGCGGTCCCGGCGTGCCTCGGTCACGGCCGCCGAGCCGCACCGGCCCCACAGGACCCCGCGATTCCCGAGACGGGTGAACACCCGTGGGGCGGCTTCCGTATGGAGGGGAGCCGCTTCACTCCTGTCGGGCGCCTCGACGCCCCGCAAGGAAGTCAGAGGAGTTCCATGGGACGCAACACGAGAAAACGCCGGATGCCGCTGGCCGGCAAGGCCGTTGCCGGGGCGGCGGCCCTGGCGCTCGGCGGTGGCGGACTGGTCTGGGCGAACTTCCACGCCTCGGCCCACGAGGAGCGCTCGCCGCACAACCGGACGACGTCGGCCGCGGCGCAGGTCGCGACCATCAGCTGTCCCGACGTCGGCCAGCGGCTCTCCGACGTGCCGGACCGCGCCCGCGGGGAGGTGGACGGCGAACTGGCCACGCTGGACAGCCAGATCACCGACGCCTACCAGCGGCTCGCCACCACGCGGCGCGCGCAGGCCGGGGACCCCCGGTTCGTCGACAACGCCATCCTCGGGCCGCTCAGGGACCGGCGGAAGGCGATCATCGACCGGATCCGGCTGGAGATCGACCGGGCCGGCGGCCGGGCGGACGACGGCCTGGACGACCTGGCCACGTGCCAGGGCCGCCCCGCGGACCAGCCGCAGGACGGCGGTGGTCAGGACGGCGGTGGTCAGGACGGCGACGGCGGCCAGGACCAGGGGGGCGGCAACGGCAACGGTGCCGCGGGCCCGGTGGCCGACGACTTCATCGACATCGGCGACGTCCGGCCGGACTCCCGCGACAGCCGCAACGGCCTCGCCGCCGACGGCGACGGCGGCTCCACCGGCACCTTCACCACCGACTGCGGCGTCAACGAGGACAACCTGTTCAACAGCGACAACCTGATCGCCGCCCCCGGTGTCGACAACGGCGCGCACCACACCCACGACTACGTCGGCAACCAGGACAACGACGCCTTCTCCAGCGACGACGACCTGGCGAACGCCGGCACCTCGTGCCGGAACCAGGGCGACAGGTCCACCTACTACTGGCCGGTGCTGCGGCTCCAGGACGGCACGCGGGAGTTCGACGCGGGCGACCAGGGAGGCGGCGCCGAGGGCAACGTCGGCAGGATCCTCAAGCCCGCCCGGGCCGAGCTGAGGTTCGTCGGCAACCGGCGGGGCGACGTGGTCGCGATGCCGAAGTTCCTGCGCATCATCACCGGTGACGCCAAGTCCTTCACCAACGGCGACGCGAACGCCAACAGCTCGTGGAGCTGCACAGGCTTCGAGGACCGGCAGGTCACGGACAAGTACCCGCTGTGCCCCGACGGCAGCCAGGTGGTGCGGACGGCCAACTTCCAGAGCTGCTGGGACGGCCGGAACACCGACAGCGCCAACCACCGCACCCACACGGCGTTCGTCGACGAGGACGGCGACTGCCCGGACGGCTTCCGGGCCATCCCCCAGCTCCAGGTCCGCCTGGTGTACGACGTCCCCGCCCCGACCGTCGAGAACGGCCGGGTGCGCAACCCGTACGCCGTGGACAGCTTCCCGGAGCAGCTGCACAAGCCGGTCACCGACCACAACGACTTCATCAACGTCATGGACGAGGACCTGATGGACAAGGTGGTCGACTGCATCAACAACGGCGAGGACTGCACGTAGTCCTCCCCGTGCCCGCGTGAGGTCAGCTCCCGTGGCCGCCGTGCCCGGCCGGGTGCGTGCCGCCCCCGTGCCGCGCCCCCTCCTCCAGGGTTCCGCCGAGCAGGACGCGCAGGCCGGCCACGACGTCCTCATGGCCGACGGCGACCCACTTGCGGCCGACGAGGTAGTGACCGCCGTAGTCCTTGGCCGTGTCGATCCACTCGCGCTGTCCGCGGTCGGTGGCGAAGGTGGCGAGGACGTACTTCTCCCCGTCCTTCTCGCAGAGGGCCTGGCGGACGGTGTCCGCGTCGGTCTGCAGGTCCGGCTCGCAGCCGGCCCCGGCGGCCAGGTGCTCCAGGCTCCCGGTCGCCGTCTCCGGTACGGCGGCCTCGCCGTCCCCCTCGGGCGCGCAGCCCGTCAGCGCCAGCACCGCGGCCGCTCCGGCCAGCGCGAGCATCGGTCGGGTCAGCCTCATGTGTTCCTCCGGTCCCTTCCGGCGACATGCCGCACGGAGCCCCGGCGAGGGCCCCCGGCCATCGATACGGCGGCGGGGCGCGGAGCGCTCAGAGGTTCACCGGGTGACCACGGGCCGGTTGGCTCGTTGCGCTGGACGTGCAGTCACAGGATGTCGCCCAGCGCCCCGCACCGTCCGCCGGTGACCCGGTCGTCGACGTCGAGCAGGCCGAGGCCGCGCTCGTCGAGCACTATCCGGGTCTGGTCCGGCTCGCCTACCTGGTGCTGCCGCCGGACCTCGGCCGCAGCCGCCGGGTGCTGACCGCGCACGCCCTGGCCCAGCGCGCGCTGCCCCGCACCCGGACGGCGACGCCCGTCATCCCGGCCCAGTCGTCCGGCCGCGAGGGCGATCCGGGGTACGCCCTGGTGCGTCTGCGGGTCGTGCGCACGGCGCTGGAGGCGGGGCTTCCGCTTCGGCGCCGGGCGTGGCCCAGGCGCTCCCAGCTGCCGCCGCTGCTGCCCCAGGTGTGGGGGCTCAAGCTGTTCCCGCGTTCGGGCGGCGCCGACGAACTCGCCCTGGACCAGCGGCTGTCCGCCCTGTCCGGCCCGGCCCGGGCGGCGTACGCGCTGCGCGGTCTCGACGGGCTCCCCGACGGCGACGTACGGCGGCTGCTGACGGCCGCCGGGGTCGCCGACGCCGACGCCGCGCTGCGTGAGGCCGACGAGGTGGCGGACCAGTACGCGCTGCTCGGCTCCCCCGAGTTCGACCCCTGCTCGCTGCAGGCCCGGCCCACCGACCTGATGCGGCGCCGGCGGCACACGAAGGCGGCGCTGGTCGCCGGGGCGGCGCTGGTGGTGTGCGGGGCGCTGCTGGGCCTGCCCGGGGACGGCTGGGGACCGGACGGCGCCGCCGCCCCGGCGTACGCACGCAATCCGGCGGCCGAGGCGGCCCTCGACCCCGGCAGGCTGACGCGGGCCGCGCCCGCCGCCTGGAAGACGTCCGCGCGCACCGACTTCTCGGTGTGGCCGGCGCGCGGCGGCCTCGCCCGCGACAAGGGGCTGCTGCGCCGGGCCCTCGCCGTCTGGGCCCGCCCCGGCGGGAACGTGCGGGTCTCGGCGACGGCGGGCACCGCGACCGGCGGGCCGGCCGGACCGCCGCAGCTGTTGTACGCCGGGACCGTCGACACCGCGCGCGTGGTGATCCTCTACGACGGTCTGCGCATCGTCCGCTACGCCGAGCCGAAGGACGGCACGGCGGGCGCCGCCCTCGACTTCGCGCGGGCCGACGGGGCCGGCCGGGCGGAGGCGAACGCGGTGGTGCTGGGCCGGACCGACGGCAACGTGCGCTATCTGACGGCGCCCTGGGTGACGAAGGCGGCCGAGCGGGACCTGGCGAAGCCGGGTTCCGGCGCGATGGACCTGACGCTGGCCGACGGGGTGACCTCGCCGCTGGCCACTCCGGTCCAGCACACCGGGGCCTGCACGTCGTGGAACGTGCTCCAGGTGACCGACGGCTCGCACACCCGCCTGATGAGCGACCTCGGCGAGCTGGTCCCGGCCCGCCTCACCACCGGGCGGCCCGGCAAGGCCAAGGACGTCTCCGGTGCCGAGGCGCTGCGCGCCTGGGCGCCGTACGCCTGTTCCCTGGGCGCCGTGCGCGGGCAGGGGGTGCGGTCGGTGAACGCCTGGGAGTTCGCGAGCCAGTCGCTGCCCGACGAGACCGGTCCGGGCGAGTGGACGTGCACGCGGGCCGAGACCTGGCGGGGGGACGGGGCGCGGGTGATGGCGCAGTTCCGGACGCCGGGCGGGGCGCGGGGCGCGGTGGCCGCGAAGGCCCAGGACGTACCGGCGTGCGGCAAGCGCGACCCGCACGTGCTGGCCGGGGTGCTGTGGAAGTCGGAGGACGGGGACTGGTACCTGCTGGCCGCCGGCAGCCGGGACACGGAGTCGATCGAGGCGTCGGGCGGCGTCAGCGGCTCCGCCGACGGCAACCTGCTGACGGCCGGGGCCGAGCGGGGCGCGCGGGCCGAGCTGAAGGGCGTCCTGGAGGACGGACGGACGATCGGCGGGCTGCGCTAGGCACCGGACACACTTGCTGACGCCGGCGTCAACAAGTGGCCGCACAAGGGTTCCCGGCGGAGCTACTCGTCAGTACATTGACGCCATGTCCAACAAGCATGTCCTCACGCTGAAGACCCTGGTGATGGTGGCCGGTGCCGCGCTGGTCGTCCGGCGGGCGGTACGGGGCCGGACCCCGGCCCCACCGCCGGGGACGACGACCGCTGCGCGGCCGCCGGTCTCCGGGCGGACCGGGACCCGCGGTCCGAAGCTGCTGGTCACCGCGCACGAACGCCTGGCCGACGGCGTGGTCGGGATCCGTCTGGAGGGGCACGGCCTGCCGCGCTGGGAGCCGGGGGCCCACGTGGACCTGGTCCTGCCGTCGGGGCTGGTCCGGCAGTACTCGCTGTGCGGCGACCCGGAGGACACCTCCTCGTACACCGTCGCCGTGCGGCTGGTCGAGGACGGGCGGGGCGGCTCCCGCGAGGTGCACGAGCAGGTGCAGGAGGGGACGGAGCTGGAGGTGCGCGGACCGCGCAACCACTTCCCGCCGGTCGAGGCCCCCGCCTACGTCTTCGTCGCCGGCGGCATCGGCATCACCCCGGTCCTGCCCATGCTGCGGGCACTGCCGGAGGGCACCGAGTGGCGGCTGCTGTACTGCGGGCGGACGCGGGCCTCGATGCCGTTCCTGGAGGACATCGGGAAACTGGACGCGGGCCTCGGGCGGAGCGGGACGGGGGCACCCCCGGCCGAAGGCCGGGGGAGGGTCACCGTGGTCGCCGAGGACGAGGACGGGCTGCCGGACCTGGACGCCTTCCTCGCGGATCTCCCCGAGGGCGCGGCCGTCTACTGCTGCGGCCCCGAGGGGCTGATGGCGGCCGTCGGGGAACGGCTCCCGGAGGGCACCGCCCTGCACCTGGAGCGGTTCGCGCCGCGCACGGCGGCGGGCGGCGACGGGGAGTTCGAGGTCGAGCTGCACCGCAGCGGGCGCACCCTGACCGTGGCCGCCGGCTCCTCCGTGCTGGCCGCGGTGCGCGCCGAGCTGCCGAACACGCCGTACTCCTGCGAGCAGGGCTGGTGCGGGACCTGTCAACAGCGGGTGCTGGAGGGCGAGATCGATCACCGGGACGAGCTGCTGACCGACTCGGAGCGCGGCGACTCGATGCTCATCTGCGTCTCGCGCGCCAGGAGTGCACGGCTCGTGCTGGATCTGTGAGGCCGGTGAACACCGACGGCGCTCCGACCCGTTCAGGGGGCCGGAGCCGGTCGGTAAGGTGTTCGTATGACTACCGGGGTACGCCGCAGAATGGGCGTCGAGGAGCGGCGGCAGCAGTTGATCGGCGTCGCGCTCGAACTGTTCAGCCGCCGCTCGCCCGACGAGGTCTCCATCGACGAGATAGCGTCGGCCGCGGGTATCTCGCGTCCGCTGGTCTACCACTACTTCCCCGGCAAACTCAGCCTGTACGAGGCCGCGTTGCAGCGCGCCTCCGACGACCTGGCCGCCCGGTTCGCGGAGCCCCGGCAGGGCCCGCTGGGAGCGCGGCTGCTGCGGGTGATGGGGCGCTACTTCGACTTCGTCGACGAGCACGGCCCCGGGTTCTCGGCCCTGATGCGCGGGGGTCCGGCCGTCTCCGCGGGCGAGGCCTGCCCGCTGAGCACGACGTCCGCGGCGAACGCGCTCGTCGACTCCGTACGGCAGGCCGCGTACGTCCAGATCCTTTCGCACCTGGGCGTCACCGATCCGCCCGCGCGCCTGGAACTGGTCGTCCGCTCCTGGATCTCGCTCGCCGAGTCGACGGCCCTGATCTGGCTGGACGGCCGCCGCGTCCCGCGGGCCGAGCTGGAGGTCCAGCTCGTGCACGACTTCGCCGCGCTGATGGCGGTGAGCGCCGTCCACGACGAGGGGATGGGCGCCCTGCTGCGCGGCATCCTGGAGGACGAGCCGGCCGACGGCCCGTTCACGGACCTGGTCGGCCGGCTGACCGAGCTGGCGTCGTAGCTCAGACCTCGGCCTTGCGGTAGGACGGGTCGAGGTCGCGCACCTCGGCCGACAGGTGCAGGGCGACCCCGTCCCTGGGCTCGACGTACTTGCGCAGCAGCTCCACCACGGCCTCGGTGAGCTGCGCCTTCGTCTCCTCGGAGCGTCCGGCGAGCAGGGCGATCGACACGTTCACGATGGCGTGCCCCTCCTTCTCGGCGCCGACGGCCTCGTCCTCGGTGCGCAGGACCCGCGTCTTGCACGCCTCCGGCCGGGCGGCCGCCGTCCCGACGACCACCGGGTGCAGGGCGAGGGCGAACTCCTCCCAGTCGACGTCGTCCAGACGGGCGGAACGCTCGACGGTGATCTGCGGCATGGGTGCTCCTCTTCTACGACGGACAGGAGCACCCTAGCCGCAGCGTTCCGCTAACCCGCGCGGGTGAAGACCGCCACCGTGCGGGCCGGGACCGTGAAGGTGCTCGAGCCCCGCGCGTAGGCCGCGTCCTTCACGACGGGGTCCGCCCCGGACGCCTGCACCGGGTGCAGGCGGTAGCCGGCCCCGGCCGCCTCGTCCACCCGCTGCCGCTGCTCCTTCGGGGTCGCGTTGAAGACCACGACCAGGTCACCGAGGCGCATGGTGATCACGCCGGGGGTCTCGTCCTTCCCGGAGAGCGGGAAGGAGAGCCGGGACTGCACCTGGCCGGCCGTGGTGAGGGAGAAGTCCTTCTCGCTCGTACGGATCCTCAGCAGGTCCCGGTACGCGGACGAGGCGCCGGTGATCTGCGGGCAGCCGACCTTCACCGAGGTCAGCAGGGGTGCCGCGTAGGGCCACTTGTCCTTGTTGTCGGCGGCCGGCGGCAGCCCGCGGCCGAAGCCGTTGCCGTCGGCGCAGTTCCAGTGGACGGCGTTGAACCAGTCGCCGCTGTCGAAGGAGTTGCGGTCCAGCGACTTGGAGCGCAGCAGGTCGGTGCCCGCCTGGGAGAGCGCCGGGCCCTGCGAGAGGGCGGCGGTCGCCATGGCGAGGACCTGCATGCGGGCCCGGTCGCCGGCGGACGTGCCCTTGGGCAGCTTGTAGGCGAGGGCGTCGAACAGGGACTCGTTGTCGTGGGCGTCGGCGTAGGCGAGGGCGTCGCCCGGGGCCTCGGCGTATCCGGCGGGGGCGCCGTTGTAGTCGACCTCGGAGCCCTTGACCTCCTTGCCGTCGGTGTCGGTGAAGCGGTACCCGGCGAGGTTGCCGCTCAGGCCGACCTTGATCAGGTCCTGGTAGTGCAGCAGGCGGGCCCTCTGCTCGGCCTCCGTGCCGTTGGCCTTCGAGGTGTTGGGGTCGGTGTAGAGGCCGGAGGCGAAGCCCTGGACGCCGGGGTCGGCGTCGAAGGGGGTGCCGCCGCGCACGGCGTCGCGGGCGCGGTCGGAGAAGGTCGCGATGCCGGTGCCGGCCATGTTCTTCTGGGTGGCCTGGACGAAGCGGGCGTCGTCGGCGACCTCGCCGAAGTTCCAGCCCTCGCCGTACAGGATGATCTTCTTGCCGTCGACGCCGTCCTTCTCGGGGGTGAGCGCGTCGAGGGCCTCGCGGACGGCGAGGATGTTGGCCTTCGGGTGGTGGCCCATGAGGTCGAAGCGGAAGCCGTCGACCTTGTACTCCTTGGCCCAGGTGACGACCGAGTCGACGACCAGCTTGCCCATCATGGCGTTCTCGGTGGCCGTGTTGGCACAGCAGGTGCTGTTCGCGACCGAGCCGTCGGCGAGGAGGCGCTGGTAGTAGCCGGGCACGATCCGGTCGAGGACGGAGGTGTCCGCCTGGCCGCCGGCCGCCGTGTGGTTGTAGACGACGTCCATGACGACGCGCAGGCCGTCCTCGTTCAGGGCCTTGACCATCCTGCGGAACTCGACCGTGCGGGCGGTGCCGTCCGGGTCGGTGGCGTAGGAGCCCTCGGGGACCGTGTAGTGGTACGGGTCGTAGCCCCAGTTGTAGGCGTCCTGGGCGGCCGTCTTCGCCACGCACTCCTGCTGCTTGTCGGAGTCGGCGGGGAGCGCGGCGAGGTCGCAGTCCGCGGTGGCCCGGTCGGCCTCGTCCTCGGGGACGGTGGCGATGTCGAAGGCGGGCAGCAGGTGCACGTACGAGGTGCCGGCCTTCGCCAGCTCGCGCAGGTGCTTCGAGCCGTCGCTGTCCTTGTCGGTGAAGGCGAGGTAGGTGCCCCGGTGGTCCGGGTCGGCCGTGCGGTCCGCGACGGAGAAGTCGCGGACGTGCAGCTCCTGGATCTGGGCGTCCCCGAGCGGCACGGCCTCGGGCTTGGTGTAGCCGTCCCAGCCGCGCGGGGCGAGCGCGCGGTCGCCGAGGTCGACGACGAGGCTGCGCTCGGAGTCGGTGGTCAGGGCCACCGAGTAGGGGTCGGTGACCTTGTTGGTGACGATCGCGCCGGCACCGGGCGCCCAGACCTGGACGACGTACCGGTAGGGCTCGCCCTTCCAGGACGCGGGGCCGGTGACGGACCAGACGCCGGTGGCGTCGTCGCGCCGCATGCCCACCGTGCGGTTCCCGATCTCCAGCTTCACGCTCTGCGCGGTCGGCGCCCACACGGACAGCGTGGGCCGGCCGTGGCGGAACACCGGACCGAGGTCGGCCTCGGTGGCCCCGGCGTAGAGGTCGTCCAGGGCGCCGGCGGTCTGGACGCCGGTCGCGGCGAGGACGGCGCCGGTGGCGGAGCGCTGGGAGGCGACGACCTGGCCGCGCAGGGCCTCGCGGACCCGGTCGCGGTCGCGGGGGTCGACGGACCAGGCGGCGTACGCCTTCAGGTGGGGGAACTTCGCCTTCTGGGCGTCGGTGAGGGTGGTCCTCGTCAGGCGCAGCCACCGGACGTCGTCGCCGGTGAGGGTGCCGTTCGCGGCCTTGACCGAGCCGCTGCGGGAGGCGAGCAGCTGGGTGGAGGCGGCGCCCTCGGAGCCGTTCCACGCGACGGTGTTCCGGTCGATCCAGACCGCCTCGGCGGTGGTGAGGTCGACGGCGGCGGCCGAGCCCGCGGGCTGCGGCAGCAGGTACTCCTCCTGGCCGCTCACCAGCCACACCTCGTGGCCGCTGGTCCTGAGGTCCAGGACCTGGTCGGTGGGCAGGTCCTTCTCGTCGCCCTTGTGGAGGATGTAGTTGAGGCTGCCGGCACCCTCGGCGAGGGGCACCTCGAAGACCGCGCCGTAGGAGTCGGTCCTCACCGGCGCGAGCGGCTTCGACCAGTCGGTGGGGTTCGCTGCGCCCGTCCAGACGTGCAGGCCCCAGCCGTCGTAGTCGCCGTCGGCGCGGTGGTAGTGCAGCACGGCCTTGGTGGTGTCCTGGGCCGGGTACTCCGGCCGCTCGGTGACGACCTTCTCCTCGCCCTGCTCGATCCACACCTCGCCCGTCTTCGTGACGTCGATGGTGCGGTCGGCGGCGACGTCCTTGTCGCCGTCCTTGTCGATGACGAGGAAGCCGACGTTCGAGGCGCCCGGCTTCAGCTTGACGTAGGCGAAGGCGCCGTAGGCGTCGCGGCCGGTGAAGGGGTGACTCTTCGGCCACTCGGTGGCCTCGCCGTCGGCGAGGTCGCCCCAGGCGTACAGGCCCCAGTCGCCGTAGTTCCCGTCCTGCCGCTTGTAGTGGACGATCGCGTGGTCGCGGGAGGCGGCGGTGGGCGGCTGCTCGACGGGCGGGGTGCCGGTGACCGAGGCGGCCGTGGCGCTCGCGGTGCGGCCCGCCGAGTCGACGACGACCGCCTTGTAGCGCAGGGCGGTGCCGGCCGGGGTGTCCTCGCCGATGGTCTGGGTGACCTTGTAGGGGGCGTGGTCGGCGGAGCCGAGGGTGCGCCACTTGCCGTCGCCGGTCTGGGCGGCGAAGACGACGCGGTTCAGCTGTCCGCCGGTGACGTCGGCCGTCAGCTCGACGGTGCCGGTGGCGCCGGGCGCGGGTGCGGTGAGGGTGATCGCCGGCTTCGTGGCGGGCGCGGCGAGCCGGCCCGCGGCCTTCAGGACGATCGCCGAGCCGGCGGGCACGGTGACGGTGACCTTCCTGTCGGCGCCGGACCGCACGGTGGCGTCGGTGCCGTAGAGGCCGCGGAAGGTCATGTCCGCGGAGCCGGTCGCGAAGGTGGCCGTCCTCGCCCCGTCCGCGTTGTTGAGGGCGACGACGTACTCGGTGCCGCTCGTGGCGTCGGTGCGGGAGAAGGCGTAGACGCCGGCGCCGTCGGCGGCGTACCGCTCGGTCTGGACGCCGTCGGCGAGGGCCGGGTTGTCCTTGCGGAGCTCGGCGAGGGTACGGATCTGCCGGTACAGCGGCGCGTCGGTGTCGTAGGCGGCCTCGGCGTGGGTGCGGTCGGTGCCGATCCGGTCGTCGTCGAGGTAGTCGGCGGTGCGGGAGGCGAACATCGGCTGGCGGGCGTCCTTGTCGCCGCCGGCGCCGGTGAAGCCCTGCTCGTCGCCGTAGTAGATCACCGGGTTGCCGCGGCTGAGGAACATCAGCTCGTTGGCGAGTTCGTCCTTCTTCAGCAGCTCGGCGTCGCCGGCCTTCGGGTCGTCCTGCTTCAGGAAGGCGCCGAAGCGGCCCATGTCGTGGTTGCCGAGGAAGGTGACCTGTTCGTAGGCGTTGGCCTTGTCGGTCGTGTACTTCCAGTCGTCACCGAAGACGGAGGCGAGCTTCCGGGCGCTGCCGCCCTGGGAGACGTAGGCGCGGGCCGCGTCCTGGAAGGGGAAGTCCAGCGTGGAGTCCAGACGGCCCTGGGTGACGTACGGGGCGGTGACGGAGGTGTCGGCGGAGTAGACCTCGCCGAACATGAAGAAGTCGTCGCGGCCCCGCTTCGCCGCGTAGGCGTCCAGCGCGGTGGCCCACTGGGTCCAGAACTCCATGTTGACGTGCTTCACGGTGTCGATCCGGAAGCCGTCGATGGCGAAGTCCTTCACCCACCGCTCGTAGATCTTCTCCATGCCGCTGACGACCTCGGGCCGTTCGGTCCACAGGTCGTCGAGGCCGTTGAAGTCTCCGTAGGTGGCCGACTCGCCGGCCCAGGTCGAGTCGCCCCGGTTGTGGTACATGGCCGGGTCGTTGAGCCAGGACGGGACCTTGAGGTTCTTCTTCGCGGCCGGCACCGTCGGCGTGCGCGGGAAGGTCCCGGCGTCCACGCGGGGGAAGCGGCGGGTGCCGTCGGCGTAGTCGGCGTCGTCGAAGGGCTGTCCGTCCTTCGTCAGGTACGGGAAGGCGCCCTTGGAGAGGTAGTCGTAGGACTTCTCCTCGTAGTCGACGACGTCGGCGGTGTGGTTGGTGATGACGTCGAAGAAGACCTTCATGCCCTTGGCGTGCGCCTTGGAGATGAGGTTCTTCAGGTCCTGGTTGGTGCCGAAGTGCGGGTCGACCTGGGTGAAGTCGGTGATCCAGTAGCCGTGGTAGCCGGCCGAGGCGTTCTCGCCGGTGCCCTGCACGGGCTGGTTCTTGAAGAGGGGCGCCATCCAGATGGAGGTGGTGCCCAGGCCCTTGATGTAGTCGAGCCGGTCGGTCAGGCCCTTGAGGTCGCCGCCCTGGTAGAAGCCCTTGTCGGTGGGGTCGTAGCCGGTGGTGAGCCGGGTGCCGGTCAGGCCGCCCCGGTCGTTGCGGGGGTCACCGTTGGCGAAGCGGTCCGGCAGGACGAAGTAGAACTGCTCGCGGGTCAGGTCGTGGCGGGCGGCGGTCTTCGCCAGCTTCGCGTCCGACGGGGGTGCGGGCGGGGCGGCGGCCCGCGCGGCGAGGGGTGTCAGGAGTGTCGCCGCGAGCGCGGCGACGGTGACGGCCGCGATCCGTGGGGCGGCGGCCCCTCCGGGTGCGGCGGTGCGGCGCTTCACAGGCGCCGGCCATCTCGGTATCACCGGTGTGAACTCCTTGCGATTACGGCTCGATCGGGTCCGACCCCGGCGTGACCGTAGCGCCGACGCAAGTCTTGCGGCAAGGGTCGTGAAAGTAACGGAAAGGAATTTCACGGCCCTTGCTCGCGTCCCGTGCTCAGCGGCCGGTCAGCAGCCGGCCCTGCCCGCGTACAGCGCGAGCGCCGTGTCGGCCCCCAGCGTCGCCGTGAACTGGCCGGAGCCGTTCACGGTCACCGGCCTGTCGCCCTGGACGTCGCAGTACGTCCCGGCCGGCAGCGAGGTCTGGTAAGTGCGGGTCAGCGCGCCCGCCTCGTGGTTGATGACGACGTAGCCCTTGTTCCCGCGCCCGAAGGCGATGGCGTCGTCGCCGTTGTCCCACCAGTTCGTGACCGCCTGGCCGCGCACGGCGTTGCGGAAGGCGACCATCGACCTGATCTCCGGCCAGGCGTGCTGGCACTTCCAGCCGTCCTGCCAGCAGGCGTTCACCCGGCCGCCGTCGGGGGGCCCGGCGTCCGCGCTGGACCACTCGTAGCCGGAGTTGACGTCGGGGGCGCCGTAGGGCCAGGCCAGCATGAAGACGTTGGCCAGGGTGTAGCGGGCGTCGTCCTTGTAGCTGAGCGTGGAGCCGTTGCGCTCGGTGTCGTGGTTGTCGACGAAGACACCGGAGACGCCGCTGCTCAGGTAGCCCCAGCCCTCGCCGTAGTTCCTGAGGTAGGCGAGTTTCTCGTCGTTGAGGACGCGCTTGAGGTCGTAGGCGTACCGGAACTCCTGCACGTCGCCGTTGCCGGTGTACTCGGTGGGCCGGACGGCCTCGCCGGCTCCGTGGATCACCTCCTGCTTCCAGTACACGGAGGGGTTGGACAGCCGGGACTTGATGTTCGCGAGGTCGGCGGCCGGGATGTGCTTGGCCGCGTCGACGCGGAAGCCGTCCACGCCGAGGGAGAGCAGGTCGTTCAGGTACCCGGCGATCTTCCCGCGGACGTACTCCTCGCCGGTGTCGAGGTCGGCGAGTCCGACCAGTTCGCAGTGCTGGACGTTGTACCGGTCCTGGTAGTTGCCGATCTGCGCGGTGCAGTCGTCGAAGTCGTACGAGGAGTACAGCCCGGGGTAGTCGTACTTGCCGTACGACGAGCCGCCGGTGCCGGTGCCGCCGCCCGCGGACATGTGGTTGACCACGGCGTCGGCGACGACCTTCACCCCGGCCGCGTGACAGGTGTTCACCATGTTCCGGAAGGCCGCGCGGTCGCCGAGCCGGCCCGCGATCTTGTAGCTGACGGGCTGGTACGACGTCCACCACTGCCCGCCCTGTATGTGCTCGGCGGGCGGGGAGACCTGGACGTAGCCGTACCCGGCGGGGCCCAGGGTGGTGGTGCACTCCTTGGCGACGGAGGCGAAGTCCCACTCGAAGAGGACCGCGGTGACGTCCTTGGTGCCGGGCGGGGAGGCCTGCACGTTCGTTGGGCTCATGACAAGGGCGGCCGCCGCCAGAGCGACGGCCCCCGTGAGGGCTCTGCGTGCCATGCGGGGAGTTCCTTCTTCGTTGAAGGTTCTTGCTGAAAGCTTCAGCAAGGTTGGGGTGACGCAGATGGTAAAGGCCCGCCGCCCCGAAGGGCAGCGGGCCGTACGAGATCGACCGAAGATTCTTTCCGGACCTCCGTCGGGCGGCGGCCGTCAGGCCGTCGTCCACCACACGGTCGTGTCGGCCGGCACCTTCGCCTCGCCGTTCGCCTCGGTCACCTCGCCGCTGGCCAGCAGCACGCGGCCGTGGGCGGGCACCGTCACCGACTCGCCGGTGGTGTTGGCGACGCACACGAACTCACCGCGCCGGAAGGCGAGGACGCCCTCGGGCGCCCGCAGCCACTCCACGGCGTCGCCCGCCCCCAGGTCGGCGTGCTCGCGGCGGACGGCCAGCGCGGCGCGGTACAGCTCCAGGGTCGAGCCGGGCTCGCCGGTCTGGGCCTCGACGCTCAGCTCGCCCCACTCGGCGGGCTGCGGGAGCCAGCTGCCGCCGTCGCCGAAGCCGTACGACGATCCCGTGCGCGTCCACGGGATCGGCACCCGGCAGCCGTCGCGGAAGCCGTCCTGGCCGGCGCCGCGGAAGTACGCCGGGTCCTGGCGGACCTCGTCGGGCAGGTCGACGACGTCCGGCAGGCCCAGCTCCTCGCCCTGGTAGACGTAGGCCGAGCCGGGCAGCGCCAGCATCAGCAGGGTGGCCGCACGCGCCCGGCGCAGGCCCAGCTCGCGGTCGCCGGCCAGGCGGATCTGGGTGCCGAGGCCGGCCGGGTTGGCGAAGCGGGTGGCGTGCCGGGTGACGTCGTGGTTGGACAGCACCCAGGTGGCCGGGGCGCCGACCGGGCGCATGGCGTCCAGCGTGCGGTCGATGACCTCGCGCAGCTCCTCGGCGTCCCAGTGGGTGCCCAGGTACTGGAAGTTGAACGCCTGGTGCAGCTCGTCGGGGCGGACGTAGTTGGCGGTGCGCTCGACGGTCGGGGTCCACGCCTCGGCGACGAAGATGCGCTCGCCGCTGTACTCGTCCAGGATGAGCCGCCACTGGCGGTAGATGTCGTGGACGCCGTCCTGGTCGAAGAACGGCATGACATCGTTGCCCAGCAGCTTCAGCTGCTCGTGCGATCCCAGGTCGGGCAGGCCCTCGGCCTTCACCATGCCGTGGGCGACGTCGATGCGGAAGCCGTCCACGCCCATGTCCAGCCAGAAGCGCAGGATGGAGCGGAACTCGTCGCCGACGGCCGGGTGCTCCCAGTTGAAGTCGGGCTGCTCGGGGGCGAACAGGTGCAGGTACCACTCCCCCGGCGTGCCGTCGGGCTCGGTGACCCGGGTCCAGGCGGGGCCGCCGAAGATGGACTCCCAGTCGTTGGGCGGCAGCTCGCCGTTCTCGCCCTTGCCGGGGCGGAAGTGGTAGCGGTCGCGCGACGGGGAGCCGGGGCCCTCGGCGAGGGCGCGCTTGAACCACTCGTGCTGGTCGGAGGAGTGGTTGGGGACCAGGTCGACGATGATGCGCAGGCCCAGCCCGTGGGCGTCGCGGATCAGCGCGTCCGCGTCCAGGAGGGTGCCGAACATGGGGTCGACGGCCCGGTAGTCGGCGACGTCGTAGCCGGCGTCGGCCTGCGGTGAGGCGTAGAAGGGGCTGAGCCACACGGCGTCCACGCCCAGGTCTCGCAGGTACGGCAGGCGGGTGCGGACACCCTCCAGGTCGCCCATGCCGTCGCCGTTGCTGTCGGCGAAGCTGCGCGGATACACCTGGTAGATGACCGCGTCGCGCCACCAGTCGCGGCGCCTCGTGACGGTGGCGGTGACGGAGGTGGGGGCCGGTGCGGCGGAAGGCTGCTGGCTCATGGCGTCCTTGTACGTAACGGGGCGGTTCGGGTCATGGATGCGCGGTGGTGTCCGGCGACGGGGGACGAGGCGGCCGCGGTGCCGGCGGGGTCGGATGGGCACCGCGGCCGCCACCCGCGCGGTGGGGCGCGGGAGTCGGTGGGGCGGGCGTCAGCCCTTCGTGCCGCCGGCGGTGAGGCCGGTCACCAGGTTCTTCTGCACCAGGTAGAAGAACGCGGAGACGGGTATCGCGACGAGCACGGCGGTGGCCGCCATCAGGTTGCGCTGCGCGTCGTGCTCGCTGACGAAGCTCTGGAGTCCGACGGCGAAGGTGTACTTCGTGTCGCTCAGCATGAACGTCGACGCGAAGGCGACCTCGCCGAAGGCCGTGATGAAGCTGTAGAAACCGGCGACCGCGAGGCCGGGCTTGGCGAGCGGGAGGATCAGCCGGAAGAAGGTGCCGAAGGGGTTCAGTCCGTCGACCCGGCCGGCCTCGTCGATCTCGAACGGGATGGTGTCGAAGTAGCCCTTGAGCAGCCACGCGCAGTAGGGCACCGCGGTGGAGCAGTAGACGAGGATCAGACCCAGGTAGTTGTCGATGAGCTGGAGCTCGGACAGGATCTGGTACATCGGCACGATCAGCACCGCGATGGGGAACATCTGGGTGACCAGCAGGACCCACATCAGCTTCCGGTAGCCCGGGAAGCGCATCCGGGAGACCGCGTAGCCGGTGGTGGCGGCGACCATGACGCCGATCACCGTGGTGCCCAGCGAGACGATCAGCGAGCTCTTCAGCCAGTCGAAGAAGCTGGTGTGCTGGAGCACGAAGGCGTAGTTGTCGAAGGTCATCTTCGACCAGATGCCGCCGGGGTGCAGGTAGTCGTCCTTGTCCGGACCGAGGGACAGGTAGACCAGCCAGGCGATCGGGAAGAGCGCGACGAGGCTCGCCACGATCAGGATGCCGTGGGAGGCGAGGGACGCGCCACGGCTGCGTTCGCTCCGGCTCCGCACCCGGCGCTCCGGCGCGGCGGGGGCGGGGGCCTGGTCGGCCGGAGCCTTGGTCGGCACGGTGGTGGTACTCATGGTGGCTCCTGCCTCAGTTCGCGAGCTGCTGCTCATTGCGGTTCAGCCAGCGGCGGTAGAAGGAGGTGAAGACGATCAGGATGGCCAGCAGCAGGATGCCGTAGGCGGCGGACTGCGCGAAGTCACGCGGCTGCTGTCCGAAGCCGAGCTGGTACGCCCAGGTGACGAGGATCTGGGCGTCGGGGGCCGTGTTGCCGAAGAGCAGGAAGATCACGGCGAACTGGTTGAACGTCCAGATGATGCCGAGCAGCACGACGGTGGAGCTGACGGACCTGAGCCCCGGCAGGGTGACGTAGCGGAACCGCTGCCAGGCGTTGGCCCCGTCCATCTCGGCGGCCTCGTACAGGCTGGCGTCGATGGACTGCAGGCCGCCGAGGAGCGAGACCATCATGAACGGCACACCGCACCAGGTGTTGACCATGATCGCGGCGAACCGCTGCCAGAAGACGTCCTCCAGCCACAGCGGCGTGGGCAGGTGCAGGGCGCCGAGGGCGGAGTTGATGATGCCGCTGTCGGCGAGCATGAAGCGCCAGCCGAAGACGGTGACGAAGGTCGGCACGGCCCACGGCAGGACCAGGATCAGCCGGTAGAAGGTGCGTCCGCGCAGCTTCTGGTTGAGCAGCAGGGCGAGGCCGAGGCCGATGAAGTAGTGCAGGCCGACACAGAGCGCCGTCCACACGATCGTCCAGATGAAGTGCGACCAGAACCGGTCGTACGCCGTCGGTCCCCACAGGATGTCGGCGTAGTTGTCCAGGCCGATGAACTTGTAGGTGGCGTCGATGTGGTTGACGCCGATGGTGCGCGCGGAGTTGAGGCTGTTGGCGTCGGTGAGCGTGAGGTAGAGGCCGTACGCCAGCGGGTACAGCACGAGGACGCCGAGCACGACGGCCACCGGCGCGATCATCGCGTAGGCGTACCAGTGCTTCTGGTATCCGTCTCTCAGACGCCGGCCGAGGCCGGGCCGCGGGGTGCGGTCACCGCGGCGCTTGCCGGTCGCGCGGTCGATGGCGACTGTCATGGTTCGACACCTTCGGGAGCAGCTGGAGGATCAAGGGGTACGACGCCGCTGGACGGCCTCGGGCGGTGGCCGCCGGGTCCCCTCCCCCGGTGTGGGGACCCGGCGGCCACACGGACTCACTTGGCGAAGTCCGGCACCAGCTTGGTGATCGCGGTCTCGGCGTCGCCCAGGCCCTCGTCGAGGGACTTCTTGCCGCCGGCGATCTGGGGCAGCTCGTCGTCGAGCGGGGTCCACAGGGAGCTGTACTCCGGCAGGGCCGGGCGCGGCTGGGCGGCCGGCAGGACCGTCTGGTAGCCGGCGATGCCCGGGTCGGCCTTGACCTTGTCGGTGTAGGCGTCGTCGCGGGTCGGCAGCGTGGAGTTCTTCAGGGCGACGGTCTCCTGGGCCTTCGCCGAGGTCATGAAGTTCACGAACTTCAGCGCCGCCTCCTGGTGCGCCTTGTCCGAACCGGCGTAGACCGACAGGTTGTGGCCGCCGGTCGGGGCGCCCGCCTTGCCGGTGGAGCCGGCCGGGACGGTGACGATGCCGAGGTTGTTCTTGTCCTTGAACGCGGAGCCCTTGTAGAAGTTGGTGATCTCCCACGGGCCCTGGATGGTCGAGGCGACCTTGCCGTTGACGAAGGCGTCCTGGATGTGCGCGTAGGCGTCGGCGGTGGTGTCGGCCTTGTGCAGGCCCTTGCCGTCGAACAGGCTCAGCCAGGTGCCGTAGGCCTTCTTGGCCGCGGGCGACTTGACGGTGATCTTCTTGGCGTCGGCGTCGACCGTGTCGGTGCCCTCGCCGTAGAGGAACGGCTGCGCGTAGTAGCCCGCGGTGGAGCCCCAGAAGCCGTCGACGCCGGTCTTGTCCTTGATGGTGGCGGCGGCCTTCTTCAGGTCGTCCCAGGTCTTGGGGGCCTGGACGCCGGCCTTCTCGAACAGGGCCTTGTTGTAGACGAAGGCGAGGGTGTCGGTGACCAGCGGCACGCCGTAGGTCTTGCCCTCGTACTTGGCCTGCTCGATCAGGTTCGGCTGGAACTCGGCCTGGTCGGCGAGGGCCTCGGTGCCGTCCAGCGGCAGGAAGAAGCCCTTCTTGGCGAAGGCGGGGGTCCAGCCGACCTCGGAGCGCAGCACGTCCGGGGCGCCCTTGGAGCCGGCGGCGGTGTCGAACTTGTTCTGGGCCTGGTCGAAGGGCACGTTGACGAAGTTGACCTTGATGCCCTTGTTGGCGGCCTCGAACTCCTTGACCAGGGCCTTGTAGGTCGGCGCCTCGTTGGTCGCGTTGGAGGTGTCCCAGTAGGTGATGGTGACCGGTCCGCCGGACTCGCTGTCGCTGTCGTCCCCGCCGCACGCCGTCGCCGCGAGGGCGAGGGACGCCACCAGAGCGGTGGCCGCTATGCCACGCCGCATGAGTTCTCCTTGAGGGTGAAAGCCCGTGTGGTGCAGGGTCGCGGGCCCGTCCGCCGCTCCTGCCGTCACCGACCGCGTCGTTGCCGCCGTCGGGCGACGTGAACGTAACAGCGATGTAAGCGCGGCGAAAGGTCTTGCTGCAAAAAAGTGCAAGAGATCTCCGAAGTTATCCGTGCGTGACCTCCTGGCGACCGTCGTGAGACGCTTGTTTACAGGCCGCGAGCGGTATCGGGCCGGTTGTGCAAGACTCTGCAAGCTCTTGCCACCACTTTCTCGAGGGAGCGCGATGACGCAGCAGCCCGCGTTGGGCCGTCCGACAGGCCGGTCACGGCGCCCGGTCGGTGTGCAAGGCGCCGTTCGACAGGTACAGTCCACCTCTGTGACCACACGGCTTGCCGACATCGCCGCCCAGGCGGGCGTGAGCGAAGCGACGGTCAGCCGCGTCCTCAACGGGAAGCCCGGCGTCGCCGCCACCACCCGGCAGTCCGTGCTCGCCGCCCTCGACGTCCTGGGCTACGAGCGCCCCGTGCGGCTGCGGCAGCGCAGCGAGGGCCTGGTGGGGCTGATCACCCCGGAGCTGGAGAACCCGATATTCCCGGCCCTGGCCCAGGTCATCGGCCAGGCGCTGACCCGCCAGGGCTACACGCCGGTCCTCGCCACCCAGACCCCGGGCGGCTCCACGGAGGACGAGCTGACGGAGATGCTGGTCGACCGCGGGGTCGCCGGCATCATCTACGTCTCCGGACTGCACGCCGACACCACCGCCGACATGGAGCGCTACGAGCGACTGCGCGCGCAGGGCGTGCCGTTCGTCCTCGTCGACGGCTTCTCGCCGAAGGTGCAGGCGCCCTTCATCTCGCCGGACGACCGCGCCGCGATGAGCCTCGCCGTCACCCACCTCGTCTCGCTGGGCCACACCCGCATCGGGCTGGCCCTCGGCCCGAAGCGGTTCGTGCCGGTGCAGCGCAAGATCGAGGGCTTCGTCCGCACCGTCCAGGAACAACTGGACCTCGACGCGCGGACCGTGGAGACGGAACTCGTCCAGCACTCCCTCTACACCCTGGAGGGCGGCCAGGCGGCGGCCGGCGCGCTCATCGAACGGGACTGCACGGCCGTGGTCTGCGCCAGCGACATGATGGCGCTGGGCGCCATACGGGCGGCCCGGCAGCGCGGGCTGGACGTGCCCAAGGACGTCTCGGTCGTCGGCTTCGACGACTCCCCGCTGATCGCCTTCACCGACCCGCCGCTGACGACCGTCCGCAAGCCGGTCCCGGCGATGGGGCAGGCGGCGGTGCGCACGCTGCTGGAGGAGATCGGCGGGACGCCCGCGCCGCACAGCGAGTTCGTGTTCATGCCGGAGCTGGTGGTGCGCGGTTCGACCGCCTCGGCACCGGGCGAGCGGAACCGCCCCTGAGCCCTCCCGCGGCGGCCGGATGCGCTGCGGATCCTCCGGGGGGATGATCGGTGGGACAGGGCTTTTCTGGCAGACTTCATGCCTATGGGTGACGTGACCACGAGGACTCCGGAGCGCTCGGAAGAGGGCGTTCCGCACCCCGTCACGGAGGGGGCGGGGCGGAGCCTGGTGCGCCGGCTGCGCACACCGCGTCGGCCCCGCCTGTGGTTCGAGGTCCTGCTGATCGCGCTCAGTTACTGGACGTACTCGCTCGTCCGCAACGCCGTGCC
The DNA here is from genome assembly GCF_055564355.1 of Streptomyces sp. NPDC029152. Taxonomy (NCBI): domain Bacteria; kingdom Bacillati; phylum Actinomycetota; class Actinomycetes; order Kitasatosporales; family Streptomycetaceae; genus Streptomyces; species Streptomyces sp. NPDC029152. The sequence goes on along the minus strand of NZ_JBVHWR010000001.1, from coordinate 829,127 downwards.
GGAGCAGCGGGGACAGGCGCTGCGCAACGCCGACTGGATCTGGCGGACCGAGCGGCAACTCGGCATCGCCGTGGAGGAAACGGTCAATCACGCCGTCAACTCGGTGACTTGGCTGGTCGTCGGCATGAACTACTACTACGCCACGTTGCACTTCGTGGTGACGCTGGGCGTGCTGGTCTGGCTGTACCGCAGCCATCCGGGGCGGTACGCGGCGACCCGTCTGGTCCTCTTCGCTACGACGGGCGTGGCCCTGCTCGGTTACTACCTGTATCCGCTCGCCCCGCCCCGGCTGATGAACGGCGGGCGCTTCGTCGACACGGTGATGGTCCACCAGACGTGGGGGTCGATGGCGTCCGGGGACCTGAAGAACATGTCCAACCAGTACGCCGCGATGCCGTCGATGCACATCGGGTGGTCGGTGTGGTGCGGGCTGACGATCTTCGCGCTGGCCTCGGTGCCGTGGGTGCGGGTGCTGGGGCTGGTGTATCCGGTGCTCACGCTGGTGGTCATCGTGGCCACGGCGAACCACTTCTGGCTGGACGCGGTGGGGGGCGTGCTGTGCCTGGCCTTCGGTTACGCGGTGGCCCGGGTCTGGTGCGGGAGCCTGCCGTACGCGTTGCCCCGGGTGGTGCCGGGGGGCGGGCCGCGGCGGGGGGCGTGGGCGCCCACGCGCGCCTGAGGGTGCGGGGCGTTGGCGCCCGGGGGTGAGAGCGGTGGGGGGCGTGCTGTGCCTGGCCTTCGGTTACGCGGTGGTCCGGGTCTGGTGCGGGAGCCTGCCGTACGCGTTGCCCCGGGTGGTGCCGGGCGGCGGGCCGCGACGGGGGGCGTGGGCGCCCACGCGCGCCTGAGGGTGCGGGGCGTTGGCGCCCGGGGGTGAGAGGCGTGGCCCGGCGCTGCCGGGGTGCCTCCCCCGGAGGAGGGGTGCCCCCAGCGCCCGCCCGTGCCGCCCCTGGGGGTGCCTCCCAGGCCGTTCAGGCACTGGGGGAGGCACGACTGCCCGCAGCCGCGGCGGGGGCGGGGCGGGGTCGTGTCCCACGTCGTGGTGCAGGGGATCAGGCGTCCTGCGTTCCGATGCAGGGCCCGGGCGATCTTCGTGGAGGTGGCGGACCGCAAGCCGCCCCGCTGAGGCGAGTCGAGCGCCGGGTCGCGCGGAGCCACCGTTGCCGTCCTGCGGATTCCGGCTCCTCGATCGGCTGCACCACCCGGTGGGACGCCATCCGGGGCGGGCCGGTCAGGTGTAGAACAGGTCCTCCACCACCGTGCGGGCGCGGCGGGCCGTGCGGCGGTACTCGTCGAGCATGTCGCCCGCGTGGCCGGAGCCGTGGCCCAGGTAGCGGCCCACGGCCGCCAGTTCGCGCGGGTCGGTCGGGAACGTGTCGCCGGCCCGTCCGCGCACCAGCATCACCGCGTTGCGCACCCGCGTCGCCAGCACCCACGCCTCGTCGAGGGTCGCGGCGTTCTCCTCGGAGACGAGCCCCGCCGCGGTCGCCGCCGCGAGGGCCTGCCGGGTCCTGGTCGTGCGCAGGCCCGGTTCCGCGTGGGCGTGCCGCAGCTGCATCAGCTGCACGGTCCACTCCACGTCGGACAGGCCGCCCGGCCCCAGCTTGGCGTGCAGCTTGGGGTCGGCGCCGCGCGGCAGCCGCTCGGACTCCATGCGGGCCTTGAGCCGGCGGATCTCCCGTACCGCCTCCTCGGAGAGCCCGCGCGCCGGGTACCGCAGCGGATCGACCAGCTCGGTGAACCGCCGCCCCAGGTCCTCGTCGCCGGCGACGAACTCGGCCCGCAGCAGCGCGTGCGACTCCCACGTCAGCGACCAGCGCCGGTAGTAGGCCGCGTACGACTTGAGCGTGCGCACCAGCGGTCCGGACTTGCCCTCCGGGCGCAGGTCGGCGTCGACGATCAGGGGCGGGTCGGCGCTGGGCACCTGGAGCAGGCGGCGCATCTCGGCGACCACCTTGTTCGCGGCGTCCGCGGCCTCCCGCTCGTCGACCTCGTCCCGGGGTTCGTGCACGAACAGCACGTCGGCGTCCGAGCCGTAGCCCAGCTCGTGCCCGCCGAAGCGGCCCATGCCGATGATCGCGAACCGGGTGGGCAGGGTGTCCCCCCAGCCCTCGCGCACCACGGCCCGCAGGGTGCCGGCCAGCGTGGCCGCCGTCAGGTCCGACACCGCGGCGCCGACCCGGTCCACCAGGGCGCCCTGGTCGGCCTCGACGGGGTGCGCCTCGGTGCCGTAGGAGCCGACGATGTCGGCGGCGGCCGTACGGAACAGCTCGCGGCGCCGCATCCCGCGCGCCGCGGTGACCGCCTGCACGGCGCCGTCGGCGCGACGGACCGCGGCGAGCACCTCCTGCTCCAGCTGGGCCCGGCCGCGCGGCGCCAGTCCCCCGGAGTCGCCGTCGCCGAGGAGCGCCACGGCCTCGGGCGCCCGCATCAGCAGGTCGGGCGCGAGCCGTCCGGCGGACAGCACCCGGGCGAGGTTCTCGGCCGCCGCGCCCTCGTCCCGCAGCAGCCGGAGGTACCAGGGGGTCTTGCCGAGCGCGTCGGAGACCTTGCGGAAGTTGAGCAGGCCCGCGTCGGGGTCGGCGGAGTCGGCGAACCAGCCCAGCAGCACCGGCAGCAGGGTCCGCTGGATCGCGGCCTTGCGGGTGACGCCGGAGGCCAGCGCCTCCAGGTGCCGCAGGGCGGCGGCCGGGTCGGCGTACCCGAGGGCGACCAGCCGCTCGCGGGCCGCGTCGGGGCGCAGCCGGGTCTCCCCCGGCGTCAGCTGGGCGACCGCGTCGAGCAACGGCCGGTAGAACAGCTTCTCGTGCAGCCGGCGTACGACGGCGGCGTGCCGCTTCCACTCGCGCAGCAGCCCGGTGACCGGGTCGTTGCGCAGACCGAGGGAACGGCCGAGGCGCCGCAGGTCGGCCTCGTCCTCGGGCACGAGGTGGGTGCGCCGCAGCCGGTGGAGCTGGATGCGGTGCTCCATGGAGCGCAGGAAGCGGTACGCCTCGTCGAGCTGGGCGGCGTCCGCCCGGCCGACGTAGCCGCCCGCGGCGAGGGCCGTCAGCGCGTCCAGCGTCGTGCCGCTGTGCAGGGACGTGTCGGCCCTGCCGTGCACGAGCTGGAGCAGCTGCACGGCGAACTCGACGTCGCGCAGGCCGCCCGGGCCCAGCTTGAGCTGGCGGTCGACCTCGGCGACGGGGATGTTCTCCACCACCCGGCGGCGCATCTTCTGCACGTCGGCGACGAAGTTCTCGCGCTCGGCGGCCTGCCACACCAGGGGCTGGAGGGCGGCGACGTACTCGCCGCCGAGGGCCGGGTCGCCGGCGACCGGGCGGGCCTTGAGCAGCGCCTGGAACTCCCAGGTCTTGGCCCAGCGCTGGTAGTAGGCGACGTGGCTGCTGAGGGTGCGCACCAGCGGGCCGTTGCGGCCCTCGGGGCGCAGGTTGGCGTCGACGGGCCAGATGGAGCCCTCGACGGTCGTCTCGGAGCAGATCCGCATCATGTGCGAGGCGAGGGAGGTCGCGGCCCGCAGCGCCTTGCTCTCGTCGGCCTCGCCGGCCGCCTCCCCCACGAAGATGACGTCGACGTCGGAGACGTAGTTCAGCTCGTGTCCGCCGCACTTGCCCATCGCGATCACCGCCAGCCGGCACAGCGCGGCGTCCTCGGGCGCGGCCTCCTGGGCGAGCCGGAGGGCGGCGCGCAGGGTGGCGGTGGCGAGGTCGGCCAGCTCGGCGGCGGTCTCGGCGACGTCGATGGTGCCGCACACGTCGCGGGCGGCGATGGACAGCAGGCAGCGCCGGTAGGCGACGCGCAGCGAGACGGGGTCGCCGGCCCCGGCGAGGCCGCGCTCGAACTCCTCGACCCCGCGGTGCAGGTCACGCGGCTCGTAGGTGACGAGGGCCTGCCAGTCGCCGGCGTGCCGGGCGAGGTGGTCGGCGAGCGCCTCGGAGGCGCCGAGCACGCCGAGGAGGCGGTCGCGCAGCGGCTTGGCCGCTATCAGGGTGTCCAGCAGCTCCCGGCGCGCGGTGGGGTCGGGCTGCGCCTCCAGCAGCCGGACCAGGCCGTGCAGGGCGAGGTCCGGGTCGGCGGTGGCGCCCAGCGCCTCCAGCAGGACCGGGTCGTTGCGGACCGGTGCCAGCTCCACGCCGTCCAGCAGCCGCTCGGCGGCCGAGGGATCGGTGAAACCGTGCCGCAGCAGTCGCGTGAAGGTACTGCTCCTGCGCCCCGGCGCCGTCATCTCGGCCTCCTGTCGGACCTGCGGGACCGGTGGGACCGGCCCCCGTCGGATCAAGGTCGTACGGCCTTGAGGGTAACCGGGGAGCCGCGGACCGGCGCAGGCGCGGACGGCGCCGGCCGCGCTCCGGGCGCCGTCGCGCGCCGGGATTCCGCCGTTTCGGTGGCGCGGCGGGCCGCCATCGGCTTCGGTGAGGGCATGGACTTCACCCTCGAAGTGATCCCGCTGCCCGTGACCGACGTCGACCGCTCCCGGGACTTCTACCGGGACAGGGTCGGCTTCCACGTCGACATCGACCAGGAGGTGATGCCGGGCATGCGGATCGTCCAGCTGACGCCCCCCGGCTCCGGCTGCTCGATCGCACTCGGCGACGCCATCTGGGACATGGCACGGGGAGAGACCCGGCCGGAGCCCGGTTCGTACCAGGGTCTGCAGCTGTGCGTCGCCGACATCGAGGCCGCCCGCGCGGAGCTGGTGGGGCGCGGCCTGGACGTCTCCGAGCCGGTGCGGTACGCCCCGGACGACGGCGCCACGTTCATGTACTTCGAGGACCCCGACGGCAACGGCTGGGCGATCCAGGAGTACCGGCGCCGGGGGACCGAGCCGCTGCACCGGGTGCTGGCGGACCTGAAGCGGCAGCCGTAGCACCCCCGGGGCGGGCCCGGTCCCCCGTCAGCCCGTCCCCCGCCCGTCAGCCCGTCTCCCGCCAGCGGTTGGTGACCGGCAGGCGGCGGTCCTTGCCGAAGCCCTTCGCCGAGATCTTGGTGCCCGGCGGGTACTGGCGCCGCTTGTACTCCGCGGCGTCCACCATCCGCAGCGTCTTCGTCACCAGCTCCCGGTCGTACCCGGCGGCGACGATCTCGTCCGCGCCCCGGTCCCGGTCGACGTACAGCTCGAGGACCGCGTCGAGCACCGGGTAGTCCGGCAGGGAGTCCGTGTCGACCTGCCCCGGACGCAGTTCGGCGCTCGGGGGCTTGGTGATCGAATTCTCGGGGACCGGCGGGGTCCGCCCGCGCTCCCGCGCCGCCCGGTTGCGCCATTCGGCCAGGCGGAAGACCGAGGTCTTGTAGACGTCCTTGATCGGGCCGTAGGCGCCCACCGAGTCGCCGTACAGCGTCGAGTAGCCCACCGCCAGCTCCGACTTGTTGCCGGGCGCCAGGACGAGGTGGCCCTCCTGGTTGGAGATCGCCATCAGCGTCGTGCCGCGCAGGCGCGACTGGAGGTTCTCCTCCGCGAGGCCGGTGAGCCCCAGCGCGCCCAGGTACGCGTCGAACATCGGCTCGATCGGCACGGTGCGGTGGTTCAGGCCGGTGCGCCGGGCCAGCTCCGCCGCGTCGTCCTCGGAGTGCTGGGAGGAGTACCTCGACGGCATCGACACCCCGTACACGTTCTCCGCGCCGAGCGCGTCGCAGGCGATCGCCGCGACCAGCGAGGAGTCGATGCCGCCGGACAGGCCGACCAGCACCGAGCGGAAGCCGTTCTTGGTGACGTACGCGCGCAGGCCGGTGACGAGGGCCGAGTAGACCTCCTCGTCGTCGTCCAGCCGCTCGGCACAGCCGCCGGTCGGCTCGGGTTCGTAGGCCGGTACGGGGTCCTCGGACAGGACGACCCGGTCGATGCGCAGTCCGTCGTCCACCACGCCGGACGGCGCGTCCGCGGCCGCGGCGGGCAGGTCGAGGTCGAGCACCACGCAGCACTCGGAGAACTGCGGGGCCCGCGCCACGACCTCGCCGTCGGCGCCGACCACGATGGAGTCGCCGTCGAAGACGAGCTCGTCCTGCCCGCCGGTCATGGCGAGGTAGGCGGTGGTGCAGCCGGCCTCCCGGGCGCGTCCCCGGACCAGTTCCAGCCGGGTGTCGTCCTTGTCGCGCTCGTAGGGCGAGGCGTTGACGGAGAGCAGCAGCCCGGCCCGCGCCGAGCGCGCGGCCGGCACCCGGCCGCCGTCCTGCCACAGGTCCTCGCAGATGGCGAGGGCGACGTCGACGCCGCGCACCCGCAGCACCGGCAGGGTGTCACCGGGGACGAAGTAGCGGAACTCGTCGAAGACGCCGTAGTTCGGCAGGTGGTGCTTGGCGAAGCTCAGCACCACCTCGCCGCCGTGCAGCACGGCCGCCGCGTTCTGGGGGGCGCCGGCCGGCTGGCCGTACTTCGGCCGGGCGGTCGCCGAGCGGTCGAGATAACCGACGACCACGGGCAGCCCGCCGAGGCCCTCGTCGGCGAGGCGCGCCGCGAGCGAGCGCAGGCCCGCGCGGGAGGCCTCCACGAAGGACGACCTCAGGGCCAGGTCCTCGACGGGGTACCCGGTCAGCACCATCTCCGGGAAGGCCACGAGGTGGGCTCCCCGCTCGGCGGAGTGCCGGGTCCAGCGGACGACCGACTCCGCGTTCCCGGCGATGTCGCCGACGCTCGAGTCGATCTGGTTCAGGGCGAGTCGTAGCTGAGGCACACGGCCAGCTTAATCGTCAGTCCGACGCTATGGGGGGGTGATGCGCTTTCGGGCGTCAAGGGACCGTCGCCGTTCCCGGCGTCACGCCTCCGGCTTCGCCCCGCGCTCCGCCAGCAGGTCCGCCATCAGCCGGATCTCCGACTCCTGCGACTCCACCATCCCCCGGGCCAGCCGCTTCTCCACGCCGACCGTGCACCGGGCGGCGCAGCCCTCGGCCATGTGGACGCCGCCCTTGTGGTGCTCGGTCATCAGCCGGAGGTAGTAGACCTCGGCCTGCCTGCCGCTCAGGCCGGCGAGCTTCTTCATCTCGGCGTCGGTGGCCATCCCGGGCATCAGCGAGCCCTCCCCCGCCGACGGCGCGTCCCCCATGCCCATCCAGGTCATGGGCGGGTCGGACGACACCTTCGGCAGCCCCCACAGGTCGAGCCAGCCGATCATCATTCCCCGCTGGTTGGCCTGGGTCTGCGCGATGTCGTAGGCGAGCCGCCGCACCTCCTCGTCCTCGGTGCGGTCGCGCATGAGGTACGACATCTCCACGGCCTGCTGATGGTGCACCGACATGTCCCGCGCGAACCCGGCGTCCGCCGAGTCGGCGGAGGGGACGCCGTCCCCGCCGTCGTCGCCGGCGACCGCGTAGGTGATGGCGCCGGCCGCGACGAGGACCGCCGCGGCCGCCCCCGCGATCCAGCCGGCCCGCCTCGGTGTCACTGCGACAGCCCGTTGGTGCAGGCGGCGCCCGGCTCGGGGGTCTGCTCGCCCTGGACGAACTTCTCGAAGAACTTGTCCACGTTCGGGTCGTCGGCGCCGGTCACCGTGCGCTGGTGCCCCCAGGCGGACAGCACGATCGGGTCCTTCTGCTTGTCGTCGGGGCTCATCAGCGAGTAAGGCGTCTTCTTGACCTTGGCTGCCAGCTTCTCGACGTCGGCCTTCGGCGCCTTGTCGGTGTACGTCACCCAGACCGCGCCGTGCTCCAGCGAGTGCACGGCGTTCTCGTTGTTCAGCGGCTTGGTGTAGACGTCGCCGTCGCAGTTCATCCAGACCTGGTTGTGGTCGCCGCCGACCGGGGGCTCGACCGGGTACGTCACCTTCTCGGCGACGTGGTTGCGGGAGAGGGTGCCCTGCCAGGTCCGCACGCCGTCCTCGCCGGCGGCGAACGCGCCGGAGGTCTTGGAGTCGGTGGCCGCCGTGTCGTCGGAGTCGGACTGCGAGCGCACGAGGGCGACACCGCCGACGACGAGGCCGGCGACGACCACGACGCTGATCCCGATCGCGAGGATCCGGTTCCGGCGGTCGCGGGCCTCCTCGGCGCGTCGCATCTCCGCTATGCGTGTCTGCCGCGCCGTGCTGCTGCTCTTGTTGGCGGAACCCATGGGGTGTGCCCTTCTGGGAAGGAGGGGGCGGTGAGTGCGCTGATCGTAATGGTGCGGGAGGGCTCTTTCGTAGGGAGGAAACATGATCTGACGCTGCGGGGCCCAGGAATGGCCCGATCGAACACGCGGCCTCTACGCTGCGGGTGAGCGGTACACGCGGTCCGGTGGTGTTCGGGCCGGGACCGGCCGGCCGGCCGAGGTCCGCAACGCGTACGAAACGGTGCTGTGGTGTGATGCTCAGGTGCCCGACCGCCTTCCGCTGTACCGGAGACAGGCGGCCTGACCAGCAAGGATGGGGAAGCGGAAGATGGACAAGCAGCAGGAGTTCGTGATCCGGACGCTCGAGGAGCGCGACATCCGGTTCGTACGCCTGTGGTTCACGGACGTGCTGGGCTTCCTCAAGTCCGTGGCCGTGGCCCCGGCCGAGCTGGAGCAGGCCTTCGACGAGGGCATCGGCTTCGACGGCTCCGCGATCGAGGGCTTCGCCCGGGTCTACGAGTCCGACATGATCGCCAAGCCGGACCCGTCGACCTTCCAGATCCTGCCCTGGCGCGCGGAGGCGCCCGGCACGGCGCGCATGTTCTGCGACATCCTCATGCCGGACGGCTCCCCGTCCTTCGCGGACCCGCGCTACGTCCTCAAGCGCGCCCTCGCCCGCGCCTCGGACCAGGGCTTCACCTTCTACACCCACCCCGAGATCGAGTTCTTCCTGCTGAAGGACAAGCCGGTCGACGGCACGGTCCCCACCCCCGCCGACAACTCCGGCTACTTCGACCACACCCCGCAGAACATCGGCATGGACTTCCGCCGCCAGGCGATCACGATGCTGGAGTCGATGGGCATCTCGGTGGAGTTCTCCCACCACGAGGGCGCCCCCGGCCAGCAGGAGATCGACCTGCGCTACGCCGACGCGCTGTCCACGGCCGACAACATCATGACGTTCCGCCTGGTCATGAAGCAGGTGGCGCTGGAGCAGGGCCTCCAGGCCACCTTCATGCCGAAGCCGTTCTCGGAGTACCCGGGCTCGGGCATGCACTCGCACCTCTCGCTCTTCGAGGGCGACCGCAACGCCTTCTACGAGTCGGGCGCCGAGTACCAGCTCTCCAAGGTCGGCCGTTCCTTCATCGCGGGCCTGCTGCGGCACGCGGCGGAGATCTCGGCGGTCACCAACCAGTGGGTGAACTCGTACAAGCGCATCTGGGGCGGCAGCGAGCGCACGGCCGGCGCCGGCGGCGAGGCCCCGTCCTACATCTGCTGGGGCCACAACAACCGCTCGGCGCTGGTCCGCGTCCCGATGTACAAGCCCGGCAAGACCGGCTCGGCCCGCGTCGAGGTCCGCTCGATCGACTCCGGCGCCAACCCGTACCTGACCTACGCGGTCCTGCTGGCCGCCGGCCTCAAGGGCATCGAGGAGGGCTACGAGCTCCCGCCGGGCGCCGAGGACGACGTGTGGGCCCTGTCCAACGCCGAACGCCGCGCCCTGGGCATCGAGCCGCTCCCCCAGAACCTGGGCGAGGCCCTGGCCCTGATGGAACACAGCGACCTGGTCGCCGAGACCCTCGGCGAGCACGTCTTCGACTTCTTCCTGCGCAACAAGCGGCAGGAGTGGGAGGAGTACCGGTCGCAGGTCACCGCGTTCGAGCTGCGCAAGTCGCTGCCGGTGCTGTAGGGGCTGGTCAGAGCAGATTCTCCACCGATCCAGCGGATGGGGCCGACGGTCGCGGACCGTCGGCCCCATGGCGTCTCACCGGCCCTGGGCCGTCCACGAGCCCCTCCTTTGTCACCTTCACCTGATTCGCAACGTGCTGCCAGCCGGAATCGAAACGGATGCCGTCGACTGGCAGCCCGAAGATTTCCCCTTGCCGCAGTCCGCACCCGCCTCCGAGTTATAGATCACGCACCGGTAGGACGACGCCGGGACGGCCCTCTCCAGTTGACTCAGCCAATCCCGGATGTGCTCCGGCTTGAAGGACCCAAGCGGACGCGGTCCGAGACAAGGGATCGCGTGGCCGCGAATAGCAGACTCGACCGACTCGCGCGTCGCCATTGCGGTGGTCTGCGCGGTCAGCCGCTTCTCGGCGCACTGCCGAAACGTCACGCGGCCGACAGAAGGGTCCAGGTACTGCCCCGCGGCATGTCCGCCTCGATGCGGGCGAGCCACTGATTGGCCAGCCGTTTCTGTCCGTCGCGGAAGGACTTGCTCTTCCCGGTTCCGTCCGGGCCGATGCATCGGGCGCGATAGCGCAGGCCCGATCCGTGCCCGCTCCGCCCTCACGCGGCGGGACTTCCCGCCGGAATCGGCCTCGGTCCTGCACCAGCGGTCTTGGATGTGGCCCGCCATGCGATGGCCAGGGTCTTCACAGCTGCGGCTGCCGCGGCCGGCAGAGCCGTCCACGGGTGGCGGACCCCGCGACGGGCGCGCGGATCGGGTACATCGCTCAGGCACGTCCGCAAGTCATCGATGCTTTCCGGTCGGACGGGACCGGAGGCGCCCCTCAGTTGTTCCAGGCGGGACGGCATGCGGGAGGATGCGCGGGCAGGCATGAACTCGCTCGGCCCTCATACGGATTCGACACCCGCATGCTCGCCAGGCGGCCATGCCTGCACCGCTTTCAGGGCTGCCCGCCACCGTGAGCCGGCATATCGCCACATCCGTGGCCTGGCGGACGAACCGCCCGCCTCGCGACCCCTCAAAGGCCTTGCAGGCGTGCGCGAGTGCCGAAGATCACTTCTCCGAATATTCAGGTGTCGTGGACATGCAGGCAACCCCAACCCTAAAATCACCCTGGTTGCATTTGACTATTTCTGGTCAACGTCACAAGAAGGCGGATATCGTGAAATTTCCTAAAGGGCTCCGTAGGTTCGGAATAGGCGCCGCGATGGCAGCACTTACCGGTTCGATGCTCATTTCGGGAGGGGGGACGGCTCAAGCCGCCTCTGCAGCTTCTTCGTGCGCCGGCACTCGAATTGAGAGAATGAGCATCGACACCGGATGGATTGATCTTTATTATTCCAACGGTTACAACTGTGTTATCACTACATCTCGGACGCCTGGCGTCAAGTTGTACATGGGGGCATGGCTTGAGGTGAATGGAGGGACCAAGGTGTCCGACTGGGGCTACTACACCCAGTACGCAGGCCCTGTGAAACTTTACGCTGCTGGAAATTGTGTGCGGTTCGGTGGCCAGGTAGGGGTGGTCGGCACGGACTCGAACTGGGGACACTGCGGCTGATCCCGCTACTTCATGAAGGTCCGCCGAGAGAATCGGTGGACCTTTTCACTTTCGGAGTACCAGTGCCGCACCAGACAACGCTCGCTCCGTAGCACCGCTGGAAAACTCGTCAAAACAGTCTCCGCCCTGTGTCCGAGGATGGCCCCTACCTGGCCCCTGATGGGTGCTTGGGCGGATGTCGGTTCGGGGCCTGGAGGGGGTTTCCCTTCACCGCCTGCTCCGAGGGCCGCAGCAGCCCACTCCAGCCATCGCCATACGCCGCCTGATCTGGTCTTTCGTCCTCGTCGTTCCTATCGTCGAGCTCGGTCGAAAGGGGGGCCGGATGGACCGGACCGTACGCACCGTCGAGGACCTTCTCGCGCTCCTGGACGGGCTCTTCGCCTCTGAACCCGAGGCCGGCCGCGTGGCGACCGGCGACGGCAAGGACTTCTGGGACCGCTTCTACGCCGACCGGTCAAGGCCGGTCCCGTTCCTCGCGGCGAAGCCGGACGAGAATCTGGCCGCCTACCTCGACCAGGGCCTGATCGCTCCCGGCCGGGCCCTGGACCTGGGATGCGGACCCGGCCGCAACGCCCTGCACCTCTCAGCGCACGGCTTCGAGGTGGACGCCGTCGACCTCTCTCCCGTTGCCGTCGCCTGGGGCGAGGACCGGGCTCACGAGGCTGGAGTCGATGTCCGTTTCCTGTGCGGTGACGCTTTCACGCTCCCCGCCACCGAGTTGAGCGGACCGTACGACCTGGTCGTCGGCTCAGGGTGCTTCCATCATCTGCCGCCGCACCGACGCGTCAGCTACCTGGCCCTCCTCGACCGCGTCCTCGCGCCAGGCGGCCATCTCGCGCTCACCAGCTTCGCCGCCGGAGAGACGGGAACGGGGTCGGAACTCACCGACGCGGACCTCTACCGTGAAGGCCGGTCGCAGGGCGGCCTCGCCTACACGCCCGAATCGCTGCGCTGGATCTTCTCCGACCTGGCAGAGGTCGGACTGCGCCGCATGCGGGAGGAGCCGCCCGAGTCAGCACTGTTCGGCGTGACCTTCCTGTGGACCGCGCTGTTCCGTCGGGGTGCGGCTTCCTCAGGCGACGTTCGCCCTGTCCACGACCTCGCGTAGGCGATCTCGACATGGTTGGCCTCGGCCCAGTCCGCCCCCCGGCGGCACCGCTTCGTGGCCAGGTGCGGCGAGTAGTTGTCACACACGATCGTGATGTGCTTCCCGACAGGGTGCAGACCGCGCGGGTAGCGGCAAAACTCCAGGAACTCGGAGCGATCCTTCGCCTTCTTGATGTGGCCGTAGAGCTGGTCCTTGCCCAGGTCGTAGGCGGCGAATAGATGCCGGACGCCGTGCGGGCGGGTGTAGGTCGCACGGCGCCGGGGCCGTGGCTCGCGGTCGGGGGTCTTGTGCTTGCCGCCGCGCTCGGCCCACTGACGTCCGGGGAGGGGCTGGAGGTTGAGCGGGCCGAACTCGTCCATGCAGAGGATGACTTCGGGCTCGCCTTCCTCGGGGACGACCTCGCCGTCGGCGATCGCGTAGAGGTGCTCGATTCGGGCCTTCTTCGCGGCGTAGTCGGGGTCGTTCGAGGACTTCCAGGCGGATGGCTGGGCCGTCCGTGGGCCGTCGGACGACGGCCCACGGCAACCAACGAAGACCAGCGATGACCGTTCAGTCATCGGTCAGCGCTGGACAGACCCCAAAGAGTGGAGGCTGTTCCTCAGCTGCGTCACTTCCTGCGCAACAAGCGCCAGGAGTGGGAGGAGTACCGCTCCCAGGTCACCGCGTTCGAGCTGCGGAAGTCGTTGCCGGTGCTGTAGGGGCAGGTCGGGCGGGTCCGGCGGTCAGGGACCGTCGGGTCCTCGCGCCTTGGTGAGGGTGCAGACGCCGTCCGCGCACCGGCGCTCCAGACGGCCGCGGGAGACGGTCTGCGCCAGGCCGACCATCCAGCAGGTGGGGCAGCCCCGGAAGGCGATCAGGGCCAGCGGGGCCGCCAGCAGGGCGGCCGGGCCGGCGACGGGGACCAGGGCGATCGAGCCGATGATCAGCCCGAAGCCGACGGCGCCGCGCGCCAGGTGGCGCGGGACGGACGTGCCGGCGAAGTTCTTCCCGGGGGCCGCGGACGGTGCGGTGGGCGGGGCCCCCGTGTCCTGGGCGGATTCTACGGTCATGGTTCTCCTCCGACCGGCCGGTCGACGGTCCGGCCGACTGTCTCATCGGTCATGGCCAGTGAGTGACGCAGTGCCGCGCGTGCCCTGTGCAGTCGCGACTTCATCGCGGCGTTGCTCAGGCCCAGCGCGTGGGCGACGGTCCTGCCGGGCAGGCCCTGGACGTCCCGCATGATCAGGACCTGTCGCTGGTCGCGGGGAAGGGCGCTCACGGCAGCCGCGATCCGTTCCGCCTCCAGTCGGTGCAGCACCGCGTCCTCGGCGGACGGTTCCGCGGGCGCCTCCGGCCCGTCGGACGCGTCCTCCCTCCGCGCGACGAGCAGGCGTACCTGCCGCAGGCACTCGTTGCGCACGATCCGGAACATCCACGAGGCGAGCGCGCCCGTGGCCCGCAAGGTGCCGATCTTCCGGTAGAGGATGATCAGCGCCTCCTGCGCCGCGTCCTCCGCGTCCTGCGGCGAGGCGCACAGCGACAGGGCGAACCTGCGCACGTGGGGCTGCGATTCCATGACGACGGTGGTGAGCGACGTGACGTCGCCGTCCTGAGCGGCCCTGATCAGCCGCTCGTCCGGCCACGGGAAGCGTGGGTTCATCTGCTCCTCGTACAGGAAGTCGTCGGACGCGCGGGCGCCGGTCAGTTCCCGTTCCGGTAGCGCCGCGTCAGGTGCCACGCGCACGCGCCCACGAGCAGGGCTCCGACCACTACGAGGCCAGTGACGAGCATCGGTGTCTCCTTCCGGTTCCGCCGGCCCGTTCGGCCGGCACACGCACTAGAGGCGGGAAGGGCCGGAAAGGATTCGGTCCGGCGCCCGTTCTCCGAAAATGCCGCGGACCTGCACAGCGTTCATCGCACGGTCACGTGGAGCGGGCGGGGCGGTGGCGGGCCGGGGCAGCCGCGGGCATCGTGACTCCGGAAAGGCTCCCCCACCGGGGGATTACGTGAAGACGGGGGCTCTTCCCCCGACCGCACGCACACACCGGTGAACGCCCGACAACGCGCGGATGGTGGGTCGTTCATGAGCGTGCTTTGATCAGCGCGCGGCATCCCGGCAAGCGGTTCCGGACCCCCCGATCCGGAGCTCCGGCGTGCGCGCTCCACCGCTCCGACTTCTTTCGCGCGAAGGGAAGACCTGCCATGAACCTCGTCCCCCGGGTCGACACGGCCGAACTCTCCGACACCGACCTCGACCAGGTGTCCGGCGGCCTCGCCGTCAGCACCGCCGTCAGCACGTCCGGCGGTTTCGCCGGCGCGGGTCTCTACGCCGAGGCCGGCCCGCTCTCCGTCTGCGCCGGTCTCGGCGCCTCGGTGGCACTCGGCGGCGCCGCGGAGTACGGCCAGGCCCACACCACGAGCGTCTGACCCACGGCCTCGAAGCACGCCGGGCCCCGGACCACCTGGTCCGGGGCCCGCTCAGTGCGCGCCGGTGCCGGCCAGGAACCCTTCCCACGCGGCCCGGTCGACGGCGAGGCGGGGGCCGTCGGGGCGCTTGGAATCACGGATGTGGACGGTGGCGGTCGCGGTGGCTATGGCGACCTCGACGCAGTCGTTGGGATTACTGCTGTCGCTGTAGCTGCTCTTGAACCAGGCCAGGCCGGTGACGTCTTCGGACGCGTCCGTGCGGCTCATGTCTCCCCCAGCAGTTGTTCGATGAATGCCACTGATTCTCGGGCGGTCAGCGCTTCAGCGCGGATGATGCCATAGCGGAGTTCGAGGATCCGCAGGTGTCGGGGGTCGGTCACCGGCCGGTTGTCGAACTCGTCGTCGGCCCGGCCGACCGCCGTTCCGTCGGCGAACTTGAGCACCTGGATCCGTCCTCCCGTTCCAGGGTGGTCGCCGCGAGACGTCGGCATCACCTGGACCTCGACATGCCTCAACCGCGCCACCTCCAGCAGGTGTTCGAGCTGCCTGCGCAACACCATCCTGCCTCCGACCGGACGCCTCAGGGTCACCTCTTCCTGTACGAAGCTGAGTTCCGGGGCGGGGGCTCGATCGAAGATCCCCCTGCGTGCCATCCGTGCGGCGACCGCCCGCTCCAACTCGTCCTCCGAAAGCGCCGGTCGGCGCGTGCCCAGCAGAGCGCGGGCGTACTCCTCGGTCTGTACGAGGCCGTGCAGGTTGTGGATACCGTACGACAGCAACTCGACGGCCCTCGACTCCATCTTCGCCAGGTCCCGCACATGCTTCGGATACCGGACCTTCTTCACGTCTTCCCAGGCCGCGGCGATGAGCCCGCCCGCCTCCAGCACCTCGTCGGCCCGTTCCAGGTACTCCCGCCGGGGAATCCGCTTCCCGCCCTCGATCTTGTAGACGAGGTCCTCCCCGTACCCCACCGCCGTACCGAAGTCGCCCGCCCGCATCCCCACCGCCTCGCGCCGCAGCTTCAGCTGCCGCCCGACGGTGGCGAGGACGGCCACGCCCCACTCGTCGTCCGGGTCGACCTCCCAGCCCGGCTCGTCCGTCCCGCCGTCCACCGGCATCCGCACCCCTCCGCCGTACGCGTCGTATCGCGACGCCGCTCACGGTAGGCGGGCGGGTCCGCGCGGACGGGGTGGTCGGGGCTCCAGCACGCGAACGGGTGACCGGCGGGCTTCTCAGGGGCGGACGTTCTCCAGCAGCGACGTCAGGATCGCCTCGGCGTGGGTCCACAGGACGGCGCCGCCGATGCCGGGGACGATCCTGCGGCGGGCTCCGGGCAGGCGGGTGGCGAGCAGGGCCCCGTGGTCGGGCGAGTGCGTGGTGTCGTGTTCGCCGTACCAGATGTCGACCGGGACGGTGATCCGGTCGAACCCGATGTCCCACCGCCCCATGGCGAGGACGGTGTCCCGGGCGTATCCGGCGGCGGCGCCCCGGGCGAACCCCTCGGTCAGGGCCCGGCGGTACGCGGTCGAGAACCCGGGGTCCCGGTAGACGGCGAGGTCGCAGTCGGGGCCGCCTCCCGTCACCAGGCCCCACATCGCGTCCGCGTCGAAGCCCGCGAAGAACTCCTCGGCGGCGGCCGGGTCCCGCACGGCCAGTTCGGTCAGGGCGCGCAGGTCCGCGGGCAGGGCGGGGGCGAACTCGGGTGCGGCGACCTCGTCGGCGGCCGAGACGAGGGCCAGTGCCGAGACGAGGCCGGCCTCGGCGCAGGCGAGCGCGAACGGCGCGCCCTGGGAGTTGCCGACCACGGCCGGACGCCCTAGGTCCCGCAGGACGCACAACCGGTGCACGTCGGCGGCGAAATCGGCGAAGGTGCGGCCGGGAGCGGGCGTGGAGGCGCCCAGTCCGGGGCGGTCGACGGAGACCAGGCGGACGCCGAGCGCGTCGACGACGCCGGCGCCGAAGCCGAGCCGGCTGCTGGTGGCCGCCCCGGGGCACAGCAGGACGGGCACACCGTCCGGCGGCCCCCACTCGGCCCAGCCGAGCAGGCGGCCGTCCGGCAGGCGCGTCTCGCCGAGGCGGGTCGGTTCGGTGATACGGACAGACATGGTCCGCATCATGCAGCGCCGCCGAGCAGGTCCGCACGGCCTTTTCGCCGTCCGGCGTCCGCCGACGCCACGCCCTCGGTGGTACAGGAGCCGTACCACCGAGGGCGTGGCTCTGATACGCACCGACGTCCAGGCCGAGGACAGCGGCCTCGCGCTCGTCGAGGAGGCCGCCGCACGTCCCGGTGCCGCGGAGGCGGAGATCGTCCGCGAGGGCGTCCACCGCATCGCCCCGGCGCACCGCGTCCGGGACGGACCGTTCGTGTCCGGCGAGGAGACCTTCGGCCCCGGCGGTCCCGTGGGCGGGGACGAGAGCGGGGCCGCGGCCGTGGGGCGGGCGGTGCACCTGCTTCCGGGTCCTTCCCGACGGCCTCTGACCGGCCGCGCGGCGGGGAGGCCGCGCGGCCCGGTGTCAGCGCCGTACCGTCTGCGACGCCTCCGGCACGTGTCCCGCGACCACCCGCTCGTGGCCGTGCGCCCGTGCGCCGTCGGCGCGGCGCCGGTCCACCGCCCACGCCGCGCCCGCGACCGCCAGGCCGAGGACCGCGAGGGCCGCGCCCGCCAGGGCCGGAGAGGTGGCGCCGAAGCCCGCCGCGAGGGCGAGGCCGCCGATCCAGGCGCCGCCGGCGTTGGCGAGGTTGAAGGCGGCCTGGTTGGCCGAGGAGGCGAGGGAGGGGGCCGCCGAGGCCTTCTCCATGACCATCAGCTGCAGGGGCGAGCCGGTGATGAAGGCGGCCATGCCGAGCAGCGCCACGGCGGCGGCCGCCGTGACCTCCGTGCGCATCAGGAGGGGGAAGAGCGCGAGGACCACGACCAGGGAGGCGAGGCCGCCGAAGAGCGTGCCGCGCAGGGAGTGGTCCGCCAGGCGTCCGCCCAGCAGGTTGCCCGCGGTGGCGCCGACGCCGAAGAGGGCCAGCAGCAGGGTCACGCTCGCGTCGGCGAAGCCCGCCGCGTCCGTGAGCATCGGCGTGATGTAGCTGTAGGCGGCGAAGAGCGCGCCGAAGCCGGCGACCGTGGTGCCGAGTGCCAGCCAGACGGGCAGGGAGCGCAGGGCGGCCAGTTCGCCGCGCAGGCCCGTCGTGGGGGCGGGGGCGTGGTCGCGCGGGATCAGGACGACGAGGGCCGCCGTCGCCGCGACGCCGATCGCGCTCACGCCGAGGAACGTGGCCCGCCACCCCAGGTGCTGGCCCACGGCGGTGGCCGCGGGGACGCCGACGATGTTGGCGACCGTCAGCCCCAGGAACATCAGGGAGACGGAGCGGGCCTTGCGTTCCGGTGCCACCATGCCGGTGGCGACCACCGCGCCGACGCCGAAGAAGGCGCCGTGCGGCAGGCCGCTGACGAAGCGGGCGGCGAGCAGGGAGAGTTCGCCGGGGGCGACGGCCGACAGCGCGTTGCCCGCGACGAAGAGGACCATCAGGGCGATCAGGACCGTGCGGCGGGACATCCGCGCGGTCGCCGCCGCGAGCAGCGGGGCGCCGACGACGACGCCGAGCGCGTACGCCGAGACGAGGTGTCCGGCGGTGGGGATCGAGAGGTGCAGGTCCTCGGCGACATCGGGCAGCAGGCCCATCATCACGAACTCGGTCGTGCCGATGCCGAAGGCGCCCACGGCGAGGGCTAGCAGGGCCAGGGGCATGAAGGGTCTCGCCTTTCGAGAGCGGAGTGTGCGTACGGGGAGGGGACGTTTTTATGTTCCCGTACGGAACAAAGCCTCTCAGGGCGGGTATTCCGGCGGCGAATCTCAGGAAGCCGTTGTGTCGACCTTCACACGCGCGGCGATCGGCAGGTGGTCGCTGCCGGTCTCCGGCAGCGTCCAGCTGGTCTCCGGCTCGACACCGGTGACCAGGATCTGGTCGATGCGGGCCATCGGGAAGGACGCCGGCCAGCTGAAGCCGAAGCCGTCGCCCACGGCACCCTGCGGGGAGCGCATCTGCGAGGTGATCGCGGTGAGCGCGCGGTCGTTCATGGTGCCGTTGAGGTCGCCGAGCAGGATCTTGCGGGGCAGCTTCTCGTCGGAGATGGCCTCGCCGAGGGCGCCCGCGCTCTTGTCCCGCTGCCGGGCGGTGAAACCGGCCTCCAGCTTCACCCGGACGGAGGGAAGGTGGGCGACGTACACGGCGACCGGCCCGGAGGGGGTGGCCACGGTGGCGCGCATCGCGCGCTTCCAGCCCAGCTGGATGTCGACCGCCTTCACGTCGCTCATCGGATACCTGCTCCACAGTCCGACGGTGCCGACGACCGCGTGATGCGGGTACGTCGACTCCAGCGTCTTCTCGTACGTCGGCACGGCGGACGCCTTCAGCTCCTCGAGGGCCAGCACGTCGGCGCCCGCGGCGGCCACGGCACGGGCGGTGCCGGCCGGGTCGGCGTTGTCGGCGTTGACGTTGTGCGTGGCCACCGTGAGGTCGCCGCCGGCGCCGGTCTTGTCGAAGAGCAGGCCGCCGAAGAGGTTCAGCCACACCGTCACCGGCAGGACGAGCGCGATCAGCGCCGTCGCCGACCTGCGGACGAGGGCGATCACGAGCAGGACCGGGACCAGCAGGCCGAACCACGGCAGGAAGGTCTCGGTGAGGCTGCCGAGGTTGCCGACGGCGTTGGGGATGTGCGAGTGCGCCGCCATGACGACGGCCAGGACCACGGCCACCGCCGCCGTGACCAGACCCCGGCGCCAGATCCGCCGGTCCCCGCGCCAGCCGGTGGCCATCCGGTCGAACAGGCGCCGGAGCCGGGGGCCCCGACGCTCGGGCCCCGAGCCGCCGTTGTCCGTCTCCGTCATGTACGCCTGCTGCGCCATACCGCCGCCTCACTGCCTGCCGTGCACACCGTCGCCCCCCCGTGTCACAGCACCCTAGGGGATGATCGGTTCCGTTCCTGTCGTCCCATGACGACCGTACGGGCACGAGGACGCACGGGCCGGTGTCCGGAGTTCCGAACACGCTTGGGCCCAAGGGCCTCTGTGACGGAACGCTCACATTCGCGCCCCGGACGGGAGTCGCCGGACGGGCCCTAGGAGCCGGGTGGGGCGGGGCGCAGTCCGGCGAGCAGGGTGTCGACGATCTGTGCGGCGAGGTCCTCGGGGAGGTCGCCCTCCGGACGCAGGACCGCGCGGACCAGCATGGGGCCGACGACGATGTCGTGGAGCAGGTCCAGGTCGACGTCGTCGCGCAGTTCGCCGTTGTCGCGGCCGCGGCGCAGCACCTCGATGCCGAGCCTGCGCCGCGGGAGGACGACGGTGTCGTGGTAGGCCGCCCAGACCCTGGGACTGGACTTCATCTGGGCGTACACGCTGTGCAGGATCGCCGACCGGCTGGTCAGGCCCCGCTGCCGCAGCGACTCGAGGACGACGATCAGGTCGTCGCGCATCGAGGTGCCGGGCAGGACCGGGTCCTCGGGCTCGGCGGCCCGCACCACGTCGACGAAGAGTTCCTCCTTGCCCCTCCAGCGGCGGTAGATGGTGGCCTTGCCGACGCCGGCCGTGCGCGCGATGCGCTCGACGGAGAGCTCGGCGAGCGGGACGCCCTGTTCCAGGAGTTCCAGCACGCCTTCGATGATGGCGCGCTCGACGGCCTCGCTGCGGGGGCGCCCCCGCGCGGGCCAGTGGTGCGGCGGGCGGCTGTCGAGGCTCACGTGCCGGGTCCTTTCCCTGGGCCGGGTCCGATCGTCCCTGGTGCGGCGGTACTACTCCATCGTGGCCGCCGGCTCCCGTTCCCGCTCGGACGCCCCGGGCCGCGGGGTCCGGCCCGGCAGGAACAGGGCCACCACGACCGCGCCGAGCACGGCGACGCCCGCGCCCCACAGGGCGGTGACGTGCATGGCGTGCAGGAAGGCGTCGTTGGCCGGGCCGACCAGGGCCTCGCCCCCGGGGCCGAGCTTCGCGGCGACGCCGAGCGTGGCCTCGATGGACTCCCCGGCCGTGTGGCGCAGGCCGGCCGGGACGCGGCCGAGGTCGCCCTCGATGCCGTTGCGGTAGGCGGTGGACAGCACGGAGCCGAGGACGGCGATGCCGAGGGCGCCGCCGACCTGGCGGAAGGTGTTGCTGAGCGCGGAGGCCGAGCCGGCCTTCTCGCGGGGCAGGGCCTGCATGATGACGACGCTGGTCGGCGTCATGATGTGCGCCATGCCGGTGCCCATGAGGAAGAAGTAGACCTCCAGCAGCCAGACCGGCGTGTCCGCCTCCAGCGTGGCGAACGCGGCCAGCATCGCGGCGATGAGCGCCATCCCGGCCGTGGTCGTGACCCGGTTGCCGAAACGGTCGACGAGGAGTCGGGCCCGGGGAGCGAAGACCAGCTGCGAGACGGCCAGCGGCAGCATGAGCAGGCCGGTCTCCAGCGGGGAGTAGCCGAGCACGCTCTGGGTGTAGAAGACGGAGAAGAAGGTCACGCCCATCAGCGCGAAGAAGACCAGCGCGATGGCGGCGATCGCGGCGGAGAAGACCTTGTTGCGGAAGTACGTGACGTCGATGGACGGGTGGTCGCTGCGCTTCTCGTGCACGACGAAGGCCACGAGCACGGCGAGGCCCGCGCCGGTCGTCGCCAGCACGGCCGCGTCCGTGAAGTCGGCGAGCTGGCCGCCCTTGATGATGCCGTAGACGAGCAGGACGAGGCCGACGACGGACAGGACGACGCCGACCGGGTCGAGGCGGCCGGGGTTCGGGTCGCGGGAGTCGGGGACCAGCCACAGCATCAGCGCGAGGGCCAGGACGACGATCGGCACGTTGACGAGGAAGACCGAGCCCCACCAGAAGTGGTCCAGGAGCAGCCCGCCGGTGATCGGGCCGATGGCGATGGCCAGGCCCACGCCGGCGGCCCAGATGCCGATGGCCTTGGGCTGTTCCCCGCGCTCGAAGACGTTCATGAGGACGGCGAGGGTGGCGGGCATGACGAAGGCGGCGCCCAGGCCCATCACCGCGCGGAAGGCGACGAGTTCGCCGGGCGAGCCGGAGAAGGCGGCGAGGGCGGAACCGATGCCGAACACGGCCAGGCCGCCGAGCAGGACCTTCTTGCGCCCGAGCCGGTCGCCCAGCAGACCGGCGGTGAACAGCAGGCCGGCGAAGACGAGGGTGTAGGCGTTGATCGCCCACTCCAGCTCGCTCTGGGTGGCGCCCAGGCCGGTGGGCTCGGGGGTGGAGATGGTCTTGACGGCGACGTTCAGGATCGAGTTGTCGAGCACCACGATCAGCAGGCTCAGCATGAGCACACCGAGGATGGCCCAGCGGCGCCGGTGCACCTCTTCCGGTATGTGCCGGGAGGCGGAGACGGCAGGAGTAGTCATACCGTCGAGCCTAGGATTCCTCATATACGAGACCGTTCCGTATCGTAAACCTCTTACCCAGCTCTTACGCCCGTCGGATCCGGCCGTGGACCGCGTGGCGCGGGTCCCCTAGCCGACCGTCGGCGCGGGATGCCACCATGGGAGGGATCCGGGGACGCCGTCAGGGCGCCTCGAGATGACATGAAGGAGCCGTTGCCATGACGCAGCTTCCGGCTGCCCAGACGCCTCAGGCCAAGCCCGCCGACGGCGGCAGGGCGCTGTACGGGGGCAAGAGCACCCGCCGCATCACCGTCCGGGACATCACCGCCGCCAAGGAGCGCGGCGAGAAGTGGCCCATGCTCACCGCGTACGACGCGATGACCGCGTCCGTCTTCGACGAGGCCGGCATCCCGGTCATGCTCGTCGGCGACTCCGCGGGCAACTGCCACCTCGGCTACGACACCACCGTCCCCGTCACGCTGGACGAGATGACCATGCTCTCGGCCGCCGTCGTCCGGGGCACCAGCCGTGCCCTGATCGTGGCCGACCTGCCCTTCGGGTCCTACCAGGAGGGCCCGGTGCAGGCGCTGCGCTCGGCGACCCGGCTGGTCAAGGAGGCCGGGGCCGGGGCGGTCAAGCTGGAGGGCGGCGAGCGCTCGCACCGGCAGATCGAGCTGCTGGTGGAGTCCGGCATCCCCGTGATGGCGCACATCGGCCTCACCCCGCAGTCCGTCAACGCCATGGGCTACCGGGTGCAGGGCCGCGGCGAGGAGGCCGCCCAGCAGCTGCTGCGTGACGCCAAGGCCGTGCAGGACGCGGGCGCCTTCGCGGTCGTCCTGGAGCTGGTGCCGGCCGAGCTGGCCGCCGAGGTGACGCGCACCCTGCACATCCCGACCGTCGGCATCGGCGCGGGTCCCCAGACGGACGCGCAGGTGCTGGTGTGGACCGACATGCTCGGGCTGACCGGCGGGCGGGTGCCGAAGTTCGTGAAGAAGTACGCCGACCTGCGGCAGGTCATGGGCGACGCGGCGAAGGCGTTCGCCGACGACGTCGTCGGCGGAACGTTCCCGCTGGAGGAGCACTCCGTCCACTGAGCCATCGCGGTACGACACCGGGCCCCGCCGATCCTCCCCCGTCGGCGGGGCCCGGTGCCGTCGGCGGGACGTCGGCGGGCTGTCGGTGGCGCCGGACGGCTGTCGGCGGACTGTCGGCGGTCTGTCGGCGGCCCCTGACACCGTCGTCGGCATGAAGCGAATCGACGGAGATCCCCCGGCCGCGAACAGCGCGGTCACCGTGCGGGGACTGGTCAAGCACTACGGCGAGACCAAGGCGCTGGACGGCGTCGACCTGGACGTGCGCGAGGGCACCGTGATGGGCGTGCTCGGGCCGAACGGCGCCGGCAAGACCACCCTCGTGCGCATCCTGTCCACCCTCATCGCCCCCGACGCCGGACAGGCGCACGTCGCCGGCTACGACGTCGTACGCCAGCCCCGGCAGCTGCGGCGGGTGATAGGGCTCACCGGGCAGTACGCGTCCGTGGACGAGAAGCTCCCCGGCCGGGAGAACCTCTACATGATCGGGCGGCTGCTCGACCTGTCCCGTAGGGACGCCCGCGCGCGGGCCGACGAACTGCTGGAGCGGTTCTCGCTCACCGAGGCCGCCAAGCGTCCCGCGTCGACCTACTCCGGCGGCATGCGGCGCCGCCTCGACCTGGCCGCCTCCATGATCGGGCACCCGGCCGTCCTCTACCTGGACGAGCCCACCACGGGCCTCGACCCGCGCACCCGCAACGAGGTGTGGGACGAGGTCAAGCGCATGGTCGGCGACGGCGTCACCGTGCTGCTGACCACCCAGTACATGGAGGAGGCCGAGCAGCTCGCCTCCGAGCTGACCGTCGTCGACCGCGGCAAGGTCATCGCGAACGGCGGCATCGAGGAGCTGAAGGCGAAGGTCGGCGGGCGCACCCTGCGCGTCCGCCCGGTCGATCCGGCCCAGCTGCGCCCGCTCGCCTCCTTCCTGGACGAGATGGGCATCACCGGGCTCGCCAACTCCACCGTGGACGCCCAGCGCGGGGCCGTGCTGGTGCCGATCCTCAGTGACGAGCAGCTGACCGCCGTGGTCGGCGCGGTCACCGCGCGCGGCATCACCATCGCCTCCATCAGCACCGAACTGCCCAGCCTGGACGAGGTCTTCCTGTCCCTCACCGGCCACCGCGCCAGTGTCCCGCAGGACCCCGCGCCCGCCACCGACACCCGCGAGGAGGTCGCCGTATGAGCGCCGCCACCGTCACCCCCGCTCCCGCTCCCGACGCGCGGATCCCGCTGCGCGGGCACGTACGGCACACCGGCGCGCTGGTCCGCCGCAACCTGCTGTGGATCCGGCAGGACCCGGAGTCGATGTTCGACGCGATCCTGTTCCCGGTGATCTTCACGCTGCTGTTCGTCTACGTCTTCGGCGGCTCCATCGGCCAGTCGCTGGGCGGCGGGCAGCAGGCGTACGTGCAGTACGTGGTGCCCGGCCTGATGGCCATGATGGGCATGAACATGGCCCAGGGCGTGGGCACCGGCTTCAACCAGGACTTCAACTCCGGTGTCATGGACCGCTTCCGGTCCCTGCCGATCGGGCGCGGCTCGGTGCTGTTCGCCAAGATCGCCGTGGAGCTGATGCGGATGCTGTTCGCCACCGTGGTGCTCCTGATCGTCGGTGTTCTCGTCGGCTTCGACATCACCGACTGGGGCGGGCTGCTGGCCTCCGTGGGGCTGTCGGTGCTGTTCGGCTCGGCCCTGATGTGGATCTTCCTCACGCTGGGCGTGACGATGAAGAACGCGCAGTCCGTGCAGGCGATGGGCTTCCTGGTGCTGATGCCGCTCCAGTTCGGCTCGTCGATCTTCGCGCCGACGCAGTCGATGCCGGGCTGGCTGAAGGCCTTCACGGACTACAACCCGCTCTCCAGCCTCGCCGACGCCGCGCGCGGCCTGATGGTGGGCGGCCCCGTCGCGCACGACCTGTGGATGACGGTGGGCTGGTCGGTGGCGCTCACGGCGGTGATGGCGCCGATCGCGATCCACAAGTTCCGCACGAAGGCCTGACCCGGGTCAGACCAGGGCACCGGCCTCCTCCACGGTGAGGCCGGTGCCCTCGGCGTACGCGGCCCCGTAGGCCTCGGTGCCGAGCACCTCGCGGACCCGCTCCACGGCCCGGACGCGCGCGTCCCGCTCCAGGCCCATCGCGACGTGGTCCGGCGGCAGCGTCGCGTCGGCGGCACCGATGCAGCGCGCGGCGTCCACGGCGCGGCGCCCGCCGTCCACCCGGGCCATCGCCATCGCGGCGATGGTCAGGAACCCGGACCGCATGTGCGGGGCGATGGCGGTGGACAGCGGGTCGTCCGCCCGCTCCAGCGACTCCCGGATCCTGGTCAGGCACTCCTCGTGGCGGCCCTCCAGCGTGGCGAGCCACGCCTCGGCGGCGAGGAGGAAGGCGTCGAAGACGACGAAGTGGGCGATGGAGAAGTTCTCGCGCAGCAGCCGCAGCTCCTCGCGGGCCTCGGCGGTCCGGCCGGTTATGCCGAGCCGGCCGGCGAGGTAGAGCCGGGCCGCCGGCATGGCGCCGTTGTGTCCCGTCCCCTCCGTCCGGGCGATCACCGCGCGCAGCATGAGCTCACCCCGATCGGTGTGGCCCGCCTCCATCAGCACGCTGCCGAGCCGGGCTTCCAGGATGTCCACCTGGGCGTGCGCCCCGATCCGTCGGGCGAGTTCCGCGGCGGCCTCGTAGGAGGCGGCCGCCAGCCGGTACTCGCCCTGGCGCTCCTGGGCCTCGGCGCGGGCGGACAGGGCCTCGGCGGTGCCCCAGGCGTCACCGAGGCGGCGGTAGATGCCCAGCGCCTCGTCGGCGTCGCGGGCCGCGTCGCCCGCCCAGTCGGTGCGGTTGGCGAGCATCTGGGCGCGCATCTGCAGCGCACCGGCCAGCTCCCATTCGAAGCCCGGCGTCTCGCGGCAGGTGCGCACCGCGGCGTTCATGATCTCGTGCAGCCGGTCCATGTCGCCGGAGAGCATCACCGCGAAGAACCAGAGCAGGCCGGGAGGGGCGCAGGTCTGCGGCATGCCCGGTTCGTAGGTCTCGGCGATGACGCGCAGCTTCCGCTGGGCCTGCGGGTTCTGCCAGGCGTCCAGCTCCGTGTCCATGCAGGCGAGGTGGGCGAGGTGGACTCCCCGCCGGGCCTCCGCGAGCACCTCCCCGGTCATCGGGGGCGGCGCGGACGTGCACCGCTCCCACACCGGCTCGGCGCGCCGGACCGGCTCGCCGAACGGGTCCGGGCCGAGGGCCATGACCTCGCTGAACCAGTTCCGGGCCTCCACCCGCAGGTCGCGCATCTGCCAGTACCAGACCAGCGACAGCGCCAGGCTGAGCGCCTCCTGCTCGTCGCGCTCGGCGATCGCGTGCCGCAGGGCGGTGCGCAGGTTCTCGTACTCGCGCTCCAGCCGCTCGATGGCGGGCAGCTGCCCGGGACCGCGCAGCAACGGGTCGGTGGTGCGGGCGAGTTCGCGGTAGTACGTCAGGTGGGCGCGTTCGGCGACGGCGCGGGCGCCGGTCTCGTCGAGGCGTTCGCCGGCGTACTCGGAGACGGTCTCCAGCAGGCGGTAGCGCATCTCGCCGTCGCCGGCGGGGGCGGCGACGACGACCAGGGACTTGTCGACCAGGGAGCCGAGCGCCTCCAGCGCGGCCGGCCCGCACACGGCCTCGGCTGCGGCCAGGTCGCAGCCGCCGGCGAACACCGACAGGCGGCCGAGGACGTCCCGTTCCTCCTCGTCGAGCAGGTCCCAGGACCAGTCGACGACCGCGCGCAGCGTCTGCTGGCGGGGCAGGACGGTGCGGCTGCCGGAGGTGAGCAGGCGGAAGCGGTCGTCGAGGCGGTCGGCGATCTGGCGCGGGGTGAGCATGCGCAGCCGGGCGGCGGCCAGTTCGATGGCGAGCGGCAGGCCGTCGAGGCGGCGGCAGATCTCGGCGCAGGCTGCCGCGGTCTCCTCGTCGGCGTCGGGGCGGAAGCCGGGGCGGGCGGCTGCTCCCCGGTCGGCGAGCAGCCGCAGCGCGGCCGGCTCGGGGAGCGGCTCGACCGGGCGCAGCAGCTCGCCCGGCACGCCGAGGGGTTCGCGGCTGGTGGCGAGGACGGTCAGGCGGGGGCAGCGGGCGAGCAGTTCCTCGGCGAGCCGGGCGGCGGCGTCGACGACGTGCTCGCAGTTGTCGAGGACGATCAGCATGCGGCGTCGGCCGCAGTGCTCGACGAGGCGCTCGACGGCGGTGGCCTGCCGGTCGGCGGCGGCGGCCCGCATCTCCTCGGCGCCGGCGCCGTACAGCACGGTCTCGCGGGCGCCGAGGGCGGTCAGCACGGCCTCCGGCACGGCGTCGGGGTCGTCGACGGGGGCGAGTTCGGCCAGCCAGGCGCCGTCCAGCGCGACCTCACCGGCGCCCTCGGCGGCCTCCTGCGACAGCCGGGTCTTCCCGGCGCCGCCGGGCCCGAGCAGGGTGACGAGCCGTGCGGTCGCCAGGTCGGCGCGCAGGGCCTCGATGTCGGCGTCCCGGCCGACGAACGAGGTGAGCCGGGCGCGGAGGTTGCCCCGGGGCCGGGTCGCGGCGGGGGCCTCGCGGGTCCCGGACGCGGAGCGCGCGGCGGGGCCGGCGGGGGCCGCGGAACCGGGGTGCGCCGCAGGTCCGGCGGGCGTCGCGCGCCCCTCGGAACCGGGGTGCGCCGCGGCGCCGGAGGACGCCGTGGGACCGGAGGGCGCCGTGAGACCGGAAGACGCCGTGGGGTTGAGCAACTCCCCGTGCAGCGCGCGCAGCTCGGGCCCCGGGTCGGTGCCGAGGCGGTCCGCGAGCAGGCGTCGCAGGCCCTCGTAGGCGGCCAGCGCCTCGGCGGTGCGCCCGGTGTCGCGCAGGGCGCGCAGCCGCAGGGCCTGGAGGCGCTCGTCCAGGGGGTGGCCGTCGCACAGCGCGGTCAGCTCGGGCAGGGCGCGCTCCGCCTGCCCGAGGTCCAGGGCGGCGGCGTGGCGGGCGCGCAGGACGTCCAGGTGCCGGGTCTCCCAGCGGGCCGCCTCGGCGGTGCGGTCGGGCAGGTCGGCGAGGGCGGGACCGCGCCACAGGGCGAGGGCGTCGTCGAGGAGCTCGGCCGCCTTGTCCGGGTCGCCGCCGGCGAGGGCGCGGGCCCCCTCGCCGGCCAGCCGGTCGAAGCGGTGCAGGTCGATGTCGTCGGGGGCGGCGGTGAGCCGGTAGCCGCCGTCGGCGGAGGCGACCGCGGACGCGCCGAGCGCCCGGCGCAGCCGCCCCACCAGCGCCTGGAGGGCGCCCGGCGCGTCCGCGGGCGGGTCGTCGCCCCACACCTCCTCCACCAGCAGCCCCGCGGGCACGGCGCGGCCGGGCCTGAGGGCGAGCACGGTCAGCAGGGCGCGCAGTCGCGCCCCGCCCACGGGGACGGCCGTGCCGTCGGGGCGGAGTACCTGGGTGGTGCCGAGGATGCGATAGCGCACGGGGCCATTGTCCCTGGCGCCGTCGGGACCGGTCACGGGGTTTGTGCCGGTGCGGCGCGGCAGCGGCCGGCCGGGGCCTCGCCGAACACCCGCCGCGCCGGGTACGGTCGGCAGTCCCCGTGATCACCTCGGGCCAGGCCGTGCCTGCGCAAGTCAGTCAGGGAGTCCCATGACCGCCGCCACCACCCGCCCCGGCGACCGCCGGATCAGTCCCGTGTTCCTCGGGATCCTGGCCGTCACGGCGGTCACGGGGTGGGCCACCTGGAGCGGGTTCGCCGAGCAGCCGGGCCTGGCCGTGTTCCTGTTCGTGACGGCCGCGTGGATCGTCTCGCTGTGCCTGCACGAGTACGCGCACGCGCGCACCGCGCTGCACGGCGGCGACATCTCGGTCGGCGCGAAGGGCTACCTCACGCTGAATCCGGTGAAGTACACGCACGCGCTGCTGAGCGTCGTGCTGCCCGTGCTGTTCGTGATCATGGGCGGGATCGGCCTGCCGGGCGGCGCGGTGTTCATCGAGCGCGACCGCGTCCGCGGGCGCTGGCGGCACAGTCTGATCTCGGCCGCGGGTCCGCTGACGAACGTCCTGTTCGCCGCGGTGTGCACGGCCCCGTTCTGGCTGGACGCGCTGGACGGCGTGCCGCGCGACTTCCGGCTCGCGCTCGCCTTCCTCGCGCTGCTCCAGGTCACGGCCGCGATCCTGAACTTCCTGCCGGTGCCGGGACTGGACGGCTACGGGGTGATCGAGCCCTGGCTGTCGTACGGCGTGCGGCGGCAGGTGGAGCCGTTCGCGCCGTTCGGGCTGCTGTTCGTGTTCGCGCTGCTGTGGCTGCCGGCGGTCAACGGCGTGTTCTTCGACGCGGTCGACGCGATCCTGTGCGGGCTGGGGATCGGCGACGTCGACTCGTACTGCGGCTTCGAGCTGTACCGGTTCTGGCAGACCGACGAGTACTGCTCGGTCAGTTCGTGACCGACTCGCGGCGCGGGGTCCGGCCGCGCTTGACGTAGTACCAGCACATGTTGGACGACACGCCCGTCAGCAGCACCCAGACGACGCCGATCACCACGCTGCCCTGCACGAAGGAGACGACGGCGGCGACCACGGCGAGCACGCAGACGATCAGGGCGTAGACGGCGAGGCGGGGCATGGGCGGGGCTCCTGTCGGGGGGACACGTGCGGGTACCGCGGTACTGCGGGTGCGGCCGGCACGCGCGGCACCGGCACCCACCAGTGTCCCCCATCGCCTCACACGTCGGTGACGCGGAGCCCGGCGTGCGCCTTGTAGCGGCGGTTGACGGAGATCAGGTTGGCGACCAGCGACTCGACCTGGTGGGCGTTGCGCAGCCGCCCCGCGAAGACGCCGCGCATGCCGGCGATGCGCCCGGCGAGGGCCTGCACGATCTCCACGTCGGCCCGCTCCTCGCCGAGCACCATGACGTCGGTGTCGATCTCGTCGATCTCCGGGTCCTGGAGCAGGACCGCCGAGAGGTGGTGGAAGGCGGCGGTGACCCGGCTGTCCGGCAGCAGGGCGGCGGCCTGCTCGGCGGCACTGCCCTCCTCGGGCTTGAGGGCGTAGGCGCCCTTCTTGTCGAAGCCGAGCGGGTTGACGCAGTCGACGACGAGCTTGCCGGCCAGTTCCCCGCGCAGGGACTCGAGGGTCGTGCCGTGCCCCTCCCACGGCACGGCGACGATCACGACGTCGCTGCGGCGGGCGGTCTCGGCGTTGTCGGCGCCCTCGATGCCGTGCCCGAGTTCCCCGGCGGCGGCCTGGGCGCGCTCGGCGGCGCGGGAGCCGACGATCACCTTCTGGCCGGCCTTGGCGAGGCGGTAGGCGAGGCCCTTGCCCTGCGGGCCGGTCCCGCCGAGCACGCCGACGACGAGCCCGGAGACGTCGGGCAGGTCCCAGGGGTCCTTGGCGGGGGCCTTCTGTGCGGCACTGTCGGTAGAGGTCATGGGCCCGACCCTACGTCCGCCCCGGCCGCCGCACCGGTCCGGGTGCCGCCGGGCGGGACGCCGTCCCCGGGTCGGGGGAATCCGGGACGAACGCCGGGCCGGGGGGACCGGGTTGCGGCAGGATGCGGGCGCATGGACGCCGTACGGGTAGCGCTGCTGCGGGACGTGCTCGCCGGGACCGAGTGGCTGGGGGCCACCCGGCGTTTCGCGGGGGCGCTGCGGGGATCGGTGGTGCCGCACGGGGGCGGGCTGCTGCTGGTGGGCACGGCCGGGTACGAGCCGTGGCACCTGGCGGCCCACCTGGTGGACGAGGCCGCCTGGTCGGGGACGCCGGAGCTGGCGCCGACCCTGGTGCGGCACGACGCGCGTCCGTCGGACCCGGCGCACCTGGCGGTGGGGCTGGGGCGGCTGGCGGCGGCCCGGCGGGGGGAGACGCTGCTGGTGGTGGCGCCCGACGATCCCGGGGCCCCGCTGCTGGAGCGGGTGCACGACGCCCGGCGGGCCGGCGCGACGGTGCTGGCGCTGGGCAGCGGCGAGCGGGAGCTGACGGCCATGGCGCACGAGACGCTGACCGTGCCGGACGGGGCGGAGCTGGACCTGGACACCGTGCAGCACCTGGTCAGCGCGGCGGCCGGCGAGAACGCGGTGCCGCCCCCGCGGGGCCGCCGCCGTTTCCGTGACCGCCTGTCCCGCCTGACCGACCACCTGACGGCTCCGCCACCGCCGCGCTGGTGAGAGCGCGGGGTCCGGTACCCGGCGGCGCGGCCGGGGGCGCGGGGGTGGCGTGGCCCGGCGCGGCCGGGTGCCCGGCGCTCCGGCGCGGCCGGGGGCGGGATCGCGTGGCCCGGCGCCGCCGGGTGCCGCCGCGCCCACCCGGGCCCCCAGCGGCACGTCTGCCCGCAGCTGTGACGTCGGGTGCCTCCCCTGGCGCGGGGGTGGCGTGGCCCGGTGCCGTCGGGTGCCGCTGCGCCCACCCGGGCCGCCCCGGCGGCACGTCTGCCCGCAGCTGTGACGTCGGGTGCCTCCCCCTGGCGCGGTGGGAAAACCGGTTGCCCGCCGTGGTCCTTCCGTCGACGATGGCGCCTCGTGACCCACGAGTCCTCCGGCCCCTCCGGGCTGCGCGCCCTGCTGCCCGATCTGTCGCCCTGGCGGGCCTCCGCCGACTTCCGGCGGCTGTGGGTGGCGGGGCTGATCACGAACTTCGGGAGCTTCCTGACGTTCGTCGCCCTGCCCGTGCAGCTCAAGGAGCTGACCGGGTCGGCGGCGGCCGTCGGCGCGATCGGTGCCGTGGAGCTGGTTCCGCTGGTGGTGTTCGGGCTGTACGGCGGGGCGCTGGCCGACGCCTGGGACAAGCGGAAGCTGATCCTGTGGACGGAGGCCGGCCAGGGCCTGCTGTGCGCGGTGCTGCTGGTCAACGCGCTGCTGCCGGACCCCGCCGTGTGGCCGCTGTACGTCGTCGCGGCCCTCACCTCGGCGCTCGGCGGGGTCCAGCGGCCCGCGCTGGACGCGCTGATCCCCCGGATCGTGGCGCACGAGGACCTGCCGGCCGCCGCGTCGCTGACCGCGCTGCGCTGGCAGGTCGGCGGGATCGCCGGGCCCGCGCTGGCCGGCGTCGTGGTGGCGTACGCGGGGCTGGGGTGGGCGTACGCGGTGGACCTCGTCACCTTCGCCGTGTCCGTCCTGCTGGGGGTGCGTCTCGCCGCGTCCCCCGCCTCGCACGACGCGGCGAAGCCGTCCTGGGCGGCGATCGCGGAGGGCGCCCGGTACGCGTGGAACCGCAAGGAGCTGCTGGGCACGTACGCGGTCGACCTCGCCGCGATGTTCCTGGCGATGCCGCTGGCCGTGCTGCCGTTCCTCGCGGACGAGCTGGACGCCGAGTGGTCGCTGGGCCTGATGTACGCGGCGATCCCGGCCGGTTCGCTGCTGGTGAGCGTGAGCAGCGGCTGGACGACGCGGGTGCACCGGCACGGGCGGATGGTGGTACTGGCGGCCGTCGGCTGGGGCGTCGCGATCGCCGCCGCCGGTGTCGCCGGGAACGTGTGGCTGGTGCTGCTCTGCTTCGCCCTGGCCGGTGCCTGCGACATGGTCAGCGGCGTCTTCCGCAGCGCGATGTGGAACCAGACGATCCCGGACGAGCTGCGCGGCCGGCTCGCCGGGATCGAGCTGCTGTCGTACTCGGTGGGCCCGCAGCTGGGTCAGGTCCGGGCCGGCGGCACGGCCGCGCTCACCGGGGTGCGGGCGTCGGTGTGGTCGGGCGGGCTGCTGTGCGCCGGCGCGGTGTGCCTGCTGGCGCTGTGCCTGCCGACGATGATGACGTACGACGCGCGGACGAACGAGCACGCGGTGCGGCTGCGCGAGAAGCGCGCGGCGGCCGCCGTGCCGGACGCCTGACCGGTCCTCGTCAGTCCTCGTCCGCGCGCCCGGCCGGGGCGTCGTGCCACCTGGGGTCGTTCTCCCACTCCAGGTTGCGTTCGCGCGCCGTCCGCATCGCGTGCTCGGCCTCCGCCCGGGACGCGTACGGCCCGAAGCGGTCCTTGGCCGGGCACTCCGGGCCCTCCTCGACCTTCCTGTGCTCCAGGCAGTAGTACCACTCGCCCGGCTTGCCGACCGTGCGCTTCTTGAACAGGGCCATGACCAGCTCCTCTCGCCACCGACATCTTCCCCGCTGCCCGCTGGTTAGACTCGCGGCATGTCTGGCCAGTCGCTGCTCGTCCCAGGGGAGCTGTCCCCCACCCGTTCCGTACCCGGAAACATCCGCCGGCCCGAGTACGTCGGCAAACCGGCTCCGGCGCCGTACACGGGGCCGGAGGTGCAGACGCCCGAGACGATCGAGGCGATGCGCGTGGCCGGGCGGATCGCGGCGCGGGCGATGGCCGAGGCCGCGAAGCTGATCGCGCCGGGCGTGACCACGGACGAGCTGGACCGGGTCGCGCACGAGTACATGTGCGACCACGGCGCCTACCCCTCGACGCTCGGCTACCGGGGTTTCCCGAAGTCCCTGTGCACCTCCGTCAACGAGGTGATCTGCCACGGCATCCCGGACTCCACGGTGCTGCGCGACGGGGACATCGTCAACCTGGACGTGACGGCGTACATCGGCGGCGTGCACGGCGACAACAACGCGACGTACCTGGTCGGCGACGTGGACGAGGAGAGCCGGCTGCTGGTCGAGCGCACCAGGGAGTCGCTGAACCGTGCGATCAAGGCGGTCAAGCCGGGCCGGCAGATCAACATCATCGGCCGGGTCATCGAGTCGTACGCCAAGCGCTTCGGGTACGGGGTGGTGCGGGACTTCACCGGGCACGGGATCAACTCGTCGTTCCACTCCGGGCTGATCGTCCCGCACTACGACAGCCCGCACGCGACGACCGTCATCCAGCCCGGGATGACCTTCACGATCGAGCCGATGCTGACGCTCGGGACGCACGAGTACGACATGTGGGACGACGGCTGGACGGTCGTGACGCGCGACCGGAAGCGGACCGCCCAGTTCGAGCACACCCTGGTGGTGACCGACACGGGCGCGGAGATCCTCACGCTGCCCTGACCGGCCCGCCACCGGCCCAGAGCCCGCCCTCCGTCACGGGGGGCGGGCTTCTTCGTGCCCCGTCCGGGTACTGCCTTCCCGACAGACTGTCGGGAACTTTACCGACACCTTGTCGGCAACTCATTGACTCAGGTAACCCCAACCACAGAGGATCGGGCTCATGGACTCCTTCTCGATCCTCATCCGCACGGCCTCCCACGAGCAGCACGTGGAAGCGGAGACCTCCACGTTCATGAGCGATCTGCTCGGCGGCCGGCTCGGCGTCGAGGCGTACGCGCGCTACACCGAGCAGCTGTGGTTCGTCTACGCGGCCCTGGAGGCCCCCGCCGGACGGCTGGCGTCGGACCCGGTGGCCGGGCCCTTCGTGCGCGCGGAGCTGATGCGGCTGCCGTCGCTGGAGCGGGACCTGGAGCACCTGCGCGGTCCCGGCTGGCGCACGGGCCTGACCGCCCTGCCCGCGACCGGGGCCTACGCGGCCCGGATCCGCGAGTGCGCCGAGAGCTGGCCCGCCGGGTACGTGGCGCACCACTACACGCGCTACCTCGGCGACCTGTCCGGCGGCCAGATCATCCGCGACAGGGCGGAGCGGACGTGGGGCTTCGCGCGCAAGGGCGACGGAGTGCGCTTCTACGTCTTCGACGAGATCACGAACCCGGGCGCGTTCAAGCGCGAGTACCGCGAACTGCTGGACGGCGTCCACGCCGACGACCTGGAGAAGCAGCGGGTGGTCGCCGAGTGCAAGCGGGCCTTCGCGCTGAACACGGCGGTGTTCCGGGCCCTGGGCGAGGAGTTCCCGCTGTCGGCGTGACCCCGCCCCGGGGGCAGGGGACGCCGGAGGGGCGTCACCGCTCCAGGCGCACCCGTCCCCCGACCTCGATCCATCCCTCGGGCTGGGGCGCCGTGAGGATCTGCGAACCGGCGCCCTGCGTGATGTTGAGGGCGCGGCCCAGCCGCTCGGTCAGCAGCAGCGCCGCGGCCCCGGTCGCCTCGTCCTCGTCGATGCCGTCGTCGCGGCCCGGGAAGGCCCGGGCCCGGACGCGGCCCGCCGCCTCGTCCTCCCAGGCCCAGGCGTAGATCCACTCCCCCTTCGGGGGCACCGGCAGCGCGTCGACCTCGGCGACGGAGGCGTACCGGCGCAGCGTGCGGGGCGGCGCCCACTCGGGGCGGGCCTCGATCCAGCTGAACTCGCCGTCCTGCCGGGCGCCCACCACCCCGGCCGGGGTGACGAGTTCGGGCACGTCCAGGAGCCAGGCCGTGCCGACGCAGGGGTGGCCGGCGAACGGCAGGCGCAGGGTGGGCGTGTAGATGTCGACGACGCCGCGCTCGGGGTCGTCCACGAACACCGTCTCGCTGAAGCCGGTCCCGGCGGCGAACTCCTGCCGCTCGCCCCGTCCGGGCAGCACGGAGCCGTCCCGGACGACGCCGAGCTCGTTGCCGTATCCGCCGTTCGGCGCGCAGAAGACGCGCAGTACGTCGTAGTCAGTCACCGGGGCATTCAAGCACCGCCGGGGCCGGACCCGTCGCGAAGGCCGGGCGGGGAGACCGGGCGGGGAGGGCCGGTCGCACCCGGGGACACGGGGGCGGCCCCGGGGCGCCGCCCTTGACGTTCCTTTGACTCCCCTATGAGCACGTCTTTGAGCCACCGTGACCGCTCCGTGCCCATACACCGTCCATGAGATTCGGATCACCGTCTCGCCGGGTTCCGCTTAGGAAAACCTTAGGTACGTTAGGCGAGCCTCACCTTCCCTATGAGGTCCGTCACGCGTACTTTCGGCCATCCTTGGAGCCCGCATGCGAGCCGCCAGACTCTCCGTCGTCACCGCCGTCGCCACCGCGGCCGCCCTGACCGCCGTGACGGGATGCGCCGAGAAGGGCGGTTCGGCCGACGGCGACCACGTCGTCACCGTCACGGCGACGGACGACGCGTGCGAGGTGTCGGCGAAGGAGTTCCCGGCCGGGCACGTCGAACTCGCCATCGAGAACAAGGGGTCCAAGGTCACGGAGGTCTACCTCCTCTTCCCCGACGACCGCGTGGTCACCGAGCGGGAGAACATCGGCCCCGGCACCAGGCAGCGGGTCACCGCCGAGGTGAAGGCCGGCGACTACCGGATCGCCTGCAAGCCGGGCATGAAGGGCAAGGGCATCCGCCAGGACGTCAAGGCCACCGGCGGCAAGGCCGCCGAGCGCGACCCGCGCCTGGACGGGGCCGTGGCCGCCTACCGCCAGTACGTGCAGCAGCAGGCCGACGAGACCCTGCCGAAGGCCGAGGCGTTCGCGAAGGCCGTCCGGGCCGGTGACCTCCAGGCCGCGAAGAAGGCGTACGCGCCCTCCCGCATCGGCTGGGAGCGCACCGAGCCGGTCGCGGAGTCCTTCGGCGACATCGACCCGAAGGTCGACGTCCGCGAGGACGGCCTGGAGGACGGCCAGGACCCGGCGACCGACTGGACCGGCTGGCACCGCCTGGAGAAGGCGCTGTGGCAGGACGGGAAGATCGGCGACCGCGAGAAGGAGCTCGCCGGCATGCTGGTCACCGACCTGAAGGACTGGCAGAACCGCGTCGGCACCGCCGACATCACCCCGACGTCCATGGCCAACGGCGCCAAGGAACTCCTCGACGAGGTCGCCACCGGCAAGGTCACCGGCGAGGAGGAGCGCTACTCGCACACCGACCTGGTCGACTTCAAGGCCAACGTCGAGGGCGCCCGGAAGTCGTACGAGCTGCTGAAGCCGGTCGCGAAGGAGAACGACGCGGCCCTGACGGCGGACCTCGACAAGCGCTTCGCCGCCCTGGACGAGCTGCTCGACCAGTACCGGCCGGGCCCGACGTCGTACGAGTTCACCTCCTACGACAAGGTCGGCGAGGCGAGCCGCAAGGAACTGTCGGACGCCGTCAACGCGCTGGCCGAGCCGCTGTCCAAGCTCGCCGCCGCCGTGGTCGGCAAGTAGCGCCGGGGGACGACGATGACGGACACGGACGGCAGGGCGCAGGCTCCCTCCCGCCGGGCGCTGATCGGCTGGGGCGGCGCGGGGCTCGCCCTCGGCGCCGCCGCGGCGGGCGGCGCGATGGCGATGGCCCGCGCCGGAGACGACGCGGACCCGGCCGGTGCCGACGCGGGCGGCGCGGTCGGCTTCCACGGGGCGCACCAGGCGGGCATCGCCACCCCGGTGCAGGACCGGCTGCACTTCGCGGCGTTCGACGTGACCACCGACGACCGCGCCGAGTTCGTCCAGCTGCTGAAGGACTGGACGGCCGCGGCCCGGAGGATGACCGCCGGACAGCCGGTCGGCGAGGGCGCCTACGGCGGGCTGGCCGAGGCCCCGCCGGACGACACCGGCGAGGCGCTGGGCCTCAAACCGTCCCGGCTGACGCTCACCGTCGGCTTCGGGCCCTCCCTGTTCGGGAAGTTCGGTCTCGCCGGCCGGCGCCCCGAGGCGCTGGTCGACCTGCCGAAGTTCCCCGGCGACAACCTCGACAGGAACCGCAGCGGCG
The DNA here is from genome assembly GCF_055564355.1 of Streptomyces sp. NPDC029152. Taxonomy (NCBI): domain Bacteria; kingdom Bacillati; phylum Actinomycetota; class Actinomycetes; order Kitasatosporales; family Streptomycetaceae; genus Streptomyces; species Streptomyces sp. NPDC029152. The sequence continues at coordinate 791,481 of NZ_JBVHWR010000001.1, read as the reverse complement.
GCGACCTGTGCGTCCAGGCCTGCGCGGACGACCCGCAGGTCGCCGTGCACGCGATCCGCCAGCTGGCCCGCATCGGCTTCGGCAAGGTCGTCGTGCGCTGGTCCCAGCTGGGCTTCGGCAAGACGTCCTCGACGACGGCAAACGCGCAGACCCCGCGCAACCTGTTCGGCTTCAAGGACGGCACCCGCAACATCTCGGGCACGGAGACCGAGCGCCTGGACAAGCACGTGTGGGTCGGCGCGAAGGACGGCCCGGACTGGATGACCGGCGGCTCCTACCTGGTCGCCCGGCGCATCCGCATGCACATCGAGACCTGGGACCGCACCTCGCTCCAGGAGCAGGAGGACGTCTTCGGCCGCGACAAGGGCGAGGGCGCCCCGGTCGGCAAGGCCAAGGAGCGCGACGAGCCGTTCCTGAAGGCGATGAAGCCCGACGCGCACGTCCGGCTCGCGCACCCCGACGCCAACGGCGGGGCGACGATCCTGCGCCGCGGCTACTCGTTCACCGACGGCACCGACGGCCTGGGCCGCCTGGACGCGGGTCTGTTCTTCCTCGCCTACCAGCGCGACGTGCGCACCGGCTTCATCCGCGTCCAGCGCAATCTGGCGACGGACGCGCTCAACGAATACATCCAGCACGTGGGTTCGGCGGTCTTCGCGATCCCGCCCGGCGTCCGTGACGCGGACGACTGGTGGGGCAGCACGCTGTTCGCCAGGGAGGCGTAACCGTGTTCTCCAACTACCTGATCGGACTGCGCGAGGGCCTGGAGGCCTCCCTCGTCGTCTGCATCCTCATCGCCTACCTGGTCAAGACGGGCCGCCGGGACGCCCTGAAGCCCATCTGGGCCGGCATCGGCGTCGCGGTCGTCATCGCGCTCGGCTTCGGCTGCGTCCTCGAGTTCGGTTCGCAGGAGCTGACGTTCAAGGCGCAGGAGGCCCTCGGCGGCTCGCTGTCGATCGTCGCGGTCGTGCTGGTGACGTGGATGGTGTTCTGGATGCGGCGCACCGCCCGTCACCTGAAGTCGGAACTGCACGGCAAGCTGGACGCGGCCCTGCGGATGGGCACGGGCGCGCTGGTGGCCACCGCCTTCCTCGCGGTCGGCCGGGAGGGCCTGGAGACCGCCCTGTTCGTGTGGGCGTCGGTGCACGCGGCGAGCGACGGCACCCCGCGCCCGCTGATCGGCGTGGCCCTGGGCCTGGCGACGGCGGTGCTGCTCGGCTGGCTGTTCTACAAGGGCGCGCTCCGCATCAACCTGGCCAAGTTCTTCACCTGGACCGGCGGCATGCTGGTCGTCGTGGCCGCGGGCGTGCTGGCGTACGGCGTGCACGACCTCCAGGAGGCCGACCTGCTGCCGGGCCTGACGAACCTGGCCTTCGACATCAGCAGCACCGTCGATCCGTCGAGCTGGTACGGCACCCTGCTGAAGGGCGTGTTCAACTTCCAGCCCGACCCGACCGTCCTCCAGGTCACGGTGTGGCTGCTGTACCTGGTCCCGGCGCTCGCGCTGTTCCTCGCCCCGGTAGGGTTCGCCTCCGGGAAGGGGAAGGTGAAGGAACCTGATGAGCAGGGATCGCGGCCCTCGAAGGCCCCGCAGGCTTGACCGGAGCGTTCTCATGGCGGCCTCGGTGACCGCCTTGTCGTTGTCGGCGAGCGGCTGCGTGGTGGTGCACGGCGAACGCGAGGTGCTCCCCGCGACCACCCGGGCCGAGGCCGCGAAGGCGCTCGAACAGTTCACGGACGCCTACAACGAGGCCGACAAGGCCTACGACGGTTCCCTGGACGCCGGACACACCACCGGCGCCCTCGCCGCCATCGACTCGGCGCGGCTGAAGGCGGGCCGGACCAACAACCCGGGCGGCAATCCCTCGCACACGCCGCTGGAGCTGACGGACGCGAAGTTCACGATCCCGAAGAAGGCGGGCTGGCCCCGCTGGTTCGTCGCAGACACCAGGGCCAACAAGGGCGGTGAGGCGCGCTGGCTGCTGGTGTTCACCCGCAACGGCCTGGAGGAGACCTGGCAGGCCGCGTACCTGACGCTGGTCTCCCCCGGTGACGTGCCCGAGTTCAAGACCGACGAGGACGGCTGGGCCGAGGCCGTCCCCGCGAACTCCACCGAACTGGCCGCCGTGCCCGCCGGACTGAGCGAGGACTACGCGACGTACCTCGAGGACGGCGGGAAGACCTTCGCGGACGGCGCGCACACCAGCGCGTGGCGGGAGCTGCGCGAGAAGCGGGCGGTCAGGCCGGGGCTGGTCACCCAGTACATCGACGAGCCGCTGACGAACGGCGACTACGCGCCGTTGGCGCTGCGCACGAAGGACGGCGGGGCGCTGGTGTTCTTCACCACGCGCCACTTCGAGAAGCAGACCGCCGCGCAGGGCACCTCCGTGCCCACGCCGAACAAGGACGTGCTGGCGCTGACGGACGGCGAGATCAAGCAGTCGCTGACGATGGAGTTCGTCTCCAACGAGGTCGCGCTGGACCCGGCGGGGAGCGGCCGGGTGTCCGTCCTGGGCCGGATCCAGGGCATGACGTCGGCGAAGGGCGAGTAGCGCCCTCGCGGCCGGCCCGCGCTCAGCGGCGCAGCGGCCAGGCGGTGCCGGCGGGGTCGCTCTCCTCGCCGACGTGCCGGGCGCAGGCGTCGGTGAGGGTCTCCAGCAGGGTCAGCGGGTCGGGCAGCGGGTGCTCGGGGCCGCGCACCCAGTGCACCGTCCGGTCCTCACCGGGCAGCCGGGCGGGCGGTACGAGCACGTAGGAGCCGCGGCAGTGCCAGCGCAGGCCGGGGTGCTCGTCCATGGTCTCGGGGTGGCAGTCCAGCTCGCACGGCCACCACTCGTCCTCCTGCTCGGGGGTGCCGCGGGTGAGGGTGAAGAACAGCATGCGGCCGTCGTCGCTCTCGGCCACGGGCCCGACCTCGACGCCCGCGTCGAGCAGCCTCCGCAGCGTCTCGCGGCCCGCCTCCAGGGGCACGTCGAGGACGTCGTGCACCATGCCGGTCGCGGTGATGAAGTTCGCCTCCGGCTGGTGCCGGGCCCAGCGCTCGACCTGCGACCGGTCGGTGGTGGACTGCGTCTGCCAGGCGAAGGACACCGGGTGCCGGGCAGGGGTGGGACAGCCGACGCGGTCGCAGGAACAGCGGTAGCCGACGGGGTGGGCGGCGGGCGCCAGCGGCAGCCCCGCGGCGGCGGCGGCGAGCAGCAGGGACTCCCGGCCGCCGTCGCCGGCGGCCTCCTTCGGGCGGCCCTTGCGCAGCCACTCGGAGAGTTTGTCCCGCAGGCCGGGCCGGCCACCGAAGTCCGCGCTCATCTATCCCCTCGCCTCGCCGTCGTGCGCACCAGCATGCCCCATGCTCCCACCATTCGGCGCGCGAAGGGCCGGGAAGGGACAAACCTCACTGGTCAGCGGGGAGCGAGGCCGTACAGCGCGTAGTCGACGAGCGTGTCGGTGTAGTCGTGGTCGAACGGGGCCGTGCGCTGCAGCCAGCGCTGGGCGAGCGGGGAGACGAAGAGTTCGAGGGCGATGCGCGGATCGACCTCCGGCCGGACCTGGCCGGCGTCCTGGGCGGCGCGCAGCCGGTCGACGTAGAGCTGGAGCGACGGCTCCAGGAGCTTGGTGACGAACTCCCGGCCGAGCTGCTCGTTGACGACGCCCTCCGCGGCGAGGGCGCGCGAGGGCGCCTCGAACCTCGGGTCGGTGAGTTCGTCGACGGTGGCGCGCAGCACGGCCTTGAGGTCGGCGGCGAGGTCGCCGGTGTCCGGGATGGCGTACGTCTCCTGACCCGCCGCCCGCGCGGACTGGTCGCCGAGGTCGAGGAAGGCCTCCAGCAGGACGTCGGCCTTCGAGGACCACCAGCGGTAGATGGTCTGCTTGCCGACGCCGGCGCGGGCGGCGATGCCCTCGATGGTGGTCCTGGGGTAGCCGACCTCGGCGACGAGCGCGAGGGCGGCGTCGTAGATGGCCCGGCGGGACCTGGTGCTGCGGCGCGTGGCGTCGGGGACCTGGGTGGGTTTCTGGGTGGCCATGGCCCGAATTTACCAGTTGACAAGACGGAGCGTCTCGCCCGACAGTGAGGACAGCACTGAAACGAGACGAACCGTCTCGTCGCTTTGGAGTGAAGGGAAGTGAGCCTCCGATGACCCGAGGCGGAGCCGGAGACATGCTGGGCGTGGGCGGCGCGCGCCGCAACCTCGGCCGCAAGGCCCTGCGCGGCGGCGGCCGGGGCGACCGGATCGGCGGCGCGCCGGACGCGCGGGCCCAGAAGCGGGAGCTGCTGCGCAGGCTCCAGGAGAAACGGGAGGAGGCGGCCCGGAAGGAGTCCTGACTAGCGCTCCGCCGCCGGGGGCCACGGATCGCCCCAGTCCGCGTCGCGGGCCGCCTTGTACAGGTCGCCGTGGCGCTTGGTGACCGTCCGGCGGCGGAGCTGCTCGTCGGTCTCGCACAGGTCGAGCAGGACCTGCCCCTTGCGGATCTGCGGGCGCCGGACCACGCGGGAGGGGGCGGGGGCGACCGGGAAGCGGGCGGCGGCGACGTAGCTGAACTTCTCGTCCTCGTAGGCGAGGGAGCCGCCCTTGACCTGGCGGTGCAGGGAGGAACGGCTGACCCGCGCCGCGAAGTGGCACCAGTCCGTGCCGGGGGCGATGGGGCAGGCGGCGCTGTGCGGGCAGGGCGCGGCGACGTGGAAACCGGCGGCGATCAGCCGCTGCCGGGCCTCGATGACCCGGGCGTAGCCGTCGGGGGTGCCCGCCTCCACGATCACGACGGCCCGGGCGGCGCCGGCCGCGGCGTCGACGAGGGCGGCGCGGTCGGGGGCGGTCAGTTCGTTGAGGACGTAGGAGACGGTGACGAGGTCGGTGTTCTCGACGGTGAGCGCCGCTCCGATCCGGGAGCGCTGCCAGCGGGTGTCGCGCAGGGCCGGGTGGGCGGCGGCGATCTCCTTGCCGAGGGCGAGCGCGGGCTCGGCCCAGTCGAGCACGGTCACGGGGCGGGCGCCGCCCCAGGTGTCGCTGACGGCCCAGGTCGCCGCGCCGGTCCCGCCGCCCACGTCCACGTGGCTCGCGGGCGCCCAGTCGGGCACGGCGTCCGCGAACGCCGCGAGCGCCGACCGCACGGCGGCGAAGGTCGCCGGCATGCGGTACGCGGCGTACGCGACGACGTCCGCGCGGTCCCGCAGGATCGGGGCGTCGGTCGGAGTGGCCCCGCGGTAGTTGGCGATCAGTCGCTCGACGGCCTGCGCGGCCTGGCGGGGCGGGAGCCCGTCGACGAGGTCGGCGAGGGCGGTACGCAGGGTGTCGGCGGGGGTGGCGGGGGCGTTCACCCGGGGATTCTACGGGGCGCCGGGTCACGTGACCCGGCGCCCCAAGGTGCCCGGCGTGGGTGTGGACGCGGGGTGGGCCGCGTGGCCCGGCGCTTTCGGGGTGCCTCCCCCACTCTCGGCTTCGCTCGAGCGGGGGGACCCCCACCGCCCATCCGTGCCGCCCTGGGGGTACCGCCCAGGCCGTTCAGGCACTGGGGGAGGCACGACTGCCCGCAGCGGCGGCGGCACGGCGACTGCCCGCAGCCGGGACGGCGGCGTATGGCGACTGCCCGCAGCTACAGCGGCGTATGGCGGCTGCCCGCAGCCGGGCGGCGTGGCGCGACGGCGGGGGAGCCGCGTACGGCGGGAAGGGGACGTGTCGGGGGGTGTCCGCCCGCAGCGGTTGGCGCGTCAACGCCCCGCCTGCTGGTCAGTACCCGATTCCGCGCCGTTCCGAGGACGGACACCCCCCGGCGCGGCCCCGACCCACAAGACCACGCACCGCGCTACGCGCACCCCCACCAAAGCCGTACGGGCCGCCGCAGGCACCCCCGCACCCCCACCGGAGCCGCACAGGCCGCCGCAGGCACCCCCGCACCCCCACCGGAGCCGCACAGGCCGCCGCAGGCACCCCCGCACCCCCACCACACCCGCACAGGCCGCCGCAGGCACCCCCGCACCCCCACCACACCCGCACAGGCCGCCGCAGGCACCCCCGCACCCCCACCACACCCGCACAGGCCGCCGCAGGCACCCCGCGCCACCGCCGGAGGCCCCCGCAGGCACCCGCGCTCCGCACGCGGTCAGATCGCCCGCACCGCCCTGGCCACCCGCGTCCCCAGCGCCGCCCGCGGCCCGTTGTCCGGTGGCCGGCGCCGCGGGTGCACCGTGTTGGCGAGCAGGACCGCGAACGTGTCCGTCGCGCGGTCCAGGACCAGCATCGTGCCCGTGAACCCGGTGTGCCCCGCCGCCCCGCGCCCCGCCAGCTCCCCCATGAACCACGGCTGGTCCAGGGCGAAGCCGAGCCCCGGCTCGGCGAGGAGCAGCTCCACGAAGTCGGGGCCGAGGATGCGCGCGGGCCCGTACGCGCCGCCCGCGAGCAGCGCCCGGCAGAAGACCGCGAGGTCCCGGCCGGTCGAGAACAGCCCCGCGTGTCCGGCCACCCCGCCCAGTGCCCAGGCGTTCTCGTCGTGGACGACGCCCCGCAGCATGCCCCGGTCCGCCTTGGCCCACGGCCGCCGCTGGTCCTCCGTCGCCGCCGCGCCGGGACACGGCCCGAAGCGCGTCGCCGTCATGCCCAGCGGCCGGGTGATCCCGTCGCGCACGAGGACGTCGAGGCCGCGCCCGCTGACGCGCTCCAGCACCTTCTGCAGGAGCAGCATGTTCAGGTCGGAGTAGCAGTACGTGCCGGGCACCCCCACCGGCGGTTCGGCGCGCAGCCGCCGCAGCCGCTCCTCGCCGTCGGCGCAGTCGTACAGCGGCAGTTCGGGCCGCAGTCCGGAGGTGTGCGTGAGCAGCTGCCGCACGGTGACGCCGTGCGCGGCGGCCCCGCGGAAGTCGGGCAGGTACGCACCCACCTCCGCGTCGATGCCGAGCGTGCCGCGTTCGATCTGCTGCACGGCGGCGACCGCGGTGAACAGCTTGGTCAGGGACGCCAGGTCGAAGGGCGTGCCGACGGTCACCGGCACGCGGGAGCCGGCGGGCAGCTCCACGCCGGTGTCGGTGCGCGGATCGTAGGACGCGTACCGCACGGCCCAGCCCGCCGCCTCCTCGACGGCGAGCACGGGCCCGCGGCCCACGGCCACGACGGCGCCCGCCGCCCAGGGCCGCTCTCCGGCGGTGAGGGCGTGCACGTCCTCCACGGCACGGCGGAGCTGCCCGGGGTCGAGTCCGGCCCGTTCCGGGGTGCCGTGGCGCAGTCTCGGAGCGCTCAGCTCTCCGCCCCCTCCGCGGTCGTACGCCCGGCCGAGGGGCGGCACATGCCCAGGAAGAAGGCCAACGCCAGCAGCGCCGCCCCCAGTTGGACGACGGCCATCGGCACGGCGGTGTCCTTCCCGGCGATCCCGACCAGCGGGGAGGCGATGGCGCCGATGAGGAAGGAGGACGTGCCGAGCAGCGCGGAGGCGGAGCCGGCGGACCGCTCGACCCGCATCAGGGCGAGCGCCTGGGTGTTGGGCAGGCTGATGCCCATCGCGGACATCAGCACGAACAGCGCGGCGGCGATCGGCGCGAGCCCGACCTCGCCGAAGACGCCGAGGGACATCAGGAGCAGGGCGGTGGCGGCGGCGATGACGACGAGGAGGCCGATGCACAGCACCCGGTCCAGGGCGACCCGCCCGACGAGGACCTTGCCGTTGATCTGTCCGGCGACGACCAGGCCGACCGAGTTGAGCCCGAACAGCAGGCTGAAGGTCTGCGGGGAGGCGCCGTAGATCTCCTGGACGACGAACGGGGAGGCCGAGATGTAGGCGAACAGCGAGGCGAAGGCGAAGCCACCGGCGAGCATGTACCCGGTGAAGGCCCGGTCGGCGAGCAGGCCGCGCATCGAGCGGAGGGTGTCGCCGATCCCGCCGGCGTGCCGTTCGGCCTCCGGCAGGGTCTCGGGCAGCTTGGCCCACACGACCCCGCCCAGCAGCGCCCCGACCACGGTGAGCAGGACGAACACGCCCCGCCAGTCCGTCACCCGCAGGATCTGCCCGCCGATGAGCGGTGCGACGACCGGGGCGACGCCGGAGATCAGCATGAGGGTGGAGAAGAAGCGGGCCATGGCCACGCCGTCGTACAGGTCGCGCACGACGGCCCGCGCGATGACGATGGCGGCGGCCCCCGCGAGGCCCTGTGCCAGCCGGAAGGCGACCAGCAGCTCGACGGTGGGCGCGAGCGCGCACAGCGCGGTGGCGACGACGTAGACGGCGAGGCCGGTCAGCAGCGGACGGCGGCGGCCCCACTTGTCGCTCATCGGCCCGACGACGAGCTGTCCGAGGGCCATGCCGGCCAGGCAGGCGGTGAGCGTGAGCTGGACGGTCGCGGCCGGCGCGTGCAGGGACTCGGTGACCTCCGGCAGCGCGGGGAGGTACATGTCCATCGCCAGCGGCGGGGTGGCGGTCAGACCGCCGAGGACGAGCGTGACGAGCAGACTGGTGCGGCGGGTGCCGCGCGGCGGACGGACGGCCGGTTCCGTGTCCGGCCCGGCCGCCCGGGGCGTGTCGGGCTGTGTGGTGTCCGGTGGTGACGCGTGCGGTATGGACGGCCCGCGCTCGGGCATGTGCCCCTCCCTCTTCGACAGATCCGGCACCTATGCTCTCAGCTCGTACGGACTTGTCTGAACGCGAGCGAGGGTGGGGCACGGTGACCGAGCAGAAGGTGCGCTGGGGGATTCTGGCGACCGGCGGAATGGCGGCGACGTTCACGGCGGATCTGGTCGACCTGCCGGACGCGGAGGTCGTGGCGGTCGCCTCGCGGACCGAGGCCTCGGCGAAGGCGTTCGCGGAGCGGTTCGGGATACCGCGGGCGTACGGCGACTGGGAGTCGCTGGCCCGGGACGAGGACGTCGACGTGGTGTACGTCGCCACCCCGCACGCGGCGCACCGGGCCGCCGCCGGCCTCTGTCTGGAGGCGGGCCGCAACGTGCTGTGCGAGAAGCCGTTCACGCTGAACGCGCGCGAGGCGGAGGAACTGGTCGCCCTCGCCCGCGAGCGCGGGGCCTTCCTGATGGAAGCGATGTGGATGTACTGCAATCCGCTGGTGAGGCGGCTGAAGGCGCTGGTCGACGGCGGCGCGATCGGTGAGGTCCGCAGCGTTCAGGCGGACTTCGGACTGGCGGGCCCGTTCCCTCCCGCGCACCGGCTGCGGGACCCGGCGCAGGGCGGCGGCGCGCTGCTCGACCTGGGCGTGTACCCGGTGTCGTTCGCGCACCTGCTGCTCGGTGAGCCGTCGGACGTGACGGCGCGGGCGGTGCTCTCGCCGGAGGGCGTCGACCTCCAGACGGGTGCGCTGCTCTCCTACGACAGCGGCGCTCTCGCCTCGGTGCACTGCTCCATCACCGGCGGTACCCCCAACGCCGCGTCGGTCACCGGTTCGCGGGGCCGCGTCGACGTCCCCGACGGCTTCTTCTTCCCGGAGCGCTTCGTGCTGCACCGGGACGGCCGCGACCCCGAGGAGTTCACGGCCGACCCGGCCGACGGCCCCCGGGCCAGCCTCAAGCACGAGGCGCGGGAGGTGATGCGCGCACTGCGGGCCGGTGAGACCCAATCGCCGCTAGTTCCGCTCGACGGCACCCTCGCCGTGATGCGGACGCTCGACGCGATCCGGGACCGCGTCGGCGTCCGCTACCCGGGCGAGCACCCCGGCGAGGTGGCCGCGGAGCGCGAGGTCACGCCGGTTTGAGCCCCTGCTCGCCCACCTCCGTCACGAAGGAGGCGGCGGTCGTGAGCGGCGCGCCCTCGGTGGTCACGTGGGACACCGTCTTGAAGTCGGCGCGCGCCAGCTCCCGGCCCAGCGACACCGTCGCGTAGCCGCGCAGCCCGTTGTAGAACCGCAGGTGCGGGTTGGCGGCCAGGTAGGTGTTCCAGTTGGACGGCTTCTCGGAACCGTTGCCGCCGCTGGTGATCGAGGACGTGACGATCTCCGTGCCCAGGGTCCGGGAGTCCGGGTCGGAGAAGTCGCGCTTGATGTCGAAGCCGTAGTGCACGTGCACGTCGCCGGTGAGGACCATCAGGTTCTCGACACCGGCGGCCTGCGCGCCGGCCAGGATCCGTTCGCGGGAGGCCGGGTAGCCGTCCCAGGAGTCCATGGAGACCTTGGAGGGCGTGGTGGTGGAGTTGTACCGCTGGGAGAAGGTGACCTGCTGGGGCACCACGTTCCACACGGCGTCCGACCGGTGCCAGCCGTTGATCAGCCAGCGTTCCTGGGCGTCGCCGGTCAGGGTGCGGCCCGGGTCCTCGGACTCGGGGCCGGGGTACTGCCAGCCGTCGCCGTAGGCCTGGTCGGAGCGGTACTGGCGGGTGTCGAGCACGTCGAACTGGGCGAGCCGGCCCCAGTGCAGACGGCGGTACAGCTTCAGGTCCGGGCCCTCGGGCAGCTGCGGGCGCCGCAGCGGCATGTTCTCCCAGTAGGCGCGGTAGGCGGCGGCCCGGCGCAGCAGGAACTCCTCCGGCGGGACGCTGTTCTCCGGGGTGTCGCCCGCGTAGTTGTTCTCGGTCTCGTGGTCGTCCCAGGTGACGACGAAGGGGTGCGCGGCGTGCGCGGCCCGCAGGTCGGGGTCGGACTTGTAGAGGGCGTACCGCAGGCGGTAGTCCTCCAGCGTCACCGTCTCGTGGTCGAACAGGTCGGGCAGGGTGCCGGCCGGGTAGGCGCGGGAGCCGCCGGCGGAGTTGACGGCGTACTCGTAGAGGTAGTCGCCGAGGTGGAAGACGACGTCCACGTCCTCCTCGGCGAGGTGGCGGTACGCCGTGTAGTAGCCCTGGTCGTAGCGCTGGCAGGAGACCAGGCCGAAGGTGAGCTCGGCGGCCCGGCTGCGGGCCGGGGGCGCGGTGCGGGTGCGGCCGACGGGGCTGACGAAGCGGCCGGCGCGGAAGCGGTAGTAGTAGACGTGGCCCGGGGCGAGGTGGTCGACCTCGACGTGGACGGTGTGGTGGAACTCGGGGTGGGCGGTGGCGGTGCCCCGTCTGACGACGCGGCGGAAGCGTTCGTCGAGGGCGAGTTCCCAGCCGACGTCGACGCGTTTGGCGGGCAGTCCGCTGTCGGCCTGGTACGGCGCGGGGGCCAGGCGCGTCCACAGCAGGACGGAGTCCGGCAGCGGGTCGCCCGAGGCGACGCCGAGCGTGAAGGGGTCGCCGGTGAGCCGGGCGGGGTCGAGTCCGGCGGCGCTCGCGGTGCCGGCGGCGGGCAGGTTGACGGAGAAGGCGAGCGCCGCGGCGGCGCCGGTGACGGTCAGGAAGCGGCGGCGGCCCAGGTGGCGGGCGGCGGCGCGGAGTTCGGGCGCGTGCGTGGCCGGGCCGGCCTGGGCACGGTCGGAAGCCTGGTGGTTCGCGGGTGTCATCCGTTCCTCCCCTTGCGGTGGGTGCAGGGGGCATTCGAATGGCCGGGGACGACGCCGCCTTGGCGCGGACATGGCGGGCTTGTGTCGGACGGATGAGTTCCGCATGATCGGCGGCCGGTCCCCCACGCGTACGCTGCGGCCTCATGAACACCGTGAGAACCGCTGACGAGGGGACGTACGACATGACCGGCCGGGAGAGGGTCGCCGTGGTCACGGGTGCCGGTTCCGGCATCGGCCGCGCGGTCGCCGCCGAACTGCTGCGCGCGGGCTGGAGGCTGGTCCTGGCCGGCCGCCGCGCCGGGACCCTGGAGGAGACGGCCGCGCTCGTCCCCGGCGGCACCGCGCTCGCCGTACCGACCGACGTGTCGCGGCCCGAGGACGTGGCCGCCCTGTTCGCCGCCGTACGCGACCGGTTCGGGCGGCTGGACCTGCTGTTCAACAACGCCGGGACGTTCGGTCCGGGCGGCGTGCCGGTCGAGGAACTGTCCTACGACGCGTGGCGGCACGTGGTGGCCACCAACCTCGACGGGGCGTTCCTGTGCGCGCAGGCGGCGTACCGGCAGATGAAGGAGCAGAGCCCGCAGGGCGGCCGGATCATCAACAACGGCTCGATCTCCGCGCACACGCCGCGTCCGCACTCGGTGGCGTACACCGCGACCAAGCACGCGCTGACGGGCCTGACCAAGTCGCTGTCCCTGGACGGCCGGCCCTACGGCATCGCGGTCGGCCAGATCGACATCGGCAACGCGGCGACCGACATGACGGCCGGCATGCAGACCGGGGCGCTCCAGGCCAACGGGGAGGTGGCGCCCGAGCCGGTGATGGACGTCGCCGACGTGGCGCGCACGGTGCGGCACATGGCGGAGCTGCCGCTGGAGGCGAACGTGCAGTTCGCGACGGTCATGGCGACGACGATGCCGTACGTGGGGCGCGGCTGAACGGACCGCGTGGACAGGCGCCTTGACGGCCCGTCGGCGACCCATACAACCGGAATTCAGCAGTCCGAACCCTTGCGGCCGGTGGCGGACTTGTGCTCAACTCTCCTTCACCGAAGCTTCACACTCGGAGCGTCAGCCTTCCGGAACTCCGCGAGCCACATCGAGGGGGGAGGCGGCAGCCGTTCCGGCCACCGGCTGGGGGTGGATCCCGCGCGGGACCGCGGGATGCGCACCGGTGGGCGGAACGGCTGCCGCGTACGACGCCCGGTGGCGTCAGCCCCGGAGGATCAGCTCGGCCTCGGCCATCTGTCCGGGGGTGAGCGGACCCTTCTCCAGCGCGCCCGCGTTCTCCTCGGCCTGCGCGACGGAACGGAACCCGGGGATCGGCACGGTGCGGTCACTGCGGGCCCACAGCCAGGCCAGGGCGCCCTGGGCGAGCGTACGGCCGCCCGCGGTGAGGACGTCCCGCAGTGCCTCGACCCGCGCCAGCCACTCGGGGTCGGCACCGGTCCCCTCCCCGAACCCCGGCAGCCAGGCGGGCGGCCTGCTCCGGATGTCCCCGGCCGCCAGGGCCCGCCGCTCCGTGTGCCTGCCGCCGAGCAGCCCCATGGCGAGCGGGCTGCGGTTGACGCTCGCCAGCCCCGAGGCCTCGCACAGGGCGATCATCTCGGGCGCGTCCTGGAGCACGTTGGCCCGGTGCTGCACGGCCGCGCAGTGCTCGCCGGCCGCGAACACGGCCGCGCGCCCGGGGTCGTCCGTGCTCCACGCGTACGCCCGCACCAGCCCCTCCCCCACGAGCTCCTCGCAGACGTCGCGGAGCTCCGCGGCACGCTCCGGGTCGGCGTCGGCGAGGTGCAGCTGGTAGAGGTCGACGTGGTCGGTGCCCAGGCGCTCCAGCGACGCGGTGAGCGCCCGGCGGACGTACGCGGGCGAGTCGTCGGCGCCGGTGAGGGTGCGGGTCCGCGCGTCGAAGACGTTGCCCCACTTGGTGGCGACGACCACGTCGTCGCGCCGCCTGCCGAGGGCCCGGCCGAGCAGGCGCTCGCTGTGCCCGGTGCCGTAGACGTCGGCGGTGTCGAAGAAGGTCACTCCGAGGTCGAGGGCGCGCCGGATCGCCCGTACGGACTCGTCGTCGTCGACGCGCCCCCAGCCGAGCGGCTGCCCGGCGGTGTCCCGCCACTCGCCGCCGATGGCCCAGCAGCCGAAGCCGAGCGCGCTGACCTCGATGCCACTGCGGCCGAGGGTCCGGGTGGCCGTGCCGGCCGTGGTGATTCCGTTGGTGTTCATGTCCGGGAACGCTAGGAGTTGAAGCGCACCCGAGGGCAAGGGCGATCACGTGTCCCCGGACGCGGTCCCGGTCACGCCTGCCCGGTCTCGAACCGCGCGATGCGGCCGTCGTCGTCCACGGTGAAGCTCCACCGGGTGCGCATCTCGCCCCAGGTGTCGTTGCGGTAGCGGGCGATGAGGGCGCGCCCGCCGTTCGACTCGTTGTCGACCTCCATGTGGCCGTTGGAGGAGAAGATCTCCTGGTCGATCCACTGGGCGAGGTCCCGGTCGTCGCCGTCGTCGGCCATGGTGGCGTCCGGCGCGAGCAGCGCCAGGAAGGCCTCGCGGTCGTGGGCGTTGACGGCGGCGACGAAGGCCCGCACGGCCGGGTCGCTGAGTCGGGTGGTCTGGATCGTCATGCCGGCCAGCGTCACACCGGTACCGCGCCCCCGCCACCCGAACGGCGCCCGCGGCGGGCCGGTCGGGTGCGGGGGCGCGGGGCCGGTGTGACGGTGGGAACGCGAGGAGGGGCACCAGCGCACGTTCTCCCGAAGGAGCCGACATGACCTGCTACGACCGGCGCGACCTCGGACTGCTGCTGCTCCGTCTGGGGACGGGAGGCGTACTGGCCGCCCACGGCGCGCAGAAGCTGCTCGGCTGGTTCGGCGGCGGGGGGCTCGAGGGGACCGGCCAGGCCATGGAGGCCATGGGCTACACCCCGGGCCGGGCCAGCGCGACCGCGGCGGGCCTCGCGGAGGCCGGCGGCGGCCTCCTGCTGGCGCTGGGCCTGGCCACCCCGGCCGCGGGCGCGGCGGCGGCCGGCGCGATGGCGGGCGCTGCGGCGGTGCACGCCCCGAACGGCTTCTTCGCCCAGAGCGGCGGCTACGAGTACGCGGCCTCCCTGGGCCTGACGGCCGCCGGCCTCGCGGTCACGGGCCCCGGCCGCCTCTCCCTGGACCACGCCCTGGGCCACGCGGTCAACCGGAACTGGATGGTCCCGGCGGCCTTCGCGGTGACGGCGGCGGCCACGACGGTGGTCGTGGGGGCGCGGAACAGGCGGGTACGGAAGGCGGCGGAGGGCAAGCAGGAGAAGCTGTTCGACTGAGCCGGCGGGGACCGCCCCGTCCGCCGTGGCAGGCTGCCCGTCATGAGCGACAACCGAGGCGGCAGTCCCGCCGGCGACCCGTGGACCACTGTCGACGCCCTGTGGAAGTGGCTGGAGGCGGAGCAGCCCGTCGGCGGCCGTGAGGGCCTGCTGCTGCGCATGCTGAAGCTGTCGGAGGAGGTCGGCGAGGTCGCCGAGGCGGTGATCGGCGCGACGGGCCAGAACCCGCGCAAGGGGACCACGCACACGTGGGCGGACGTCGAGGCGGAACTGTGCGACGTGGTGATCACGGCGATGGTGGCCCTGCGCACGCTGACGCCCGAGGCGCGGGAGGTGTTCGGGCGGCACCTGGCCCGGGTGGCGGGACGGTCGCTCCCGCCGGGGGCCTGAGGCCTGTGGTGCGGCGGCCGGGCGGCCGCCGCACCACAGTCCCGTGCGCGGATCAGCCCGCGCTGCAGCTGACCGTGGGCCAGGTCCAGTTGCCGTTGGCCTGGATGGTCGCGCCCCAGCTGTTGCCGCTGCCGTTGGGCTTGGCGGTCAGCACCTGTGAACTCGGGTAACTGGCACTGACGTTCCAGGTGGACAACACCTTCGCCGGGGACGGCACGTTCATCGTCACCGTCCAGTCGCCGGCCCCGCTCACCGAGACGTTCAGGTTGTACCGGTCGCCCCACTTCTGCCCGGCCGACAACGTCGCGGTGCAGCCGCCCCCACCGCCACCGGTGCCGCCGCCGTCGGGGGCGACCGCGCGGCCGGTCGCCGGGGAGATCATGCCGGAGCA
This sequence comes from Streptomyces sp. NPDC029152, assembly GCF_055564355.1. Taxonomy (NCBI): domain Bacteria; kingdom Bacillati; phylum Actinomycetota; class Actinomycetes; order Kitasatosporales; family Streptomycetaceae; genus Streptomyces; species Streptomyces sp. NPDC029152. The sequence continues at coordinate 776,058 of NZ_JBVHWR010000001.1, read as the reverse complement.
CAGGCCCTTGCCCGCCAGGGTCTGCGCGATGCGGGGGATCGCCGCGAGCGTGTTGGCGGGCCAGTCGTGCATGAGGATGACCTGACCGTCGCCCAGCCGGGACACGGCCTGCACGATGGCGTCGGCGCTCGCGTTGTTCCAGTCCTGCGAGTCGACGTCCCAGATGACCTCGGTCAGGCCGTACTTGGCCTCGACCGACCGCAGCGTGGAGTTCGTCTCGCCGTACGGCGGCCGGAACAGCTTCGGCGTGCCGCCGCCCGCGTTCGCGACGGCCTGCTGGGTGCGGGAGATCTCCGCGTCCATCTGGGCCTGGCCGAGCTGGGTCATGTGCGGATGGGTGTAGCTGTGGTTGGCGACCCACATGCCGGCGTCGACCTGGGCGCGGACCAGGGACGGGTTCTGGGCCGCGTACTGGCCCTGGTTGAACATGGTGGCCCGCAGCCCGTTCTGCTTGAGGGCGTTGAGCAGGGATTGTGTGGTGCCGGAGGGGCCGTCGTCGAAGGTGAGGCCGACGTAGCCGTTGCAGGCGGCGGCCCGTGCGGGGGCGGCGGCGGGTGCGGCGTCGGCGGTGACGGTGCCCGCGGCGGCCAGCGCGGCGACGGTCAGCCCGGCGGCGGCCATCCCGGTGACGCGGGAACGCCATGACGGACGGGGTCTGGTGCGCATACGAGTGGGTCCTCCTCGTTCCTCGTGTCCGGGGTCAGCCCGCGCTGCAGGAGACGCTGGGCCAGGTCCAGTTGCCGTTGGCCTGGATGGTGGCGCCCCAGCTGTTGCCGCTGCCGTTGGGCTTGGCGGTCAGCACCTGTGAACTCGGGTAACTGGCACTGACGTTCCAGGTGGACAACACCTTCGCCGGGGACGGCACGTTCATCGTCACCGTCCAGTCGCTGGCCCCGCTCACCGAGACGTTCAGGTTGTACCGGTCGCCCCACTTCTGCCCGGCCGACAACGTCGCGGTGCAGCCGCCCCCACCGCCCCCACCGCCGCCACCGCCGGACGTGCCGCCGACGTTGATGCTGGAGCTGCCGCTGCTCTGGTAGCCCTCGGTCGCCATGATCATGTAGTAGTTGAAGCTGCCCATCGGCATCCCGGCACGCGACCACGCGTCGAAGTGGTTGCCCGTGGTGATGGTGCCGCCGGTCCGCCTCGACTGCCGCACGCTCCAGTACTGGTCGAAGGTGCGGGTGCCCTCGACGGACGGGGCGTTGTACCGCGTCGTCCGGTAGATGTCGTAGGTGCCGCCGTCGCTGTTCACGGTGCCCATGAAGGTGCCCGTGGGCCGGAAGGTTCCCCAGTTGTCGACGATGTAGTACTCGACGAGCGGGTTCGAGGTCCATCCGTACAGAGCCAGGTACGCGTTGCCGGACGGGTTGAACGTGCCCGAGTACTGCACGGTCCTGCGCCCGCCGTTGCTCCAGCCCTTGCCGGCCACGAAGTTGCCGGTGTTGCGCCACGAGGTGCTGTACTGGCCGCCGGCCCCCATGTTCATGGAGACGGTGCCCTGGCTGTCGGTCCAGAACGAGTAGTAGTAGCCGTTGTCGGTGCCGGTCTGGTTGGTGGTCACGACCGTGTCGGCGTGGGCGGTGGCCGGCAGCAGCAGCGCGGCCAGGGCGGCCAGCGCGACGGCCCACGCGGTTCTGACGGACAACGCGACGCCGCGACTTCCGCGCCGCACGGGTTGGACGAGCACGCTCATGGCGGTGCTTCCTCTCCTGGGGGGGATCGACAACGGCGCCAGTGTTGAGCTGCACCCGTCAAGCGTCAATAGTTTCGGTGATTGTTTCGAAAACTTCGGCCACGGGGGGATCGCGAAGCCGGACCGTAAGGCCAGTTCAGACGCCCATTCACCATCATCGAGCCATCTCGCAGCAAAGACAGTCGCCGCATAGATCAGAAACGAGAGGGCTGCTTTACGAATGTTTCGAATTCCCGGGCCGTCCCGGACACGTGACGTTCCCCGACTCCGCCGGTCCCAGCCACACCTGGTTCGCCGGCAGCTTCACCGGCTCGCGGGTGGCCGGGTCCCACAGGACCGCCGTCTCCCCCGCGACGCCGAAGGAGAGGTAGGGCCTGTCCGGCTCCAACGGCGGTCCCTCCCCGGAGAGTTCGGCGGCCGGCACGGCGAGCCGTACGCAGGTCCACTCCGGTTCGACGCCGAAGTACGACGGGGGGTCCTCGCCGCGCGCCGCCGCCGCGACGGTGCGGTCCACGGCCGTCCCGGCGGAGTTCCACGCCTGCAGCCCGGCCCCGGCGAGCATCGCCACGAAGAGGCACACGTTCAGGATGATGTTCGTGCCGTCCCCCGGGGTGGCGTACCGGTGGTGGCGGTGCTTGGCGAACCCCCACCAGGCGGGGACGATCATGACGAGGCTCAGCATCACCAGCAGCTTCACCGCGGCCGCGAACTGCCAGACCGGGGGCACGTCGAGGTCCGACGGGCTGAGCGAGAGACCGTCGGCGTACAGGGCGTGGAGGACGGAACCGGCGGCCACGAACGCGGAGACGGTCAGGGTCACCGCCAGCGGAACCGCCCAGGCGACCCACTCGCCCCACGTCCACTGCCGCACCAGGAGCCACAGCCCCGCGAGGACGGCGACCACCACCGCGGTCGTGAGGGTCCGCAGCGGAGACCACGCCTTGCCGTCGCTGCTGAGGAGGCCCGTCCCGAAGGCGGCGAAGACCAGCAGGCAGAGCACGGCGACGACGACGCCCTCGTACCGCTTGCCCTCCCCGCTCATCTCCCAGCCGGACCGGACGGCCCCGCACGCCCCGAAGAGCGCCAGGGCCCCCAGGATCCACCGGGGGGCGCCGGGGACCGCCGCCGAGGCCAGGATGAGCGCGCCCGTCGCCAGCAGGGTCCACAGGACCAGCCGGTAGATCGAGCGCTCCAGCTGCTCCTCCCGCCGGTACGGGGCCGGTTCACGCCGGCGTCCGTCGAGCGGCCGTACGGCCACGGCGGGGCGGGCGGCCCCGGCGGGAGCGTCCGCGCGGGCCAGCCGCAGCGCCTGGCGCGGTCCGCCGGCGACGAACCCGCCGGTGTCGTGCCTGCCGAGCCGCGTGGCGGCGCGGGCGAGGTGCCGTCGCCAGGCCGGCCGCCTGCCCGGACGCCGGTGGGCGGTGCTGACGATCCTCCAGTGGGGGAACAGCTCCCGGTCCCGCTCCAGCGGTTCGGCCCGGCGGACGTAGCCTTCGAGGCGGGCGCCGCGCAGCACCTTGCGCACCCGGTCGGCCGCGCCCCGGTCGCTGCCCCTGGCCGCGCCGAAGAGGCGGACCTCTATCTCGTACACGCGGGACCCGGGATCGGGTTCCAGTGCCGCGCCCAGCGGTCCCCGGCCCGCGGGGTGCGCGTCGCGCACCGGCCAGCCGTGCGCCTCGAAACGCGCCTCGGCCTCCCGCCAGTCGTGCTCACCGCCGCGGACCTGCACGAACACCCGGACCCGCTGGTCGTATCGCGTGGGGGCCATGCGGTCTGCTTCCTCCTGCACCGGGTGACGCGCGAAACAGCCAGGAGACTACGGAACGTCGGGCGCGGGACGACACCCGGCCTCCTCCTGTCACTCCCGGCACAACCGGTCACCGAACGCTCTGTCGTAACTGATGGCCGGTCAATAACCTTGCTTGGTACACCAAGTCACGATCCTGGGAGCCCCATGTCCACCGCCCAGCAGGTGCCCGACATCCTCTCGCCCGAGTTCGCGGCGAACCCCTACCCCGCCTACCGGATCATGCGGGACACCGCGCCCCTCATCTGGCACGAGGCGACGCGGAGCTACATCGTCTCGCGCTACGAGGATGTCGAGCGCGTCTTCAAGGACAAGGCGGGAGAGTTCACCACGGACAACTACGCCTGGCAGATCGAACCCGTGCACGGCAAGACGATCCTCCAGCTCAGCGGGCGGGAGCACGCCGTGCGCCGGGCGCTCGTGGCCCCCGCCTTCCGCGGCAGCGACCTGGAGCGGAAGTTCCTGCCCGTCATCGAGCGCAACTCCCGCGAACTGATCGACTCCTTCCGGCACACCGGCTCCGCCGACCTGGTCACGGACTACGCCACCCGCTTCCCGGTCAACGTCATCGCCGACATGCTGGGCCTGGACAAGGCCGACCACTCCCGCTTCCACCGCTGGTACACGGCCGTCATCGCCTTCCTCGGGAACCTCTCGGGCGACCCCGAGGTGACGGCGGCCGGCGAGCGGACCCGGGTGGAGTTCGCCGAGTACATGCTGCCGATCATCCGGGAACGCCGCGAGAACCCGGGCGACGACCTGCTGTCCGCGCTGTGCGCCGCCGAGGTCGACGGGGTGCGGATGAGCGACGAGGACGTCAAGGCGTTCTGCAGCCTGCTGCTCGCCGCCGGCGGCGAGACCACCGACAAGGCCATCGCCGGCATCTTCGCGAACCTGCTGCTCCACCCCGACCAGCTCGCCGCCGTCCGTGCGGACCGCTCGCTGATCCCGCGCGCCTTCGCCGAGACCCTGCGGTTCACCCCGCCCGTGCACATGATCATGCGGCAGTCCGCGACGGAGGTGACGCTCAGCGGCGGCACGATACCCGCGGGCGCCACCGTCACCTGCCTGATCGGCGCGGCCAACCGTGACGAGAGCCGCTACCGCGACCCCGACCGCTTCGACATCTTCCGCGACGACCTCACCACCACGACCGCCTTCTCGGCCGCCGCCGACCACCTCGCCTTCGCGCTCGGCCGGCACTTCTGCGTCGGCGCGCTGCTGGCCAAGGCGGAGGTGGAGACCGGCGTCGGCCAGCTCCTCGACGCCATGCCCGACGTGCGCCTCGCCGACGGCTTCGAACCGGCCGAGCAGGGCGTGTTCACCCGGGGACCGCAGAGCCTGCCGGTGCGCTTCACGCCCGTGCGGGACTGACCCGTACCGGCCCGTTCCCCTCGCCGGTCCGCGCCGGAGTCCGGGCTCTGGTCACGAGCCCGGAACCCGCGCTACTGCACCACCGGTGTGAACCGCACCGGAAGCGCCGACAGCCCGCGCATCCAGATCGACGGTCGCCAGGTCAGCTCCTCCGGGTCCACCGCCAGCACCAGGTCGGGCAGCCGCTCCAGCAGCGTCTCGACCGCCGTCCGCGCCATCACGTCCGCGAGCAGGGGAGCCGGATAGGGGCAGCGGTGCTCGCCGTTGCTGAACGACAGGTGCGCGGCGTTCTCCGCGCCCACGTGCCCCTCCGGCCAGATCTGCGGGTCGGTGTTGGCCGCGGCCAGCCCCAGCACCAGGCAGTCACCGGCCCGGATCTGCCGGCCGCCCAGCTGGACGTCCCGTGCCGCCCACCGCCCGATGAAGTTCTGCGTCGGCGTGTCCAGCCACAGCACCTCGTTGAGCGCCTCGCCCACGCTGAGCCGGCCGCCCGACACGTTCACGGCGAACCGCTCGTCCGTCAGCAGCAGCCGTAGCGTGTTGCAGATCCAGTTCGCGGTCGGCTGCTGCGCCGCCGCGATCACGGAGATCAGGTCCTGGACGATCTCCTCGTCCGTCAGGCCCGCCGGGTGCGCCAGCATGCGCGAGGTGACGTCCGGGCCGGGGACGGCCCGCTTGTCCCGCACCAGCTGACGCAGCCGCTCCCCCACGCGCGCGTACGCCGCCACCGGGTCGTCGCCCTCGACGGCGTCCAGGGAGATCCGCAGGTCGTCGACGAGCCGGCGGGTGTCCTCGCCCGAGGTCGGCATCCCGCACATCTGCACCACGGTGCGCATCGGCAGGGCGTGCGCGTAGTCGGCCATCAGCTCCGCCCGGCCGCTGCCGGCGAACCGGGCGATGAGCTCGTCGGCGATCAGCAGGCAGTCGTGGGACAGCTCGAACTGGTCGATCCCCTCCAGCGCCTCGGTGATCACCCCGGCCCGCCGCCGGTGCTCCTCGCCCTCGGCGAAGAGCACCGACGGCTGGTACCCGACGAAGGGCAGCAGCGGCCAGTCCGGCGGGATGGCGTCCCACTGGTTCCAGCGCCGCGAGTCGCGCGCGAACAGCTCGTCGTGGCTGGTGACGTACGTGACCTCCGAGTACCCCAGCACGAGCCAGGCGGGGACGTCGCCGTCGAGCAGGACCGGCGCGACCGGACCGTGCTCCCGGCGCAGCGCGCGGTAGAGCTGCGACGGCGTCTGCTGGTACTCGAGCCCTCCGAGGCGCACCGCCCCGGCGTGGGCGGGGCAGCCCGGGGGCGCCGGTCGCGCGGAGGGGTAGCCGGAGTCGGTCACAGTGTCGCCTCCTGGGCGATGGCCATGTCGTGCAGGTGGTGGACGAGGGTGAGCAGGACATCCTTGCCGGACTGCCTGACCCGCGCGTCGCAGTCGACCATCGGCACGTGCGCGGGCAGGGCGAGCGCCTGGCGGATCTCGTCCAGGGAGTAGCGGACGCCGTCGTCGTCGAACCGGTTCACGGCCACCACGAAGGGCGTGCGGTGGTGTTCCAGCCGGTCGATCGCGTACCAGGAGTCGTCCATCCGCCGGGTGTCCACGAGGACCACGGCGCCCAGCGTTCCCGAGAACAGCCGGTCCCACAGGAACCAGAAGCGCTCCTGGCCGGGAGCTCCGAACAGGTACAGCACCATGCGGTCGTTGAGGGTGATCCGTCCGAAGTCGAACGCGACCGTCGTGGTGGTCTTCCCCGTCACCGCACCGGTCTCGTCGACGCCCACGCCGGCCTGGGTCATCACTTCCTCGGTGTTGAGCGGCCGGATCTCGCTCACGGAGCGGACGAGGGTCGTCTTTCCGACGCCGAATCCGCCCACGACGACGATCTTCAGACCGGTCTCCGCGGTGTCGTTCAGCGGTGTGCGGTGGGAGGGCGGCTCAGAGGTTGCGGAGCCCATGGAGCACCTCTTGGAGTAGGGCGGAATCAGGCAGGGAGGCGACGGACTGCGCCGTGCGCGGGTGGCGGGCGGTGATGCGGCCCGTGTCCAGCAGGTCGCCGAGCAGGATCCGCACCACCGTGACCGGCAGTGCGAGTTCCGCGGCGATCTCGACGACGGCGGTGGGGTGCCGGCACATCTCCAGGATCCGGGCGAGCTCCGACTGCATCCCCGGCACCGGACCGCTCTCGCTGACGACGAGGGTGACCAGGTCGAAGGACTCGTCGGCACGGCTGCGTCCACGGGTGACGGTGTAGAGCCGGTCGGGATCACCCGTGTCGACGGGCTTGCGCATCACGCGGTGCCGTTCGCCCTGGCCTGGCCCCGCGGCTCGGCCCGCAGGTGCTCGCCGATCTGCTCGACCAGCTCCGTCATCTGGTGGCCGACCACTCCGGGATCGGCGTCCTCCCCGGCGACGACGGCGAGGTGCGCCCCCTCGCCGGCCTCCACGATGAACAGCAGGCCGCCGTGGAACTCGGTCATCGACTGCCGGACCCCGCCGGTGCCGTCGCCGAACTCCATGGAGGCCCCTTGGGAGAGGGCCTGGATGCCGGAGCAGATCGCCGACAGCTGGTCGGCCTGGTCGAGCGTGAGGTGCTCGCTCCAGCAGAGCTTCAGACCGTCCCGGGACAGGACCAGGGCGTGGCGGGCGCCGGGGGTCTGGTCCAGGAGATTCTGCAGGAGCCAGCTGAGGCTGTTGTCGGTGGTCTGCATGATGGGTGATGGGACGGTGGTGCCCGGCTGACCGGCCACCGGCCCGTTCCTCCTATCTCACGAGCTCGAGCGGGAAGGGGGCGCCGTCGCTCCGGGCGCCGTACGGGAAGGGGGGATGACTAGGGAGCCGCGGGCGGCTCGGTTCCGGGCCGGGCGGCCGGTCCGGCGGTACCGTCCGCGGACTGCCGTGCGCGGTGGAAGGCGCCGAACCGCGAGCCCGCGTCGCGTGCCGGGCGCCGGGCCGGCGGTGCGTCGGCGGCCTGCGCGGACGCCGAGTGGCGCTGCTCGCGTTCGCGCTCCGCCTCGGCCATGGTGCGGCCGGGGGCTCGCACCGGCAGACCGTTCGGCGTGGTGCCGTCGGGCCGCCGGTGCCGTCGCTGGGCGGGCAGCTCGGGCCGGGCGGCGGGGGGCTCGGCGGCGGGCGGCAGTGCCGCGGCCGCGGGGCGCTCGCCGGCCGCCGGCAGTGCCGCGGCGGGACGCTCGTGGACCTCGGGCAACGGCGCGGGCGCGAGCGCCGTCGGCATGGCCTCGGGCCGGGGGGCCGTCCGGTGTGGGACCAGGTCGCGCTGCTGGGCGAGCAGGTGCAGGGGCAGCAGGACGACGACGCCGGTGCCGCCGCGGGAGGAGGGGCGGTAGTTGACGCTGATGCCGTACTTCACCGCGAGCCGGCCCACCACGGCGAGGCCGAGCCGGGTGCCCTGCAGCGAGGCCAGGTCGGTGACGCGGCCGGTCACGGCTTCCTCGGCGCGGCGCATCGCCGCGTCGGCCATCTTCAGGCCGCTGTCCTCGATGGTGACGACGATGCCGGCGCTGCGGTCCTCGACGTAGACGTGCACCTCGTCGATGGGCGGGGAGAAGTTCGCGGCGTTGTCCATCAGTTCGGCGAGCAGGTGCATCACGCCCTCGGCGGCGAAGCCGGAGACCGCGGCGCGGGTGGAGCAGTGCAGGCGCACCCGCTGGTAGGCGGAGATGCGGCCGACGGCGCCGCGCAGGATGCTCTCCATGACGATCGGCTTGTTCCAGGCGCGGCTGGACCTGCCGCCCATCAGCAGCGCCAGCCGGTCGGTCATCAGGCCGAGCTGGGAGGTGCTGTGGTCCAGCTTCAGCAGGTCGCCGAAGACCTCCTCGCCGTGCCGCTCCTGCATGTCCCGCAGGTCGGCGAGCATCCGCACGGCCTTGGCCTGGACGCGGCTGAGCGCCTTGGCGGAGGCGGCCTGGGCCGCGGCGGCGCGCCGCTCGCTGTGGGCGAGTTCGCGGATGAAGGACTCGGCCGGAATCCGCAGTTCCGGCAGTCGGGGCAGCTCGAACTCGGCGAGCACGGTGTCGGCGGACCGGCCCTCGCGCAGCCGGGCGACCGCGGCGGGCAGCGTCTCCTTCACGAAGCGCTCGTACTCGGCCCCCGCCCGGTCCATGTCGTCGCGCATCGTGCGGTACTCGCCGTCCAGGGCGGCCAGCCGCCGCACGTCCTCCTCGACGACCGCGGCGAACGTGTGGGTCAGCCGCTGGAGGTGCGGGTCGGACGACGGCGGGACGCTGGCCAGTACGTCGGCCGCGCTCGTGCCCTGCCGCAGACGCTCGGCCACGTCGGGCAGCGTCTGACCGGCCAGGTGGGACATCTCGACCGACAGCCGGGCCGCTTCGGCCCGGAGGCGGCCGTTCTCCGACTCCCGTTCGGCGGCCGCGCTGCGGGCCCGGTGGACCAGCCGGTGGGCGACGAGGACGGTGACGGTCACGCACACCCAGGCGACCACCACCACGGCCAGGACCCACGTGGAGGCGTCGGACGGTGCCAGGGCGACCGTCGCGCCGCCGGCGGCGGCGGTCGTCACCGGCACGACCGACCGTGCGGCGAGCGAGGTGCGCGGCGCCCCCGCCGGTCGGTGCTGGCTGGGCGGAGCAGGCACTGGCATGGAGCGGTCCCTCGGTCGGTGAGAGCAGGGGAATCGGGGTGACGGCACGAAGCAGCCGCGGGCCGGGAGAGAGGTCAGCCAACAGGAAGGCGATCTTCCGTCCAGGTACGGCTCATGCTAATCACCCTGACGTGCGGGAAAACCCCGCTTGTTGCATGGTCCGTCAGCAATCCGAGTTCGTCGCGAACCCATCGCTCGTACGCCCCGCTGTGGTATCCGGGACGAGGCCGGAGGAGCCCGGTCAAGGGCGGGAAGGCGGGCAGGAGCCGCACCGACGCGACGCCACATCGCCTCAACTGCCTGGGCTACACCGGTCCCCCGTCCGCACGAGCTGTCGATTTCCAGCCAACTATACGTACGCCGAGCCCCGTTGTACGCACGGGCCGTCGGATCGGCCGGGCCCCCGGGGTGGGGGAATGCCGTTGATCGTGGAGGTTCCGTGACGGCGGCCCGGGAAGGGGGGGGCAGACGAGTCGGGCTGTACGCCGGGTTCTGTTCCGGCGGGTCCTCGCGGGCCCGCCGGCGACGGCCATCCATCTAGGACCGGCGTTGCCACCGGCCTCCAGCGGTCTACCCGCGGACTCGGGCGGGCAGCCCTCGAACGTCCGCGCAGGGCCGCCCCTTCTCTCGAGGAGGCGTCCCCTCTTGACCTTGCTCCGGGTGGGGTTTACCTAGCTGCCCAGGTCGCCCTGGGCACTGGTGGTCTCTTACACCACCGTTTCACCCTTACCCGGGACCGGAGTCCCGGGCGGTCTGCTTTCTGTGGCACTGTCCCGCGGGTCACCCCGGGTGGCCGTTAGCCATCACCCTGCCCTGTGGAGCCCGGACGTTCCTCGGGAAGTCCCGTGAGGGTCTTCACGCGGCCGTCCGCCCGGCTCGTCTGCCGTGCCGACCATGGTACCCGGCGCACCTCCCGCCTCGGACCGGCGGCGGCCGTCGCGAGGACCGAGCCGGCCAGGATCAGGGTGAAGGCGACGCCGATGCCGAGGGTCAGGTCCTCGTCCAGGAAGAGGGCGCCCGCGGCGACGGCGACCGCCGGGTTGACGTAGGTGATGACGCCGGCCCGGGTCGGGCCGACCTCCTTGATCAACTCCAGGAAGGCCACGAAGGCGATCGCGGTGCAGACGACGCCGAGGCCGGTCAGGGCCGCCAGGACCTCGCCCGGGGGGAGGGCGGCGGGCCGGGTCAGGAAGGCGGCGGGGGCGTAGACGACGGCGGCCAGGGTGAGGCAGGGGGTGATGAGCTGGAGGGTGGGGACGTCCTTGAGGTGGCGGGCGGCTATCAGGGGGGCGGTGGCGTAGCCGACGACCGTCACCAGCACCTCGGCCAGTGAACGGGCGTCGCCGCCGGTGAGGTGCGGCACGGTGAGGACGGCGACGCCCCCGAGGCCGACGCCGAGTCCGGTGATCCGGCGGGCGCCGACCCGTTCCTCGGCGCCGAAGAAGCGGGCCAGGAGGACGGCGACGATGGGGACGCCCGCGATGAGCAGGCCGGCGGTGGAGCTGGAGAGGTGGCGTTCGGCGTCGGTGAGGGTCCACCAGGGGCCGATGATCTCGATGACGGCGAAGGCCAGCATCGGTGCCCAGTGCGCCCGGACCGTCCGGGCGAGGCCTCCCTGGCGGAGGGCGAAGGGGAGCAGGAGGGCGGCGCCGAGCGCGCACCGGGTGAACACGACCACGGACGGGGAGAGGTCCTCCACCGCCACCTTGATCATCAGATAGGGGATGCCCCAGACCACTCCCATCAGGGAGAACAGGGCCCAGCCGCGTGCAGTCATGGCGGCAGTCTGCGGGCCGCCCTCACCCGCCGTCTTGAACGCTGTTGCGGTACGCCGCCGGGGTCACGCCGAGGACGCGGCGGAACCAGCGCGTCAGGTGCGCCTGGTCGGCGAAGCCCACCAGGGCCGCCGCTTCGGCCGGGCGCAGCCCCGCGTCCAGGAGTCCGCGCGCCCTGGCCACCCGGTGCTGGGCCAGCCAGGCGTACGGCGGCATCCCCGTCGTCGTGCGGAAGGCGCGCAGGAGCTGGTAGCGGGACAGGCCGAGGTCCGTGGCGAGGGTCGCCAGGGAGGGCGGGGCGAGGAGCTCGTCGGCGAGGCGGTCGCGTACGACGCGGGCGATGCGGCCGGCGCCGGGGACCGCGTCGTCGGCCGCGCGGGCCGTGGAGTGGCGCCGGGCCAGGGCCGTGAGCAGCCAGGGGAGGCGGGACTCGGCCTCCAGCGGGTCGGGGTGGCGGGTCAGGCCGGTGTGGGCGGCGCGCAGGGCGCGGGCGAGTTCGGGGTCCTGGAGGACGGGTTCGCGGAAGTGCGGCAGGCCGCCGCGCGTGCCGTCGGCGAGCAGGGACGGCGCCGCGTACAGGGCGCGGTAGGAATAGCCGTCGGGGGCCGCGGGGCCGCCGGTGTGCACCTCGCCGGGTTCCAGGACGACGATGGATCCGGGCCCCGAGTGGATGTGCCCGCCCCGGTAGGCGATGACCTCCAGGCCGCCGACGGTGACGCCGACCGTGAACTCGTCGTGGGCGTGGGGGGCGTAGACGTGGCGGTCGAAACGGGCGGTGAGCAGGTCCAGGGGCGGCCCGTCCGTCCCCAGCCGTGCCCTGGTCCACCGTGCCTGCTCGCGTGCGGCCACCTTCCCACCCCCGTCCCAGGATGGTCAGAGGAAGTCGGCGGTGTCCAGGTCGAAGGAGAAGGGGGCGGGCAGAGTCAGCGGTTTCCCGAAGGCGACGGTGCAGTGCTGCCGGTAGTCGTCCTGGCCCGGATCGCTGAACAACGTGATCGACGACTCCTGACGGTCGACGAGCAGGTAGAACGGGATACCGCCGCGCGCATACGCACGGCGTTTGGCCTCGCGGTCGGCCCTCGGCTTGGTGGAGGTTACCTCCAGCACCAGAGAGACGCCGTCGCAGGGCATCCAGGGCTCGGCTCCGCGATAGAGCCGGGACGCCCTGGGCGCGAAGGTGCCGTCAGGGATGACGTGGTCCGCCAGGAGGCCGTCGGCGTTCCTCAGCTTGAGGCCCTTGTTGCCCGAGAACTGCATGCGGGTCGCGGAACCCCGGTACATCTGGTCCACGATCAGCTCGATGCAGTCCTCGTGGTCCCCATCCGGCGGCGGCGTCACGACGATCTCCCCTTCGATCAGCTCCGCCCGGAACCCCTCCGGGGTCTCCAGGGCGAGAAACCACTCCAGCAAGAGGTCCTGCGTGATCGGTTCGTGTGCCATGGCAGTCATGTCACGCCCCTCCTTCGGTCGCTCGCCAGACTGGGACATGGGGTGATCACCTGTACGAGAGATCGGGAACCGTTCCCTCGATCCTGGCACAGGATCACCGTCCCCGGGGGCGCGGCTCAGCGGACGTACGTCTCGAAGCCGGTGTCCGTGCAGTAGGTCGCCATGCGGCCCTCGGCGGCGGGGTCGGCGGTGTCGACCGCCAGGGCGGTGTCCCGGAGGACGTGGCTGCCGGACCGGTCGAGGCCCTCCCGGTCGAGCCGTCTCGCGGCGGCGAGGGCCGCGTATCCGGCGACGTCGGCGTTCTCGGACCGGGCCTTCGTCCGCTGCCAGGTCCCGAGGGCCAAGCAGTAGTGCTGTCGCGTCTCGTCGTCCCGCTCGGTGTCGCGGGAGGAGCAGCCGCTCGTCAGGCCGACGACGACCACGGCCGTCAGCGCTGTCGTGACGAGCGCTGTCGTGACGGTCCGCGCCCTGTTCCCGCGCCGCATGAGAAGCCCCTCCCCCGTGCTCGCTTCCGGTGAGTACGGGCCGCCGGGTCCGCCGGACGCACCCCGTACCCTGACCGGGAGCTTGGAGTGAAGGAGTGCCTGTGCTTGTCCTGCTGCCGCCGTCCGAGGGGAAGGCCGCGTCCGGCCCGGGCGCCCCGCTGGAGCCCGGGACGCTGTCCCTCCCGGGGCTGACGCCCGCCCGCGAGACCGTCCTCGCCGAGCTGGTCGAGCTGTGCGCCGCCGACGAGGAGAAGGCGCGCGAGGTGCTGGGGCTGAGCGAGGGGCTGCGCGGCGAGGTGGCCAAGAACGCGGAGCTGCGGACGGCCGGGGCGCGGCCCGCCGGGGAGATCTACACCGGTGTGCTCTACGACGCCCTGGACCTGGCCTCCCTGGACACCGCCGCCCGGGAGCGTGCCGCGCGGTCGCTGCTGGTGTTCTCCGGGCTGTGGGGTGCCGTGCGGGTGACCGACCGGATCCCCTCCTACCGGTGCTCGATGGGCGTGAAGCTCCCCGGGGTGGGGGCCCTGGGCGCCTTCTGGCGGGCGCCGATGGCCGAGGTGCTGCCCGAGGCCGCCGGGGACGGGCCGGTGCTGGACCTGCGGTCGGCGGCGTACGCGGCGGCGTGGAAGCCGAAGGGGGAGGTGGCCGGACGGACCGCCTCGGTGCGGGTGCTGCACGCGCCGACCCGGAAGGTGGTCAGCCACTTCAACAAGGCGACGAAGGGGCGGATCGTGCGCAGCCTGCTGTCGTCCGGGAGCGCGCCCGAGGGGCCGGCGGAGCTGGTGGGGGCGCTGCGCGACCTGGGGTACGTGGTGGAGGCCGAGGCGCCGGCGAAGGCGGGGAAGCCGTGGTCGCTGGACGTGCTGGTGGAGGAGGTCCACTGACCGGACCGCACCAGCGTTGCATCCTGCGCAACGTCGATTGCAGAGGATGCTACCGGAGGGCACGATGAGGTCATGACCTCACCGCTGCCCTCCTCCCCGCTGCCCGCGTCCCCCTCCGCCTCGGTCCTCGGCCTGGCGCCCGTCGTCCCCGTCGTGGTCGTCGACGACCTCTCGGACGCCGTGCCGCTGGCCCGGGCGCTCGTGGCCGGCGGGCTGCCCGCCATCGAGGTCACGCTGCGGACGCCGGTCGCCGTCGACGCGATCCGGGCGATCGCCGGCGAGGTGCCGGACGCGGTGGTCGGCGCGGGCACGGTCATCACGCCGGAGCAGGTCGGCGAGGTGGTGGCGGCCGGGGCGCGGTTCCTGGTGAGCCCGGGGTGGACGGAGTCGCTGCTGGCGGCGATGCGGGCGTCCGGGGTGCCGTTCCTGCCGGGGGTGTCGACCACGTCGGAGGTGGTGGCGCTGCTGGAGCGCGGGGTGCGGGAGATGAAGTTCTTCCCCGCCGAGGCCGCGGGCGGCACCGCCTACCTCAAGGCGCTCGCCGCCCCGCTGCCGCAGGCCCGTTTCTGCCCGACCGGCGGCATCGGAGCGGACTCCGCGCCGCGGTACCTCGCACTGCCCAACGTCGGCTGCGTCGGGGGGAGCTGGATGCTGCCGAAGGACGCCGTCGCCGGGCGCGACTGGGCGCGGGTCGAGGCGCTGGCCCGCGAGGCGGCGGGGCTCAGCGCAGGTGGGACGTGTCGTTGAACAGGCGGACGCTGGCGCCGCCGTCGGCGTAGTACGCCACGGCCGACAGCGAGGCCGCCGACAGTTCCATGCGGAACAGCGACTCGGGCGGGGCGCCGAGGGCGAGCTGGACGAACGTCTTGATCGGCGTCACGTGCGAGACCAGCAGGACGGTGCGGCCCGCGTGGGCGGAGACCAGCCTGTCGCGGGTGGCCGCGATGCGGGTGCCGGTCGCCGTGAAGCTCTCACCGCCGCCGGTCGGCTCGGCGTCCGGGGAGGCCAGCCAGGCGTTCAGGTCGTCCGGGTAGCGCTCGCGGACCTCGGCGAAGGTGAGTCCCTCCCAGGCGCCGAAGTCGGTCTCGCGCAGGCCCTCCTCGACCGTCACCTCCAGGCCGAGGCGGGCGGCGACGACGGCGGCGGTCTCGCGGGTGCGGGCCAGCGGGGACGTGACGATCGCCTGGACGGTGCCGCGCCGGGCGAGGCCCTCGGCGACCCTGGCGGCCTGCTCGCGGCCGACGGCGGACAGCGAGGGGTCGCTGCCGCCGCTCCCGGAGAACCGCTTCTGCGGCGTCAGGGGCGTCTCCCCGTGCCGGAGCAGCACGAAGGTGGCGGGGGCGCCCAGGTCGGGCGGGCCCCAGCCGGGCGAGGCCACGGTCCTGGCGGCCCGTACGTCGCCGTCGGCGGAGGCGCCGGCATCGGCGGCGGTGCCAAAGGAGCGGGCGCCCGGCTCGTCCTCGGCGCGACCGCCCCGGGCGGCGCGGACGCCCCCGGTGGTGCCGGCATCACGCCCGGCCGGTTCGGCGGCCCGTGCGGCGGCACCCGCGGCGGCCCGGCGGCCGCCCGCGACGGGCTCCGCCTCGCCCCCGGCGCGACCGCCCCGGGCGGCGCGGACGCCCCCGGCCGCCGCGTCCAGGTCCGCCGTGGACGCCGACGGCGACCACTGCTCGCCGCGGGCCCCCGCGTCCATCGCCTCGTTGGCCAGACGGTCGGCGTGCTTGTTGCTCGCCCGGGGGATCCACTCGTAGGTCACCCGGCCGGGCGGGAAGACGCGCGCCGCCTCGGCCGCGAGCGGCTTCATGTCGGGGTGCTTGATCTTCCAGCGGCCCGACATCTGCTCGACGACGAGCTTGGAGTCCATCCGGACGTGGACGGACGCCGACGGGTCCAGCTCGCGGGCGGCGCGCAGGCCGGCCAGCAGGCCCCGGTACTCGGCGACGTTGTTCGTGGCGACGCCGAGGTACTCGGCGGCCTCGGCCAGGGTCTCCCCCGTCACCGCGTCGCTCACCACCGCGCCGTAGCCCGCGGGCCCCGGGTTGCCCCGCGACCCGCCGTCGGCCTCCACCACGAACTCCCGCGCCGGACCCGCCGCCGGATCCGCCCCCGCGCTCGCCACCGGACCGGCCCCCTACAGCCCGGAGTCGGCCGTGCGCACGAGGATGCGGCGGCAGTTCTCGCAGCGTACGACCGTGTCGGGCGCCGCCGAGCGGATCTCGCTCAGCTCGGTGATGGCCAGCTCCTGGCGGCACCCCTGGCAGCTGCGCTGGTACAGCTTGGCCGCGCCGACGCCGCCCTGCTGCTCGCGCAGCTTGTCGTAGAGCTTCAGCAGGTCCGCGGGGATCGTGGCCGCGACGACCTCGCGCTCCTTGGTCACCGAGGCCGCCTCGCCGTCGAGCTGCTCGACGGCCGCGTCCCGGCGCCCGGCGGCGTCGTCGATCTTCGCCTGGACGGAGGCGACCCGTCCGGTCAGCTCGTCGACGCGCTCCTGCGCGGACTCGCGGCGCTCCATCACCTCCAGGACGACGTCCTCGAGGTCGCCCTGCCGCTTGGCGAGGGAGGCGATCTCGCGCTGGAGGTTCTCCAGGTCCTTCGGGGAGGTGACGGCACCGGAGTCCAGGCGCTGCTGGTCGCGGGCGGCGCGCCGGCGCACCTGGTCCACGTCCTGCTCGGCCTTGGTCTGCTCGCGGGCGCAGTCGCTCTCCTCGGTCTGCGCGGCGACGAGCAGGTCGCGCAGCTGGGTGAGGTCCTTGGTCAGTGACTCGATCTCGGCGTGCTCGGGCAGCGACCGCTTCTTGTGCGCGAGCTGCTGGAGGCGGACGTCGAGGCCCTGGACGTCGAGGAGTCGGATCTGGTCGGCGGGCGCGGCGTTCAGTTGGGGGCTCCCATGGTGTCGGCTGTGGTGGTGGACGCCGCGTGGGCGGTCCAGGGGTCGGTGACCGTCCTGGAGACGTGGACCCTCAGGTCCCATCCGTTGCGGTCGGAGATCTCGTCGAGCTGGGCTGCGGCCAGCTCGCACCAGGGCCATTCGGTGGCCCAGTGCGCGGCGTCGAGCAGCGCGAGAGAGCTGTGGGCGCGGGCCTCCGAGACCGGGTGGTGGCGCAGGTCCGCGGTGAGGAAGGCGTCGACGCCGGCCGCCCGCACGTGGTCGAAGAGGCTGTCGCCGGAGCCGCCGCTGACGGCGACCGTGCGGACCACGGCCTCGGGGTCGCCGGCGACGCGGATGCCCTGCGCGGTGGCGGGCAGCCGTTCGGCGGCGCGGGCGGCGAGTTCGCGGACGGTGAGCGGGTGCTCCAGTTCGCAGACGCGGCCCAGGCCGCGGCGGCCCTCGGGGTCGGACGGGTCCGGCACCAGGGGGCGCAGGACGCGCAGGTCGAGCGCGCCGGCCAGCGCGTCGGAGACGCCCGGGTCGGCGGTGTCGGCGTTGGTGTGGGCGACGTGCAGCGCGACGTCGTTCTTGATGAGCGTGTGCACCACGCGGCCCTTGAAGGTGGAGGCCGCGACCGTCGTCGTCCCGCGCAGGTACAGCGGGTGGTGGGTGACGAGCAGGCCGGCGCCCAGCCTCACCGCCTCGTCGACGACCTCCTGGACGGGGTCGACGGCGAACAGGACCCGGGAGACCTCCTGGTCGGGGTCGCCCGTGACGGTGCCGACCGCGTCCCAGGACTCGGCCCGCTCGGCGGGCCACAGGTTCTCCAGCGCGGCGATGACTTCTGACAGACGGGGCACGAACGCAAGGCTACCCGGAGCTTCTGGGCCGCTGTACCCGCCGCGTGCCGTCCCGGGCGCACCGGTGCCGCGCAGCACACCCCTCGCCCTTCCCTCAGGCGAATCGTTCCTGTGCCACACGTATGTGTGATGGGGGCGCTCTCCGCCCCCCGCCTGTGCGTACGAAAACTACCTTCGTCGCCGGAGGTGACCGAACGATGACGGTCTGTGCTACCGAGCCTTCGGCGGCCCGCGAGGACGGTGGTCCGGAGAACGACGGGACACCGCAGGCGGACTGCGCCATCACCGCGGAGGGTGCCTACGCCGCGCGCCTCGCCCCGGCCGGCGACTGCTGGTACCCGGAGCGCTGGACCCTGGACGGTCCGGAGCCGTACGCGGTGCCGTTGCCCGGCGACCAGCCGGAGGAGCCCGGCACCGAGGTGCAGCCGATGGCCGACGGGCGGGTCCTGGTCCACCGCGTCGCGGCCGGGCGGCACCTGTTCGCGCTGCTGTACCCGACCGGTCCGGGCACCGGTGAGCAGCCGCTCGGCGCGGTCGAGTGCCCCGACGGCGCCGGCCCGCTGCGGCTGCTGCCGCCGGTGCCGGGCGGCGAGCGGGCGTACGCCCTGGCCGCCGGGCCGCGTTCGACGGCGCTGTGGCAGGTGGCGGGGGGCGCTTCCGGCCCCGAGCACCTCGCGGAGATCCCCGGCCGCTGTTCGGGCGGGGTCTGGCTGGACCGCGAGGGACGGATGCTGGCCGTGGACCGGGAGACCGGCGGGCGCACCAAGGCGGTCGTGGTGGACCTGGGGTGCGGCGGCGAGGTGTCGCCGCTGCTGCAGATCGCCGCGGACAGCGACGACCGGATACTGCTGGCCGACCCGGACAGCGGGCTGGTGCTGGTCCGCTCGGACGCGCCCTCGCCGGGGCACGCCCGGCTGGGCTGGGGCGTGCTGGGCAGCACCCTGCCGGTGCGGTTCCCGGAGTGCCTGCGGCTGCCGGACTGCGCCGTGACGCCGTTCGCGGTGCAGCCGGGTCAGATGCTCACGCCGGAGCGCTGCGCGGTGGCGTTCCGGGTGGACGGCGCGCGGGGCAGCTGGGTCGCGGTGTGGCGGCCCGCCGAGCGGCGGGTGCGGCATCTCGCGGCGCCCGAGGGCTGGTTGACGGGGGCCGGGGTGTGGACGGCGGGCGGCGAGCTGCATCTGCCGTACGCCACCCGGGAATCACCGTGCGGGGTGGCGCGGCTGACGGTGCCCTTCACCGAGGACGGGCGGGCGGACGGCGCGGAGCGTCCGGCTCCGGCCGGGGCGGCGGAAGCGGAGGCTCTGACCCCCGTTCCGTCGCGCCCGGTTCCGCTGCAACAGGCCCCGTTGGCACGGCTTGTAACGAACTAGTCCCGGTCGGCGTGGTCGCCTGGATCCGGGCCGTGGTGTGCCGGTTACACTCGCCCGGCTGTAGGAAAGATCATGTTGACGGGGTGAATTCCTTCCGATGAACGACGCCAGCACGACCCAGCCGTTCCAGGCCGCCGGTGCCGACGTTCGCGAGACCGACACCGGCCACGGCCGGCACCGTGGACCGGTCTCCAGCCAGGACGGCGCGGCCACGCCGCGCGGCCGCCACCGCAAGCCGGTGGAGGAGGCCGAACCGGCGGCCTGACGGCACGCCGGACACCACGGGAGACACGGCCCCGCCCGTCGCGTGCGACGGGCGGGGCCGTCGTCGTCGCCGGCCCGGGTCCCGCGGTCAGTCGTGGCGTACGACGGTGTCGGCGAGGACGGCCACGTCGTCCCTCCCCCGCTCCCGGGGGTCCCCCGTGACGGCGCTCACGGACGCCCGTACGACGGTGTCGTCCGCCCGCCACAGCCGCACCCGCAGGGTCTCCCCCGGGTACACGACCCCGGTGAAGCGCGTGCGGTACTCGCGCACCCGGGTCACGTCGCCGTCGAGCAGCGCGTCGACGACCGCCTTGAGCGTGCTGCCGTAGGTGCACAGGCCGTGCAGGACGGGCCGGCCGAAGCCGGCGCGCGCGGCGAACCCGGGGTCGGCGTGCAGGGGGTTGAGGTCGCCGGACAGCCGGTACAGCAGGGCCTGGTCCTCGCGCACGGGGCGCTCCACGACCAGGTCGGGCTCCCCGGCCGGCGGCGGCGCCGGCCGCCCGGACGGGCCGCGCTCACCGCCCCACCCGCCCTCCCCCCGGACGAAGACCTCGGCCTCCTCGGTCCACAGCGGGCCCTCGGCGTCCGCGGCCTCGGTGCGCAGGACGAGGACGGCGGCCGTGCCCTTGTCGTACGCGGCGACGACGCGCGAGGTGGCGGTCGCCCGGCCCCGCGCCGGGACGGGCCGGTGGATCCGCAGGCTCTGTCCGCCGTGCAGGACGCGGGCGAGGTCGACGTCGACACCGGGCACGGACAGCGCGCGGATCACCCCCGGGGGCCCGCCGCCCGCGACGGTGGCGAAGCTCGGCAGGACACGCAGCCGGGACTCCAGGGTGTAGCGCAGCTCGCGCGGGTCGGTGGCGGGGACGCCGGCGCCGATGCCGAGGTGGTAGAGCTGGACGTCCTCGTGGTCCCAGGTGATCTCGCGGACGCGGGGTGCGGCGGCGAGCGCCTGGGCTGCGTCGATGGGCATGCGTCTCCGTACGTCGTCGGGTGGCCCGGTCGTGGACGGCGACGACCGTACGGGACGGCGGCCGCCCGGGACACGTGTCCCGTGGGGGTGCGGACAGCCGCGCCTGCCGTCCGTCCCGCCCCGTCCGCGTCCTCCTCGCCGGGGGCCGGGGCACGGTGCGCGGCGCCCTCGCGCCGTTGCCGGGGGACGCCGCCGAGCCGCGCGAGGCCCGCCGGCGGGGCCGGCCCCGGCCGCGGCGCCCGCCCGGCCCTCGGACAGGGGTGTGTCAAGAGAAGGTCAAGAAATAGTTAGGGACTCGAAGCAACGGAATAGGTGCCCGGGCGCACGAGGTTCAGCCTGCACACATCAAGCAGAACGACGCGTTCGCCGAACCCGGCCCGGAGGCCCCACTCAATGTCCCAGACGACGACCGACGAGCCCGCCCGGCCAGTGAGCGGGGCCACCGTCCCGGTGCTCGCCTTCGCGGGCATCGTCGTCGCGGTGATGCAGACCCTGCTCGTCCCGGTCATCAAGGATCTTCCCCGACTCCTGGACACCACACCCAGCAACGCCACCTGGGTCCTGACCTCCACGCTCCTGTCCGGAGCCGTCGCCACGCCGATCATGGGCCGCCTCGGCGACCTGTACGGCAAGCGGCGCATGCTGATCGTCAGCCTGGCCGTGATGGTGGCCGGCGCGCTGGTCAGCGCCGTCACCGACGCCCTGCTGCCCATGATCGTCGGCCGTACGCTCCAGGGCTTCGCGATGGGCGCGATACCCCTCGGCATCGGCCTCATGCGCGACATGCTGCCGCGCGAGCGGCTCGGCTCGGCGATGGCCCTCATGAGCTCCTCGATCGGCGTCGGCGGCGGTCTCGCGCTGCCCGCCGCCGCACTGGTCGCCCAGCACACGGACTGGCACGCCCTGTTCTACGGCGCCGCCGGCCTCGGCGTCCTCTCCATCGCCCTGGCCCTCCTCGTCGTACCGGAGTCCCCGCTGCGCGCGAAGGGCTCCTTCGACCTGCCCGGCGCGCTCGGCCTCTCCGCCGGCCTGGTCCTCCTCCTGCTGCCGGTCACCAAGGGCAGCGACTGGGGCTGGGGGTCGGCCACCACGCTCGGCCTGTTCGCCGCCGCCGTCGTCGTCCTGCTGCTGTGGGGCCTGATGGAGCTGCGCGTCGCGGCCCCGCTGGTCGACCTGCGCACCACGGCCCGCCGCGAGGTGCTCCTCACCAACCTCGCCTCGATCATGGTGGGCGTCGCCTTCTACGTCGTCTCCCTGGTCCTGCCCCAGCTCCTCCAGCTGCCCTCCGCCACCGGCTACGGCCTCGGCCGGTCGATGGTCGTCGCGGGCCTGTGCGTGGCCCCGCTGGGCCTGACGATGATGTTCACCGCGCCGGTGTACGCCCGGCTGTCGGCCCGCTACGGCCCGCGCACCACCCTGATCATCGGCCTGCTGGTCATCGCCGTCGGCTACGGCGGCGGCCTCGGCCTGATGAGCGCCGCCTGGCAGACCGTCGTCACCTCGGTGCTGCTCGGCGCCGGCATCGGCCTCGCCTACTCGTCGCTGCCGGCGCTGATCGTGGGCGCCGTCCCGGCCTCGGAGACGGGCGCGGCCAACGGTCTCAACACCCTGATGCGGTCCATCGGCACGTCGGTGTCGAGCGCCGTCATCGGCATGGTGCTCGCCAACACCTCGACCACCGTCGGGGGCGTGGCGGTCCCGACCATGCACGGCTTCCGGGTCTCCTTCCTGATCGCGACCGTCGCGGTCGCGGCCGGCCTCGTGCTGGCCTTCTTCCTGCCCCGCAGGCGCCCGGCGGCCACCACGCAGCTGCGCGCGAGCAGCGAGGAGGACGCGAACCTGGCCCGCGCCGAGGAGGCGCTGCGGGGCTTCCGCGGCCGGGTGCTGGCCGCCGACGGCGCGCCCGTCGCCCGCGCCAAGGTCACGCTGATCGACCGCCACGGCCGCCAGGCGGGCGCGACCCTGACCGCCGGGGACGGCAGCTACACGCTCGCCGTGCCCGCCGAGGGGCCGTACGTGCTGGCCGCCCGCGCCGCGGGCCACGGTCCGCTCGCCCACGCGGCGACCCACGGGGGCGACGAGCGCCCGGTCGACCTGGACCTGTCCCTGCCGGGCGACACCGTCTCCGCCTGACCCGCGCCGCCCGCCCGTCCGCACCCCCTGTCGCACCGCGCGGCGGGGGGTGCGGCAGCATGGGCGCCTGCACGCACGTACGACCGGGAGGAACCCCATGCCCGCGGCACCCACGCCGGAGATCCTGGCCGCCTTCGACGCCGCGAAGGGGTTCATGCCCGCGCACGAGGGACTGGCGCTGTACGCGGCGGCGGCCGAGGCGGGCGGGCTCGGACTGCCGCTCCTGGAGGTCGGCACGTACTGCGGGCGCTCCACCCTCCTGATCGCCGACGCGGCCCGCCGGGCCGGGGTCACCGCGCTCACCGTCGACCACCACCGGGGCAGCGAGGAGCAGCAGCCGGGCTGGGACTACCACGACCCGGAGACGGTCGACGCCGAACTCGGCGTGATGGACACGCTCCCCGCCTTCCGCCGCACCCTGCACCGGGCCGGCCTGGAGGAGCACGTGGTGGCCCTCGTCGGCCGCTCGCCCCAGGTCGCGGCCCTCTGGAACTCCCCCCTCGGCCTGGTCTTCGTCGACGGCGGCCACACCGACGAGCACGCCAACGCCGACTACGAGGGCTGGGCCCCGCACGTGGCCGACGGCGGTCTGCTGGTCATCCACGACGTCTTCCCGGACCCGGCCGACGAGTTCACCGGCCAGGCCCCGTACCGCGTCTACCTCCGGGCCCTCGCGTCCGGCGCGTTCACCGAGGTCTCGGCGACCGACTCGCTGCGCGTGCTGCGGCGGACGGGCAGGGGAGTCTGAGGGCGCCCCGGACGCGTCCGTGTGCGATCGTTCGGCCATGAGCAGTGACTACGACCGCGTCCGCACCGGTATCGAGTTCATGACCGCCTACGTCTCCGGGGACGACCTGCTGGCCGAGTACGTCGCCGAGCGGCGCCGTGAGGACCCGCTGGCGACGGAGGCCCTGATGGACGGCGCGGCGGCGCTCTGCGCCCAGTTGCTGCGCACCATGGCCCGCGTGACGGGCAAGACCGAGCACGAGCTGCTGCAGGAGCTGGCGCGCGGCACCTACCGGCACGAGCAGCAGTCCGGGGACGACTGACCGGTCGCCCGGCCGCCGCCCCGGTCCGGCCCGTCGGCGGGGGCGGGGGCGAGCGCGGTGGGGGCCCTGCGGGGCACGCCCGCGGCCTCTAAGGTGGCTGACGTGTCGTACACAGGCCCGGACTTCGATCCTCCCCAGCCCCGCCGTTCCCCCCTGCGCCGCCCGCTGACCGTGGCGGTCGCCGCGCTCGTCCTCGGCGCGCTGCTCGGGTGGGGGGTGTACGCCGCGGTCGGCGGCCCGGACGGCGGGGGCGGCGGTGCGGACCGGGCGGCCGGTGCGCCGGCGTCGTCCGCCGGCGGTTCCGCCTCCCGGACCGAGGACGCCGGGACACCCGCCGGCACGTCCTCCCCGTCCGCGGACGGCACGCCCTCCGCCTCCGCCTCCCGCGGTCCGCGGACGTCCGCGCCCGCCGCCGGAACGGGGCCGCTGCAGGGCAAGGTCGTCGTCATCGACCCCGGGCACAACCCGGGCAACTTCCGGCACCCGTCCGAGATCAACCGCCCGGTGGACATCGGAACGAACCGCAAGGAGTGCGACACGACGGGCACGTCCACCGACGCGGGCTGGCCCGAGGCCGAGTTCACCCTCGACGTGGCCCGCCGGCTGCGCGCGCTCCTGGAGGAGCAGGGCGCCACGGTGAAGCTGACGCAGGACGACGACCGCCCCTACGGGCCCTGCGTGGACGAGCGGGCCCGGATCGGCAACGAGGCGCGTGCGGACGCCGCGATCTCCATCCACGCCGACGGCGCGGGGGCCGGCGACCGCGGCTTCCACGTCATCCTGCCGGGCGCGGTGCACGAGGGCGCCGCCGACACCCGCGCCATCGTCGCCCCCTCCGCCGAGCTCGGCCGGCGCATCGCGGGCAACTTCGTCCGCGTCACGGGCACCGCGCCCGCCAACTACCTCGGCGGCGGCACCGGCCTGGTCACGCGCACGGACCTGGGCGGTCTCAATCTGTCAACGGTTCCCAAGGTGTTCATCGAGTGCGGCAACATGCGCGACGGCGAGGACGTGGCGTTGCTGACCAGCGGCGGCTGGCGGCAGAAGGCGGCACAGGGGATGTCCGAGGGAATCGTGAGTTTCCTGCGCGGGTAGCGGTCGCCGCCCGGATCCCTGCGGACAGCCCCGTGTGCGGACGATAGTGTCGTCCGTACGATGAGGGGTCACCCCCGCGCTTCCCATCAGGGCCCGACGGCGACATGGTGACAGCGACGCCTCTACCGACGACGAGACGACCTACGAAGGACCTGAAGTGAATATCCGCTCCCTCACTCGAGGCGACGGCGTGGTGATCGGAGCAGCGGTGTTGCTGTTCATCGCGTCGTTCCTCGCCACGTACGACGGCGAAGGCAGTGACATCCCCAACGCCTGGGACAACCTGGGCCTGGTGATGAGCATGTACGTCGGCGGCATCATCGGGGCGGTGCTGATCGTCCTCGCCCGTGCTCTTCCCCAGCCGCGCAAGGTCGTCGGCCTGGAGCTCGGTCAGCTCGGCGTCGCGCTGGCCGTCTTCTCCGCCTGGACCGCGTTCTGGACGATCATCGACCCGGCCGGTCCGTTCGACCAGCTCGGCTCGGGCATCGACGCCGGTTCCGGCCTCATCCTCGGTCTGATCGCCGCCCTGGTGCTGGCCGCCGCCGCCCTCGCCACCCCCCTCGTCCCCGCCCTCAAGGGCGCGCTCGTCCCGGCTCCCCGCCCGGCCGCGCCGCAGCCCTACGGGGGCCAGCCGCAGGGCGGTTACGGCTACCCGGGCGCGGGTGCGCCGCAGCAGCCGTACGGCGCGCAGCCGGGTCAGCCCGGCCAGCCGTCGTTCGGCGGCCAGCCGCAGCCGCAGGCCGCGCAGCCGCAGCAGGCGCAGCCGGCCGGGGACTTCTCGCCGTTCTGGTTCGCCGTGCCGGTGCCGCGTCCGCTGTTCGCGGAGGACGGCTCGCCGACGCCGATCGCCGAACTGGCGCCGGGCACCTGGTACCTGGCCGTCGAGCAGCGCGGCGCGAATCTCGTCGCCCAGACGCAGGACGGCCGTCGCGGCGTCCTGCAGGACACCTCGGGCATCCAGCGCGGCTGACCCCCTCGCGGTCGCCGAACGCCCCAACGGCCCCCCGTCCGGACGCGGTTCCGGCCGGGGGGCCGTCTCCTGCCCGCCCGTCCGCAGGTTTCCGCCGGGCCCGCGGGGCCATACGCAAGGCATGTCTAGATACCACGGTTCCAGCTCCGCGGGACGGGCCGTCGCGATCGTCGCGGACGTCATGGCCTTCATCCTCGGCCTGTGGATAGTGATGTACCTGTTGGACGCCAACCGGGCCAACGACCTGGTGCGGTTCGTCCATGACGCGGCCGACGTGCTGGCCGGCTGGTCGCGTGACCTGTTCACCTTCGACGAGGCCTGGGCGCGCGTCGTGGCCGGGTACGGCCTGGCGGCCGTGGTCTACCTCTTCGTCGGCCACGCCATCGCCAACCGGCTCGGCCACCGCTGACCGCCCGGCGCCCCGGTCAGACGCAGCAGTCCGGGTCGAGGCCCCTGGGCAGCCGGTCGCCCGAGAAGACCTGGCAGGTCGCCTCGTGGCCGCCGAGCGCGGCGACGGCGAGCAGCAGGGAGCCGGCCGTCCAGGTGGTCAGTTCGCGCGGCCAGACGACCCGGTCGTCGAAGACGTACCCCGTCCAGTACAGGCCGCTGTCGGCGTCCCGCAGGTGCTGGATGGACTGGAGGATCTCCAGGGCGCGGTCGGACTCGCCCACCGCCCACAGCGCGAGGGCCAGTTCGGCCGACTCGCCGCCCGTCACCCACGGGTTGGGCACGACGCAGCGCACGCCGAGGCCGGGGACGACGAAGCGGTCCCAGCTCTCCTCGATGCGCGACCGGGCCTCGGTGCCGGTCAGCGCGCCGCCCAGCACCGGGTAGTACCAGTCCATCGAGTAGCGGCCCTTGTCGAGGAACCGCTCCGGGTGGCGCCGGACGGCGTGCCGCAGCGCGCCCACCGCCAGCTCCCAGTCGGGCTGCGTCTCCTCGCGCTGCTCGGCGATGGCGAGGGCGCAGCGCAGCGCG
This sequence comes from Streptomyces sp. NPDC029152, assembly GCF_055564355.1. Classification (NCBI taxonomy): domain Bacteria; kingdom Bacillati; phylum Actinomycetota; class Actinomycetes; order Kitasatosporales; family Streptomycetaceae; genus Streptomyces; species Streptomyces sp. NPDC029152. Next base: position 749,416 of record NZ_JBVHWR010000001.1, on the reverse strand, counting down.
TGGTGGATGGAGGAACTGCCGGTCAGCAGCGCGTCCTTGACCGGGGTGCCGTCGTCGTCGCGCCGCCAGCCGATCTGCCCGCCGGGCTGCTGGAGGAGCAGCACGAACTCGGTCGCGGCGACGACGACCGGCCACATCCGGTCCAGGAACGTGTCGTCGCCGGTGGCGAGGTAGTGGTGCCAGACGCCCACGCAGACGTAGGCGACGAAGTTGGTCTCCCGGCCGCGGTCGGTGACGTCGGCGAAGTCGCCGTCGGCGTAGGCGGCGTACCAGGAGCCGTCCTGGTTCTGGTGCCGGGCCAGCCACGCGTACGCCCGCTCGGCGGCGTCGTGCTCGCCGGCCGCGTCGAGGGCCATCGCCGCCTCGACGTGGTCCCAGGGGTCGAGGTGGTGGCCGCGGAACCAGGGGATGGCGCCGTCCTCGCGCTGCACGGCGAGGATGCCGCGGACGGTGGCCGCGGCCTGCTCCTCGGTGAGGACGCCGGGCAGGACGAGGTGTTCCGTGCGGGGGGTGCGGGGGCTGCTGGGCGGCGTCACGCGGCGTCCACCGGCGCCAGGTGCGGCTTGGTCGCGTAGGCCACGAAGCTCTTGCCGATCAGCGGGTTGAGGGCCTGCTCGGCGACCCGGGTCGCCAGCGGCTTCTTCATGATGTCCCAGACCAGCAGCTTGTGGTACGCCCGCACGGGCAGCGCCTTGTCGTTGTCGACGCCGAAGGCGCACTTCAGCCACCAGTACGGCGAGTGCAGGGCGTGCGCGTGGTGGGTGCCGTAGGGCTTCAGGCCCGCCTCGCGGATGCGCGCGAGGAGTTCGTCCGCCTTGTAGATGCGGATGTGGCCGCCCTCGACCTCGTGGTAGGCGTCGGACAGCGCCCAGCAGACCTTCTCGGGGCCGTAGCGCGGCACGGTGATGGCGATGCGGCCGCCGGGCCTGAGGACGCGGACCATCTCGGCGAGGACGCCCTTGTCGTCGGGGATGTGCTCCATCACCTCGGAGATGATGACGACGTCGAAGGACTCGTCCGGGAAGGGCAGGGCCAGCGCGTCGCCCTCCATGGCGGTGGCGGTGGCGCCGGCCGGCGCCTCTCCGGCCTCCTTCATCGCGGCGAACCACTTGGCGACCTCGCGGATCTCCTCGCCGTTCTGGTCCAGCGCCACGACCTGGGCGCCGCGCCGGTAGCACTCGAACGCGTGCCGGCCGGCGCCGCAGCCGAGGTCCAGGACGCGGTCGCCGGGGGCGAGCGGGAACCGGGAGAAGTCGACGGTCAGCACGTGGCCCTGCTTTCGGGGTAGACGCCGGTGTCACTGGTGGCCGGGGTCGCGGTCACGATCCCCGGGGTGGTCGGGGAGGAGGGGCCGACGGCCTCGCGGTAGCGGGCGACCGTGCCCTCGGCGGCGCGGGCCCAGGTGAAGTGCCGCAGCACGCGTTCGCGTCCGGCCGCGCCGAGCCGGGCCCGCAGCTCCGGGTCGCCGAGCAGCCGCTTCAGTCCGGCGGCCAGCGCGCCCGCGTCGCCCGGCGGCACGGCGAGGCAGGTCTCGCCGTCGCGTCCGGCGACCTCCGGGACGGCCCCGCCGGTCGTGGCGAGCAGCGCGGTGCCGGTCGCCATGGCCTCGGCGGCGGGCAGCGAGAAGCCCTCGTACAGGGACGGCACGCAGGCGACCTCGGCCGAGCGGACCAGGTCGACGAGTTCGGCGTCCGAGATGCCCTTGACGAACTCGACGGCGCCGTCGAGGCCGTACCGCTCGATCGCCTGGGCGACGGGCCCCTCGGCGGGCCGCTTGCCGACGACGACGAGGTGGGCGTCGGGCTGCTCGGTGCGGACCTTTGCCAGCGCCTCGACGAGGAAGACCAGGCCCTTGAGCGGCACGTCCGCGCTGGAGGTGGTCACGATCCGGCCGGGCACCTGCGGCACCGACGGGTCGGGCGAGAACAGGTCGGTGTCGGCGCCGATGTGGACGACGTGGACGCGCTCGTCCCGTACGCCGAGGTGGTCGACGATCTCCTGGCGGGAGGTGCCGGAGACGGTGAGCACGGTGGGCAGGCGGCGCGCGACGCGCTTCTGCATGCGGGTGAACGCGTACCAGCGGCGCACCGAGTACCGGCGCCTGCGGCTGTCGGCGGCGTCCAGCTCCAGCCGCCGGTCCACGGTGATGGGGTGGTGGATCGTGGTGACGAGGGGCGCGCCGACGTCGCCGAGGAGGCCGTAGCCGAGGGTCTGGTTGTCGTGGACGACGTCGAACTCGCCGCGGCGGGCGCGCAGATGGCGGCGGGCGCGCAGGGAGAACGTCAGCGGTTCGGGGAAGCCGCCGGTCCACATGGTGGCGACCTCGAGGGCGTCGATCCAGTCGCGGTACTCGTCGCGCTTCGGGGTGCGGAAGGGGTCCGGCTGGCGGTACAGGTCGAGGCTGGGCAGCTCGGTGAGGGAGAGCCGGTCCTCCAGGCCCTCGTCCAGCACGGGGTAGGGCTGGGCGCCGATGACCTCGACCCGGTGGCCGAGACGGGCCAGTTCCCGCGAGAGGTGGCGGACGTAGACGCCCTGGCCGCCGCAGAACGGGTTCCCCTTGTAGGTGAGGAGTGCGATGCGGAGCGGTCGCAAGCCGTCGGCGGCGGGCTCCGGACGGGGACCCGCCTGACTGGCCTCAGCGGTCACTCTGGGCCCCTCTCTCCCTGCTTCGTCCCGCGACACTATGCCGGGACGCTAATCTAGAACAAGTTTCAGACTTGATCGTCAGAGGCTCCGAATCTACCGGCAGGTAGAGGAGCTGTGACGGGTGGATCAGGTGATTCACGCCACGACGGCGGTCACGCCGGGACCCCCGCCGGGCCGGGCGGGGGGAGGAAGGGGAAGAAGGTGACCGAGGTGGACCGTCCGGTGGCGGGCACGACAGCCGCTCCCGTGCGCCGCGCCGCGTCCTGCCCGCCCCTGACGGAACGGCAGGAGGCGCGTCGCCGCCGCATCCTCCAGGCGAGCGCCCGGCTGGCCGGCCGGGGCGGTTTCGACGCGGTGCAGATGCGCGAGGTCGCGGAGTCCTCGCAGGTCGCCCTCGGCACGCTGTACCGCTACTTCCCGTCCAAGGTGCACCTGCTGGTCGCGACCATGCAGGACCAGCTGGAGCACCTGCACGCGACGCTGCGCAGGCAGCCGCCGGCGGGCGAGACGGCGGCGGAGCGGGTGGCCCAGACCCTGATGCGGGCCTTCCGCGCCCTGCAGCGCGAACCGCAACTGGCCGAGGCGATGGCCCGCGCCCTCACCTTCGCCGACCGCAGCGTCTCCCCGGAGGTCGACCAGGTCTCCCGCCAGACGACGGCGATCATCCTGGACGCGATGGGCGGCCTGGCCGATCCGACCCCCGAGCAGCTCTCCGCGGTCCGCGTCATCGAGCACACCTGGCACTCCACCCTGATCACCTGGCTCTCGGGCCGCGCCTCCATCGCCGAGGTGAAGGCGGACATCGACACGGCGTGCCGCCTGATCGACCTGACGGAGGCCGGGGAGAGGGGCACGCCGGTCCGGTGAACCGGGCCGTTCAGGCCAGGTGGGCCCGGACCAGGGCTTCGGCCGCGGGCAGGACGTCCCGCTCCCGCCGGCTCATGGTCGGGTTGGCCGCGCGCCGCCGCAGCGCCTCGGCGAGGCCGTCGGGGGTGATCCCGGAGGGACCGGCGAGCAGCGCGGCCAGCATCTCCCCGGCGGGCCCGGCCATCGGCCCGTCGTCGGCGGCCACCTGGGCGAGGATCACCGCGGACATGCCCCAGTCCAGGCCCGGGTCGCCCTCCTCGGCGTTGGACCAGTCGATGACGCGGGGCCCGTCGGGCGTGAGGATCACGTTGTCCGGGTGCAGGTCCAGGTGCAGGACGCGGACGCCGGGGACGGCGGAGCGGCGGGCGGGGACGTCGTGCAGCCGCCGCAGCAGCCCCGCGAGCAGGGTCCCCGCCTCCCGGGGCGCCAGGGAGCCCGACAGGCACGCCCGCAGCGCGGTCGGCCCGGACAGCCGCTCCAGCACCAGATCGGTCCGGGGCGCCCCCGGCCCGCCGGGCCGCACCCGGGGCGCCGGGTAGCCGTGCGCGCGCACGTGCTCCATCACCGCGCCCTCGGACACGGCGTCCCCGACGCCCTCCCGGTCGCGGCGCAGCACCCACGCCTCGTCGATCTCGTACACGTCGGCCGTGCGTCCCGCGCCGAGCAGTCTCCCCAGGGGCATGCCCCGGAAGGTACCGGCAGCCCGTCCCGCCCTCAGGACCGCCCCCCGGCCCGCCCTCCTTACGGGCGGGTAAAGTGGCGGCGTCGTCATCACGCCCGTACGGGGGGAAGCCGGTGCAATTCCGGCGCTGACCCGCAACCGTGAGCCGTCCCCCGAGCAGATCCGCGGGCGGTGAGCCGGATCGCCCCGGACGGAACCGTGACCGGCTCACGTGCCCGGCGCCCGCCGTGCACGGGCACCGTCGAGGCACACGGGGCCGAGCCGCCGGGGGTGCCCCGTGCTGTCCGGCCCCGCGCAGGGAAAGGCACCCGCCGATCATGAACGTCCGCCGTCGCAGCGCCGCGGCTCTCGCCGCCATAGCCGTGCTCGGCGCCGCCGCCGCGCCCGCGGTCGCCGCCGACCCGTCACCGTCCGCCTCCGCGTCCACGCCCGCCGGGCTGTACGGCACCGCCGACCCCCAGTACGACGGCGTCTGGCGCCAGTCGCTCGCCCTGCTCGCCCAGGACACCGTGGGCGTGGTCCCGTCCACGCAGGCCGTGACCTGGCTCGCCGGGCAGCAGTGCGACAACGGCGCCTTCGCGCCCTACCGGGCCGACACCGGCAAGCCCTGCGACGCCAAGACCACGGTCGACACCAACAGCACGGCCGCCGCCGTCCAGGCCCTGTGGGCCGTCGGCGGGCACGGCGACGTCGTCGAGGACGCCCTCGCCTGGCTGAGGTCCGTGCAGAACGAGGACGGCGGCTGGGGCTACACCCCCGGCGGCCCCAGCGACGCCAACTCCACCTCCGTGGTCATCGGCGCCCTGACCGCCACCGGCACGAAGCCGGAGACCGTCACGAAGGACGGCAAGTCGCCCTACGACGCCCTGCTGACGTTCGCCCTGCCCTGCTCGCAGGACGAGGGCGCGGGCGCCTTCGCCTTCCAGCCCGACAAGGACGGCAAGCTCCTCGCCAACGACGACGCGACCGCCGCCGGCGTCCTCGGCGCGCTCGGCAAGGGCCTGGTCGCCGAGCCGGGCAAGGCGGCGGGCGGCGACGCCGGCTGCGCCGGCGGGGACCGGCCCACGCGGGAGCAGGCCGCCGCGAACGGCGCCGCCCACCTCGCGCAGGCGGTCGCGAAGGACGGCCACCTGACGTCCGCCCTCGCCGGCGCCGAGGCCCAGCCCGACTACGGCAACACCGCCGACGCCGTCGTCGCGCTCGCCGCGCAGGGCGGGGCCGGCAGCGCCGCGAAGCCGCTGGCCTGGCTGGAGAAGAACGCCGCGGCCTGGGCGAAGCAGAGCGGTCCCGCCGCCTACGCCCAGCTCGTCCTCGCCGCCCACGCCACGGGCACCGACCCCCGCGCCTTCGGCGGCACCGACCTGGTCGCACAGCTCAACGCCACGGGGCCGGCGCCGCAGGGCGTCAAGGACCGCGCCACCGGCTCGGACGAGAAGAAGGACGAGGCGAAGGACGAGAAGAAGGACGGGAAGGACGGCTCCCCCTTCGGCGTCTGGTGGTTCGTCGGCGTCTGCCTCGTCTTCGGCATCGGCATCGGCTTCGTCCTCAGCGGCCGCAACCGGAAGCAGCAGCCGTGATACGCCGCCTCGCCCTGCTGCTGCCGGCCGTGCTCGTGCTCGTCATGGGCGCGGGCCCGGCGCAGGCCACCGGCTACCGCTACTGGTCCTTCTGGGACCGCGACGGCGACCACTGGACGTACGCCACCCAGGGCCCCTCCACGGCCCGCCCCTCCGACGGCGACGTCCAGGGCTTCCGCTTCTCGGTGAGCGAGGACTCCGGCGACGCGGCCCGGCCGCGCGGCACGGCGGACTTCGCGACGATCTGCGCGAAGACGCCCGCGCGGGACGGCGAGAAGCGGGTGGCGCTCGTCCTGGACTTCGGCACGGCGGCCGACGCCCCGTCCGGCGAGACCCCTCCCGCCGGGCGCACGGCCTGCGCCCGCGTCGCCCCCGACGCGACGACGGCCGACGCCCTGGCCGCGGCCGCCGGCCCCCTGCGCTACGACGCCAACGCGCTGCTGTGCGCCATCGCGGGCTACCCGAGGACGGGGTGCGGGGAGCAGGTGACGCAGAGGCAGGACCCGACGACGAGCGCGGCTCCGGCGCAGAAGCCCGCGCAGGACGACGACGGCGGCGGCCCGTCGACCGGCCTCGTCACCGGCATGGCCGTCGTCGCGGCCCTGGCCGCCGCGGCGACCTGGCAGTCGAGGCGGCGCAGGAATGCCGGCTCCTGACCCGGCCGACCCCACCCGGCCCACCCGGCCGTCCCGGCCCGCGGGCAGCCGTGCCGCCGGGGCGACGGGGGTCCCCCCGCTCGGGCGAAGCCGGGAGCGGGGGAGGGTGGGCGCGGGCGGCGCCCCGTCGGCACCGGCGCGTGTCCACACCCACCGCCACCGGCGCACCGCGTCCGTACACCCCGGCGCCTGGTGGCTCTGGGCGCTCGCCCTCGGCACCGCCGCCACCCGCACCACCAACCCCCTCCTCCTCGCCCTCCTCGTCGCCGTCTCCGCCTACGTCGTCGTCGCCCGCCGCCCCCACGCCCCCTGGTCCCGTTCCTACGGCGCCTTCGTCAGACTCGCCCTCGCCGTCCTCCTCGTCCGCCTCGCCTTCACCACCGTCCTCGGCTCCCCCATCCCCGGCACCCACACCCTCCTCACCCTCCCCGAGGTCCCCCTCCCCCACTGGGCGCAGGGCATCCGCCTCGGCGGCCGCGTCACCGCCGAGGGCCTCGCCTTCGCCCTGTACGACGCGATGAAGCTCGCCGCCCTCCTCGTCTGCGTCGGCGCCGCGAACGCCCTCGCCAACCCCTCCCGCCTCCTCAAGTCCCTGCCGGGCGCCCTGTACGAGATGGGCGTGGCCGTCGTCGTCGCCCTCACCTTCGCCCCGAACCTGATCGCCGACGTCCACCGCCTCCGCGCCGCCCGGCGCCTGCGAGGCCGTCCCGACAAGGGCGTACGCGGCCTGCTCCAGGTCGGACTGCCGGTGCTGGAGGGCGCCCTGGAGCGCTCCGTCGCCCTCGCCGCCGCGATGGACGCCCGCGGCTACGGCCGCACCGCCCGGGTGCCCGCCGCCGTACGCCGTACCACCGCCGCCCTCACCCTCGGCGGCCTGCTCGGCGTCTGCGCGGGGACGTACGGCGTGCTGACCGCCGCCGGCGGCACGTACGGCGTCCCCGTCCTCCTCGCCGGACTGGCCGCCGCGCTCGCGGGGTTGTGGCTCGGCGGCCGCCGGACCCCGCGCACCCGTTACCGTCCCGACCGCTGGGACGCCCGCGCCTGGCTGGTCACCGCCTCCGGCGTGGCCGTCGCGGCCTCGCTGTCCGTGGCCGCCGTCCGCGACCCGGCGGCGCTGCACCCGGGCGTGGTCCCGCTGGTCGCGCCGTCGCTCCCGCTGTGGCCGGCGGCGGCCGTACTCGTCGGCCTGCTCCCGGCGTTCGTCACCCCCTCCCCCGACCCCACCGCCGTGAAGGAGCCGTCGTGATCCGCTTCGAGGACGTGTCGGTCACCTACGACGGCGCGGCGGAACCCACCGTCCGCGGCGTGGACTTCGAGGTACCCGAGGGCGAACTCGTCCTGCTGGCCGGGCCGTCGGGCGTCGGCAAGTCGACCGTGCTCGGCGCGGTCGGCGGCCTCGTGCCGCACTTCACCGGCGGCACCCTGCGCGGCCGGGTCACCGTGGCCGGCCGCGACACCCGCACCCACAAGCCGCGCGAACTCGCCGACGTGGTCGGCACGGTCGGCCAGGACCCGCTGTCCCACTTCGTGACGGACACCGTCGAGGACGAGCTCGCCTACGGCATGGAGTCCCTGGGGCTCGCCCCGGACGTGATGCGCCGCCGCGTCGAGGAGACCCTCGACCTGCTGGGCCTGTCCGGCCTGCGTGCCCGCCCCATCGCCACGCTCTCCGGCGGCCAGCAGCAGCGCGTCGCCATCGGCTCGGTCCTCACCCCGCACCCGGACGTCCTGGTCCTGGACGAGCCGACGTCCGCCCTGGACCCCGCCGCCGCGGAAGAGGTCCTGGCGGTCCTCCAGCGCCTGGTCCACGACCTCGGGACGACGGTCCTGATGGCCGAGCACCGCCTGGAACGGGTCATCCAGTACGCCGACCAGGTCGTCCTGCTCCCGTCCCCGGGCGCGGCACCGGTCATCGGCCCCCCGGCAAAGGTGATGGCCGTGTCCCCGGTGTACCCGCCGGTGGTGGACCTGGGCCGGCTGGCGGGCTGGTCCCCGCTGCCGCTGACGATCCGGGACGCCCGCCGCCGCGCGGCCCCGCTGCGGGAGCGGCTCGCCGGCCGGCGCCCTCCGGAGCGCGCCCCCTCGCCCTCCGCGCTCCCCGCGCCCCGCCCCGCGCCCGCCTCCCGCCGGCTCCGCCGCAGGAAGGCGCCGGACGCCGTCCCCTCCCCGTACGCCGCCGAGGTCCGTTCCCTCGCCGTCCGGCGCGACCGCGTCCAGGCACTGCGCGACGTGGACCTCACCGTCTCCCCCGGCGAGACGGTCGCCCTCATGGGCCGCAACGGCGCCGGAAAGTCCACCCTCCTCTCCGCGCTGGTCGGCCTCGTCGAACCGTCCGCCGGCGCGGTCCGCGCCGGCGACGCCGTGCCGCACCGCACGGCGCCGCGTGAGCTCGTACGCCGGGTCGGCCTGGTCCCGCAGGAGCCGCGCGACCTGCTGTACGCCGACACGGTCGCCGCCGAGTGCGCGGCCGCCGACCGGGACGCGGACGCGGCGCCCGGCACCTGCCGCGCCCTGCTGGCGGAGCTGCTCCCCGGCGTCGCCGACGGCACGCACCCCCGCGACCTCTCGGAGGGCCAGCGCCTGACGCTCGCGCTGTCCGTGGTCCTGACCGCCCGCCCTCCCCTCCTCCTCCTGGACGAGCCGACGCGCGGTCTGGACTACGCGGCGAAGGCCCGGCTGGCCGGCATCCTGCGGTCGCTGGCGGCCGACGGTCACGCGATCGTGCTGGCCACGCACGACGTGGAACTGGCCGCCGAGCTGGCCGACCGGGTCGTGCTGCTCGCCGAGGGCGAGGTGATCGCCGACGGCCCGGCGGCGGACGTGGTGGTGGCGTCCCCGTCCTTCGCCCCGCAGGCCGCGAAGGTCCTGGCGCCGCAGAAGTGGCTGACGGTGACGCAGGTGCGGGAGGCCCTGTCGTGAGCGGCACGACCCGGGCCGCCGGCCCCGGCGCCCGGAAGCCCGCCTCCGGCGGACCCTCCGCGGACGGGCCCGCCGCCCCGCAGCGCCAGGCCCGTGCCGTCCGCCTGGGACCCCGCTCCGTCGCCGCCCTGGTCCTGGTCAGCGCGGTGGGCGTGGCGGGCTTCGGCTGGCCCTTCCTCGCCCCGCCGGACGCCTCGGTGAACGCCCACGCCCAGGACGCCCCGTGGCTGTTCGCGGGCGTGCTGGTGCTGCTGGTGGCGGTGGTGGCGGCGACGATCTCGGAGTCGGGCCTCGGCCCCAAGGCCGTGGCGATGCTCGGCGTGCTGGCGGCGGCGGGCGCGGCGCTGCGCCCCATCGGCGCGGGGACGGCCGGTCTGGAGCCGATGTTCTTCCTGATGGTCCTCAGCGGCCGGGTCCTGGGACCCGGCTTCGGCTTCGTCCTCGGCTCGGTCACGATGTTCGCGTCCGCGCTGCTCACGGGCGGGGTGGGGCCGTGGATGCCGTTCCAGATGCTGTCGATGGGCTGGTTCACGATGGGCGCGGGCCTGCTGCCCCTCCCCGACCGGCTGCGCGGCCGCGGGGAGCTGCTCCTGCTGGCCGCCTACGGCTTCCTGGCCGCGTTCGCCTACGGCACGGTGATGAACCTCGCGGGCTGGACCTTCATGAACACGCTCGCCTCGGGCATCGCCTTCGACCCGGACGCCCCGCTCCCCGACAACCTGGCCCGCTTCGTCGCCTACTGCCTGGCCACGTCCCTCGGCTGGGACGGCGGCCGCGCCGCCATGACGGTCGTGCTCACCCTCGCGCTCGGCACGCCGGTCCTGAAGGCGCTGCGCCGCGCCACCCGCCGGGCGGCCTTCGAGGCCCCGGTCACGTTCGAGGAGGCCGACGGGGTGAGGCGCCCCACGTGACCCGGTTCACCTACGAAGCGGGGTCGTAGCCGACGGGCCGGGCACCCGGCCCTCGCACGACCGCTCCCGCCCCCACCTACGGCCATCCTTAGCAAAAGGGATGATTGCGGGCGAGGAGCCCGCCTGTTTCCCTGAACCGGTCGCCAGGCGCCGATGCCCTTCACGGGCCACGGCGCCGACGCACGCCCCCGCCGCGCACCGCGCGGACCGGCCGGGCTGCGCCGACGCCCCTGTCCCCGAAGAAAGGCACCCCGTTGACCGCCGTCTCCCTCCTCCGCTCCGTCGCCGCCCCGAAGAAGGCCCTCGCGGGCGCCGCCCTGGCCGCGGCCGCCTGCGGCTCCCTGATCGCCGCCGGGCCCGCCCAGGCCGCGACGCCGGCCTCCTCGGCCCGGGCGACCGCGAAGAAGGTGATCGGTGACTCGGCCGAGTACCGGTGCTTCTCGAAGATCGTCGAGCACGAGAGCGGCTGGAACGTCAGCGCCACCAACGCCTCCAGCGGCGCCTACGGCCTGGTGCAGGCCCTGCCGGGCTCGAAGATGGCCTCGGCGGGCTCCGACTGGAGGACCAACCCGGCCACCCAGATCAAGTGGGGCCTGGACTACATGAAGGACCGCTACGGCGGCGCCTGCGACGCCTGGAACTTCTGGCAGGCCAACAGCTGGTACTGATACCGGCTCTCCCATACCGGAGGCGGCGGCCCCCCGATCCCCGGGGCCGCCGCCTTCGTGCGTCCGGACGCCGGCCCCGGGCCGGCGTCAGCGTGCCCGCGCCGGTCCGGTGCGGAACCGGCGCCGGTACTCGGTCGGGGTCGTGTCCAGGCGGCGGCGGAAGGCCCTGACCAGGGTGTCGACGGTGCCGAATCCGCAGGCGGTGGCGATCCGCTCCAGGGTGGCGTCGGTGGATTCGAGCTGGTGGCGCGCCACCTCGACGCGGGCCGACTCGATGTAGGCGTGCGGGGTCGTGCCGAGTTCGTTCTTGAAGATCCGGGTGAGCTGGCGGTCGCTGACGTGGGCGCACGCGGCGAGGTCCGCGACCGTGAGGGGCTCGGCGATGTGGCGCATGATGTGGTGGCGCAGGTCCTCGATGCGCCGGGTCGCGGAGACCTGCTCCAGGGGGACGCTGAACTGGCTCTGTCCGCTCGGCCGTTTCAGGTACATCACGAGCTGCCGGGCCACGCGCAGCGCGACGGCCTCGCCGAGGTCGTCGGCGATGAGCGCGAGGGACAGGTCGAGGCAGGCGCTGATCCCCGCGCCCGTCCACACGTCGCCCTCGCGGATGAAGATCGGGTCGGCGTCGACCTCGACGGCCGGGTGCTCGGCGGCGAGCTGCTGCGCGGTCGACCAGTGGGTGGTGGCGCGCTTGCCGTCGAGGAGCCCGGCGGCGGCGAGGATGTGCGCCCCGACGCAGACGGAGGTGACCCGCCGGGTGCGGGCGGCGAGCTGCCGGACCCGCTCCACCACGGCGGGGTCGGTGAGCGGGTGCACGCGGCGCTGGTCGTCCACCTCGACGGCGCCGGGCACGATCAGGGTGTCGATGCTCTTCGTGGCCAGCTCACCGAAGGTGGTGTCGGGCAGGATCCGGACCCCGGCGCCGGTGGTGACCGGGTCCATGGTCTCGGCGGCGAGGACGACGTCGTAGCCCGCCGCCTCGTCCGTCTCGCGGCGCGCGAGGGAGAACACCTCCGGCGGTCCGGTGACGTCGAGCAGGTCGACGTCCTGGAAGAGGACGATGACGATCAGCCGTCCGACGGTGCTCAAGGGACCCCCCACGCTCGGCAACTGCCATGTCGGTATCTGCATGTTAGATGACATTGCCGACACGGGCCGGTGGCCATAGCGTCTTAGGCGCAGGTCACCGCACCGGTGAACTGCCTCTCCCTCCACGCGAATCCAGGTGGTTCCTCATGCCCAGAACGACGCTGCGCGAGCTCAACGGCTTCGACGAGACCCCGGCGAAGCTCGCCGGGTCCACGCTGATCCTCGTCGACTACCAGAACACCTACACGACCGGCGTCATGGAGCTGGACGGCTGGCGCGAGGCGCTGGACGCCGCGGCCGAGCTGCTGGCCCGGGCCCGCGCGGCGGGCGCGAAGGTCGTCCACGTCGTCAACGACGGCGGCGAGGGCACCCCGTACGACATCCGCGCCGAGATCGGGCAGATCCACCCGAGCGTCGCGCCGGTCGACGGCGAGCCCGTGGTCGTCAAGAAGGTGCCGAACGCCTTCGTGGGCACGGACCTCGACGAGCACGTCGACGCCGCGGGCAACGAGGACGTCGTCATCGCCGGCTTCATGACGCACATGTGCGTGGCCTTCACCGCCCAGGGCGCCTTCCTGCGCGGCAACCGCCCCACCGTGGTGGCCGACGCCAGCGCCACCCGCGCCCTGCCGGTCGCGGGCACCGAGGTGGACGCCCGCCAGGTGCACTACGGCGCCCTCGCCACCATCGCCGACCTGTACGGGGTCGTCGTCGAGTCGCAGAAGGAGATCGTCTGATGAAGCTGCTCCGCCCGGCCGTCGCGCTCGGCGCCGCCGTCGTCCTCGCGGTCACCGCCACCGCCTGCGGCGGCGAGTCCGAGGCCGCCTCCCCCAAGGGCGAGCCCTCGGCCTCCGCCACCACCGCGGCGAACGTCGCGAAGGACACCACGACGCTGCGCGAGCTCAACGGCCTGGACGAGACCCCGGCCACGCTCTCCGACGCGACGCTCATCCTCGTCGACTACCAGAACACCTACACCGAGGGCGTGATGGAGCTCGACGGGTGGAAGCCTGCGGTGGACAACGCCGCGGCCCTCCTGAAGCGGGCCCGCGCGGCGGGCACGCCGGTCATCCACATCGTCGACAAGGGCTACGACCTGAAGTCGAAGGCGGGCCAGATCATCCCGGCGGTGAAGCCGGTCAAGGGCGAGCCCGTCGTCGTCAAGAGCGTCCCGAACGGCTTCCACGGCACCGACCTCGCCGCGCAGGTGAAGAAGGCCGGCCGCGAGAACGTCATCATCGCGGGCTTCATGACCAACATGTGCACGCTGTTCACCACCCAGGGCGCCTTCCTCAACGGCAACAAGCCGACCGTGGTGGCCGACGCCTCCGCGACCCGGCCGCTGCCCCTAAAGGGCAACCCGAACGGCATTCCCGCGCAGCAGGTCCACGAGGCCGCCCTCGCCACGGTCCAGGACCTCTACGGAGTCGTGGTCCCGTCGCAGAAGTCCCTGACCTGACCCTGCGGTTCCCTCCCACCCCCACCCCACGATCGCCTCATTCCGAGGTCCCCCCACCCTGAATTTCCCCCCACGTTGTTCCCCCCCCACACGCCACAAGGCGCTTCCACCCACCCGAGAAAGCAGGAAAACGGGGCATGGCAACACGTAGAGGATTTCTGGGCACCGCGTCGGCCGTCGGGGCGGCGGCGTTACTCGTGAACCAGACCGCCTCCACCGCCTCGGCGGCCACCACGGGCACCGCCGCGACCGACGAGAAGGCGGCACGCGACGCGATACGCGCCGTCAACGCGAAGATGCGCGCCAACTACGCGACGCTCAAGAGCGAACTGACCACCCAGCTCAGCCCGGTCGTCGTCGTCTCGAACAACGCGGTCGGCGGACGCTTCACCCTCATCAACGGCGGCAAGCAGATCGAGACCGTCGACCCGGTTCCGGAGTACTTCGAACTGGCCAAGTCGATCGCCCACGTTCCCCTGGGCCTCTTCTCGATCCTCGCCTCCTACCTCAGCGACCAGGTCCCCAACATCCCCAACTCCGAGCGCATCGACCCGCACGACCTCGACATGGTCGTCACCAAGGCGCCCGGAGACAAGGGCTGGATCACCCCGCTGAACGCCTTCAGGACCACGCTCCAGACGGCGTACACCAAGCTCGGCACCGCGAACCTCCCGCTCGACCTCGAGAACTCCTGCGACAAGATCCTCAGCGAGGCCGTCAAGTTCATCGACGCGTCCGTCAAGGCCCAGGCGTTCGACATGGTGTCGTTCAACCGGTTCGCCGCCACGGTCTACCCGTCCATCCGCGTCAACATGACCTTCGCCGCCACCGCGCAGATCACCGGCATCGAGAGCCTCATGAAGCGGTGGCGCACGCTGATCGGCGAGAAGGCGTGGAGCGACCTCTACGTCACGGTGCTGTCGATCTGGACCACGGCCGAGCTGAACCAGGCGTCCATCATCATCCGCCGCACCATGAACCAGGCGAAGGTGGACACCCACCTGATCGACCTGCCGACCGTGGAGACCCCCTCGGACCCGATCGCCGTCGCCCTGGACAACCTGGCCCGCATCGTCCAGGACAACGTCGCCGCCGAAATGGTCTTCAACACCGACCTCAAGGTCGCCGACGCCCTCAAGGGCAAGGAGGACCTGCTCTCCGACGAGATCCTCCAGCAGATCGGCGGAACGGCGCCCACCGCCAGGACCGCCGCCTTCGGGACGGCGGCGGCGGCCGGCACCTGCCCGATCACCGGGCACACCGCAGCGGTGTGATCACCGGGCATCCCCCGCTCCCGTGGCGGGGGGTGCCCCCTCGCACTCGAACCACACCGTCTTGCCGCGCCCAGGACCCGCCCCGACACCCCACTTGTCGGCCACCGCGTCCAGCAGCACCAGCCCTCGCCCGCCCTCGGCGTCGTCGGGCACCTCGTCGGCCAGGCGCGGGAGGCACGGGCTGCCGTCCGCCACCTCCACCCGGACCCCGTCCCCGTCCTCCCGCCGCAGCAACAGCAGCGTGCACCGGCGGTCCGGGACATGGCGCACGACGTTGGCCAGCAGCTCCGTCACCCCCAGCTCCACCGCGTCGGCGAGGCCGGCGAGCCCCCACTCGGCCAGGTAGGAGCGGACGATCCGCCGGACGTGCCGGGCCGAGTGCGCGCCGGCGGTGAAGCTCATCCGGTACTGATCCGGACAGTGGCCCACGAGGACCGAGGGAAAGTAATCGTTCACGGCACGAGTCTGACGTCGGACGACTACCGTGGGCTACCGGACGAATACAACCGGTCCCGCAGTGGGCCGAGTTGCGCGAGAGGGGCCTCTGCGTGACCCACGTCAGCATCCTCGACCCGGGTGCCTCACCGCTCGACTACTACGGCTTCGAGCTGCGCCGGTACCGCGAGGCGGCCGGACTGACCCAACGGCAGCTCGGCGACATCGTCAACTACACCGGCTCCCTGGTCGGCCAGATCGAGACCGCCCGGAAACTGCCGACGCCGGAGTTCAGCGAGCGGGTGGACGCGGCGCTGGGCACGGGCGGGTTGCTGTCCCGGCTGGTCACGCTGGTGATGCGCAGTCAGTTGCCGGGCTGGTTCCAACAGGTGGCCGAGTTGGAGACGCGAGCGGTCGAAATCTGCGCTTTCCAGACGCACATGGTGCACGGACTGCTCCAGACCGGTGCTTACGTCCGGGGTGTGCTCGGGGCGCTGGACGAGACCGACCTGGACGTCCGCACCGCCGTGCGACTCGCTCGCCAGCGCATCTTCGAGAAGGCCGAACCGCCGGTTCTGTGGCTGGTGATCAGCGAAGCGGCCCTGTACCAGGAGATCAGCGACCGGGGGACGATGCGCGGTCAACTGGCCCGTCTGTTGTCGTTCGAGAGCAATCCCCGGATCAACGTGCAGGTGTTGCCATTCTCGGCGGGAGCGCACGCTGGACTCACCGGCTCGTTCACACTCTTCCGCTTCACCGCAGACCCGACCATCGTCTACACCGAGGGGTATGGCAGCGCGCATCCGACCGCGAATCCGGACACGGTCAGGGACTGTTCGCTCCGTTACGATCATCTGCGGGCCGCCGCACTCTCCCTCAAGGACTCGGCGGAGTTGATCCGGCGCGTGATGGAGGAACGCTATGGAGAGCAAGGCGATGCCGGAAAAGACCCAGTGGCGTAAGTCCAGCTACAGCGGCGACCAGGGCGGCGAGTGCGTCGAGTGCGCGCCGCTCGGCCGGCTCGCGTGGCGTAAGTCCAGCTACAGCAGCGACCAGGGCGGCGAGTGCGTCGAGATCGCCGAACTGCCCGCCGCCGTCGCCGTCCGCGACTCCAAGGCCCCGGCGGGACCGGTCCTCACCCTGGCCCCCGCCGCCTTCGCCGCCTTCCTCGACTGGGCCTCCGCACCGGCCGCTTGACCCGGGGCGGGTCGGGTCAACGTTTCCGTTCGATTTATCGTCTTCGCACGTGTGTCCACACCGGGCACGCCTGACGAAGCCGAACGGAAACCCCGACCGTGGTCCCTGCCGATCTCACCGTCTCCCGGCCCGACCAGCGGTCGGACAGACGCCCGGACGCCGCGCCGCGCGCCTTCTGGCACCGGCACGGCGTCCCCCTGCTCGCCACGCTGCCCACCCTGCCCCTGTACGGGATCTGGTGGGCTTTCCTCGCCACCGGCGGCGGCGACCTCGCCGCGCAGCAGGCGTGGGCGGACTTCGCGGCGCGGCACGGCGGGTCGGCGTACGGGCTGTTCTGGTACGGCGGGATGCACACCGCCAACTACAGCCTGATATCGCCGTACCTGATGGCCGCGTTCGGCGTGCGCACGGTCACCGTGGTGTCCGGGCTGGCCGCCACGTGGCTGGCGGCGGTCCTGATCAGGCGGGCGGGGGTGCGCCGGCCGCTGTGGCCGGCGCTGCTGGCCGCGCTCGCCCTGTGGTGCAACGTCGCCTCGGGGCGGACCACCTTCGCCCTGGGCGTCGCCTTCGGGCTGGCCGCGTGCGTGCCGCTGGTCCGCGAGCGGCGGCTCGCCCTCGCCGCCGCCTACGCCGCGCTCGCCACCATGGCCTCCCCGGTGGCCGGGTTGTTCGTGGCCGTCGTCGGGGCCGGGTTCCTGATGGTGCGGGACTGGGGGCGGGCCCTGGTCCTGCTCGTGCCGCCCGCCGCCGTCGTCGGGCTGACCACGCTGTTCTTCCCCTTCACCGGGGAGCAGCCGATGCCGGCGGGGCGGATCTGGCAGCCGGCCGTGCTCGGGCTCGCCGTCACCGTGCTGGCGCCGCGCACCTGGCGGGTGGCGCGGTGGGGCGGGGCCGTGTACGCGGTCGGGGTCGTGCTGACGTATCTGATCGCCTCGCCGATCGGGACGAACGTCGAGCGGCTCGCCGAGCTGTTCGCGCCCGCCGCACTGCTCGCCGCCCTGCTCACCCTGCCCCGGACGCGGCGCTTCACGAGCGTCCTGCTGGCCGTCGCGCTCGTCTGCTCCGTCGGGTGGGTGGGGAAGAAGACCGCCGACGACCTGAAGGTGTCGACCGCGGTGCCCGCCTGGGCCGCCGAGACGGACGGCGTCGTGCGGGCGCTGGAGGGGCTCGGGGCCGACCGCACCCGGGTCGAGGTCGTGCCCGCCCGCAACCACCGCGAGGCCGCCCGGCTGGCCCCGCACGTCAACATGGCCCGCGGCTGGAACCGGCAGCTCGATGTGGAGCGCGGCCGGCTCTTCTACGACGGCGGTTTTTCCGCGGCCGCCTACCGGGCGTGGCTGGACCGCTGGGCCGTCGGCCTCGTCGTCCTGCCGCTCGCCAAGCCGGACGGCCCCGCCGAGGCCGAGGCGGCGCTCGTGCGGGACCCGGAGTCGCGGCCCGGGTGGCTGGAGCCGGTCTGGCAGGACGAGCACTGGCGGGTGTTCCGGGTGCGGGACGCCGTGCCGCTCGTCTCCGCGCCCGGCACCGTCGTGACGACCACCGGCACCGAGCTGGTGCTGCGCGCGGACCGGCCGGGCCCGGTCACCGTGAGGATCGCGTGGTCGCCGTGGCTGCGGACCGACGGCGGGTGCCTGAGCCGGGACGGCGAGTTCACGCGGCTGACCGTCCCGGCGGCGGGCGAGTACCGGCTCAGCTCGGCGTACCTTCCTTCGCCGACGACGCCGGACCGCTGCTGACCTCGTCGGCCACGGGCCGGGGGCCGGGGGCCGGGACCCGCTCCCGCGCCACCGTCGTGACCGTCCGGGCGCGCGGCCCCTGGAACAGGTACGTCAGCCCGAAGCCGCCGCCCACCACGAGGGCGCCGCCCACCGCGTCCAGCACCCAGTGGTTGCCGGTCGCCACGATCGCCGAGACCGTGAACAGCGGGTGGAGCAGGCCGAGGGCCTTCATCCACGCCTTCGGGGCGATGATCGCGATCGCCACCCCGCACCACAGCGACCAGCCGAAGTGCAGCGAGGGCATCGCCGCGTACTGGTTGGTGAGGTGGGTGAGCGTGCCGTAGTCCGGCTTGGAGAAGTCCTGCACGCCGTGCACCGTGTCGATGATCCCGAGCCCCGGCATCAGGCGCGGCGGGGCCAGCGGGTACAGCCAGAAGCCGACCAGGGCCAGCAGGGTGGCGAAGCCGAGGGAGGCGCGGGCCCAGCGGTAGTCCACCGGGCGGCGCCAGTACAGGACGCCGAGCACGGTCAGCGGGACGACGAAGTGGAACGACGTGTAGTAGAAGTCGAAGAAGTCCCGCAGCCAGCCGACCTTCACCACCGCGTGGTTGATCGTGTGCTCGATGTCGATGTGCAGGAGGCGTTCGAGGTCGAGGATCTGGCGGCCGTGCTCCTCCGCCCGCTCCCGGCCGGCCGAGTTGCTGCCGCCGGTCGCCGCGAGCCGGACCTGGGAGTAGGCGGCGTAGGTGACGCGGATGAGGAGGAGTTCCAGCAGGAGGTTGGGGCGGGTGAGGACCCGGCGCAGGAAGGGCAGGAGGGGGACGTGCCGGAAGCGGGTGGGGACCGGCGGCGCGTAGCTCGTCGGGACCGGCGAGCCGTAGTACGGCGAGGTGCGGGGCAGGAACGGCACGGCGATGGCGGCGGCCAGCGCCGCCAGCAGGACGAGGTTGTCGCGCAGCGGGAACAGGGCCGCCATGTTCGGCAGCATCATCTTGGCGGGCAGCGTCATCACCAGGACGACGGCGACCGGCCACACGTACCGGTCGGAGGCGCGCTTGCCGACCCGGCCGACGACGGCGAGCAGCACCCACAGCAGCTGGTGCTGCCAGGTGGTCGGCGAGACGGCGACCGCCGCGCAGCCGGTGACGGCGACGGCGAGCAGGAGCTGTCCGTCGCGGGCGTAGCGCACGGCGCGGCGCAGGGCGAGGACCGCGACGGCGGCGCCGAGGGCGAGGAAGAGGGCGATCTCCAGGGGGCCGGAGAGGCCGAGCCGCAGCAGGGCGCCGTGCAGGGACTGGTTGGCGAGGTCGTCCGCGGCGCCGCCGAGACCGACGCCCGCCAGGTGGTGCACCCAGTAGGTGTAGGAGTCCTGCGCCATCGCCGCCCAGGCGACGGCCGTGCAGGCGGCGAAGGCGGCGGCCGTGGAGACGGCGGCCCGTCTGCGGTCGGTGAACCACAGCAGGGGCACGAACAGGAGCACGGTCGGCTGGAAGGCGGCGGCGACGCCGATCAGCGCGCCGCCGGCGCGTTCGCCGTGCTCGCCGCGGACGGCGAAGCAGCCCAGCAGGACGAGCAGGACGGGGAGGATGCTGGTCTGGCCGAGCCACAGCGCGTTGCGCACCGGCAGCGACAGCATCAGCAGGCTGACGGCGACGGGCGCGGCCAGCAGCGCCGTGCGGCGGCCGACCGGCCGGGGCAGGGCGCGGGCGGCGACCAGGCCGAGGGCCACGACCAGCAGCAGCGAGCCGAAGGTCCAGCCCCAGCCGAGGGCCTGCTCGGCGGCCTTCGTGAACGGTTTGAGGACGAGGCCGACGAAGGGGGTGCCGGTGAACCGCGTGGAGTCGTACAGCGACCCCTCCACGTGCAGCACCCCGTGCTCCCCGACCCAGGTCTCCAGGTCCGTCAGCCGCTCCCCGCGCGGGGTGCCGATGACGGAGGCGAGCTGGCGTACGGCGAGGACGGCGGCGACCAGCCACAGTCCCAGCCGCACCGCACGCAACCGTGCCCTGGTCGCGTCGACGGCCGGGGCTCCGAAAGCCTCCGCCGGTCGCCCACTGTGCTCCGCATTCGCCACGCCCCGTCGGCCTCCCGCCCCGCTCGTCCGCGCGCCCGTGTGCGCGGTGCTTCGTCCATGCGAACCCTATGAGGCTCGCACCGCCCCCCGGGGGAGACGCAGGCGGCCCCCGTTCCGCCTGACCCGTCGTCCCCGTCGTCCGCCGCCGGCCGGCCCTTTGGCCGTCTTTGTCCGCACGACGATAGTCCGGTCGCACGTCGGGGGCCTCCCGCCCCGTCCCCGGGGCCCGCCGCCGCCCCGGTGGGAGCGAGAAGGATCACAGGTCAGGGGTGCGGAGCGCGCTCCGCACCGAGGAGACGTCCCTGCGTGGGCGTCATATTGATGCAGTGTGCAACGAGCAGTTTACCGGGCGTAAGCGGCGCATCACCCCCTATGGTCGCTTTTCGGCCTGTGGCGCGTTGCCGCGGGTCCCTTCCGGCCCGGCGACAGTGCCGCCGTGCGGGTCGCGGTGTCCCTGTCCCCGTCGA
Source organism: Streptomyces sp. NPDC029152 (assembly GCF_055564355.1). Classification (NCBI taxonomy): domain Bacteria; kingdom Bacillati; phylum Actinomycetota; class Actinomycetes; order Kitasatosporales; family Streptomycetaceae; genus Streptomyces; species Streptomyces sp. NPDC029152. Next base: position 728,777 of record NZ_JBVHWR010000001.1, on the reverse strand, counting down.
AAGGTAGGCGAGCGGAGTTTTGTCGGCTGCCACCGTCGCATCCCCCCTGTCCCTCGAGAAGCACTCCCGTTCCGGCGCGTCACCGTCCGGCGCGGGCGTCACCGCCACCGACCCCGCCCTCGTCAGGCGCGCGGTGAAGGCGGCGGCCCTCGGCAACGCCATGGAGTGGTTCGACTTCGGCGTCTACAGCTACATCGCCGTCACCCTCGGCAAGGTCTTCTTCCCCTCGGGCAACCCGACCGCCCAGCTCCTGTCCACCTTCGGCGCCTTCGCCGCCGCGTTCCTGGTCCGGCCGCTCGGCGGCATGGTCTTCGGCCCGCTCGGCGACCGGGTGGGACGGCAGAAGGTCCTCGCCGTCACGATGATCATGATGGCGGCGGGCACGTTCGCCATCGGCCTGATCCCGTCGTACGCGTCGATCGGCGTGTGGGCGCCGGTGCTGCTGCTGGTGGCCCGCCTGGTGCAGGGCTTCTCGACCGGCGGCGAGTACGCGGGCGCCTCCACCTTCATCGCCGAGTACGCGCCGGACAAGCGGCGCGGGTTCCTGGGGAGCTGGCTGGAGTTCGGCACGCTCGCCGGCTACATCGGCGGCGCGGGGCTGGTGACCCTGATGACGGCCCTGCTGCCGGACGGCGACCTCACCTCCTGGGGCTGGCGCATCCCGTTCCTGATCGCCGGACCGATGGGCCTCATCGGGCTGTACCTGCGGATGCGGCTGGAGGAGACCCCGGCGTTCGCCGCCGAGGTCGAGAAGGCGGAGGCCACGCGGCCCCGCGTGCCGCTGCGGGAGATGATCACGGGGCAGTGGAAGACGCTGCTGCTGTGCGTCGGCCTGGTGCTGGTCTTCAACGTCACCGACTACATGCTGCTGTCGTACATGCCGAGCTACCTGACCAGCGAGCTGAAGTACGACGAGACGCACGGGCTGCTGGTCGTGCTGGCCGTGATGGCGCTGATGATGATCGTGCAGCCGTTCGCGGGCGCGCTCACCGACCGGGTCGGGCGCCGGCCCGTGATCGCGGCCGGCTGCGCCGGCTTCCTGCTGCTGTCCGTCCCGGCGCTGCTGCTGATCCGCCAGGGCAGCCTGCTCGCCGTGGGGCTGGGCATGGCCGCGCTGGGCCTGCTGCTGGTCTGCTTCACCGCGTCGATGCCGGCCGCCCTGCCCGCGCTGTTCCCGACGCGGGTGCGCTACGGCTCGCTGTCGATCGGCTTCAACGTGTCCGTGTCCCTGTTCGGCGGCACGACGCCGCTGGTGGTGACGGCGCTGATCAGCGCGACGGGCAACATGATGATGCCCGCCTATTACATGATGGCCGCGGCCGTGATCGGCGGCGCGGCGGTGTGGTTCATGAAGGAGTCGGCCGGCCGCCCGCTCCCGGGCTCGGCCCCCTCGGTCGAACACGTCGAGGCCGCCTGAGCCCTCCGGGCCCGTCGAGACGGCCGGGGCCCGGCCGGGGGACACACCCGGCCGGGCCCCGGCCGTCTTCGGGACACGCCCTCCCCCGCGCGTCTATATTCGTTAGCGCACCTACTTAGAAGTGCTAACCACGCGTACGGGAGGCAACCCCGGCATGAGTGACCCACGGCTCTGGGACGACGTCGACGCCTACTTCACCAGCCACCTCGCGGCGGACGACGAGCCCCTGGCGGCCGCCCTGCGGGACAGTGACGCCGCCGGGCTGCCGCCGGTGGCCGTCACCCCCACCCAGGGCAAGCTCCTCCACCTCCTCGCCCGGATCCAGGGCGCCCGCACCGTCCTGGAGATCGGCACCCTCGGCGGTTACAGCACCATCTGGCTGGCCCGCGCCCTGCCCGCCGACGGCCGCCTGGTCACCCTGGAGTACAGCGCCCGGCACGCCGAGGTCGCCGTCCGCAACATCGCCCGCGCCGGCCTGGACGCCCTGGTCGACGTGCGCGTGGGCCCGGCGCTGGAGTCGCTGCCGAAGCTCGCCGACGAGAACCCGCCGCCCTTCGACCTGGTCTTCATCGACGCCGACAAGGGCAACAACCCGCACTACCTGGAGTGGGCGCTGCGGCTCACCAGCACCGGCAGCCTGATCGTCGTCGACAACGTGGTCCGCGGCGGACGCGTGGCCGACGCCGGCGACGACGCCGACGACGTGCGCGGCACCCGGGCCGCCATCGAGATGATCGGCAGCCATCCGCGGCTGAGCGGCACCGCGATCCAGACCGTCGGCGGCAAGGGGTACGACGGCTTCGCGCTGGCGCGCGTCCTGGCCTGAGCGGCCGGGCCCGGGCCCTACGCCTCGTGGTAGAAGCCGACGTTGACGCTGCGCGGCTCGGTGCGGTCCTGGACGACGATCTCGCCGCTGCCGCCCCTGGGCAGCGGCACGGTGGCGCCGTAGGCGAGGGGCCGCGTGTGCGCGCCGACGGTGAGGCGGACCTCCGAGGCCGGGTCCGGCTGCGAGCCGCGCAGCCAGGTCAGCTGCCAGGTGCCGTCGGGTCCGCAGCGGAACTCCAGGTGCACCCGGGAGACGAACAGCCAGTCGTCCGGCGTCGACAGGCGGCACACGGACCTGTCCCGGCCCACCCGCAGCACCGCGCCCGGCTCGCTGGGCGCGTCGGCCATCTGCATGCCGGCGGTGGCGCCCGCGTCCGCCGCGGTGACGGCGGCCATGGTCAGTTCGAGCACGTGCGCTCCTTCGAGACGTCCCGGCTGGGCGTTGGCCTGTGCCGCCGCATGATAGATCGGCCGGTGGGGCGGTGTCCGGCACAATGGGGTCATGACCGAGCGGAAGCCACCCGGCGTCGACTTCGAGTCCTGGGTCGACAAGCAGATCCGCGACGCGGACGCGCGCGGCGAGTTCGACCGGCTGCCGGGGGTGGGGAGACCGCTCCCGAGCGAGGTGGAATCCACCTACGACGAACTGTGGTGGGTCAAGCGGAAGATGGCCCGCGAGGGCCTCTCCGTGCTGCCGCCGACGCTGGCGCTGCGCAAGGAGGCGGAGGACGCGCTGGCGGCCGCCCTGGACGCCCCGACGGAAGGGGCGGCCCGCAGGATCGTCGAGCAGATCAACGTCAAGATCCGCGAAGTGATGTTCAAGCCGCCGCCCGGGCCCCCGCTGGGCAAGAAGCCCTACGACGTCGAAGAGGTCGTACGGCAGTGGCGGGAGCGCCGGGCGGAGCGGTGACGCCTGCGCGTCACACGTGCATCAGGCGGTCGGCCAGCTCGCGGTAGTCCTTCAGGGCCAGACGGAGCTGTTCGGTGTCGGTGCTGGTCGCGCGGGTCTCCTCGCCGGTGTCCTGCCAGGAGGTGCGCAGGGCGCGGCGGCGGTGGGTCACGGCGTCCGCGAAGCGGGCGGCGAGCTCCTCCAGGACGCGGTCGGCCTCCTCGACGGAGGCGCGCGGGGCGTCGACGAACTCCGCCACCGCGTGGTGCAGCCGCTGTCCGAGCCGGTCGCACTCCTCGTGCGGGAGCAGCCCACCGGCACCGCCGTGGGCGCCGTGCGAGCCGTGCGAGGTGCCGACGCCCTGGGTGCCGTGACCGCCGTCGGTGCCGGTGCCGGGCGCGGCGTGGACGCCGTGCGAGGTGCCGACGCCCTGGGTGCCGTGGCCGCCGTCGGTGCCGGTGCCGGTGCCGGGCGCGGCGTGGACGCCGTGCGAGGTGCCGGTGTGCGGGGCGGGGGCGCCCGCCGTGCCGGTGGTGCCCGTCCCCAGGCCGGGGGTGACGTCCTCGCGGGCGCCGACGGCGTGGTCGGCACGGATGCCGGCGCCCTGGTCGGCGCCCGGGCCGCCCGGAGCGGTCCCACCGCGGGTGTCGGGGGTGTGCGGGTCGCGTCCGGCGGGATCGCCGCCGGGCTGCCGGGTCACGTCGGACATGTGGCTCAACTCTCCTTCGGCTGGTGCTTGCTGAAAGACCAGGACCGGTGCGTGCGGGCCGGCGCGGCCGCGCCGTCGTCCGCCCCGGCGCGGTGCCGGCCGCCGTCGTGGCGGGACGGGCGCACCAGGTCCTCGAACAGGGCGCGCGCCTCGACGAGGGACGCGCGCATCTCCTCCGTGCCCGCGCCGCTGTCCTGCGCGCCGTCCACCCGGGCGTGGGTCACGCGGTGCACGCGCCGGTAGCCCTCGACGTGGTGGGCGTGGTGCACGGACAGCGCGGCGACCTGCTCCTCGTACTGCCCGCCGTCCGGGAAGCCGCGGGCGCCGGCCACCTCGGCGATCAGCCGGTCCGCCTCGGCGACCGCCTCGCGCGGGGCGTCGACGAAGCGCTCCTGGACGGCCGTCCAGCGCGCCTCGAACCGCTCGCGCTCGGCCGGGTCGAGCTGCCTCGTGTGCAGCGACCCGTGCCGCTCGACGCGCTCGGCCAGTTCACGTTCGGCGGCCTTGGTGTCGCCGTCGTGCCGGGCCACGGCCCGGTCGTACTCCGGCCCGAAGCGCCGCTTCAGGTTTCCTCCGTGCCTGGAGCCCCGTGCGCGCGAGGCCAGGACGGCCGCGACGACGAGCAGGGCCGCCACGATCACGATCAGAGCGATGATCACGCCTGTGGACATGTGTGCCTTCCGGGTTCTCGGCCCAACCGGCTCTCCGAGCGGCCGGTTCGCCCTTCGTGTTGCCGCGCGATTCCTCCTCAAACGGCGCACGGCAGGCGCCGGCGGCCCGCCGGTGGGAAAATGCGCTCGCGCACCGGACCGGCCCGTCCCGACAATGCCGGTCATGACCTGGACCGTCGCCCCGGAACCGCCCGACTCCCCCGTCGCCGCCGCACTGTGGCGCGCCTACTACACGGAGGTCAGCGACCGCTGGTACCTGCTGCACGAGGGTCGGCGCACCGACCCGGACGAGCTGGAGCGGGAGATCGCCGCGCAGTCCGGCGCCGACCTGGCCCCGCCGCGGGGCCGGCTGCTGGTGGCGCGCCACGCCGGTGAGCCGGCCGGCACCGCGGGCGTACGGCTGCTGGACGCCACGACCGCCGAGCTGACCCGGGTGTTCCTCCGGCCGGCCTCGCGCGGCCGGGGCGGTGCCGCGCTGCTCGTGGGGGCCGCCGAGGAGGCCGCACGGGAGCTCGGGGCCGCGCGGATCGTCCTCGACACCCGCGGCGACCTCGTCGAGGCCCGCGCCCTGTACGCGCGGCTCGGCTACACGGAGACCGAGGCGTACAAGGACGACCCGTACGCCGAGCACTGGTTCACCAAGCCGCTGGCCCGGGCCGTCGTCTGAGGCGGCTCAGCCGGCCCGGGTCAGGGTGCGCTGGTCGTGCGGACGCTCCCGCTCCGAGCCGCACAGCTCACCGGTGAGCTCCTTCACCAGCCGCACCAGGTCGGTCGGGCGGTCCGGCCCCCACCAGTCGCCCAGCAGCTCGGCCAGGGAGTCCTCGCGGGCCTTCGCCAGGCGTTCGGCGTACTCGCGTCCCCGGTCGGTCAGGATCAGGTCGGGGCCCTCGCGGACGGCGAGGTGCCGTTCCTCCACCTGGCGGGCGGCCGCCATGACGGCGGTCAGCGGCACGGGGCTGCGCTCGGCGAGCACGGCCGGCTCCACCCGGCCGTACTTCCTGACCCGCAGCAGCATCCAGCTCGCCGCCGGCAGCAGGTCGTAGCCCGCCCGCTCGGTGATCCTGCGGTAGATCTCCCGGCGGCCCTCGCGGGTGCCGAGCACCGACAGGGCGCGGCACACCTCGTCGTGCGAGGACCGTTCGACCGGGTTGCTGGCGAAGGTCTGGGTGCCGTCGGGCGCCGTGACCGAGCCGCGCAGCCGGTCCTCCTTCAGGAACCAGGCCAGCAGGAAGCCGAGGAGGGCGACGGGGGCGGCGTACAGGAAGACGTCGGTGATGGCGGTCGCGTAGGCGTGCAGGGCCTCCGGGCGCAGGGCGGGGGGCAGGGCCCCGATGCCGCGCGGGTCGGCCTTGAGCGAGTCCGCGGAGACGCCGGGCGGCAGCTGCGCGCCGCGGAAGGCGTCGGTGAGCTCGGCGCCGAGGCGGCTCGCGAAGACCGTGCCGAAGACGGCGACGCCGAAGGCCGCGCCGATGGAGCGGAAAAAGGTGGCGCCGGAGGTGGCGACGCCCAGGTCCTCGTAGGGGACGGCGTTCTGCACGATGAGGACGAGGACCTGCATCACCAGGCCGAGGCCCAGGCCGAAGACGAAGAAGTAGGTGCTCATCTCGGCGGTCGAGCTGTTCTCGTCGAGCCGGTGCAGCAGGAGCAGGCCGAAGGTGGTGACGGCGGTGCCCGCGACGGGGAACACCTTCCAGCGGCCGGTGCGGCTGACGATCTGCCCGGAACCGGTCGAGGCCAGCAGGACGCCGGCCACCATCGGCAGCATGTGCACACCGGACATGGTCGGGCTGACGCCCCGCACGACCTGGAGGAACGTGGGCAGGTAGGTCATCGCGCCGAACATCGCGAAGCCGACGACGAAGCTGATGACGGCGGAGAGCGTGAAGGTGCGGACGCGGAAGAGCTTGAGGGGCAGGACGGGCTCGGCGGCCTTGCGTTCCACCGCCGTGAACACGACGGCCAGGACGACGCCCAGCACCGCCAGGCCGATGATCTGCGGCGATCCCCACCCCCAGGTCGTGCCGCCGAGCGAGGCGACCAGCACCAGGCAGGTGGCGACGGAGGCGATGAGCAGGGTGCCCAGGTAGTCGATGACGTGCCGGGTGGCCCGGCGCGGGATGTGCAGGACCGCCGCGATCACGGCGAGCGCGACGACGCCGACGGGCAGGTTGACGTAGAAGACCCACCGCCAGCTCAGGTGCTCGGTGAAGACCCCGCCGAGCAGCGGCCCCAGCACGCTGGTCGCGCCGAACACGGCACCGAACAGGCCCTGGTAGCGGCCGCGCTCACGGGGCGGGACCAGGTCGCCGACGATCGCCATCGACAGCACCATCAGCCCGCCGCCGCCCAGGCCCTGCAACGCCCGGAAGGCGATCAGCTGGGGCATGCTCTGCGCGACGCCGCACAGCGCGGAACCGACCAGGAAGATCACGATGGCCGTCTGGAACAGCCTCTTGCGGCCGTACTGGTCGCCGAGCTTGCCCCACAGCGGGGTCGCGGCGGTCGCGGCCAGCATGTACGCGGTGACCACCCAGGACAGGTGCTCCAGCCCGCCCAGGTCGCTGACGATGGTGGGCAGCGCCGTCGACACGATGGTCTGGTCGAGGGCGGCGAGCAGCATGCCGAGGAGCAGGGCCCCGATCGAGACCAGCACGCCGCCGGAGACCTGTTCGCGCTCCTCGGGCCGTACCGGCTCCGTCGCTTCGCGCACATCCGCTGCCATCGATGACCTCCCGGCGCCGTCCCACGGGTGTCGCCACCCGTCCTCCATCCTGAACGGTGTGACCGGTTATGGCCTGTTCAGTCCTGCGGGAGGGCGGTGTTCCGGGGGCGCGTGCGCGCGAACGGTGGAGAAGATCTGCATAATCTCTGGAGTTCGCGAGGGGAGTCGCGAGGGGCGCGAGGGGAGGGACGAGCGTTGGAGCAGCAGCAGAGGCCTTCGCGGGAGCCGCAGGGACGGCCCTCGGAGCACCCGTGCCCGGAGTGCGGAGCGCCCAGGGAGGCGGACAACACGCCGTCCTGCGCCTGCGGGCCCCGCGCGGCCGACGCCCTGCGCGACGCGCGTACGGCGCAGGCGGCCGCCGCGGAGGACTTCGACCCGCTGCGGATACGGCCGTACGTCGAGCTGGACGGCGCCGGTGAGCCCACGGAGCCGGAGCCGGAGCCGGACGCCACGATGACGCTGCGCGCCGTCGGCGCCGGGCCCTGCGACGCGCCCCCGGCCACGGAGGCGACCTCCGTGCTGCCCACGCCGCTGGCGCCCTCGGCCGGCGCGCCCAGCGACCACGACCTGAGCCTGTTCGACGCCTCGGCGGCGGGCGGCCCGGCCTCCACGGCGCCGCCGGAGCCGGTGCCGGCCGGCACCGGCGGCCGCCGGCCGCGCGGACGGCGGCGGGGCGTGCTGCTCAGCGCCGCCGCGGCGGTCGTGGTCGTGGTGGGGACGGCCGGGTACGCGAGCGGGCTGTTCTCCTACGAGTCGCCGTCGCGGGACGGCGCCCTGCCGGACGAGGTCCGGGCGAGCGTCCCGGCCCCGTCGGTCACGGCGTCCTCGACGGCACCGCGGCCGAGCGCCCCGTCCGCGGAGCCGGCCACCGCGTCCCCGTCAGCGTCCGCGTCGGCGTCCGCCTCCGCGTCGGCGAGCGAGAGCCCCTCGGCCTCGCCGTCCCCCTCGGCGTCGAGCGCCTCGCCGACCCCGTCCCGGTCGCCCGAACCGACCACGACCACGCCGAGCGCCCCCGCCCTCGCCCCCGACGACGGGGAGGACGGCGACCGCGACGACGGCGGCGGCACCCTGCACCGCGGCGACCGCGGCGCCGAGGTCACCGAACTCCAGCAGCGCCTGGCCCAGCTGTACCTGTACACGGGCGCCGACGACGGCAAGTACGACCGCGAGGTCGAGGACTCGGTCCGCACCTACCAGTGGGCCCGCGGCATCCGCTCCGACGAACTGGGCGTCTACGGCGAAGCCACCCGCCAGATGCTGGAATCGGAAACCCACCGGCCCTGACGGAACGACCACCCCGGCACACGAACCGCGGGCGATCGTGCCTCCCCCAGTGCCTGAACGGCCCGGGAGGTACCCCACGGGCGGCACGGGTGGGCGCGGCAGCACCCCGTCCCCGCCGGCACCGGGCGCCCAGGACGCCTCCCGGACGCCGGCCCCCGCCCGGGGCCCGTCAGCCCACGTGCAGCCGCAGCCCGCCGCGCCCGTCGGCCTCCACCCGCACCTGCGTCAGGTCCCGCACCACCACGTCCGGCCCGTGCGCACCGGCCCGCGGCCCGACCCCCACGACCCGCATCCCCGCCGCCCGCCCGGCCGCGATGCCCGCCCCGGAGTCCTCGAAGACGACGCAGTCCGCGGGGTCGACGCCCAGTTCGGCCGCGCCCTTGAGGAACCCCTCCGGATCGGGCTTGCTCGCGCCGACCGACTCCGCGGTGACCCGGACGTCCGGCAGGGCCAGCCCGGCGGCGGCCATCCGCGCGGTGGACAGCGCGACGTCGGCGGAGGTCACCAGCGCGTGCGGCAGCTCCCGCAGCGAGGCGAGGAACTCCCGCGCCCCGGGGATCTCCACGACGCCCTCGGTGTCGGCGGTCTCCTCGGCGAGCATCCGCGCGTTGTCGGCGTGGTTCTGCTCCATCGGCCGGTCCGGCAGCAGCAGCGCCATCGAGGCGTAGCCCTGCCGTCCGTGGACGACCTTCATGACCTCGTCGCCGTCCAGCCCGTGCCGGTCGGCCCAGCGCCGCCAGACGCGCTCGACGGCGGCGTCCGAGTTGACGAGGGTGCCGTCCATGTCGAGCAGCAGGGCACGGGCGGGCAGAACGGTGGTGGCCGTCATCGGCAGACTCCAAAGCACGGGGAGGGGACAAGGCGGCCCCGCCCGCCGGTCAGGGAGAACGGGCGGGAGCCACTTTGTTTCTCCACGGTACAAAACAGGACGGGCTCGCGCCACCGTGCCCGGCGGACGTTCACCCGCCGTTCGCCCTCTCAGCCGGTGACCGCCTCCCACAGGCTCCACACACCGAGGCCCAGCATCAGCACCGCCGCGATCTTCGTGATCAGCGCCAGCGGCACCCGCTTCATCAGCGCCTTCCCGCCGACGATGCCGAGCCCGGCCACCGCCCACAGCGCGAGCACCGCGCCCAGGCCGACGGAGAGCGGGTCGTCGTAACGGGCCGCGAGGTTGGCCGTCATGATCTGCGTCAGGTCGCCGAACTCGGCGACCAGGATGAGCATGAAGCCCGCCCCGGCGACCTTCCAGAAGGACTGGTCCTCGGGCTTGCGGATCTCCTCCTCCCCGTCGTCCTTCTTCATCAGCAGCACCGCGGCGCCGCCCAGGAACAGCACGCCCGTCAGCGCGTGCACGATCTGCTGCGGCAGCAGGGTCAGCACGCTGCCGGCCGCGACCGCGAGCACGACGTGCAGCAGGAACGCGGCGGCCACGCCGGCGAAGACGTACGAGGCCCGGTAGCGGGTGCCGAGGACGAGGCCGGCGAGCGCGGTCTTGTCCGGCAGTTCGGCGAGGAAGACGACGCCGAAGACGAGCGCCGTCACGGTCAGGCTGATCAAGGAATCCTCTATCGGTCGGGGCCGCCCCGCCGAGAGTGCTGGTCCTGCGCGAACGACACCTCGGCACGGCAGCACACGGTCGCCCCCGCCGTACGGCACGGGCGTGCACTGCTTGCCGAAGGTCTCGCTGGCGGCCCCGTGACCGGGGTCCGCCTCCGGGCGCCGGCTCAGACGAGCTGAGCAGTATGTCGACGGTCCGGCGAAGAGCTACTCCCCTTCTGCGCCGTCCATAGTACGCGAGCCCCCGCACGCCCTCGAGGGGCGAAAGTCCCGCCGCACTCCTAGACGTGCCATGCACACGTCACTAGCTTCTTACCGGCCGCACACCCGTGCGCCATGCGGCCTCGCGAGCATTCCCCTCGCCCGCACCCAAGGCCCCCACACCCCAAGGGAGTTCGCATGCCCAGGTTCTACGCGCGTCGACGCCTCGCCGGCCTCGCCGCGCTCACCGGACTCATAGCCTCCGCCGGGCTGTTCAACGGCCCGGCCGCCTCCGCCGCCCTGCCCACCCCGGTGAGCGCCGCCACCGCCCGCTCCTACCTCGCCTCCCTCACCGTGGCCGCCGAGAACCGCACCGGTTACGACCGCGACCTGTTCCCGCACTGGATCACCCAGTCGGGCACCTGCAACACCCGCGAGACGGTCCTCGAGCGCGACGGGTCCGGCGTCGTCACCGACTCCGCCTGCGCCGCCACCTCGGGAAGCTGGTACTCCCCCTACGACGGCGCCACCTGGACCGCCGCCTCCGACCTCGACATCGACCACCTGGTCCCGCTCGCCGAGGCGTGGGACTCCGGCGCGAGCGGCTGGACCACCTCCCGGCGCCAGGCGTTCGCCAACGACCTGACCCGCCCGCAGCTCCTGGCCGTCACCGACAACGTCAACCAGGCCAAGGGCGACCAGGACCCGGCCACCTGGATGCCCTCCCGCACCGCCTACCGGTGCACGTACGCGCGCGCGTGGGTGCAGGTGAAGTACTACTACGGCCTCTCCGTCGACTCCGCCGAGAAGTCGGCGCTGACGAACCAGCTCGCGAGCTGCTGAGACCGCCCCGGCTCCGGCGCGGACACTCCCCGCACCCCTCCGTCGTTCCGTACCGTACGGGGCGACGGAGGAGGGGATCGCCATGGCGGAACTGCGCCTTGGACCACTGCTGAGGTACAACGACGGCTCGTCCGCGACCATCTGGGCCGAGACGAACCGTCCCTGCACCGCCGAGGTGCGCTGTGCCGACGGCGCGCACGGCACGGCCCGCACGTTCCAGGTCGCGGGCCACCACTACGTCCTGGTCCCGGTGACCGGCCTGACGCCCGGGACGGCGACGGAGTACGAGGTGCTGCTCGACGGCGCCCCCGTGTGGCCGCCGCCCGACTCGCGCTTCCCGCCCTCGGTGATCGCCACGCCGGCCGCCGACGACGGCCTGCGCGTCGCCTTCGGCTCCTGCCGCTGGGCCGCACCGCCGGCCGGCGGGAAGGACCCGGTGGGCCCGGACGCCCTGGACTCCCTCGCGACCCGCGTAGCGGCCGACCCCGGGGGCACGCGGCCCGACGTGCTGCTGCTGCTCGGCGACCAGGTGTACGCCGACGAGGTCTCCGACGCGACCCGCCGCTGGATCGCCGGACGCCGCGACCTGGCGGAGCCCCCGGGCGACCAGGTCGCGGACTACGAGGAGTACACCCGGCTCTACGACGAGTCGTGGAGCGACCCGGAGGTGCGCTGGCTGCTGTCCACCGTGCCCTCGTGCATGGTCTTCGACGACCACGACGTGATCGACGACTGGAACACCTCCGCCGCCTGGGTCGCCGACATGCGGGCCACCGGCTGGTGGCGCGAGCGGATCCTGAGCGGCCTGATGTCGTACTGGGTGTACCAGCACCTGGGGAACCTCTCCCCGGCCGAGCTGGCCGCCGACCCCCTCTACGCGGCCGTCCGCGCGGCCCCCGACGGCACCGACGCGCTGCGGGACTTCGCCGCGCGGGCCGACGCCGACCCGGCCTCCGTGCGCTGGAGCTACCGGCGCGACTTCGGCCGCGTGCGGCTGGTGATGGTGGACTCCCGCGCCGCCAGGGTCCTGGACGAGGACCGGCGCGCGATGCTCGACCCGGGCGAGGCCGCCTGGCTGCGCGAGCAGGTGCTGGACGGGCGGGGTGACGGCGGGGGCGCCTACGACCACCTCCTCGTCGGCACCTCCCTTCCCTGGCTGCTGCCCCATCTCGTGCACGACCTCGAAGCGTGGAACGCCTCGATGTGCGGCGGCGAACGGGGCGAGCGCTGGGCCCGGCTCGGGGAGCGGATCCGGCGCGGGGCGGACCTGGAGCACTGGCCGGCGTTCCCGTCCTCCTTCGACGCGCTCGCCGGTCTGATCGCCGACGCCGGCACGGGGCCGGGTGCGCCCGCGACGGTGAGCGTGCTGTCGGGGGACGTCCACCACGCCTACGTGGCCGAGCCGTCCTGGCCGGGCCGGGACCCCGACGCCCGGGTCGTGCAGCTGACCTGCTCCCCCGTGCACAACTCCGTCCCGCTGTCGATGCGCCTCGGCTTCCGTTTCGGCTGGAGCGCCCCGGCGCGTGCCCTCGGGAGGCGCATCGCCCGGCACGGCCGCTGTTCGCCTCCGGCGGTCTCCTGGCGCAAGACCGGCGGCCCCTGGTTCGGCAACCAGCTCATGACGCTGACCCTGCGCGGGCGCTCGGCCCGACTGCGCCTGGAGCGGGCCCGGTCGGAGGGCAACGGCGCGCCGGCGCTGCGGACCGTCACGGAAAGGGAGTTGGCGTAGGCGACCGGCCGGTCCGCGGGTAGGAAACCAGTCACGCGGGGCGGAGCGCAGCCCTTCATGGGAGCGCTCCCACCTGCCGAGACGCCTGCGAAGCCTCAACAACCGCTGGTTAAGCCATGGCCAAATGTTGAACTTGCAAGCACTGCTTAGGGTCACCTAACGTGGGCAGCCCACTCGGTTCCGTCCCCCACCGGTCCCCCCTGGGCCGGCCCGACCGAAGGAGCACCCCCCACATGTCCGGACGCCTGGACAGCGCGCAGCCCTACGCCCTCGGCCTGTTCCGCATCGTCGTCGGCCTGCTCTTCGCCTGCCACGGCGCCGCCTCCCTCTTCGGCGTGCTCGGCGGCGCCTCGGGAGGCGGCGGCACGATAGAGGCCGGCACCTGGCCGGGCTGGTACGCCGCCGTGATCCAGCTCGTCGCCGGCGCCCTCGTCCTGCTGGGCCTCGGCACGCGCGCCGCCGCGGTCGTCGCCTCGGGATCGATGGCGTACGCCTACTTCACGGTGCACCAGCAGGAGGCCCTGTGGCCGATGGAGAACGGCGGCGAGGCCTCCGCCATGTTCTGCTGGGCCTTCCTGCTGCTGGCCTTCACCGGTTCCGGCGCCTTCGGCCTGGACCGCCTCCTGGCCCGGCGCGCGTCCGAGCCGGAGGAGCGGGCCGCGGAGCAGACGCCCGTCGCGGCCTGAGCCCGCCGGAGCGGCGCCCACCTCGTACGGGATGGGCGCCGCTCCGCGTCCGCGGCGGCCGGGTGAACACTCCGTGGCGTGCCCGCGTGCCCCTGTGAACCGTCCGTCACACCCCGGGCGTACGCTGTATGGCTGTCATCGACCGCTCCTGCCGTTTCCCCGCGCATCGCGGCACGGTCCGGTCCACGGGGGCTTCACGGGAGTGTGTGGTGGTCGAGGGTTTCGGGAACGTCGCAGCGCTGGTCAGCAGCCCATGGATCTACGTGCTGGTGGCCCTCTCGGTGCTCTTCGACGTCTTCCTGCCGGTGCTGCCGAGCGGCGTGCTGGTGATCACGGCGGCCACGGCGGCGGCCGCGGGCTCGGGCGCGGCGGCGGCCGGACGGGTGCCGCACGACGTCCCCGACATCCTGCTCCTCCTGCTGTGCGCCACGACCGCCTCCGTCCTCGGCGACCTGGTGGTCTACCGCCTGGCCTGGCGCGGCGGGGCCCGGCTGGACCGCGCGATCGCCCGGTCCCGCCGGCTGACCACGGCGCAGCAGCGTCTCGGCGGGGCGCTCGCCCGCAGCGGGGGCGCCCGGGGCGCGCTCGTCGTCCTGGCCCGCTTCGCCCCGGCCGGCCGCTCGGTCGTGTCCCTCGTCGCCGGAGCCGCCCACCGCAAGGTCCGCGAGTTCCTGCCCTGGTCCGCCCTCGCCGGGCTGTCCTGGGCCGCCTACAGCGTCGCCCTCGGCTACTTCGGCGGCCAGTGGCTCGGCGCGAGCTGGCTGGCGACGGGGGTGTCCCTGCTCGCGCTGTTCGGCGCGGGGGCGGGCGCGGCGTACCTGATGCGCCGCCAGCCGCAGGCCGGCGAGGCCTCCTAGCCGGCCCCGGGAGGCCCGGTCACGGCGGCGTCGCCCCGCCCCGGCGCGCGCCGGCCCCTCCCCGTACCTCCAGGCCGTCCAGCAGCTCGGCCGTGGCCGCGGCGACGGCCTCCACGGCCCGGTCGAAGACCTCCCGGTTGTGCGCGGCCGGCGCCCGGAACCCGGACACCTTGCGCACGTACTGGAGGGCGGCGGCCCTGATCTCGTCCCCGGTGGCCTCCTCGGCCGACGCGGGCGGGCGAAGCGTCCTGATGCTGCGGCACATGACTCCAGTCTCCCCCCGGGCCCGGCACGTACGGCACCCGCGGCCGGGCCACCCGTTCGCGTGAACCACCGAAGGGAACGCGCACCCGAAAATCGAACAGTCGTATCATTGGGGCGTGGCTACGACCTATGACTTCCCCAGTGACCTCCTCGCCGGTCAGGAGGAACTGCGTCAGGTCCGGGCCGAGTTGTCGGCCCTGCTGAAGAGGCTCCCCTGGTCCGTCGAGCCGCTGGACGGCTTCAGCGACGACAACGGCTGGCGCAAGGTCGAGCGCCCCGCCTCGCCCGGCTGGTCGCAGGACGAGCAGGCCGAGGTGGACAAGCTCCGGCAGCGCGAGCGCGAACTCGCCGTCTTCGTCAGCACCCACCGCTACTGGACCGAGATCACCGGCCCCGACCGCGTGGACGCGCGCACCCGGCTGAAGCACGCGCACGGCACCCGGCCGGAGCGGGACGACAGGGAGTAGCGACAGACGCACGCGAGAGGCCCCCGGAGATCTCCGGGGGCCTCTCGGCCGGCGCCGACGCCGGTCCTGGTGGGCGCGGACGGTTTCGAACCGCCGACATCCTGCTTGTAAGGCAGGCGCTCTACCCCTGAGCTACGCACCCGGGACGAGTCGACAGCCTACATGGCCCGGGACCCGGTCCGGCAAACGCGTCACGGGCCGCATCCACGGCCGGGGGTTACCCCCACCCCGGATCCGGGAGCGGCCCGGATCCCGCCGAAAGCCGCCCCTCCGTACGGTCGGAGGACCTCGCCGCACCGGGGCCCGCTCCACGGGTCCGGCCGGCGGCACCTCGTCGTCCGACCCTGGGGGAAACCGACATGTCCCGCCGCATCCTTCCGGTCCGCGCGCTCGCCGCCGCCGGCGCCGTCGCCGTCCTCGTCGCGGGGCTCGGCGCCTGCTCCTCCGCCGAGGAGGACAAGGACCCCGACCACCGGTCCTTCGCCCTCCAGGGCACCACCCTCACCGTCGACGCCGACGACTCCGCGCTGGAGATCGTCGCCGCCGACGGCAACGCGTCCGGGAAGATCGACGTGACCCGGTGGTTCGAGGGCTCGGTCGCCCTCGGTTCCGACCCCGAGGTGACCTGGAGCATGGACGGCGACCGGCTGAAGCTGCGGACCCACTGCTCCGGCGTGATCGCCGACTGCGCCACCAAGCACCGCGTGGAGGTGCCCCGCGGCATCGCCGTCACGGTGAGGACCGACGACGGCAGCGTCCGGGCACGGGGTTTCCGGGACGCGCTGGACATCCGCACGGCGGACGGGTCCGTGCGCGTCAGCGACACCACCGGGCCGCTGGCGCTGCGCAGCGACGACGGGTCGCTGCGCGCGGAGGTCTCCTCGCGCCGGGTGGACGCCGCCACCGAGGACGGTTCGGTCCGCCTCGAGCTCGGGGCCGTCCCGGACCTGGTGGAGGCCCGCAGCGACGACGGCTCCGTCACGGTCGACCTGCCCCGGGCCGCGTACAAGGTGTCCGCCGACAGCGACGACGGGTCCGTCCACGTGTCCGTCCCCCGGGACGACACGAGCTCCCACGTGGTGAACACCCGTACCCGGGACGGCAAAGTCACGGTCCGGACCGCGAACTGACCGGCCCGTGTGTTCGTCTCTCACGGGTGGGAGAATGAACCCGGGCAGGACGGACGACACGGGAGAGTGATGTGACGGCGACACCATCGCAGCCGCACTCGCCGATGGTGCCGCGCGCGCCGCGCCTGCCGCGCCGGCCCCCCGGGAGGCGCCCGCCCGGCGCGCTCCGTGACACGCTCGCCCTGCTGGGCCTGCCGCTGCTGGCCGCGCTCGCCCTGCCCGCCGCGTTCGCCGGCGGCGGCACCCGGCGCTGGTTCGGCGGACGGGCCGAGAACCAGCGGGCCGAGGCGCAGGCCGCGAAGGACGCCGCCGCGGCGGCCTTCTACGAGCTGGACACCGCCCAGCGGGACCTGCGGATCTCGATCGAGACGATCGCGGCCGTCGACTCCTCCCCCGCCGCCCGGCGTGCCGCCGACCACTTCGCGGCGCTGGGCCGGCGCATCGACGAGGCCAGCGGCCGGTACATCAGCGCCGTCGACGCCCACGACCTGGACCGGGACGACCTGGAGGCGTCGGCCGCCTCCCGCGCCCGCACCGAACTGACCGCCGCCAAGGACGAGCTGGGCCGGGTCAAGCAGGAACTGGACCGCTTCGCCGAAGGGCTCGGTCCGCTGCTCGGCAAGGCCGAGACCCAGCTGGCCCGGCTCGCCCCCGCCGTCGAGCGGGCCCGGCAGACCCTGCTCGCCGCCTCCGACGCCCTGGACGCCGCACGGGGCGCCGGGCTGGAGGCGGACGACCTCGCCGCCCGTCTCGCCGCCCTGGGACCGGAGCTGACCCGGCTGAACCAGGGCGCCGGACAGCACGGCGTGCCGCAGACCCTGGAACGGGCCGAGCGGGTCACCCGGGAGGCCGAGGCCGTCCGCGCCGAGGCCGAGCGGCTGCCCGAGCGGGCCGCCGAGACCGACCACCGGCTGGTGTCCCTGCGCACCCGCGCCCAGGCCCTGACCACCCGTGCCGAGCAGGTCGAGCCGGTGCTGAGCGAGCTGCGGCGGCGGTTCACGGCCGCCTGCTGGCAGGACCTCCAGCACGTGCCCGACCACGCCGCCGAAACGGTCCGGCAGGCCGAGGACAAGCTGGCCGAGGCGCAGCGTGCCCGCGACGGGCAGCGCTGGCCCGACGCCACCGCCCTGCTGTCGACGGTCCGGGCCCTGCTGAACAGCACCGACGAGGCCGTCTCCGCCGCCGGCGACCGGCTGCGGCGGCTCAACGCCGTGCAGAAGGACCCGCAGCAGGAGATCGAGCGCACCCGGTTCGCGATCCGCGACGCCCAGCGGCTCGCCATGGCGGGCCGCAACACCCCCGACCCCCGGCACGCGCGGCCCCTGGACGACGCCGTGGCCCGGCTGGAGCGGGCGATCCTCACGCTGGAGGGCCGGCACCCCGACTACTGGCACTTCCTGACGGAGACGGACGCGGTCCGCCGGACGGCCGCCGACGTGGTGGCGCGCATCCGCGAGGAACGGGGAAGCGGTCACTGAGACCGGCTTCCGCCACCGGGGCCGGCCGCCCGGGAGCGCCGGTTAACCTGTGCGCATGCCTCGCTACGAGTACCGCTGCCGCAGCTGCGGCGACACCTTCGAACTGAGCCGTCCCATGGCCGAGTCCTCCGCCCCCGCGCCCTGCCCGGCGGGCCACGACGACACGGTGAAGCTGCTGTCGACGGTCGCCGTCGGCGGCTCGGCCTCCGCACCGGCCCCGGCGCCCCGCGCGGGCGGCGGAGGCGGTTGCTGCGGCGGGGGCTGCTGCGGCTGACCGGTGCCGCCGGGCCCCAGGGCCCCGGCGGCTCAGGATCCCTTCAGGTTCGCCCGCCTAGCGTGGGGACATGGCAGTCATCGCGGCGGAGGCGACGGGCGGCGCGCCCCGGTGGATCAGCGACCTGATGGACACCCTCGGCGCGCCCGGGGCCGGGCTGGCCGTCGCCCTGGAGAACCTCTTCCCGCCGATCCCGAGCGAGGTCGTCCTGCCGCTGGCGGGCTTCGCGGCCGGCACCGGCGACATGAGCCTGGTCGCCGCGCTCGTGTGGACCATCGCCGGTTCGGTCGTGGGCGCCCTCGCGCTGTACGGCATCGGGGCGCTCCTCGGCCGGGAGCGGACGATCGCCGTGGCGGCCCGGCTGCCGCTGGTGAAGGTCTCGGACGTCGAGCGCACGGAGGAGTGGTTCCGCCGGCACGGCACCAAGGCCGTGTTCTTCGGCCGGATGCTCCCCGTCTTCCGCAGCCTGGTCTCCGTCCCGGCGGGCGTGGAGCGCATGCCCCTGCCGGTGTTCACGGCGCTGACCGCCGCGGGCAGCGCCGTCTGGAACACCGCCTTCGTCCTGGCGGGCTACTTCCTCGGCGACAACTGGCACCGGGTCAGCACCGTCGTCTCCGCGTACTCCAAGGTCGTGCTCGGCGCCGCCGCGCTGGCCGTGGTGGTCTTCGTGCTCCTGCGGCTGCTGCGCCGGGGCCGCGGCAGCCGCCGCAAGGCCGACCGGCGGTGAGCGGCGCCGGGCGCGTCCGCTAACGGCCGCGCGCCGCCGTGAGGAACTCCCGCAGGATCCGCTCCCCCGCCAGCACCCCGCGCTCGGGCAGGGCGTCGACCGCCGGCGCCGCCCAGCCGGAGTCGGCCAGCTCGCCGTGGCCGGGACGCCAGCCCCGGTCCGCGGCCAGCAGCAGGTCGGTGTCGAGGAGGGAGTCGCCGGCGGCCAGGGTGAGGTCGGCGCCGGTGCGGCGGGCGACCTCGCGCACGGCGGCGCCCTTGGTCAGCGGTCTGGGCACGGCGTAGATCTTGCGGCCCTGGAGGGACACGGTCCAGCCGCGGTCCTCGGCCCAGACGGCGAGTTCCTTCACCCAGTCCTCGGGCAGCAGCTCGCGCTCGACGACGAGGTAGGCGAACAGGTCCTCGGCGACCCGCTGCCTGCGCACCCACACCGGGTCGGCGGCGCGCGTCAGGTGGTCGCGGACCTCGTCCAGCGGGGCGCACTCGTCGGCCAGCCGCGCGGTCACCCGTGCGTGCCAGTCGGGGTCGGTGACGCCGTCGACCAGCAGGTGGCCGCCGTTGGCGCAGATCGCGTACTCCGGCGGGGGGCCGGGGAGCCTGATGCGCCGGTACTGCTCGCGGGTGCGGGTGGTGGTCGGCACGAAGACGGCCGTGCCGCCGAGGTCGGCCAGCAGTCCGGCGGCCGTCTCCGTCATGTAGGACAGGGGCCTGCTCCCGTAGACCTCCACGCACAGCAGCCGGGGCGCCCTCGCGTCGGGCATCGTCAGTCCCAGGGCGGCCGCGGAGTAGATGAGCGTGCGGTCGAGGTCGCTCGCGACGAGCACCGGCATCAGCGGGTCACCGCCCTGCCGTCGGCGCCGGTCGCGCCGCGCGTGTACTTCGGGTGGATCAGCCCGACGCAGGTGTAGGGCAGGCCGTCGACCTCCTCCACGGGGACGCCCCGCTGCTCGGCCAGCAGCCGCACGTGGTCCAGGTCGGCGCCCGCGCCGGCCCGGGCGAGCACCTTCCAGGGCACCCGGCGCAGCATCACGCGGGTGGTCTCGCCGACGCCGGGCTTGACGAGGTTGACGTCGTGGATGCCGTACTCCTCGCTGATGCGCTCGACGGCGGCCCAGCCCTCCCAGGTGGGGGTGCGGTCCGCGGCGAGGAGTTCCTTGGCCTGGGCGTCGACGGTGCCCGCGACCTCCGGGAAGCGGGCGGAGACGGCGTCGAGGAAGGCCGCCGAGAGGTCGGCGCCGGCGAGTTCGCGGTAGAACTTCGCGCCGTGGTAGTCGTGCGGGCCGACCAGGTCGGCGCGGAGCACGGTGCGGGATATCAGCCCGGAGACGGTGGAGTTGAGGCAGGCGGACGGGATGAGGAAGTCGTCGCGGGTGCCGTAGGTGCGTACGCAGGAGCCCGGGTCGGCGAGGACGGCGATCTCCGGGTCGAAGCCGGTGATGCCGTCGGAGGCCTCGAAGTCGCGCAGCGCGGCGGCGAGTTCGCGGGCGATGGCGCCCTTGCCGGTCCAGCCGTCGACGAAGACGACCTCGGCCGGGTCGTGGTCGGCGGCCAGCCGGCGCAGCGCGTTGGCGTCGATGCCGCGGCCCCGGACGATCGAGACGGCGTAGTGCGGCAGGTCGAGGCCGTGCCGGTACTGCGCCCAGCGGCGCATCAGGATGCCGACGGGGGTGCCCGCGCGGGCGAGGGAGACCAGGACGGGGCGCGGCGACCGCTCGGTGAGCACGATCTCGGTGACGGCGCCGACGGCTCGCGCGAGGCGGGCGGCGGACGCCTCCAGCGCCGCGTGGAACAGTTCCTGGTACTGCTCGCTGGGCTGGTACTCGACGGGCAGCGACTCGGCGTAGTGGGCGCCGCCCCGCTGGATCGCCTCCTCGCGCTCCTCGGTCGGCGCCTCCAGCGTCACCTCGGAGAGGTCCTGGAGCAGCCAGCCGACCTCGTCGGGGGCGTACGAGGAGAAGGCGGGGCCGCGCAGGGGCTCGGGCAGCATCGGGGGCCTTTCGGGGGCGTGCGGGGGCCCGGGGGAGCCGGGCGCGTACGACGGGACGACCGCGAGCAGGACGTGCGGGACGTGCGCGGCCAGCCGGGCCGTCAGCCCGTCCGGCGCGTGCAGCGCGGGGGTGTCGGCGGCCGAGTCGACGACGGCGACGACGGCGTCGAAGCCGCCGCCCGCGACGTTGTAGGCGTAGCGCTCGCCGGGGCCGTCGGCGGGGTCGTCGTGCGCGGGGAAGACCAGGCGGGTGCGTATCGCGTACCCGGGGTCGTCGACCGCGAGGACGGGCGAGCGGGTGGTGGTGGAGTAGCGCACCTCGGCCCCGACGGTCCGCTCCAGCTCGCAGGCCAGGCGCAGCGGGGCGTACATCAGCTCCTCGGAGCCGAGGACGAGCACGCGGCGCGCGCCGGCGGGCAGCGCCCGGGCGATCCGGGCGGCCATGGCGGGCAGGGCGGATTCGAGGCGGGCGCGGTGGGCGGGGGTGAAGCCGTGCCGGCCGCCGTCGGGGAGGCCGGGGGGCCAGCGCAGGTCCACGGGGGTGGCACGGGTGCGGTGGTCGTGCGCGTGGCCGGGGGCCGGTCGCGCGGTGGCTTCACGGCTCACGGGGCCGGCGGCGCCCTTCGGGGGCGCGGGGGCCTGCGCGGCCGGCCACGACGGCGCCGCGGACGACGGACCACCGGCCCCGGCGCCTTCCGCCTCGTAGCGCGCCACCAGCGCCTGCCCCTTCTCCAGCACCCCTTCCGGCAACCGCACCGTCCCCGAAGCCGCCGCCACGAGGTCCACCCGCGCGCCGATCTCCCGCGCGAACTCCTCGAGCCGCCCCACGTCCGCCGCGGACCGCATGTCCACCAGGGCGACCACCACGTACCGCTCCCGCGGATACCGCTCGTGCAGGTCGCGCACGGTGTTCAGCACCGTGTTCCCCGTGGAGAACTCGTCGTCGACCAGGACCAGGGGCCCGTCGCCGGCCAGCAGCGCCGGGTCCTCGGGCAGCAGCAGGTGGGAGGTGGCGTGCGAGTGGGACTCCTCGAAGCCGCCCGCGCGGGCGACCCCGGTGACGGGGCGGCGGGTGGAGTGCAGGTACGGGGCGTCGCCCAGGCCGTCGGCGACCGAGTGGCCGAGTCCGGTGGCGGTCTCCGCGTAGCCGAGGACGACGGCCCGGCCGGTCTCCTCGGCGCCCAGCAGGTCGCGGACGCGGCGGCCGAGGACGAGACCGTGGCCGTACACGACGGAGGGGGACTGCGGGACGTGCTTGCCGAGCACGTGGGACACGAGCAGGTGGGCGCGCTTGGGGTTGCGGCGCAGGGCGAGCCCCAGCATGCCGGTGAGGGCGTCGTCGCCCGCGAGTTCGACGCCGAGCCGCTCCGCGACCCAGCTGCCGGACCAGACACCGGCGTGCCCCTCGGCCCGCGGCCCCTCGCTCATCTGCTCGTGCCTCCCGTGGTCCACTGCGTCGTTCATCGGTTCCTTGGGTTCGGTCGGACGGGTTCGGTCGGACGGGTTCGGTCGGGCGGGTTCAGTCGGACAGGCCGGCGGCGAGGAGTTCCACGAAGCCGACGTCCTCGTTGGCCACGCCGAAGACCTCGGCGCGCAGCAGGGTCCGCTCCGCCCAGGCGCGGTGCGGCTTCACCTCGTTCATCTTGTTCGTGTACGCGGACCGCAGCACGCCCCCGCCGCCGCGCTCGGGGCTCAGGATGTCCTGGGCGTCGCTGAACTCCTCGTGGCTGACGACGGACAGGGCGTGCACCGGCAGCACGTGCGAGGGGTGGATGCAGGTCTTGCCGAGCAGGCCGTTGGCGTGGTCCAGCGCGATCTCCCGCAGCAGGCCGTCCATGGAGTGCTCGATCAGCTTCTGGCGCAGCTCCACGGCCTGCCCCTCCAGGAACGGGCTCTGCCGCAGTTGCGGTTTGAACATCCTTTCCTGGACCCGGAAGTACTCCCACACCGGCCCGGTCACGGTGAACCCGGTGCCGTCGGCCCGGCCGAGCATGTTCACCACGTCGGCGATCACGGAGGCGACCACCTGGACGTCGTAGGCCGTCATGTCGGGGGCCCGGCGCAGCCCGTAGGAGGAGCAGAAGTCGGTCACGCCCAGGCGCAGGGCGAGCACCCGGTCGCGGTACTTGTCGACCGCGCGGAAGATGCCCTCCAGCGTCTGCACGCGCGACTCGCGGTACAGCAGGTCCGGCGACTCCAGCACCGGCATGGCGAACAGGCGCCGGCCGCTCGCCGCCTCGGCCGCGGTGAGCGCCTCCAGGAAGGCCGTGCCGCGTTCCTCGGTGAACTTGGGCAGCACGAATCCGGACAGCAGCCGCACCGCCGGGCCGAAGCGCCGCACGAGGTCGGTCATCTGTCCGGGGGTGCGCACCCGGACGAACAGCAGCGGCACGTCCGCGCCGGGGCGGTTCGCCAGGTCCGTGAAGTGCCGTACGAGGTTCTCCTCGCCGGCCGCCACGTCGGCGTCGTCGATCGAGTCCTCCAGGCACAGCACCATCGACACCACCCCGCGCGCCCCCTGCTTGAGGACGTCGTCGGCGAGCTTCGGCCGGGTGGCGGGGCTGTAGAGCGTGGCTCCCAGGGCCGCGGACAGCAGCCTGGCCGGGGAGTCCGCGGTGAACGCGCAGGGCTCTCGGTGGAAGAGGCGCCCGCGCACCTCAGGGGCGATGTGCCCGAAATGACGCATGAATACTCCCCCGCGGTGTCTGGGCGATCGGTCGGCGGTCCAAGGTGGCCGGTAATAGTACGTACGTATTCATGTCGGTGGTTCCCACCGGGCATGAATTCCGGGTGACCCCGCCGGGTCGGCGGCGGGCGGCCGGGGCCGTGCGGGCACGGTCCGGACAGCCACCGGGTATCCCGCCCCCGCGTTGTCGTGAGCAGGACCGAGAGGGCAGGATGACGGCATGACGCACGCGATGCTGAAGGGGTCGAACATCCCGCTGCAAGCCACCACGGTACGCGCCGTGCTGCGCTGGTCACCCGGGCAGGGGGTCCCCGACGTCGATGCCTCCGCGTTGCTCCTGGGCCCCGAGGGGCGTGTGCGTTCCGACGAGGACTTCGTCTTCTACAACCAGCCCCGGCATCCGTCCGGGCAGGTCTGGCGGCTCGGCAAGAAGCGGGTCGCCGAAGGTCTGACCGACACGATCCAGACGGACCTCTCCGGCGTCGAGCCCTCGGTGGGCCGGGTCCTGCTGGTCGCCTCGGCGGACGGGGTGGCCTTCGACCGCGTACGGGACCTGCGCATCCTGCTGTACGACGCGGCGGACCCGGACGGGGATCCGCTGGCCTGCTTCGACGTGAAGCCGGAGACGGGCCAGGAGACCGCGCTGATCTGCGGCGAGCTGTACCGGCGCGGGGAGGGCTGGAAGTTCCGGGCACTCGGCGAGGGCTACTCGAACGGGCTGAAGGGCCTGGCGACCGACTTCGGCATCTCGGTGGACGAGTCCGAGGCGGCCGGGGAACCGGAGGCCGCGCCCGCGCCGGAGCCGGCCGCGCAGACGCCCGCCCGCCCCGTGGTCGACCCGGAACAGCCGACGACCGTGCAGCCGCTGCCCGTCCCGGCCGCGCCCGAGGTCTCGCACCCGCTGCCGCCGGAGCAGCCCCCGGGAGTGCCGGGCCGGCCCGGCTACGGCTACCCGCAGCAGCCCCCGGCCGCGCAGCCCGGCTACGGCTACCCGCAGCCGGCCGCCGCGACCTACGGCTACCCGCAGACGCCGCCCGCCACCTCCGGGGCCGCCGGCCGGCCCGGCTACGGCTATCCGCCGGCGGCCACCGCGGCGCCCGACCCGGACTTCCGGCTGCCGCCGCAGGGGCCGCAGTTCGTCGGCCGGTAGGGCGCGCGGGCCGCGGGAGCGCCGGGACCGGCCGGCGCGGGGCTCATCGCTCGACCTTGGTCTTGTAGCCCCGTCCCCACTGCAGCCCCCATCCGTAGAGCCGGTCCAGCTCTCCCTGGAAGCCGTAGACGAACTTCACCTCGCGGCGGACCAGGATCTCGCCCTTGACGTTCTCGATCATCACCACGGCGCACGAGCGGGCCTGCGGGTGCCGCTCGTCGAGGCCTATCTCGATGCGCGGCCCGTTGCTCGGGTACAGCGTGACGATGGCGTGCGTACGGTCGAAGGCCGGCGTCTGGTCGTAGATGTAGGCGAAGAGCAGCAGACGCTTGATGGCGTCCTTGTGGTCGAGGTTGACGTAGATCGTCTCACCGGAGGCCGAGCCGAACCGGTCGTCGCCGCTGAGCTTGACGTACGGCGGGGCGTTGACGTCGCCCAGGTAGCCGCCGAGCGGCTGGACGACGCCCCTGGTGCCGTCCTGGAGCTCGTAGAGGCAGCCGAGGTCGAGGTCGACGTTGACCATGCTCTGGCTGTGGCCGACGACCTCGGGGGGCTTGAGCGCCTTGAAGGGGTGGCGCAGCAGGCTCTCGCGCTGGTTGCCCATGATGTCCGAGGTGCGCATCCGCCAGGTGAGGTTGATGCGCAGGTGCCCGGTGGCCGCGCCCTGTTTCGTCAGGGAGACCTGGCCGTGCCGTTTGGTCAGCTCGATGGAGTTGGTGGCCGCGCTGCCCGAGTCGAACTCGCTCTCGCGGCCGCGCCACAGCCCGTCCAAGAAGCCCATTCCCGCCCCCACGTTCCCTTCACCGCCGACGGGGCGGCCCCGAGGAGTCGTCCTCGTCGGCCGCCCCGCACAGAGCGTTCCTCGTCCGGGCCGGGTTCACACCGGTGGCGTGGGCGCACCGGGGGCGCACCGGTCCGGGACCGTCAGGGTGTCACACCCCCGAGGAGACCTCCGTCTTGTCTCCCTCGCCCGATCCCCCGGCCGCCGCGAGCGCCCTGTTGCGGCGCACGGAGGAGAAGAAGGACCAGCCGATCAGGACCACGCCGATGAGGCCGGTGACGATCTCGCTGATCTCGTACTGGATGGTGACCAGCAGGATGACGGCGAGGGCGCCGATGGCGTAGTGGGCGCCGTGCTCCAGGTAGACGTAGTCGTCGAGGGTGCCCTCACGCACCAGGTAGACGGTCAGGGACCGCACGTACATGGCGCCGATGCCCAGGCCGAGGGCCATCAGGACGATGTCGTTGGTGATGGCGAAGGCGCCGATGACGCCGTCGAAGGAGAACGACGCGTCCAGCACCTCCAGGTAGAGGAACATGAAGAACGCGGCCTTGCCTGCCAGCGCGACGGCCGAGCGGGGCTTGCCGGTGCGCGCGGCCTCCTCCTCGGCCTCGTGCTCGCGTTCCTCCTCCTCCTCGAGCTTGTCCTCGAAGTAGCCGGAGAGACCGCCGACGATCAGGTAGGTGATCAGACCCGCGATGCCGGAGATGAGGACCGTCTCCGCCTTGTCGGCGTGGCCGGCGTGCAGGTGGGCCTGGGTGGCGAAGGTCATCGAGGTGACGAGCAGCACGATCAGGGCGATGCAGACCGACAGCATGTCGACCTTGCCGAGCTTGGCCAGCGGACGCTCCAGCCAGGCCAGCCACTTGATGTCCCGGTCCTCGAAGATGAAGTCGAGGAAGATCATCAGCAGGAACATGCCACCGAAGGCGGCGATCGACGGGTGGGCGTCGGTGACCAGCTCCTGGTAGCGGTCCTTGTCGGTGAGGGCGAGGTCGACGGCCTCGATCGGTCCGAGTTTGGCGCTGATGGCCACGATGACGACCGGGAAGACCAGGCGCATGCCGAAGACGGCGATCAGGACGCCGACGGTGAGAAAGATCTTCTGCCAGAAGGCGTTCATCTTCTTCAGGATCCCGGCGTTGACCACCGCGTTGTCGAACGACAGCGAGATCTCCATGATGGAGAGGATCGCCACGAGTCCGAAAGCGGTCCACCCCCCGTAGAAGACCGCCGCGACCAAGCCGAGCGCGGTGACCGCGAACGACCAGCCGAAGGTTTTCAGAAGCACTGGCTACCCAATCGTGTGTGTACGGGGCTCCCCCGCGCCGTACTCGGCTTTACGAAACGTTGACTCCGAAGTCTAGAGCGATGCCTCGGAGCCCCGACGCGTACCCCTGTCCCACCGCACGGAACTTCCACTCGCCCTGGTAGCGGTAGAGCTCGCCGAAGATCATCGCGGTCTCCGTGGAGGCGTCCTCGCTCAGGTCGTAGCGGGCGAGTTCCTGGCCGTCGGCCTGGTTGACCACCCGGATGAAGGCGTTGCTGACCTGACCGAAGGTCTGGCCGCGCTCGTCCGCCATGTGGATCGAGACCGGGAAGACGATCTTGTCGCAGTGGGCGGGCACCTTGGAGAGGTCGACGAGCAGCGACTCGTCGTCGCCCTCGCCCTCGCCGGTCAGATTGTCGCCGGTGTGCTCGATGGAGCCGTCCGGGCTCTTGAGCTGGTTGTAGAAGACGAACCACTCGTCCCCGAGCACCCGGCCCCCGCTGCACACCAGTGCGCTCGCGTCGAGGTCGAAGGGTGCTCCGGTGGTGGAACGCGCGTCCCAGCCGAGGCCGACCAGCACCTGCGTGAGGTTCGGTGCGGCCTTGGACAGGGAGACGTTGCCCCCCTTGGCAAGAGTGACGCCCATGTGATGGTCCCTCCCCGGGTGATGGTTCTTGGGTTTCCTGCGCGTCCGGCGCCGCACGTAAACCGTGCGGCGCCGGACGATCGAGGCCGTCGCCTCGGACGGAGCGGTGACTCAGACGTTCACGCCGAAGTCCTGGGCGATGCCGCGCAGGCCGGAGGCGTAGCCCTGGCCGATGGCCCGGAACTTCCACTCCGCTCCGTGCCGGTACAGCTCGCCGAAGACCATGGCGGTCTCCGTGGAGGCGTCCTCGCTCAGGTCGTACCGGGCGATCTCGGCGCCGCCGGCCTGGTTGACGACGCGGATGAAGGCGTTGCGGACCTGGCCGAAGGACTGCTGGCGGTTCTCGGCGTCGTAGATCGAGACCGGGAAGACGATCTTCTCGACGTCGGCGGGCACGCCGGCGAGGTCGATCTTGATCTGCTCGTCGTCCCCCTCGCCCTCACCGGTGAGGTTGTCGCCGGTGTGCTCGACGGAGCCGTCCGGGCTCTTGAGGTTGTTGAAGAACACGAAGTGCGCGTCACTGGCGACCTTGCCGGAGCTGTTGAGCAGCAGCGCGCTGGCGTCGAGGTCGAAGTCGGTGCCGGTCGTGGTGCGGACGTCCCAGCCCAGACCGACGATGACCGCGGTCAGTCCCGGGGCCTCCTTGGTCAGCGATACGTTGCCGCCCTTGCTGAGGCTGACTCCCACGAGTCCTCCCTTGGTGTCCAGGGGCCGGGAGGCCCCGTAGTGCGTTGGATGACGTGTTGTGGCTGTCGGATCAACGAATCGATCCTAGTGACGGGTTCCCGCCCGCCGCAGGCCGACGGAGCGCGCGGTGTCGGTCAGAGGGCGTCGAGCGCCTTCACGTACTCGCCCAGGTCGCGGGCGTCCGGCAGGCCGTTGACGACGGTCCAGCGGACGACGCCCTCCCGGTCGATGATGAAGGTGCCGCGGACGGCGCAGCCCTTGTCCTCGTCGAAGACGCCGTAGGCGCGCGAGACGTTGCCGTGCGGCCAGAAGTCGGACAGCAGCGGGTACTCCAGACCCTCCTGCTCGGCGAAGACGCGCAGCGTGTGGATGGAGTCGTTGGAGACGGCGAGCACCTGGGTGCCGCGGTCGGAGAACTGCGGCAGGTTGTCCCGCACCTCGCACAGCTCGCCCGTGCACACGCCGGTGAAGGCGAACGGGTAGAAGAGCAGCACGACGTTCTTCCGGCCGTGGAAATCGGACAGCTTCACGGTCGCGCCGTGGTTGTCCTTGAGTTCGAAGTCGGGGGCCTTGTCGCCGACCTGGATCGCCATGGTCCTGTTCGTCCCTTCGAGGGGTGGTTCTCGCTGGAAACCACCCTACGCAGGGGTCATCACGGACCCGCGGACGGGCCGACGGCGGTCGGCCCGTCCGCGGGTCGGGTGGTGCGGAGCCGGACCGGCTACCGCTTCGACTTGGCCGCCTTGGGGGTGGCCAGCCGGCTGCCGCTCCAGTCCTTGCCGACGCTGACGCTCTTGGACGCCGTCAGTCCGGCCGTCGTGGCGGCCTCCGAGATGTCGCTGGCCTCGACGTACCCGGCACGGCCGGTCTTCGGCGTGAGGAGCAGGATCGCCCCGCCCTCCTCGATGTACGTGGTGGCATCCACCAGCGCATCCGTCAGGTCGCCGTCGTCGTCACGGAACCACAGCACGACGGCGTCGGCCACGTCCTCGTAGTCCTCGTCCACCAGTTCGCCCTCGACGGCGCCCTCGATGGCCTCGCGGAGCTCCTGGTCGACGTCGTCGTCGTAGCCGATCTCCTGGACCACCTGCCCGGGCTGGAACCCCAGCCTGGCGGCAGGGTTCGTCCGCTCCTCCGCGTGGTCCGCGGTCGCGCTCACGGGTTGCCTCCTGATCATGTCTTGGGTGATGTCTTCAGCCACGCGCGTGCGCGAAGCTTGGCCGTAGTCCACACGGGCGGGACGGATCGCGCAAGTACCCGGCGACTGGGACCGCCGAAACGGTGACGATCCCGGCCGTGTCGCCGCAACTCCAGCCGTGCCGTCCGAGCCGAAGGTGACGTACACCACACCTTTGTGCCCCGTTTGCGTATTTGGGAACCATGTATGGGTACGAGACTCGAATGAACGTGCCGCCGGCTCTCACGGGAGAACCGGTTACCCCACGGTACAGATGACGTTCGCCCCCGCGAGGTACACGATGGGGGACCGGCGCAGACACCCCGGCAAAAGTGGCCCTCCGACAGCGAAGGAACAGCGTGGCTTCCGCATCCGATCGCAATCCGATCATCATTGGCGGCCTGCCGAGTCAGGTTCCTGACTTCGACCCCGAGGAAACCCAGGAGTGGCTCGACTCCCTGGACGCCGCCGTCGACGAGCGGGGCCGGGAGCGGGCCCGCTACCTGATGCTGCGGCTGATCGAGCGGGCCCGCGAGAAGCGCGTGGCCGTGCCCGAGATGCGCAGCACGGACTACGTCAACACCATCCCGACCAAGAGCGAGCCGTTCTTCCCCGGCAACGAGGAGATCGAGCGCAAGATCCTCAACGCCACCCGCTGGAACGCCGCCGTGATGGTCTCGCGCGCGCAGCGGCCCGGCATCGGCGTCGGCGGCCACATCGCCACCTTCGCCTCCTCCGCCTCGCTGTACGACGTGGGCTTCAACCACTTCTTCCGCGGCAAGGACGAGGGCGACGGCGGCGACCAGGTCTTCTTCCAGGGGCACGCCTCGCCGGGCATCTACGCCCGCGCGTACCTGCTGGACCGGCTGACCGAGCAGCACCTGGACGGCTTCCGCCAGGAGAAGTCCAAGGCGCCGTACATGCTGTCGTCGTACCCGCACCCGCGCTCGATGCCGGACTTCTGGGAGTTCCCGACCGTGTCGATGGGCCTCGGCCCGATCGGCGCCATCTACCAGGCGCGGATGAACCGCTACATGCACGCGCGCGGCATCGCCGACACCTCGAAGTCGCACGTGTGGGCGTTCCTCGGCGACGGCGAGATGGACGAGCCGGAGTCGCTGGGCCAGTTGTCCATCGCCGCCCGCGAGGGCCTGGACAACCTGACCTTCGTGGTCAACTGCAACCTGCAGCGCCTGGACGGCCCGGTGCGCGGCAACGGCAAGATCATCCAGGAGCTGGAGTCGATCTTCCGGGGCGCCGGCTGGAACGTGATCAAGCTGGTGTGGGACCGCACCTGGGACCCGCTGCTCGCCCAGGACCGCGACGGCGTGCTGGTCAACAAGATGAACACCACGCCGGACGGCCAGTTCCAGACCTACGCCACCGAGTCCGGCGCCTACATCCGCGAGCACTTCTTCGGCGACGACCACCGGCTGCGCGCGATGGTCGAGAACATGACCGACGACCAGATCCTGCACCTGGGCCGCGGCGGGCACGACCACAGGAAGATCTACGCGGCCTACAAGGCGGCCGTCGAGCACAAGGGCCAGCCGACGGTCATCCTGGCCAAGACGATCAAGGGCTGGACGCTGGGGCCGAACTTCGAGGGCCGCAACGCCACGCACCAGATGAAGAAGCTGACGGTCGACGACCTCAAGCGCTTCCGCGACCGGCTGCACCTGCCGATCTCCGACAAGGAGCTGGAGTCCGGCCCGCCGCCGTACTACCACCCGGGCCGGGACACGGAGGAGATCCAGTACATGCACGACCGCCGCAAGGGCTGCGGCGGCTACGTGCCGACCCGTGTGGTGCGTTCCAAGCCCCTGCCGATGCCGCCCGAGCAGGTGTACGCGACCGTGAAGAAGGGGTCGGGCCAGCAGTCCATCGCGACGACGATGGCCTTCGTGCGGCTGCTCAAGGACCTCATGCGGGACAAGGAACTCGGCAAGCGGTTCGTGCTGATCGCGCCGGACGAGTACCGCACGTTCGGCATGGACTCCTTCTTCCCGAGCGCGAAGATCTACAACCCGCTCGGCCAGCAGTACGAGTCCGTGGACCGGGATCTGCTGCTCGCCTACAAGGAGGCGCCGAACGGCCAGATGCTGCACGACGGCATCTCGGAGGCCGGCTGCACGGCCTCGCTGATCGCGGCGGGCTCGGCGTACGCCACGCACGGCGAGCCGCTCATCCCGGTCTACGTCTTCTACTCGATGTTCGGTTTCCAGCGCACCGGCGACCAGTTCTGGCAGATGGGCGACCAGCTGGCGCGCGGTTTCGTGCTGGGCGCCACCGCGGGCCGCACGACGCTGACCGGTGAGGGCCTCCAGCACGCGGACGGCCACTCGCAGCTGCTGGCCTCCACGAACCCGGCGTGCGTGGCGTACGACCCGGCCTTCGGCTTCGAGATCGCGCACATCGTCGAGGACGGCCTGCGCCGGATGTACGGCGCGGACGAGCAGCACCCGCACGGGGAGGACGTCTTCTACTACCTCACCGTCTACAACGAGCCGATCCGGCACCCGGCCGAGCCCGAGAACGTGGACGTCGAGGGCATCCTCAAGGGCATCCACCGCTTCAGCGAGGGCACGGGCGGCGCGATCCCGGCGCAGATCATGGCGTCCGGTGTCGCGGTGCCGTGGGCCCTTCAGGCGCAGCGGATCCTCGCCGACGAGTGGAACGTACGGGCCGACGTGTGGTCGGCGACCTCCTGGAACGAGCTGCGTCGCGAGGCGGTGGCGTGCGAGGAGCACAACCTGCTCCACCCCGAGGAGGAGCAGCGGGTGCCGTACGTGACGCGGAAGCTGGCCGGCGCCGAGGGGCCGTTCGTGGCGGTGTCCGACTGGATGCGGTCGGTGCCGGACCAGATCGCGCGGTGGGTGCCGGGGCCGTACCAGTCGCTGGGCGCCGACGGCTGGGGCTTCGCGGACACGCGCGGTGCGGCCCGGCGCTTCTTCCACATCGACGCCGAGTCGATCGTGGTGGGCGTGCTGACCGAGCTGGCCCGGGAGGGCAGGATCGACCGGTCGGCACTGAAGCAGGCGGTCGACCGGTACCGGCTGCTGGACGTGACGGCGGCCGACCCCGGGGTCGCGGGCGGTGACGCGTAGCGGCGGGCGAGCCGGCCGACACGGAACGAGGAGGGCCCCCGGCGGTGCCGGGGGCCCTCCTCGTTCGCGCTCGGGTCCGGGCCCGCCGGCCGGTCAGAGCATGCCGTTGCCCATGCCGGCCGATCCGGCGAGCCAGATGATCGCCAGGAGCGTGTCGATGGCGCCCAGGGCGAGGGCGACCACCGCCGGCACCGGGCGGGACCCCGCCCGGCCGCGCCCCATGGCGAGCCATCCGCAGACCATCGCGGCGGGGCCGAGGACGATCCCCAGCGTGAAGAATCCCGCGACGGCGCAGACGACTCCGATGATGCCGAGCGTCGCGCGGTCCGGCCCGGTCCCTGACCACGTCCGGCCGGGCGACCGGGGGTTCCTGCGTGTTCCGTGTCCGAAGCTCGCCATCGTCAACTCCCTGAACCACTCGTCGAGTTCGGGTTCATCTCGGGTTGATGTGCGAGTACCCGCGGCCGGGTGGACCATCCCTTTGCGGCGTGCTGCCTGCGCGCTGCCCCCCTCCAGCAGCGCGCCGCAGCCTCTCGTCCCCATGCCCTGCGGAGGACTTGACCCACTGTGACCTGCGAGGCCCTCCGGAGGGGAGGGTTCGCCGGTCCTGTCACCCTGATGGACGAACCGGGCGACGGGACCGGACCCTCCGTCAGATGTGGCCCACGCCCGCGCCGGCCTCGGCGTTGTCACCGCGCTTGGTGAGGAACGCGACCAGCACCGCCACGGCGGCGACGCCCGCGGCGACGAGCGACGCCAGGCTCATGCCGGAGATGAAGGTGTCGTGCGCGACGTCCGCGATCTTCGCGGCGATCGGGGCGGGGGTGCCCTCGGTCACCGGGGCCACGCCGACCTGGACCGCCTCGGATGCCCGGCCGAGCTGTTCCGGCGTCAGCTCGGGGAGCCCGGCGTCCACCCAGTTGCCCGCCAGGTCGTTGTCGACCTTGGAGGCCATGACGGCGCCCAGCACCGCCGTACCGAGGCTGCCGCCGATCTGCATCGCCGCCTGCTGGAGGCCGCCGGCCACGCCGGACAGCTCCATCGGCGCGTTGCCGACGATGACCTCGGTCGCACCGACCATGACGGGCGCGAGACCGAGGCCGAGCAGGGCGAACCAGATCGACATCGTCAGGCTGCCGGTGTCCGTCTCCAGCGTGGACATGCCGTACATGGCGGCCGCGGTGAACGCCATGCCGCCCGCGAGCGGGATGCGCGGGCCGACCTTGGTGATCATCGCCCCGGCCAGCGGCGAGCCGACGATCATCATGCCGGTGAGCGGCAGCAGGTGCAGGCCGGCGTCGATCGGGCTCATGCCGTGCACGTTCTGGAGGTAGAAGGTGACGAAGAAGAGGCCGCCCATGAAGGCGATGGCCATCAGCACCATCAGGACGACACCCGCCGACAGCGGTACCGAACGGAACATCGCCAGCGGGATCAGCGGCTCCCTCACCTTCGTCTCCCAGAAGGCGAAGGCGGCGAAGGCCACGACGGAGACGGCGATGAACAACCAGGTCCTGCCGCCGCCCCAGCCCCAGACCGGCGCCTTGATGAGGGCCCACACCAGGCAGAACATCGCGCCGGAGAGCAACGCGATGCCGAGGATGTCGAAGGAGCGCGGCGCGTTCTCCACCCGGTGGTCGCGCAGGATCAGCAGACCGAGGACCAGCGCGAGGGCGCCGACCGGCACGTTGATGAAGAAGACCGACTGCCAGTTGACGTGCTCGACCAGGACACCGCCGAGGATCGGACCACCCGCCGTCGAGGCACCGATGACCATGCCCCAGATGCCGATGGCCATGTTGAGCTTCTCGGCCGGGAAGGTGGCCCGCAGCAGGCCGAGCGCGGCGGGCATCAGCAGCGCCCCGAACAGGCCCTGCAGGACGCGGAACGCCACCACCATCGCGATGCTGTCCGACAGGCCGATCGCCCCGGAGGCGGCGGCGAAGCCGGTCACGCCGATGAGGAAGGTCTGCCGGTGCCCGAAGCGGTCGCCGAGCTTGCCCGCGGTGATCAGGGACACCGCGAGGGCGAGGAAGTAGGCGTTGGTGATCCACTGCACGTCGGCGAGGGTCGCGTGCAGGTCGTCCTTGATGGCCGGGTTGGCGATGGCCACGATGGTGCCGTCCAGGGCCACCATCATGACGCCTACCGCGACGGTGACGAGGGTGACCCACGGGTGGCCGCGCAGCCCCGAGGCGGGCGTCGCGTCCGACGGCGTGGGCGGTCCGCCCTCCGGCCCGGTCTTGTCGATGGTGGTCTGACTAGTCATACCGTCGAGGCTAGTGACAGCCACTGACAGTTGACAAACCAATTCATCAGTCAGTAACTGACACGACATCCCCGTATAGCCTGAACGTAGCCTGATCTGCGGAAACGGGGACGCGCGGGAGACGAGGAGACACCTTTTGGAGACGGCGGACACGCCGGTGGCGGCGGAAGACGCCCGGGCGGCTCCCCGACCGGGCCTGCGCGAACGCAAGAAGCGGCGCACCCGGGACACGCTGCTGCGTTCCGCCCTGGAGCTGTTCACCGAGCGCGGCTACGAGGAGACGACCGTCGACGACATCGCCGAGGCCGCCGACGTCTCGCAGCGCACCTTCTTCCGCTACTTCGCGAGCAAGGAGGAGGCGGCGTTCTTCGTGTCGCGGCTCGCCGAGGCGCACTTCGTCGACGCCGTGCGCCGCCGCCCGCCCGGCGAGGCGCCGCTGGACGCGCTGCGCGGCGCCCTGGTGGAGAGCTGGGACACCATCGGCGTCGCCGTCGAGCAGCTGGTGCCCCTCGACCTGCACATGCGCTTCTACCGGGTGATCGAGTCGACGCCCGCCCTGCTCGCCGCCCATCTGCGGCGCGCGAACGAGCTGGAGGAGGAGGTCGCCCGCATCGTCGCCGCCCGCGAGGACCTCGACCCGGACGCGGACCCGCGGCCGCGCGTGGTCGTGGCCGTCTTCGGCGCGGTGATGCGGGTGACCGAGCGGATCTGGTCGGAGCGGGACGACGCGGGCCTGGCGGCGCTGCGCGATCTGACGGCCTCGTACCTCGACCAGGTGGAGCCGGCGATCGCCGGGAGCTGGCGGACAACCCCGTAACACGCGGGCGAAACGTGATCCGTGTCACTTGGTTCACGCGAGACCCCACCGTTCTCCTAGTGTGTCCTCCCAGTGACTTCCTTCGACACCTCCCCGCAATCGAATGTCTGGCGCGCCCTGCTCGCCCTGGCCGTGGTGTTCGTGATGCTGGCGACCACCGGCTGGACCGCCCTGCGCAACCAGCGGGGCCCCACGGCGCTCGAAGCATCGGTCACGGCCTGGGAACACGGCCGGATGGACGGACGCCGGCTGCCCGACGCACAGGCGGATCCCGCCCGGCTGTCCCGCTTCTTCGCCTCGCTCACCGCCGCTCAGCGCGCCGGCCTGGCCCGCCGCTACCCCCTGGCCGTCGGCAACATGAACGGCGCGCCCGTCGAGCTGCGCTACCGGGCCAACCGCGCGGCGCTCCGCGAGGCGCGCGCGGTCGAGCGGCAGCGCATGCACGACAAGCGCCTCTCCCCCTCCGGGCAGCGGGAGGCGGGCCGGCGCGCGCAGCGCTACGAGTCGCTGCTCGGCCCCGGCCGCCACGTCCTCGCCTTCGACCCGGCGGGCTCGGGCCGGATCGCCGAGGTGTTCGGGGACCTGGACCGCGCCGACCGCGTGTCCGTCGTCGTCCCCGGCGTGGACACCGAACTGCTCACCTTCCAG
Organism: Streptomyces sp. NPDC029152; assembly: GCF_055564355.1. Classification (NCBI taxonomy): domain Bacteria; kingdom Bacillati; phylum Actinomycetota; class Actinomycetes; order Kitasatosporales; family Streptomycetaceae; genus Streptomyces; species Streptomyces sp. NPDC029152. Next base: position 692,820 of record NZ_JBVHWR010000001.1, on the reverse strand, counting down.
CGCACCGGCCGCAAGTACGCGGCGCCCGCCGGCATGGCCGAGTCGCTGTACGCGGCCGAACGCGCGGCGAGCCCCACCACGCGCACGGCGGTGATCGCCTGGGCCGACTACACCTCCCCCAGCGGCCTCGGCATGGAGGCGGCCACGGCGTCGCGCGCCGAGCAGGGCGCCGTCCGGCTGAACGCCCTGCTGCGGGCGCTGCCCGGCCGCGCGCCCGTCGCGCTGTTCTGCCACAGCTACGGCTCGGTCGTGTGCGGCGTCGCCGCCGACGCGCTGCCCGGCCGGGTCAGCGACATCGCCGTGGCCGGCAGCCCCGGCATGCGGGTCGAGAAGGCCTCCCAGCTGCGCACCTCCGCCCACGTGTGGTCGATGCGGGACGCCGACGACTGGATCCAGGACGTGCCGAACCTGGAGTTCGGCGGACTGGGCCACGGCGCCGACCCGGTGTCCGCGGCGTTCGGGGCGCGGGTGCTGTCGGCGCGGGGCGCCCAGGGGCACGCCGGGTACTTCGTGCCGGGCACGGAGAGCCTCGAGAACTTCGCCGAGATCGGCGTCGGCGCGTACCGCGCGCTCGCCTGCGCCCACGAGGACGACACATGCCGGGCGGATTTGTCCGCAGCAGTGGCGGCCGGACGCGCGTAGAAGAGCAGAAACTCCGGTTTGCACAGGGAGGGGACGAAGAAGCTCGTGCCGCATACGATGAGCCGCATGGGTGACGTACTGGCCGGATTTCATGCCGCCTGGGAGTTCGAGTCCGACTCCGTGCTCATCCGCTACGAACGGGGGATACGAACGCCCAAGCTGTTCCAGGCTCTGGGGAGACGCCGCGTCCCGCTGGAGGCGCTCGCCGGAGTGACGCTGACGCCCGGGAGACGCGGCACCGTCGTGCTGCGCGCCGAGCCGCGCCCCGGTGCCGATCCGCTGATGGAGGCGGCGGCCGGTCAGCTCAAGGAGGGCTGCGACCCGTACCGGCTGGTGCTGCCCGCCGAGCGGGAGACCCTCGCGGAGTACTACGCCGACGAACTGCGCGGGCTGCTGGGCGAGTCCGGCAGGACCGAGCGGTTCCTGGTGGCGGCGCCCGAGGCACCGCTGCAGTTCAAGGCGTACGACGGGAAGGCGTCCTTCGACGGCACGACGGTGACGTTCCGCTGGTCCTGGACGGGCGCGTCGTCGGCGAAGTGGAAGGCCGGCGACCAGAGCTTCCCGGTCGCCGGACTGGGCGGGGTGGAGTGGCGGTCCCCCGAGGCGCTCGAGGGGTACCTGCGGCTGCTGCCGCGGGACGCCGCGGCACTCGCTCCGCAGGTCGACCAGGACCCCGCGTCGGTCGTGTTCGGGCTCGGGTACGGGCCGGTGCACGAGTCGCTGCCGTTCGCCGCGGCGGTGCTGGCGGCGGTGCGGGAGCAGGGTGGTGGGGCACCGGTGCCGGTACCGGCGCCCCGGCGGGACCCCGCGGACATCGCCGAGCGGATCCGGCACCTCGGGGAGCTGCACCGGCAGGGGCTGGTGACGGACGAGGAGTTCTCCTCGAAGAAGGCCGAGCTGCTGGCGCAGCTCTAGCGGCTGCCGGGCGGGGGCGCGTTCGCGGACGCGGCCGTCCGTGGCCGGTCGCGCCCACGCGGCGGAGCCGCATGTCGACACAGCCCCGCGCCCCTGGGGGACGCTGCTGTACCCGGCGTCCGGCCGTGGTCGCCCCTACTCCCGGCCCGCCGACGTGAACGTCATGTCCGCGTAGCGGTCTCCTGCGACTTTGGACGCGATCGGTTCCAGGAGGGAGAGTTCCTCGTCCGTCAGGGTCATCCCCGTCGCCGCCGTGTTCTCCTCCACCCGGGCCGGCTCGCGGGTGCCCGGGATCGGGACCACCGGCAGGCCGTGCACCTGCGCCCGCTGCTGGGCCCAGGCCAGGGCGATCTGGCCGAGGGTGGCGCCGTGCGCGTCGGCGACCGTGCGGACCGGGTCGAGCAGGACCGCGTTGGCCGCCGCGTTGTCGCCGGTGAAGCGGGGCTGCTGGCGGCGGAAGTCGTCGTCGGCCAGGCCGTCGGTGCCGGTGACGGCGCCGGTGAGGAAGCCCCGGCCCAGCGGTGAGTACGGCACCAGGGCGACGCCCAGCTCGGCGGCGGCCGGCACCACGCCCGCCTCGATGTCCCGGCTGAACAGCGACCACTCCGACTGGACGGCGGCGATCGGGTGCACGGCGTGCGCGGCCCGCAGCTCCGCGGCGGTGACCTCGCTCAGGCCCAGGTGCTTGACCTTGCCCTCGCGGACCAGCTCGGCCATGGCGCCGACGGTCTCCTCGATCGGCACGTTCACGTCGCGCCGGTGCATGTAGTAGAGGTCGATCACGTCGGTGCCGAGGCGTTCGAGACTCGCCTCGGCGCACTGGCGGACGTACGGCGGGTCGCCCCGGATCGTCCGCCTCGTCGGGTCGACGTGGTCCAGGGAGAGGGCGAACTTGGTCGCGAGGACGACCTCGTCGCGGTGCGCCCGGAGGAACGGCGCCAGGAACTTCTCGTTCTCGCCGAGCCCGTAGACGTCCGCCGTGTCGTAGAGGGTGACGCCCAGCTCGAGCGCCCGCTCCAGGGTCGCCCGGGACCGGTCCGCGTCCGAGGGGCCGTAGGCGAAGCTCATGCCCATGCAGCCCAGGCCCTGGACGCCCACCTCCGGGCCGCCGTCGCCGAGCCGTGCCGTCGGGATCCTGCTGTCGGTCATCGGGCCCTCTCCCCCTCCCGGACGCGTCCCGCGTCCCCGTAGAAGCTGATCTTGCGGTCGAGCACGGCGAGGGTGTCCTGGAGCTCCGCGATCCGCGCCAGGACGTCGCGGCGGGTCGACTCCAGGAGTTCGCGCCGGTCGAGGTACGTGCTCTCGCCCTCGCGCACCAGCTCCGCGTACCGGACCATGTCGGCCACCGGCATGCCGGTCATGCGCAGCTTGCCCACGAAGTCGAGCCAGTCGAGGTCGCGGTTGCTGTAGCGGCGCTGCCCGGTGTGCGAGCGGTCGATGGTGGACATCAGGCCGATCCGCTCGTACCAGCGCAGGGTGTGGGCCGTGAGGCCGGTGAAGGCGACGACCTCGCTGATGGTGTAGCGGTCCTGCCCGTCGGGGCGCGGATGGCGCCGGGGCGGGGCGGAGCAGATGTCCGTTCTGGTGGCGTCCGGCTGGACGGGCCCGGCCGTGGTCTGCATCACCGTCATGGCCCCCACGCTATGACCTTGGAGTGCACTCCAGGCAAGCACGGCGGGCGGGAAATGGGCGGGACAGCCGACGGGCCCGGTCACTAGCGTGCACGGCATGAGTCTCGTACGCCGTGCCGTGGTTGAGGACGCGCGGGAAGTGCTGCGCCTGCGCCAGGTGATGATCGACGCGATGTCCCCCGCCTCACCCACCGACTGGCAGGACGCCGCCCTGCCCACGCTGCGGAAGCGGCTGGCCGACCCGGACGGGGACTTCGCGGCGTTCGTCGTCGACCATCCGGACCGGCCGGGAGCGCTGGCGGCGCTGGTGGTGGGAACCCTGGAGTACCGGATCGGCGGGCCGGGCCGGTCCCCGAACGGGCTGATCGGTTACGTCTTCAGCGTCGCGACCGCCCCGGACGCCCGGCGCCGCGGGTACGCGCGCCGGTGCATGGACGCGCTGCTGGCGTGGTTCCGCGAACGGGGCGCCGGGCACGTCATGCTGACCGCGTCCCCCGACGCGGAGCCGCTGTACGCGGCCATGGGCTTCACCCGGGACACGACCCCCTCGATGCGGCTGCACCTGTGAGCCGCTTAGGCTCGGTGGCATGTCCTTGAAGAGCCTCGCGTCGATCGAGAACTGGCCCGTCCCCACCGCGGCGGCGGGTGTCGTGCGCGCCGACGGCACGGTCCTGGGGTCCCACGGGCCCGTCTCGCGGCGCTTCCCCCTCGCCTCGGTCACCAAGCCGCTCGCGGCGTACGCGGCGCTCGTCGCGTACGAGGAGGGCGCGATCGAGCTGGAGGAGCCCGCCGGTCCGGCCGGTTCGACGGTCCGTCACCTCCTCGCGCACACCTCGGGTCTGGCCTTCGACGAGCACCGGACGACCGCCCCGCCCGGGGAACGCCGGCTGTACTCCAACGCCGGTTTCGAACAGCTCGGCGACCACATCGCGAAGGCGACGGACATCCCGTTCCCCGAGTACGCCCGGCAGGCGGTGCTGGAGCCGCTGGGCATGACGGGCACCACCCTGGAGGGATCCCCGGCGAAGGACGGCGTCTCCACGGTCGAGGACCTGCTGCGGTTCGCCGCCGAGGTGCAGGCGCCGCGGCTGCTCGACCCGCGCACGGTCGCCGAGGCGATGACGGTCCAGTACCCGGGCACCAAGGGCGTCCTGCCGGGCTACGGCCACCAGAACCCCAACGACTGGGGCCTCGGCTTCGAGATCCGCGGCTCCAAGTCCCCGCACTGGACGGGCGCCTCGTCCTCGCCGCGCACCTTCGGGCACTTCGGCCAGTCGGGCACGTTCCTGTGGATCGACCCCGACGCGGGGCTCGCCTGCGTGGCGCTGACCGACCGCGCCTTCGGACCGTGGGCGGTCGAGGCGTGGCCGCCGTTCACGGACGCGGTGCTGGCGGAGGTCTAGGACATCTCCCACACCAGGAGCTCGGCCGCGGTCACCGCCACCGCGGCCCTCCCCTCGGCGTCCGTGATCCGCGCCGCGTCGCCCGCCCCCAGTTCCTCGCCGTCCAGGCGCACGGTGCCGCGCACGACGTGGACGTAGACGTGCGCCGCGTCCGGCAACGCCGTCCGGCCGCCGGCCGCCGGGCGCCGCACGTGGAGCACCGCGCCCGCCTCCGGGACGGCGTACGGGGTGGAGTCGGCGATGCCGCGGACGACCTCGTAGGACGGCTCGCCGCCGGGCTCGCGCGGGGCCAGCCACATCTGGACGAAGGTCAGGGGGGCGGAGCCGTCGTTGCGCTCGACGTGGCGGACGCCGCTCGCCGAGCCGAGGCGCTGCACGTCCCCGGCGCGCACCAGCGTCTCGTGGCCCGCGGTGTCCCGGTGGGTCAGCTCGCCCTCCACCACCCACGTGACGATCTCGGTGTGGCTGTGCGGGTGCTCGTCGAAGCCCGCGCCGGGGGCGAGGCGCTCCTCGTTGCAGGCGATCAGCGCGCCGAAGCGGAGGTTGTCGGGGTCGTAGTGGGGGCCGAAGGAGAAGGCGTGCCGCGACTCGATGCCGGCCGACCGGTCGCCTCCCGGGTAGCGCTCGTCGGCGCGCCGTACGTCCATCACGCCGTCCACCGTAGCCCCGGCCGCACGCCCACCCGTCCGGATAAGGCAGTCTTGTCCCCGTGCCCGAACCCGAAACCAGCAAGCCCGAGCCCACGGCGCGCGTCGTCCATCCGCATTCCGCGACCCTGAAGCGGCTGGAGCGGTCCTCCGGATCGCTCGCCGCGCAGGCGATCGCGCGGATGGACGAGACGCTGCCGTGGTACCGGGCGATGCCGCCGGAGAACCGTTCCTGGATCGGGCTCGTCGCCCAGGCCGGTATCGCCGCCTTCACCGAGTGGTTCCGGCGCCCGGACGCCCCGCAGGCCATCTCCACCGACGTGTTCGGCACCGCCCCGCGCGAGCTGACCCGGGCGATCACGCTGCGGCAGACCGTCGAGATGGTGCGGACCACGATCGAGGTCATGGAGTCCGCGATCGACGAGGTCGCCGCCCCCGGCGACGAGTCCGTGCTGCGCGAGGCGCTGCTGGTGTACGCCCGGGAGATCGCCTTCGCGACCGCCCAGGTGTACGCGCAGGCCGCCGAGGCACGCGGTGCCTGGGACGCGCGGCTGGAGTCGCTCGTGGTGAACGCCGTGCTCAGCGGCGAGGCCGACGAGGGGGCCGTGTCCCGGGCGGCGGCGCTGGGCTGGAACTCGCCCGAGCACGTGTGCGTGGTGCTGGGCACCGCCCCCGACGGGGACTCCGAGCTGACCGTGGAGGCCATCCGGCGTGCGGCCCGGCACGCCAAGCTCCAGGTGCTGACCGGGGTGCTCGGCGACCGGCTGGTGGTGATCGCGGGCGGCAGCGACAACCCGCTGGCCGTGGCCAGGTCGCTGATCGGGCCGTTCGCGCAGGGGCCGGTGGTGGCCGGGCCGGTGGTGCCGGACCTGCTGGCCGCGACCCGGTCCGCGCAGGCCGCCGCGGCCGGGCTGAAGGCCTGCACCGCCTGGCAGGACGCTCCGCGCCCGGTGCTGGCGGACGATCTGCTGCCGGAGCGGGCGATCGCCTCCGACCCTTCGGCCCGCGAGCAGCTGGTGGAGGAGATCTACAGACCGCTGGAGGACGCCGGCGCCGCGCTCCTGGAGACGCTCAGTGTCTACCTGGAGCAGGCGAGCAGCCTCGAAGGCGCCGCGCGGATGCTCTTCGTTCACCCGAACACCGTGCGCTACCGGCTCCGACGTGTGACTGACGTCACCGGGTGGTCGCCCTCTGATGTACGGTCTGCGTTCACACTGCGGATCGCGCTCATCCTGGGGCGTCTGGCCGACGGAGATCCGCAACTCTAGTCTTTTGTCGGGGCCCCACAAAACCCCTCCGTGTTCTTCGTCCCTGTCCCCACGGGCGGTCGTGCCCGTCCTCAAGAGAGAGTGTGAGAGTGCTCGTACTCGTCGCTCCCGGCCAGGGTGCCCAGACGCCCGGCTTCCTGACTGAATGGCTCGAACTCCCCGGCGCCGCCGACCGCGTCGCCGCGTGGTCCGACGCCATCGGACTCGACCTCGCCCACTACGGCACGAAGGCCGACGCGGACGAGATCCGCGACACCTCCGTGGCGCAGCCGCTGCTGGTCGCCGCCGGACTCCTCTCAGCCTCGGCACTCGGTGCCGTCACGCCGGGCGCGGTCGCGGGCCACAGCGTCGGCGAGATCACCGCCGCCGCCTTCGCGGGCGTCCTCGACGACACCGCCGCGCTGACCCTCGTGCGCCGTCGGGGCCTGGCCATGGCCGAGGCCGCCGCGGTCACCGAGACCGGCATGTCGGCGCTGCTCGGCGGCGACCCCGAGGTGAGCGTGGCGCACCTGGAGAAGCTCGGCCTGACCCCGGCGAACATGAACGGCGCGGGCCAGATCGTGGCGGCCGGCACCCTGGAGCAGCTGGCCGCGCTGAACGAGGACAAGCCCGAGGGCGTCCGCAAGGTCGTGCCCCTGAAGGTCGCCGGTGCGTTCCACACGCACCACATGGCGCCCGCGGTGGACAAGCTGGCCGAGGCCGCCGCGGAGATCGCGCCGGCCGACCCGAAGGTGACGTACGTCTCCAACAAGGACGGACGGGCCGTCACCGCCGGCACCGAGGTGCTGGAGCGTCTGGTCGGCCAGGTCGCCAACCCGGTCCGCTGGGACCTGTGCATGGAGACCTTCAAGGAGCTCGGCGTCACCGCGCTGATCGAGGTCTGCCCCGGCGGCACGCTGACCGGCCTGGCCAAGCGCGCGCTGCCCGGCGTGAGGACGCTGGCGCTGAAGACCCCCGCCGACCTCGACGCGGCCCGCGCGCTCGTCGCCGAGCAGGCCTGACAAGGAGCCCGAGAGCATGCCGAAGATCAAGCCCAGCAAGGGCGCCCCGTACGCGCGCATCCTCGGCGTGGGCGGCTACCGCCCGACGCGGGTCGTGCCCAACGAGGTGATCCTCGAGAAGATCGACTCGTCCGACGAGTGGATCCGCTCGCGCTCCGGCATCGAGACGCGGCACTGGGCGTCGCCCGAGGAGACCGTCGCGGCGATGTCGATCGAGGCGTCCGGCAAGGCCATCGCGGACGCCGGGATCGACGCCTCGCAGATCGGCGCGGTGGTCGTCTCGACCGTGTCGCACTTCAGCCAGACCCCGGCCATCGCCACCCTGATCGCCGACCAGCTGGGCACGGACAAGGCCGCGGCGTTCGACATCTCCGCGGGCTGCGCGGGCTTCGGCTACGGCCTGACCCTGGCCAAGGGCATGGTGGTGGAAGGTTCCGCCGAGTACGTCCTCGTCATCGGCGTGGAGCGGCTGTCGGACCTGACCGACCTGACGGACCGGGCCACGGCCTTCCTGTTCGGCGACGGCGCCGGCGCGGTCGTGGTCGGCCCGTCCCAGGAGCCGGCGATCGGCCCGACCGTCTGGGGCTCGGAGGGCGACAAGTCCGAGACGATCAAGCAGACGGTCACCTGGGACCGGTTCCGGATCGGCGACGTCTCCGAGCTGCCGGTCGACGACGAGGGCAACGTCAAGTTTCCTGCGATCACGCAGGAGGGCCAGGCGGTGTTCCGCTGGGCCGTGTTCGAGATGGCGAAGGTCGCCCAGCAGGCGCTGGACGCGGCCGGGATCAGTTCGGACGACCTGGACGTCTTCATCCCGCACCAGGCCAACGTGCGGATCATCGACTCGATGGTGAAGACGCTGAAGCTGCCGGAGCACGTCACGGTCGCCCGTGACATCCGCACCACCGGCAACACCTCGGCCGCCTCGATCCCGCTCGCCATGGAGCGGCTCCTGGCGACCGGTGAGGCGAAGAGCGGCGACACCGCGCTCGTCATCGGCTTCGGGGCGGGTCTCGTCTACGCCGCGACGGTCGTTACTCTCCCCTAGGCACTCCGTGCCGGATCATGCGGTCCGGGGCGGAGCACAAGAGCCACACCCTCTGGAACATCTACGAAGGAGCGCCGCCATGGCCGCCACTCAGAAGGAGATCGTCGACGGTCTCGCCGAGATCGTGAACGAGATCGCCGGTATCCCGGTTGAGGACGTCCAGCTGGACAAGTCCTTCACCGACGACCTGGACGTCGACTCGCTGTCCATGGTCGAGGTCGTCGTCGCCGCCGAAGAGCGTTTCGACGTCAAGATCCCGGACGACGACGTCAAGAACCTCAAGACCGTCGGCGACGCGACCGACTACATCCTCAAGCACCAGAGCTGATCGACCGATCACAGCCTCTGGGCTGACTGCCCCGCCACCCGGCGGTGGCGCCGTACGAATCCGTATCCCGTTGGAGAAAGAATTCCCGTGAGCTCGACCAATCGCACCGTGGTCGTCACCGGTATCGGCGCAACCACACCGCTGGGTGGCGACGCAGCCTCTACCTGGGAGGGTCTGGTGGCCGGCAGGTCCGGCGTCAAGCCCCTGGAGCAGGAGTGGGCCGCCGACCAGGCGGTCCGCATCGCCGCCCCGGTGGCCGTGGACCCCTCCGAGGTCATCCCGCGCCCCCAGGCCCGCCGGCTGGACCGTTCGGCGCAGTTCGCGCTGATCGCGGCCCAGGAGGCGTGGAAGGACGCCGGCTTCACCGGCAGGGCCGGTGAGGACGGTTCCATCGACCCCGACCGGCTCGGCGCGGTCATCGCCTCCGGCATCGGCGGCGTGACGACCCTGCTGGACCAGTACGACGTGCTCAAGGAGAAGGGCGTCCGCCGCGTCTCCCCGCACACCGTGCCGATGCTGATGCCGAACGGCCCCTCCGCCAACGTGGGCCTGGCCGTGGGCGCCCGGGCGGGCGTGCACACGCCGGTCTCCGCCTGCGCGTCGGGCGCCGAGGCCATCGGCTACGCCATCGAGATGATCCGTACCGGCCGTGCCGACGTCGTCGTCGCGGGTGGCACGGAGGCGGCGATCCACCCGCTGCCCATCGCCGCGTTCGGCAACATGATGGCGATGTCCAAGAACAACGACGACCCGCAGGGCGCCTCGCGTCCCTGGGACACCGCCCGGGACGGCTTCGTCCTCGGCGAGGGCGCCGGCGTCCTCGTGCTGGAGTCGGCCGAGCACGCCGCCGAGCGCGGTGCCCGCGTCTACGCGGAGGCGGTCGGCCAGGGCATCTCCGCCGACGGCCACGACATCGTGCAGCCGGAGCCCGAGGGCCGCGGCATCTCCGCCGCCCTGCAGCACCTGCTGGACGGCACCGACCTGGACCCGGCGGAGATCGTGCACGTCAACGCGCACGCCACCTCGACGCCGGCCGGGGACATCGCCGAGCTGAAGGCGCTGCGCAAGGTCCTCGGCGACGACGTGGACCACATCGCGGTCTCCGGCACCAAGTCGATGACCGGTCACCTCCTCGGCGGCGCGGGCGGCGTGGAGTCCGTCGCCACCGTGCTCGCCCTGCACCACCGGGTGGCGCCGCCGACCATCAACGTCGAGGACCTCGACCCCGAGGCCGAGGCCAACGCGGACATCGTGCGCGACGAGGCCCGCAAGCTGCCCGCCGAGGGCCGCATCGCCGCGCTGAACGACTCGTTCGGCTTCGGCGGGCACAACGTCGTGCTGGCGTTCCGGACGGTCTGAGCGGCGTCCTCACGCGCCTGAAAGGGCCCCCACCGGCCGGTGGGGGCCCTTTCCCGTGCGCTCGCGCGTCCCACCGCCGGGGCGCGGCCTCAGACCACCTGGTGCAGCCAGCGCACCGGGGCGCCCTCGCCGGCGTACCGGAACGGCTCCAGTTCGTCGTCCCAGGGCTTGCCGAGGAGCTTGGCGATCTCCTTCTCCAGGTCGGTCTCGCCGGCCTGGGAGCGGACGAGGGCGGCGCGCAGCCGGTCCTCGGGGATCAGGATGTCGCCGTGGACGCCGGTGACGGCGTGGAAGATGCCGAGGTCGGGGGTGCAGCTGTAGCGCTCGCCCTCGGCTCCGGCGGACGGCTCCGCGGTGACCTCGAAGCGCAGCATCTGCCAGCCGCGCAGCGCGGAGGCGAGCTTGGAGGCGGTGCCGGGCCGGCCCTGCCAGGAGAACTCCGAGCGCCAGGTGCCGGGCGAGGCGGGCTGCCGGATCCAGTCCAGGCCGACGCGCGTGCCGAGCACCCCGGCGACGGCCCACTCGACGTGCGGGCAGAGCGCGCGCGGCGCGGAGTGCACGTACAGGACTCCACGGGTCGTCACCGGAACCTCCGGGCTGAGCGGGACATCTCGGAACGGGTGGAACGGCCGTGGCCGGGCGGGCCACATGAGGGCGAGGCTACCGTGCGACGGGGCAAGGAGTGTGACGTACCGTCGGTCCTGGTGCCGGGAAACTCCCGGCATTCACCCGGCAGGACGCCTGTGCGGATGTGAGCCGTCGCACCGCCGTCCCCGGGAACCCTGGTGCGGTGCCATGGGTTGAGGACGGTGGAGGCACGAGGCGAGGGACGGTGTCGGCATGGGGCAGGGGACGGACCGCGGGACGCGGGACCGGCGGCGCCGTTCGCGTGCCGTGCTCGCCGTCCTGACCGCCGCCGTCCTGGGCGCGGCCGGCTGCGACGCCGCCGGCGGCGACTCCCCCGGCGCGTCCGGCACCGGGTCCGGGCGGCCGTCCCCGAAGCCCACCCCGGTCTGGGACACCAGCCCGGGGTCGATCGCCGCGGTGGGCGACTCCATCACCCGCGGCTTCGACGCCTGCGCGGTCCTGTCGGACTGCCCCGAGGTGTCGTGGGCGACCGGCAGCAGCGCCGAGGTCGACAGCCTGGCCGTACGGCTGCTGGGGGCGAAGGCGGCCGGGCGGAGCTGGAACTACGCGGTCACCGGGGCCCGGATGGCGGATCTGACGGGACAGGTGAGACGCGCGGCGGCACGGAAACCGGAGCTGGTGACGGTGATGGCCGGGGCGAACGACGCCTGCCGGACCACGACCGAGGCGATGACGCCGGTGGCCGACTTCCGGGCCCAGTTCGAGGACGCGATGCGTACGCTGCGCAGGGAACTGCCCAGGGCCCAGGTGTTCGTGGCGAGCATCCCGGACCTGAAGCGGCTGTGGTCCGAGGGCCGCGCCGACCCGCTGGGCAAGCAGGTGTGGAAGCTGGGCATCTGCCCGACGATGCTGGCCGACGCGGACGCCGTGGATCCGGCGGCGACGCTGCGGCGCAACACGGTGCGGGACCGGGTGGAGGACTACAACGAGGTCCTGCAGGAGGTCTGCGCGAAGGACCGCAAGTGCCGTACCGACGGGGGCGCGGTGCACGACTTCCGGTTCGGCACCGGGCAGCTCAGCCAGTGGGACTGGTTCCACCCGAGCGTGAACGGGCAGGCCCGGCTGGCGGAGATCGCCTACCGCGTCGTCACCTCGAAGAGTCCCTGACGCGACCACGCCCCGGCGTGTTCCCGGCGTGTCCTAGAGTTCCGCACATGAACGAACTCTTCGGCACACTTTCCGACGGCACGCCGGTCCACCGCTGGACCCTGGAGCGGGCCGGCGTGCGGGTGCGGATCCTGTCGTACGGGGGGATCGTGCAGTCGGCCGAGGTCCCGGACCGGGACGGGCGCGCCGCGGACGTGGTGCTGGGGTTCGCGGACCTGGACGGCTACGTGGCGCACCCGGAGCCGTACTTCGGCGCGCTGGTGGGGCGCTACGCCAACCGGATCGCGGGCGGCCGCTTCCCGCTGGACGGGCGGACGTACGCGCTGGCGCTCAACAACGGGCCGAACTCGCTGCACGGCGGCGAGCGGGGCTTCGACAAGCGCGTGTGGGACGCGGAACCCGTCGGGCACGGCGTCCGCCTCAGCCGGGTCAGCCCGCACGGCGAGGAGGGCTTCCCGGGCCGTCTGGAGGTCTCGGCGACGTACACGCTGGACGGGACCGGGGCGCTGCGGATCGCCTACGAGGCGGTCACCGACGCGCCGACCGTGCTGAACCCCACCAACCACAGTTACTTCAACCTGGGCGGCTCCGGTCACACGGGCGGCCACGAGCTGCGGATCGCCGCGTCCCGGATCACGCCGGTGGACGCGGACCTGATCCCGGCGGGTGCGCCCGTCGAGGTGGCGGGCACGCGCTTCGACTTCCGCCGGGCCCGCAAGGTCGGTGCGGGCTACGACCACAACTTCGTCCTCGACAAGGGCGTGACGGACACCGCCGTGCCGGTCGCCGAGCTGTACGACCCGGTGTCCGGGCGCGTGCTGACGGTGGCGACCACCGAGCCCGGTCTCCAGCTGTACACCGCGGACCACCTGGACGAGCCGTTCGCCCCCGGGGACGGCATCGCGCTGGAGACGCAGCACTTCCCCGACTCCCCGAACCGGCCGGACTTCCCGAGCACGGTGCTGCGTCCGGGCGAGGTGTTCCGCTCGGAGACGGTGTACGGGTTCTCGACGCGGCAGCCCGCGTGAGCCCCGGCCCGGCCGTCAGGTCCCGGGCCGGGGCTGTCCCGCGGGGGACGCCGCGTGCCGTCCCGGTCCGACGGTAATCGCCGCGGTGGTCCGAAGGCCCGCGCGGGAGCCTTCGGCGGGCGGTTCCCACGAACCCTTCACAAACGCCCGTCGCGCCCGGCGGGGCCGGTGAACGCGCCGCCGGACGCCGGTGCGGGGCCGAAGGGGGCGTCGCCGAAGGGCCCGGTGCCGCCCTCGTGGGTCTCCTCGCCCAGCAGCTCGCGGGCGAGGAGCGTGGCGCCCGCGACCGCGCCCGGCATCAGGAACACCGCGACGAACGGCACCAGGAAGGCCAGGCCCAGCGGTGTGCCGAAACCCCAGACCAGCGTCTTGCGGGAACGGAGCAGGGCGAGGCGGTCGCGCAGCTCGACCCCGCGGCGCTGGAGGGCGACGGCGGTCAGCTCCTCGGTGAGGAAGAAGCCGGTGACGAAGAAGCCGATCACCGGCACGGCCGTCTGGCCGACGACCGGGACGAAACCGGCGGCGAAGAGCAGCACGCCCCAGACGGCGGCGCGCAGGACGATGCGCAGGCTGTCGCGGCCGGAGACCCACAGCTCGCGCCAGAGGGGGAGGTCCGACTCGGGCGCGGTGCCGTCCGGGGAGACGTCCCGGTCGACCCGCTCGGAGAGGCTCTCGTAGAAGGGCTGCCCGACCAGCAGCGTGACCGCGGTGAAGGTGAGGACGGCCAGGAGCAGGGCGAGGGCGAACAGGACGGCGGTGAGGAAGCCGCGGAAGAGGCCGGACCAGGGGCTCGGCCAGTCGTCGGCGAAGGGGATCGCCCAGGCGACGGCGTCCTCGCCCCACAGCGCCAGCGCGACCAGCACCCCGGCGTACAGGACGAGGGTGATCAGACCCGGCAGGAGCCCGAAGCCGTAGCTCTTGCCGTGCCGGGCCACCCACCGCTGGCCCTTCAGGAGATGGCCGAATCCCGCCCCGAGATCACGCATGGACGGCACTCTACCGGGCGACGGAGGCCGCACCCCCGGGCTTTCGGGGGTGCGGCCTCCGTCGTGCGTGAGGGGCCCGGTCAGACGAGCGTCACGGTGATGTTGCCGCGGGTCGCCTTGGAGTACGGGCAGACCTGGTGGGCCTTCTCCACCAGGGACCGCGCGGTGGCGGCGTCCACGGCGGGGATCTCGGCGGAGATCTCCACGATGATGCCGAAGCCGTCGTCGTTCTTGCCGATGCCGACCTTCGCGGTGACGGTCGAACCGGAGACGTCGGCGCCCTCCTGGCGGGCGACGACGGCGAGCGCGCCCTGGAAGCAGGCGCTGTAGCCGGCGGCGAACAGCTGCTCGGGGTTGGTGCCGGCGCCGCTGCCGCCCATCTCCTTGGGCGGGTTCACGACCACGTCGAGCTTGCCGTCATCGGTGGCGACGCGCCCGTCGCGGCCGTTCTCGGCGGTGGCGACGGCGGTGTACAGGACCTCGGACTGCTGGATGGGCATGCGGGTGTCTTCCTCCTCGGTCCGCCGTGACTCGCGCCCACGATCACGACGGATTTCGGAATGACGCTACCGCATGCCGGAAACTCCGTGAAGGTCCGCCTTCCGGCTCAGAGCTTGACGATCATCTTGCCGGTGTTGTCGCCGCGCAGGACGCCGAGGAAGGCCTCGAGGTTGTTCTCGATGCCCTCGACGACCGTCTCGCGGTACTTCAGCCGGCCCTCGCGGACCCAGGGCCCGACCTCCTGGACGAACTGCGGCTGGAGGTCGTAGTGGTCGCCGACGAGGAAGCCCTCGATGCGGCCGCGGGTCTGGATCAGGCGGGCCAGGTTCTTCGGACCCGGGGCGGGCTCGGTGTTGTTGTAGACCGAGATCATGCCGCAGACCGCGATGCGGCCTCCCTGGTTGAGCGACCCGATGGCGGCCTCCAGGTGGTCGCCGCCCACGTTGTCGAAGTAGACGTCGATGCCGTCGGGGGCGGCGGCGCGCAGCTGCTCGCTCACCGGGCCGGCCTTGTAGTTGAAGGCGGCGTCGAAGCCGTACTCGTCGGTGAGCAGCTTGACCTTCTCGTCGGAGCCGGCCGAGCCGATGACGCGCGAGGCGCCCTTGAGCTTCGCGATCTGCCCGACCTGGCTGCCGACCGCGCCGGCGGCGCCGGAGACGAACACCGCGTCGCCCTCCTTGAAGGCGGCGGTGCGCAGCAGACCGGCGTAGGCGGTCAGGCCGGTCATGCCGAGCACGCCCAGGTACGTCGACAGCGGCGCGGCCTCCGGGTCCACCTTGACGGCGTTCTTCGCGTCCACGGCGGCGTACTCGCGCCAGCCGAAGAAGTGCAGGACGTGGTCGCCGACGGCGATGCCCTCGGCATGGGAGGCGACGACCTCGCCGACCGCGCCGCCCTGCATGACCTTGCCGAGCTCGAAGGGGGCGACGTAGGACTTGGCCGCGCTCATGCGGCCGCGCATGTACGGGTCGACGGAGAGGTACAGGTTGCGGACCAGCACCTGGCCCTCACCCGGGGTGGGGACCTCGGCCTCGACGAGGGCGAAGTCCTTCGGCTCGGGCCAGCCGACCGGGCGGCTGAGCAGGTGCCATTCGCGGTTGACGGCGGGGAGAACGGGGGAGTCGGCCATGGGACGCCTTCCTGGACACGGGGAGATGCTTCAGGGTCTGAAACAACCATGCGACTGAACATTTCAGGTTGTCAAACAACTGGGTACCCTGGATTCCATGCCCACACCACGCGACACCCCCCGCCGGCCCGACGCGCTCACCCTGGAGGTCGTCGAACTGATCGGCGAGGTCGTGGCCCGCTTCCACGCGGACTACGAGGAGGCCGCGGCGGAGCGCTCCCTCACGGGGGCGCAGGCCAAGCTGCTGAGCCTGCTCACGCTGGAGCCGCTGCCGATGCGGAAGCTGGCGCAGAGGCTGAAGTGCGAGCCGTCGAACGTCACGGGGATCGTGGACCGGCTGGAGGCGCGGGGTCTGGTCGAGCGACGCCCGGACCCGGCCGACCGGCGGGTGAAGGTGGCGGCGGCGACGGAGGAGGGGCGGCGGGTGGCGCGGGGACTGCGGGAGTCGCTGCGGTTCGCGCGGGAGCCGCTGGCGGGGTTGTCGGAGGGGGAGCGGGTCGCCCTGCGGGACGCGTTGCGCCGGATGCTGGGGGACTGAGCGGGGGCGGAGGGAGCGGGGTGGGCCCGGGTTTCCCCGTGACCCTGCGCTGCCGCCAGGGGACGGGACGCGCGGCCCGGCGCCGAGGGGGCGCCTCCCCCAGGCCCGGCTTCGCTCGCGCGGGGGGACCCCCACCGCCCGCCCGTGCCGACCCTGGGCCTCCCAGGCCGTCCAGGCACCGGGGAATGCACGACTGACCACGGCTGGTGGGGGCGGCTACGTGCACCACCACAGGAAGCGGTCGCACGTCTTCGTCGGGGTCGGGTCCGGTGAGGTCGTCGGGGTGGGTGCCGTGGTCGGGGGCGGGGCGCCGGAGGGGGTGGGCGGGGGCTCCGAAGGCGGGGCCGACTCCGGCGGCGGGGAGGCCGACGGGGAGTCCGGACCGGCCGGCGGCCGCGACCCGTCCGCGTCCGGGGACGCCGAGGCCGGCGTCGACGCGGACGGTGACGCCGAGGCGGTGGCGCCCGGGGACGCGGTGGCCGAGGGCGGTGTCGTCGCCGACGCGCCGTCGGCCGGCACCGCCGATGCCCCTCCCACCTCTTCCGCCTCTCCTGTCTCTCCTGTCTCTCCCGTCTCCCCCACCTCCCGCGTCGACGCCCCGTCCGCCGTCTCGCCGCCGGCGGCCGCCGGCCGCGCCGTGGAGTCCGGGGCGTCCAGGCCGAGTTCGGCGAGGCTCAGCCCGCCGGCCGCGAGGACGAAGCCCGTGGCGACGAGCAGCGTCCGCCGGCGCCGCCGGCGGTGCGCGGCGGCCTTGCGGTCCCGGCGACCCGCCCTGCCGCCGTCCGCCCTGCCGCCGCCTGCCGGGCCCGCGGCGCCGGAGGCATCGCCGGGCCCGTCGGCGGCCCGCGGAGGACACGCCTCCTCGCCCCCTGGAGAGCCTTCGGACGCGGGGAGCCGCTCGGCAGGGGTGCCGCACCCAGGGCAGGCGAGGGCGCCGTTGAGGTGCCGTCGGCACGGGTGGCAGTAGTCCATGACGCGGGAAGGTTAAGTTCCGCGGCGGGCGTGATCCCAGAGACTCCTGTGAAGGTTGTGTGCGAAAGCCTCCGGCCCCCGTGACCCCGCGCCGCCGTAGCCGCCGAAACCGTTATGTGTCCGACCCATTGACACCCCCGCCGCCCCCTCCTTACTGTCACGCCAGCATTTCGAACGAGTGACGAAATACCGAACAGAGCGAAGGGCAACCGCCGTGCGCATCACCGGAATCAGCACACACGTGGTCGGGACGCCGTGGCGCAACCTGACGTACGTCCAGGTGCACACCGACGAGGGCATCACCGGAGTCGGTGAGACCCGGATGCTGGGCCACACCGACGCCCTCCTCGGCTACCTGAAGGAGGCCGAGGTCAACCACATTCTCGGCTCCGACCCGTTCGCTGTCGAGGATCTGACCCGCCGCATGAAGTACGGCGACTACGGCCGCGCCGGCGAGATCGTGATGTCCGGTGTCGCCGTCGTCGAGATGGCCTGCTGGGACATCAAGGGCAAGGCCCTCGGCGTCCCGGTCTGGCAGCTGCTGGGCGGCAAGGTCACCGACAAGGTCAAGGCGTACGCCAACGGCTGGTACACCACCGAGCGCACCCCGGAGGCGTACCACAAGGCCGCGCAGGGCGTGATGGAGCGCGGCTACCGGGCGCTGAAGATCGACCCGTTCGGCACCGGGCACTTCGAGCTCGACCACGAGCAGACCCTGTACGCCGTGTCGCTGATCGAGGCCGTGCGCGACGCCATCGGCCCCGACGCCGAGCTGATGCTGGAGATGCACGGCCGCTTCTCCCCCGCCACCGCCGTGCGGCTCGCCAAGGAGATGGCGCCCTTCAAGCCGGCCTGGCTGGAGGAGCCGGTGCCGCCGGAGAACCTGCGCGCGCTGAAGAAGGTCGCCGAGAAGGTGGACCTCCCCGTCGCCACCGGTGAACGCATCCACGACCGGATCGAGTTCCGCGAGCTGTTCGAGGACCAGTCCGTCGACATCATCCAGCCCGACGTCGGCCACATCGGCGGCATCTGGGAGACCCGCAAGCTCGCCGCCACCGCCGAGACCCACTACATGCTCGTCGCCCCGCACAACGTGGGCGGGCCGGTGCTGACCGCCGCCTCCCTCCAGGTCGGCTTCACCGCGCCGAACTTCAAGATCCTGGAACACTTCAACGACTTCGCCGACGCGGAGATCAAGAAGGTGGTCAAGGGCGCGCCGGTGGTGGACCCGGAGGACGGGTGCTTCCACCTGTCCGACGCCCCCGGTCTCGGCGTGGAGCTGGACACCGACGCGGCGGCCGAGTTCCCGCAGCAGCAGGCGCGGTTCGACCTGTGGGCCGAGGGCTGGGAGCAGCGCAACCCCAAGGGGACGCGGGCATGAGCAGCGCGGTCGTCGTCGAGGCGCCCGGCGAGCACCGGCTCGTGGCGCACGAGCCGCGCGATCCCGGTCCCGGCGAGGCGCTGGTGCGGGTGCACGCCGCCGGGATCTGCGGCAGCGACCGCGAGGTCTACCAGGGCAACCGGCCCGAGGGGTACGTGCGGTACCCGCTCACCCCCGGTCACGAGTGGTCCGGGACCGTCGAGGCGGTCGGCGCCGGGGTGCCCGGGTCCCTCGTGGGCCGCAAGGTCGTCGGCGAGGGCTTCCGCAACTGCCAGGTGTGCGACCGCTGTCACGCGGGCGAGACCACGCTGTGCGGCGCCGGGTACGAGGAGACCGGGTTCACCCAGCCGGGCGCGATGGCACCCACGCTGACCCTTCCCGCCCGCCTCCTGCACGTCCTGCCCGACGACGCCGACCTCACGGCCGCCGCCCTGCTGGAGCCGGCCGCCTGCATCGCCGCCGCCGCGCTCAAGGCGAACGCCCGCCCCGGCGAGCGGGTCGCCGTCGTCGGCACCGGCACGCTCGGCATGTTCGCCGTGCAGTTCCTGCGCGCCGCCTCCCCGGCCGAGCTGCTGGTGGTCGGCACGCGCGGGGACCGGGAGGCGCTGGCGCGGCGGTACGGGGCGACCGGCTTCCGCACCAAGGGCCAGTCCCTGCCGGACGACTTCGACGTCGTGATCGAGACCGCCGGGTCCGCGGACGCGGCCCGCACCTCCGCCGCGCTGCTGCGCCGGGGCGGGCGCCTGGTCCTGACCGGCATCCCGGCGCCGGGCGCCGACGGGCTGGACCCGACGGACCTGGTGGTGCGCCAGCTGGAGGTGCACACCGTCTTCGGGGCACCGCCGGACGCCTGGGCGCACGCCGTGCGGGTCTTCGCCGCCGGTCTGCTCGATCCGCTGCCGCTGGTGACGCACGAGCTGCCGCTCGGCGAGTTCGCGCGGGCCATCGAGCTGGTGGGCGCCGGCGACCCGAAGGTCGGCAAGGTGCTGCTGCGCCCCTGAAGCCGTGCGCCGGCACGGGAGCGACCTGACGGCTTCCGTGCCGGCGCACACCCCGACCGAACCGAGCTTTCCGTACCTTTCGCCGCGAACCTTGTCCGGTATGTCGAACCGGCACATCGGGGCGGCCCATCGAACACGAAGGACAGCCCGTGACCGACTCTTCCGCCCAGGCAGCCGTCCGCCGGCCCGGCGAGCAGGCGCTCACCGACCTCGGCCTGGCCGCGCCCGCCCTGGACCCCGCCGACGCCTCGCCGCACTCCTTCCCGGGCGGTGGCCGCTGGCGCACCGAGATCCCCTCCTGCGAGGGGCCGGAGGCACTGGCGGTGGTCCTCAAGGAGGCCTCGCGACTGGACGTGCCGATCCACCGGATCAGCCAGGGCAGCGGCGTGTGGATGCTGACCGACGCCGAGATCACCGAGATGGTCGAGTCCACCGCCGAACGCGACATCGAGCTCTGCCTGTTCACCGGTCCGCGCGGCACCTGGGACATCGGCGGTTCCACCCGGACCGACTCCGGCGGCGCGGGTCTGCGGGCACGCGGCCACGACGCGGTCGCCGGATGCGTCGAAGACGCCGTGCGGGCCACGGAGCTGGGCGTCAAGTGCCTGCTCGTCGCCGACGAGGGCGTGCTGTGGACGCTGCACCGGGCGCGGGCGGCCGGCCTCGTCCCGGCCGACACCACGCTCAAGCTCTCCGCGCTCGTGGGCCCCGTCAACCCGGCCGCGTACGCGGTGTACGAGCAGCTGGGCGCCGACTCGATCAACGTGCCCAGCGACCTGACGCTGGATCACCTCACCGAGATCCGGCGGGTGTCGGCCGCACCGATGGACATGTACATCGAGGCGCCGGACGACCTCGGCGGTTACGTGCGCATGTACGAGGTGGCCGAGCTGATCCGGCGCGGCGCCCCGCTGTACCTGAAGTTCGGCCTCTCCAAGTCGCCGGGGATCTACCCCTACGGGCACCACCTGCGGGAACTGACGCTGGCGACCGCCAAGGAGCGGGTGCGGCGCGGCCGGCTGGCCCTGGACCTCCTCCAGCGGCACGGCGCGGACGGGGACATGGCCCCGCTGGGCTCACGGCTGCCGGGCGATCTCAACCGGTTCCGGATCCCGTCATAACGTTCCGGAAACCCCCTTCACAAAAGACGACAGGTCCGCGCACAATCCCACACACCTGCTCTCGGTCGATCCACCCCCAGCTTCTCCAGCGTGCCGGTACCACCAGACCGAGCCCTGCACCCACATCAAGGATGATGACCATGCGCAACCGCAGAGCCGCACTCGCCGCCATCGCCTCGGCCGCCACCCTCGCCCTCACCCTGACCGCCTGCGGCCAGGACAGCGAGGGCGGCGGCGAGGACAAGAAGGGCGGCAGCGAAGGCGCCACCATCGGCATCGCGATGCCGACCAAGTCCTCCGAGCGCTGGATCGCCGACGGCGCCAACGTCGAGAAGGAGCTGAAGGCCAAGGGGTACAAGACCAAGCTCGTCTACGGCGAGGACGACCCCGACCAGCAGGTCTCCCAGATCGAGAACATGATCACGCAGGGCGTGGACGCCCTGATCGTCGCCGCGATCGACAACAAGTCCCTGAACAACGTGCTCCAGCAGGCCAAGGACGCCGACATCCCGGTGATCTCCTACGACCGGCTGATCCTCGGCACCGAGAACGTCGACTACTACGCCTCGTTCGACAACGAGAAGGTCGGCGAGCTCCAGGGCGGCTACATCGTCGACAAGCTCGGTCTGAAGGCGGGCGAGAAGGGCCCGTTCAACATCGAGCTGTTCGCCGGCTCCAACGACGACAACAACACCAAGTACTTCTTCCAGGGTGCGATGAACGTCCTGAAGCCGTACATGGACAAGGGCCAGCTCGTCGTCCGGTCCAAGCAGACCGCCCTCAACCAGGTCACCACCCTGCGCTGGGACGGCGGCACCGCGCAGAAGCGCATGGACGACCTGCTGACCTCCAGCTACCGCAGCGCCCGCGTCGACGCCGTGCTCTCGCCGTACGACGGCATCTCCATCGGCATCCTGTCCGCCCTGAAGTCGGACGGCTACGGCTCCGCCGGCAAGGCCATGCCGGTCGTCACGGGACAGGACGCCGAGGTCGCCTCGGTGAAGTCGATCATCTCGGGCGAGCAGACGCAGACCGTCTACAAGGACCTGCGCCAGCTCGCCAAGGTCGCCTCGAACATGGTCGACGCGGTGCTGAACGACAAGAAGCCCGAGGTCAACGACACCAAGTCCTACGACAACGGTGCCAAGGTCGTCCCCGCCTACCTGCTGCAGCCGGTCAGCGTCGACAAGTCCAACTACAAGCAGGTCCTGGTCGACGGCGGCTACTACACCGAGAACGACCTCAAGTAACCGGGCCCACCCAAGGATTGGAAGGCACGACCATGGCGGGACCCGTCCTGGAAATGCGCTCGATCGTCAAGACCTTCCCCGGTGTCAAAGCGCTGTCGGACGTCACGCTGACCGTTCACCAGGGCGAGGTCCACGCCATCTGCGGCGAGAACGGCGCCGGGAAGTCGACCTTGATGAAGGTGCTCTCCGGCGTCCATCCGCACGGCAGTTACGAAGGGGAGATCCTCTTCGAGGGGGAGACCTGCCGGTTCAAGGACATCCGGGCGAGCGAACAGCACGGCATCGTGATCATCCACCAGGAGCTGGCGCTGGTGCCGTACCTCTCCATCGCGGAGAACATCTTCCTCGGCAACGAGCACGCGCGGCGCGGCCTGATCAACTGGAACGACACGCTCAGGCACGCCACCGAACTGCTGCGGCGGGTCGGTCTCGACGAGCACCCGGAGACCCGGGTCGCCGACATCGGCGTGGGCAAGCAGCAGCTGGTGGAGATCGCCAAGGCGCTGTCGAAGAAGGTGAAGCTGCTCATCCTCGACGAGCCGACGGCGGCGCTCAACGACGAGGACAGCGGCAAGCTCCTCGACCTGATCCTCCAGTTGAAGGAACAGGGGATGACCTCGATCATCATCTCCCACAAGCTCAACGAGATCCGCCGGGTCGCCGACTCGGTCACGATCATCCGCGACGGGCGCTCCATCGAGACGCTCGACGTGAAGGACGCGGGGACCACCGAGGACCGGATCATCAGCGGGATGGTCGGCCGCGACCTGGAGAACCGCTTCCCGGAGCGGACCCCGCACCGGCCGGAGGAGGGCGCCTCGCCCGCCCTGGAGGTCCGCAACTGGACCGTGCACCACCCCCTCGACCAGCAGCGCAAGGTCGTCGACGACGTGTCGATCGAGGTCCGGCGCGGCGAGATCGTCGGCATCGCCGGCCTCATGGGCGCCGGCCGCACGGAACTGGCGATGAGCGTGTTCGGCCGCACCTACGGCCGGTACGCGGGCGGCACCGTCCTGCGCGACGGCGTCGAGGTCCGCACCAAGACCGTCCCGGAGGCGGTCCGGCACGGCATCGCGTACGTCACCGAGGACCGCAAGCACTACGGCCTCAACCTCATCGACACCATCAACCGGAACATCTCGCTGACCGCGCTGGGCAAGGTCGCCAGGCGGGGTGTCGTCGACGAGCACGGGGAGCGGCAGGTCGCCGAGGGGTTCCGCACCTCCATGAACATCAAGGCGCCGACCGTCTTCGAGCCGGTGGGCAAGCTGTCCGGCGGCAACCAGCAGAAGGTCGTCCTCAGCAAGTGGATCTTCGCGGGTCCCGAGGTGCTGATCCTGGACGAGCCCACCCGCGGCATCGACGTGGGCGCCAAGTACGAGATCTACACGGTCATCGACCAACTGGCCGCCCAGGGCAAGGCGGTCGTCTTCATCTCCTCCGAACTGCCGGAGCTGCTCGGCATGTGCGACCGCATCTACACGATGGCCGCGGGGCGGCTGACGGGTGAGTTCTCGCGGGCCGAGGCGTCGCAGGAAGCGCTGATGCGTCAGATGACGAAGGACAAAGAGGTAACCCGATGAGCACGGACGTGACCGCCAAGACCCCGGCCCCCGCACCACCGGGCAAAGGCGCTTCGGCCGACGGGGGCGGCCTGCTGCGGCTGATGCTCGACGGCATGCGCCGCAACATGCGGCAGTACGGCATGCTGATCGCCCTCGGCCTGATCGTGGCGCTGTTCGCCGTGTGGTCCGACGGCGACCTGCTGCTGCCGCGCAACGTCTCCAACCTGGTGCTGCAGAACAGCTACATCCTGATCCTCGCGATCGGCATGATGCTCGTCATCATCGCGGGCCACATCGACCTGTCGGTCGGCTCACTGACGGCGTTCATCGGCGCGACGGCCGCCGTCCTGATGGTCGAGCACGATCTGTCCTGGCCGCTCGCGGTGGTGCTGTGCCTGGCCATCGGCGCGGTCGCGGGGTCCCTGCAGGGGTTCTTCATCGCCTACCTGGGCATACCGTCGTTCATCGTGACCCTCGCGGGCATGCTGCTCTTCCGCGGTCTGACGGAGATCTTCCTGAAGGGCCAGACGCTCGGCCCGTTCCCGAAGGACCTCCAGAAGATCGCCAACGGCTTCCTGCCCGAGGTCGGCCCGGACACCAACTACCACAACCTCACCCTGCTGCTCGGCTTCGCGCTGATCGCCTTCGTGGTCCTCCAGGAGGTCCGCGACCGCAAGCGCCAGCAGGAGTTCTCGCTGGAGGTGCTGCCGGCCAAGCTGTTCCTGCTCAAGCTGGTCGCGCTGGTCTCCGCCGTCCTCGTGGTCACGCTGCTGCTGGCCAGCTACAAGGGCGCCCCGATCGTGCTGCTCATCCTGGGCGTGCTGGTCGTCGGCTTCGGCTACCTGATGCGCAACGCGATCATCGGCCGTCACATCTACGCCATCGGCGGCAACCTGCCCGCGGCCAAGCTGTCGGGCGTGAAGGACAAGAAGGTCACCTTCCTGGTCTTCCTGAACATGGGCGTGCTCGCGGCCCTGGCGGGTCTCGTCTTCGCCTCCCGCTTCAACGCGGCCTCGCCCAAGGCCGGCCTCAACTTCGAGCTGGAGGCCATCGCGGCCTCGTTCATCGGCGGCGCGTCGATGAGCGGCGGCGTCGGCACGGTCCTCGGCGCGATCATCGGCGGCCTGGTCCTGGGCGTGCTGAACAACGGCATGAACCTCGTCGGCATCGGCACCGACTGGCAGCAGGTCATCAAGGGCCTGGTGCTGCTGGCGGCGGTCGGGTTCGACGTGTGGAACAAGCGCAAGGTCGGTTCGTAGTCACTCCGGGCCCCGCTCCGTGCGGGGCCCGCTTCTTCCACGGAAGTACAGGAGCCGCAATGGAACTGAGCAGACGCACGGTCATGGCATCCGCCGCGGCCGCGGGCATCGCCGCCACCACGCTCGGCGGCACGGCACACGCCACGGGAGGCAGGAAGCCGGTGAAGGAGCTCTTCGGCAGGCTCGCCGACGGCACGAAGGTGTACCGCTGGTCGCTGGAGAACGGCGGCACGCGGATGAAGGTGCTGTCGTACGGCGGCGTCGTGCAGTCCCTGGAGATCCCCGACCGCCGGGGCCGCTACGCGAACGTCTCGCTGGGCTTCGACGACCTCGACGACTACGTGGCCCGCAGCCCGCACTTCGGCGCCCTGATCGGGCGGTACGGCAACCGCATCGCCAAGGGCCGCTTCACCCTGGACGGCAAGGAGTACCAGCTCTCCGTCAACGACGGCGAGAACTCCCTGCACGGCGGCGCCCTGGGCTTCGACTACCGGGTGTGGGACGTCGAACCGTTCGCCGCGGGCTCCGACGTGGGTCTGGTCCTGCACTACACCAGCGTCGACGGCGAGATGGGCTACCCGGGCACGCTCCGGGCGAAGGTGACGTACACGCTCACCCGGCGCGGCGAGTGGCGCATCGACTACGAGGCCACCACCGACAAGGCCACCGTCGTCAACCTCACCAGCCACGTCTACTGGAACCTGGCCGGCGAGGGCAGCGGCACCATCGAGGACCACGAGCTGTCGATCGCCGCCTCCCGGTTCACGCCCACCGACGCCGGTCTGATCCCCACCGGCGAGCTGGCGAAGGTCGCGGGCACCCCGTTCGACTTCCGCCGCGCCAAGCCGATCGGCCGGGACATCCGCGACGGCCACCCGCAGCTGGTCACCGCCAAGGGCTTCGACCACAACTGGGTGCTGGACAAGGGCATCACCTCCCGCCCCGAGCACGTCGCCACCCTGCGCGACGGCGCCTCCGGCCGCACCCTGCGCATCGCCACCGACCAGCCCGGGCTCCAGTTCTACTCCGGCAACTTCCTCGACGGCACCCTGACCGGCCCCGGCGGCTCCGTCTACCGGCAGGGCGACGCGCTGTGCCTGGAGACGCAGCACTTCCCGGACTCGCCGAACCACCCGTCGTTCCCGTCGACCGTGCTGCGGCCCGGGCAGACGTACCGGACGACGACGGTGCACTCGTTCGGCGCGTGAACCGCGACACCGCGAGGAAGGCACACTTCCTTCACACGCGTTGAACGGCGACCCGTCCGTCTCCGTACTACAGGGCGGCCCGCGCTCCCCCGGCGCGGGCCGCCCTTTCCCACGGAGGTCCTCTTGTCCGGCAACGTCACCTCGTTGTTCCGCAGCACCGCGGCGCACGGCCCCTCGATGGCGGCGCCGGCGCGGGAGAGCGGCGACGGGGCGGGGCCGGTGGACTTCTGCGTCCCCTGCAATCCCTACTTCCCCACCCCGGCGATGTTCGACGAGATGGCGGGCCGGCTGCGGGAGATCCTCACGTCCTACCCGAGCGGCGCCGACACCGTCACCGCCGAGCTGTGCGGCCTGCTCCAGCTGCCGCCGCAGTGCGTGGCGATGGGCAACGGCTCCACCGAGCTGATCACCTGGCTCGACCACCTCCTGGTCCGCGACTCCCTCGCCGTGCCCGTCCCCACCCTCGGCCGCTGGACCGACCAGCCGGTAAAGACCGGCAAGCGGGTCGACATGTTCCCGCTCCAGGAGGCCGACGGCTTCGCCCTCGACCTCGCGCGGTACGCCGAGTTCGTCCGGGCCAGGGGGACGCGGGCGGTGGTGGTCTGCAACCCCAACAGCCCCGACGGCGGCTGTCTGCACAAGCGGGAACTGGTGCGGTTCATGGACGCGATGGCCGACCGGGACCTGGTCGTGGTCGACGAGTCCTTCCTGGAGTTCGCCGACGCGGAGGCGGAACCCAGCGTGGTGCGGGAGGCGGTGCTGCGGCCCAACGTCGTCGTGCTGCGCAGCCTCGGCGAGAACTTCGGGCTGCACGGCATCCGGTTCGGCTACCTGGTCGCCAACCCCGCGCTCGCCGGGCGGGTGCGCGCCGTGCTCCCCAGGTGGAACCTCAACTCCCTGGCCGAGCACGTGGTGTTCATGCTGCGCGACCACGGTCCCGCGTACGCGCGGAGCCTGGACCAGGTGCGCCGCGACCGCCTGGAGATGGCCGGCCTGCTGTCCGCGCTGCCCGGCCTGACGGTGTATCCCTCCCAGGGCAACTTCCTCCTCGTCCGCCTTCCCGTGGGCGCCGAGGGCACCGTCGTCCGGGACCGCATGCTCACCGAGCACCGGGTCCTGGTCCGCGAGTGCGGCGACAAGATCGGCTCCTCCAGCCGCTTCCTGCGTCTCGTGGTGCGCCCCCGGGCGGACGTGCGTCGCCTGGTGTCCGGCCTGGAACAGGTGCTCCACGGGAGCGGGAGGGGAGCCGCCGTGCCCGGGTCCGCCACGGGGACCGGCTACAGCTCGGGCACGGCGGCGGTGGACCGCCTGATGAGCGGGACCGACGGGACGGGCCCGCGGCGGCTCGCCGCTCCGGCCGTCGGCACCGGCATGCCGCTCCCCGCCGCGGTGCCCGCCGCCCCCGCGGCGGCGGCCCCCGGCCCGACGCCGGGGCCGACGGCGCCTCAGCAGGTCCCGTGGCCGGCGCCGTACGCCCAGCCGGTGCCGGTCCCCCACCCGGCACCGGTCCCGCGGCCCGTGCCCGCACCGGCGCCCGTACCCGCCCCGGCCCCGGCTGCCGCGGCGGCCGGGTGTCCGGTGCCCGCCGGCCCCACCCCGCCCGGCGTCCCGGCCCGCGGGGGCCTCACCGCCGCCCAGGTCCGGGGCACCGACGGCCTGGACCCGGTCCCGGCCACGGGCCGGCCGGGGCCGGGGTCCTGGCCGGCCCCGGCGGGCATGGGCCGCACCGGCTGACCGCGGCCCCGGACCCCAGGGGCGGACGGCGACCGCTGCCGACGTCCGGGGAACACCGCCGGGCCGCGGACGACGCCCCGGTGGATCCGCGACGGACGGCCGGCGCGCCCACCGCCGGCCGCACGGGTCCGCGCCGTAGCCGCCGACGCCCCGGCGTCCGGGGACGGGCCTGCGTGCCCCGTGCCCCGTGCCCCGTGCCCCGTGCCCCGTGCCCCGTGCCCCGTGCCCCGTGCCCCGTACCCCGTACCCCGTGCCCCGTACCCCGTGCCCCGTGCCCCGTGCCCCGTGCCCCGTGCCCCGTGCCCCGTGCCCCTACGGGTTCTCCCACGCCGCCGGTTCCGCCGCCAGCTCCCGTACCGGCTCCGGCAGCGCGTCCGCCGCCAGGTCCGCGATGGTCACGCCCTCCAGGATCCGGCGGACGTTGGCGCGCAGCGCCACCCACAGGGGCAGCAGGGGCCCCGCCGTGCCCGTGTACACGAGGCCCGTCGGCCGCTCGCCGCGCACCGAGACGATCGGGCCGTCCACCGCCCGGATCACGTCCGCCACCGTGACCGCGGACGCCTCGCGCGCCAGCCGGTACCCGCCGCCCCCGCCGCGCCGGCTCTCCACGACGCCGCCCCGGCGCAGGTCCGCGAGGATGCCCTCCAGGAACTTGTGCGGGATGTCCTGGGCGGTGGCGAGGGCCTCCGCCTTCACGGGGCTCTCGCCCTGCCGGACGGCGAGTTCCAGAACCGCCCGTACCGCGTAGTCCGCCCGTGCCGAGATCCTCATACGCCCATTGTGCGGGGCGTTGTGGACAATGGGCCCGGCACAGGTGTCCCGGCGGACGCACCGGCACCAGCGGTACGGGCAACAGGAGAGGCTCCCTTGGAGCTCAGCAGACGAGTTTTCAGCGCCCTGGCGGGCACCACCGTCCTCGGTCTCGCCCTCGGCGGCAGCATGAGCGGCGGGGCGGTGAGGGCCTCCGGCGCACCCGGCCCCGTACCGACCGGGCCGCCGCCCGCGCCGCCCCGCGCCGACGGGGTGCGCCACCGGATCGCCCTCGACCGGCACTCCCTGCTGGTCGACGGCAGGCGCCTCGCGCTGTGGGCCGGCGAGCTGCACCCCTTCCGGCTGCCGAGCCCGTCCCTGTGGCGGGACGTGCTCCAGAGGATGCGGGCGCACGGCTTCAACGCGGTCGACGTGCCCGTCGCCTGGAACCAGCACTCCCCCGCCCCGGGCCGGTACGACTTCACCGGCGTCCGGGACCTGGACCTGTTCCTGCGCACGGCCGCCGAGACCGGTCTGTACGTCGTCCTGCGGCCGGGCCCGTACATCGGCGCGGACGTCGACGCCGGCGGGCTGCCGGGCTGGCTGGCGACGGCCGGGGACACGGCCCGGACCTCCGGCCCGGCGTACCTCCGGCACGCCGACGAGTGGCTGTCCCGCGTCAACGCCATCGCCGCCCGGCACCAGTACACGCGGGGCACCGGCACGGTCCTGCTCTACCGGTTCGGCGCCCCGCGGTCCGGCACGCCGGACCGCCTGCGGCAGAAGGTCCGCGCGGACGGCATCGACGTGCCCCTCCTCCACGACGGCACCCCGCTCGCCCGGGGGACGGCGCACCGGTCCGCGGACGCGGCCGGGGCGCGGCGGGTCCATCTCACCCACCTCGCCGACGGCATCACGCTGCACGGCGCCGGCACGGTGTTCGGCGGCACCTCGTGGGGCTGGCTGGCCGCGTCGTCGGCGCCCGCGCCCACGTACGACCCCGCGGCGGCGATCGACGAGGCGCGCAGGCCCACCGGCAGGCTCGCCCCGCTCCACCAGATCGGGCACCTCCTGCGCCACGTCCCCGACGTGGCGCGGCTGGACGCGGCCCCCGGGGTCCGGGCCGGCGACGCCCGGATCCAGGTGCGGCACCTGACCAACCCGGACACCGGCGCCCACCTGTACGTCCTGCGCAACGACTCCGCCGGGGACGTGACGTCCACGCTGCCGCTGGGCGGGACGGACGTGCCGGTCACCGTGCCCGCGCGGGACGCCAGGCTGCTCGCCGCCGGGCTCGACCTGGGCGGGGGGCGGAAGCTGGCCTACGCCACCGTGCAGCCCATGCTGACCCTGAGCGTCGGACGGCTGGACATCGCCGCCTTCGTGGGCCGGACCGGCGAGATGGCCCACCTCGTGCTGGACTGCCCCGACGAGCCGTGGCCCACCCGGCTGGACGAGGAGGCCGCCTGGGCGTACGACAAGGACCAGCTGCACGTGACGGCGCCGCTCGGGGCGGCCGATCTGACCCGGGTGCGGGTGCGCAGCGCCGGCTCCGACCGCACGCTGCTGCTGCTCTTCGCCGACGACGCCGTCTCCCTTCGGCTGTGGCCGTACGAGACGCCGTCGGGCAAGGGACTCGTGTACGGTCCGGCGCTGCTGCGCGACGCCGTCCTGGACGGCGACACGGTGCGGCTGACCGGTGACACGGTCGACGCGTGCGGGCTGGAGGTGTGGGCGCCGCGCGGCATCACCGGCGTCACGTGGAACGGCCGTCCGGTCGCCACGTCGGTCGGCCGTGCCCGGAGCCTGCGGTCGAGGCAGCCGCTGCCGGGCGTGCCGGAACTGGTGCCGCCCGCGCTCGGCGGCTGGCGGTGCCGGGACGAGAACCCGGAGGCCCGGCCCGGTTACGACGACTCGGGCTGGACGGTCGCCGACCGCAGGACGTCGGCGGGCACGACGCCCGTGCCCGAGGAGCAGCCCGTGCTCTTCGCCGACGACTACGGCTTCCACTACGGCGACGTCTGGTACCGGGGCCGGCTCACCGGCGCCGCCGGTCTGGAGTCCGTCTCCCTCGCGTACGGCACGGGCGCGCGGGGGATGCTCATGGCCTGGCTGGACGGGGAGCCGCTGGGCACCCACCACGTGGGCCGGGAGACGGGGAGGGGCACGTGGACCGCCACGGCCGGCTTCCGCCTGCCGGAGGGGCTGCGGAGGCGGCTGCGCGAGGGGCGGCCGGACTCCCCCGTCCTGTCCGTCCTGGTCCGGCGCACGCAGCACGGCCAGGACGACCACCGGGCGGCCCGGGGGCTGATGTCGGTCTCCTTCCGGGGCGCCTCGCCGGAGGTGCGCTGGCGGGTGCGGGGCGCGGCGGCCCCCGACCCCGTGCGCGGGCCGCTCAACAACGGCGGGCTGTACGGGGAGCGGAAGGGCTGGCACCTGCCCGGGTACGACGACGGCGGCTGGGAGCCCGTGTCCTTCCCCCGCGCGAGCCGGCGGCAGGGCGTCACGTGGTACCGGACGACCTTCCGGCTGGACGTGCCGCCGGACGTCGACGCCTCGGTCGGGCTCACCCTCGACGACGACCCGGACCGCGACTACCGCGTCCAGGTCTTCCTGAACGGCTGGAACATGGGCGAGTACGTCAACGGCGCGGCGGGCACGCAGCACACGCTGGTCCTGCCGAACGGCGTCCTGCGCACACGTGCCGCCGCCAACACCCTCGCGCTGGCGGTGCTGGCCGGCGGCGGCACCCCGGCGGGGCCGGGGTCGGTGCGGCTCACCGTGCTGGGCGGCGCGGCCGGAGGGGTGCCGGTGGAACCGGTCGCCTCCCCCGGCCGCCGGGAGCCCTGACGCCCGGGGACCTGACGCCCGGGGACCTGACGCCCGGGGACCTGACGCCCGGGGACCTGACGCCGGCTCAGCCGAGCCGGATCACGTTCCAGGACAGCGGCTCCAGGACGGCGCTCAGCCGGCCGTCCTCCAGCGTCGTGCCCCCGACCGGGTGCGGGAGGACCCGCTCGGGCTCGGCGAGCGTGTTGCGGGCGTCGGGATCGGCGTCCGCGAGGGCGCTGTGCTCCACGACCTCGCTCAGGTCGAGGCCGTTCAGGGCGACGTCGAGCGGCAGCGGCTCGGTGCGGGAGCGGTTGACGGCGAAGACGGTCACGGTGCCGTCCCCGGCGCGCACGGCGGTGGCGTGCAGCAGGTCGGTCTCGCCGTACTTCTTCGTCTCGTACGTCGGCGAGTCCACCCGGACGTCGAGGACCTCGCCGCGGCCGTGCTTCGAGGCCTGGGCGAAGGGGAAGAACGTCGTCTGGCGCCAGGCGGGGCCGCCCGGCTCGGTCATGATCGGGGCGATGACGTTGACGAGCTGGGCGAGGCAGGCGACGGTGACGCGGTCGGCGTGCCGCAGCAGGGCGATGAGCAGGGAGCCGAAGACGACGGCGTCGGTGACGCTGTAGTTGTCCTCCAGCAGGCGGGGCGCCTCGGGCCAGTCCAGGGCGCTGACCTCGGCGTCGGCCCGGGACAGGTACCAGACGTTCCACTCGTCGAAGGAGAGGTTGATCCTCTTCTTGGACTTGAGGCGGGCGCCGACGTGGTCGCAGGTGGCGACGACGTTCTCGATGAAGGACTCCATGTCCACGGCGGAGGCCAGGAAGGAGTCGACGTCGCCGTCGAGCGGCTCGTAGTAGGCGTGCAGGGAGATGTGGTCGACGAGGTCGTACGTCTCCTCGAGGACCGTCGCCTCCCACTCGGCGAAGGTCTCCATGGACTGGCTGGAGGAGCCGCAGGCGACGAGTTCGAGGTCCGGGTCGATCTGGCGCAT
This sequence comes from Streptomyces sp. NPDC029152, assembly GCF_055564355.1. NCBI lineage: Bacteria > Bacillati > Actinomycetota > Actinomycetes > Kitasatosporales > Streptomycetaceae > Streptomyces > Streptomyces sp. NPDC029152. Next base: position 660,577 of record NZ_JBVHWR010000001.1, on the reverse strand, counting down.
GGCACGGGCGGTCTCGGCGGCGAGGCGGCCGTACTCCCCGGCGGTCTTGTGGCCGGTCTGCCAGGGGCCGTCCATCTCGTTGCCGAGGCACCAGAGCCGGATGCCGAACGGGTCCTTGTCGCCGTGCTCGGCGCGCAGGTCGGAGAGTGCCGTGCCGGAGGGGTGGTTGGCGTACTCCTGGAGTTGCAGGGCCTCGGCGACGCCCCGGGTGCCGAGGTTGACGGCCATCATCGGCTCGGCCTGGGGGCCGACCTTCCTGAGGAAGCCGATGTACTCGGACAGGCCGAAGCGGTTGGTCTCGGTGGAGCGCCAGGCGAGGTCCAGGCGGCGCGGGCGGTCCTCCACCGGGCCGACGGAGTCCTCCCACCTGTAGCCGGAGACGAAGTTCCCGCCGGGGTAGCGGATGGCGGTCACGCCGAGTTCCCGGACCAGCTCCAGCACGTCCTGCCGGATGCCCTCCGCGTCCGCGGCGGGGTGGCCGGGTTCGAAGATGCCGGTGTAGACGCAGCGGCCGAGGTGTTCCACGAAGGAGCCGAAGAGGCGGGGGTTGACGTCGCCGACGGTGAAGGCGGGGTCGAGGGTGAAGCGGGCGGTGCGCATTGCTTCCTTTCGGGGGTCCGTTGCTGCGGGGGCGGGGCGGGTCGCGTCACCGGCGCAGGGCCGGCCGGCCGTTCCCGGTCCAGGTCAGGGCGTTCGGTCCGAGCTTGGGCGTGCCCTCGTCCTCGGCGTCGTAGTAGTGGCAGGCCAGCCAGTCCCGGCCCCGGTCGCGGAAGACGGACTGCCCGCCGGTGCCGAGGTAGCGGCCGTGGCCGGCGAGGAGGAGGTCGCCGCCGCCCTCCGGCATCGGCCTGCCCGTGCTGTCGGTGTACGGGCCGGTCACCGAGGTCGAGCGGCCGACGCGGATCTTGTACGTGCTGTTCACGCCCGAGCAGCACGCGTCGTAGGAGGCGAAGAGGTAGTAGTGGCGGCCGTGCTTGACGACGGCCGGGCCCTCGACGGCGTAGGGCTCGTCCGGACGGGACGCCAGGTGGTGGACCGTGGCGTTCTCGACGGCCTTGCCCGTCCCCGGGTCCAGTTCGACCATGCGGATGCCGGACCAGTAGGAGCCGAAGGCCATCCACAGCCTGCCGTCGGCGCGGATCACGGACGGGTCGATGGCGTTCCAGGTGTCGGTCGTCCCGGAGGAGAAGACCTTGCCGTGGTCGGTCCAGGTGCCGGGCAGGCCCGTGCGGGAGGTGGCCACGCCGATCGCGGAGTGGTTGGTGCCCCAGGAGGAGACCGCGTAGTACAGCCAGTAGCGGCCGTCGCGGTACGAGATGTCGGGGGCCCACGGGTCGCCGGTGTCGTTGTACTCGTACCACCAGCCCGGGGGCTCGGCGAAGGCGTTGCCCGCGTCCGTCCGGTGGACGCGGTCCCTCGACGTCCGGGCGCCGATGACGCCCCCGGTCGAGTAGGCGACGTAGCCACCGGATCCGAGGCGGATGACGGTCGGGTCGTGGATGATCCGCCGGCCCGTGGCCGGCTGGGGGTCGGGGTACGTCACGTCCGCCCGGGCCGTGGACGGCAGCAGGGCCCGGGCGGCGGCCGCCGGCAGCGTGACGAGTCCGAGGCGCTTCACGTCGGTTCCTCCTCGCGGGGCTACTGGCCGGCCAGACCGGTGTGGGCGACACCCGCCACGATCTGGCGCTGGAAGAAGACGAAGACGACGATCAGCGGCAGGCCCGCCATGAGACCGCCGGCCATGAGCTGGGCCCACTGGATGCCGTAGGAGTTCATGACGGTCGCGATGCCGTTCGGCATGGTCATCAGGTCGGGGTTGTTGGTCACCATGTACGGCCACAGGAAGTTGTTCCACGAGCTGATGAAGGTGAAGATGCCGACCGCCGCCAGCGAGGGGCGCGAGAGCGGGACGATGATCGTGAAGAAGACGCGCCAGCGGCCCGCGCCGTCGATGAAGGCGGCCTCCTCCAGTTCGCGCGGGACGCCCTGGAAGAACTTGTAGAGGATGTAGACCATCGCGGCGGGCGCGCACTGCGGCAGGATCATGCCCCAGTAGGTGTCGACCATCCCCATCTGCTGGACCGTGGTGAACAGGGGCACGCCGAGCACGGCCGGGGAGATCATGAGGCCCGCCATCACCAGGCCCATCAGGAAGCCCTTGCCCCGGAACTCCGTGCGGGCGAAGCCGTAACCGGCCAGGGCGCTCACCAGCAGCACGATCGTCGTCACGCACACGGAGACGACCAGGGAGTTGACGAACCAGTCGGTGATGTCGCCGTTCTCGAACACGGCCGTCCAGGCATGGCCGGTCCAGTCCTTCGGGAGCCAGTGCGGCGGCACCTCGACGGCCTCGGTCTCCGACTTCAGGGAGGTGAACAGCGCCCAGGCCAGGGGCGCCAGGAACACCGCGGAGACGGCCGCGCCGAGCAGGGTGAGCACGATCTGGCCGGTCGTCCGGGCCCTGCGGGGTGCGGTCCGTACCGGTGCTGCGGCGGTGGTCATCGGCCGCCCTCCTCACGGTTGCGCAGCAGCCACATCCGCGCGAGGGCGACGGCCGCGATGATCACGAAGAAGATGACGGAGACCGCGGAGGCGTAGCCCACGCGGTAGCTGGTGAAGCCCTGTTCGAGGGTGTACTGCACGAAGGTGCGGGTCGACTCCTCGGGTCCGGGGCCGAAGTCCTGCATCACGACGGCCTGGTCGAAGACCTGGAGCGAGGCGAGGATCTGCAGGGCGACGACGAGCCCGGTGATGTTGCGCAGCATCGGCAGGGTGATGTGGACCGTGCGGTGCCAGGCGTTCGCGCCGTCGAGCCTGGCGGCCTCGTAGAGGTGGGCGGGGATGCCCTGGAGGGCGGCGAGGTAGAGCAGGAAGCTGAAGCCGACCGTCCACCACAGGGTGGTGACGACGACCGCGAGCATCGCGTACGACTTGTCGCTCAGCCACGGCGTCTCGATGCCGAAGACGTGGTTGACCATGCCCGTGCCGGGGTTGAACAGCCACTGCCACAGGTTGGCGGCGACGGTGGAGGGCAGCAGGAACGGCAGGAAGAAGCACAGCCGCCACAGCCACTTGCCGCGCTCGATGTGGTGGGCGAGCATCGCCAGGAGGAAGGCGAGGACCGTGATGCAGGGCACGACGAGCAGCGTGAAGTACGCGCTGTGGCCGAGCGAGTCCCACATCAGGGGGTCCTGGAGGGCCTCGCGGTAGTTGTCCAGGCCGATGAGGTTCGCGCCGTCGCCGGAGATGTTGGCGTCCGTGAGGCTGAGGTAGAGGCCGCGCAGCAGCGGCCAGACGACGAAGAGCGCGAACAGGGCGAGGAAGGGGGCGACGAACCAGCCGCCGTGCTGGAAGCCCTGCCGGTGCCGGACGGCGGCGCTGTCCGCGGCGGTCTCCGCGCGCGCCGGGCGGATGATCGTCTCAGCGCTGGTCGTCGTCATGCGACCGCACCTCCCTGCGCGGCGGTCCTGCCGTCCATCGGGTTCTTCATGGCGAGCAGTTCGGTGAGCACGCCCTTCATCCGGCGGGCGACGGTCCCCGGCCCCGCGGACCCGGCGGTCGAGGCCATCACCACGGGCCCGAGGCGCTGGGCGAGCAGCCCGGTCGAGCCCGCGAACCACACCTTCGGCTCGGTGGCCTGGTGGTCCATCGCGGAGACGTACTCGCTCTGCGGCTGGAGCTTTCGGTACGCGGCCGAGGACAGGGTCGGCGTGTACGCGGGGATGTGCCCGCCGCCGGCCCACTGCCGGGCGTGCCGCACGACGTAGGCGGCGAGCCGGTGGGCGGCGTCGTTCTCGGCACCGCCCCGGCCGGACTGGTGCGGCAGGACGAAGGCGTGGGACTCGGCGTGGGTGGCCTGCTTGCCGAAGACGGGCGGCAGCGGGGTGGCGCCGTAGTCCAGCCCGGCGGTGTCGAAGACCGGCACCGACCAGTTCCCCTCCCAGGTGAAGGGGGCGCCGTTGACGAACTGTTCGGCGTCCGCGGCGCCCGCGACGGAGTAGCCGTCGGTGATGTGCCGTCGCAGGAACTCCAGGACCTCGGTGGCCTTGTCGGTGTCGAAGGTGGCCTCGGTGGCGGCCGCGTCGAACCAGGTGCCGCCGAGCTGGGTGTAGAAGGCGACGAACATCCACCACTGGATGTTGAGGTCGTTGACGTGCAGGCCGAGGGTCTGCAGACCCTTCTCGGTGGCCTTCCTGGCCTCCTTCAGCACCTCGAACCACTCCTCGGTGGAGGTCACCGGGACCATCCGGCCGTCGGTCCCGAGCAGCCCCGCCTTCCTCAGCACGTCCTTGCGGTAGAAGCAGAGCTGGACGTGGATGTCGAGGGGCAGGGCGTAGAGCTTGCCGTCGATGACGGCGCGCTTCCACAGGTCGGGGTTGAAGTCCTTCTCCCGCACCCCGTACTCGGCGAGCAGTCCGACGTCCCAGGGGTCCAGGAGGCGGCCCGGCGAGAAGCCGGGCACCCGGCCCAGGTGCATGACGCCCAGGTCCGGCGCGCGGTTGCCGGCCGCCGCCATGGCGAGCTTGGTGTAGAAGGGGCTGCCCCACTGGAGGGTGGAGTCCTTCACGTCGATGCCGGGGTTGTCCTCACGGAAGGAGTCCAGCATCGCGATCATGTTGTAGCCGTCGCCGCCGCTGAAGAGATTCCAGTAGCGCACGCGGGTGTCCGCTCCGGAGGCGAGCGCGTCGGCGCCCGTGCCCAGGGCCGCGAAGCCGAAGCTGCCCGCGACCGTCAGGCCGCCCGCCGCGGCCAGAAAGTGCCTGCGATTCAGGCCAGGTCGTCCCATGCCCCGCCCCATCTGCCGGTGCCGTTCCCGCCGGGGAGCGGAGGACGACTCCGACTGTTCGAAATATCGAATCTCGCTCGTAACTTCGAACGGGAAACGTAGGGTGGGAGCACGTTCACGTCAATAAGTCGCGCAGGACTTTCGAGCGGGGGCGGTCTTTTCTCAGGGAATGAGAATCTCCGGACCACCGGACGCCGGCGGGGACGGACGCGTCCGCCCGCGGTGCCACGCGCCGTGCGGAGAGAGGTCCGCGCACCGGCGCGCGTACGCGGCCGCCACGGGAAGCGGAGGCGGCCGAGCCGGGCGGGGTCCCGGCATGGCGCACGGCGAACGGCGCGGCACCCGGCGAGAGCGGAACGGGGCCGGGGGGAGAGGCGGTGCGCACGGGCGGGCGGATGCGCCGCCCCGCCGACGCGCCCGGCCGCCGCGGATCCCGTCGGCGTCGCGACGCCGGTGACGCGCGCCGTGCGCGTCCGGTGACCGCGGGGGGCCGACGGGCGGCCGCGGCCGATCCTGACCGGCGGCGCCGCGCGTGCGGGTACGGTGAGGGCCGCCCACGGCCGGACCCGCGGCTGAACCCGCCCGGGCGCGGCGGAGTCGGCCGCGGCCCGGCCGAACCGGAGGAGAACCGTGTCCCGCAGAGCTGTCGTCATCGGTGCCGGGCTGGCCGGCATGCTGGCCGCGGCGGCGTTGTCCACCGCGGTGGACGAGGTCGTCGTGCTGGAGCGCGACGACCTGCCGGACGGACCGAAGCACCGCCGGGGCCTGCCGCAGGGGCGGCACGCGCACCTGCTGATGGCCGGGGGTCTGGCCGCCGTGGAGGACCTCCTCCCCGGCGCCGGGATGCGCGAGAGGCTGCTCGCCGCCGGGGCGCACGAGGTGTCGCTGAGCTCGGGCACGCTGGCGCTCACGCCCGACGGCTGGCTGCGGCGCTGGCGCCACGAGGGCCCCGTCATGATCACGTGCAGCCGGGCGCTGCTGGACTGGACGGTGCGCGAGGCGGTGCTCGAACGGGCCGGGGTCGGCGTCCGCAAGGCCGACGTGCGGGGGCTGACCGGCGGTGCGGGCCGCGTCACGGGTGTCCGCGTCGCGGCGGACGGCGCCGGGGAGGACGTGCTGGACGCCGGCCTCGTCGTCGACGCGAGCGGTCGCGGATCGCGCCTGCTCACCTGGCTGGACGGCCTCGGCGTGAGCGGCGTCCGGGAGCGGACCGTGGACTCCGGCCTGGTCAACGCCACCCGCGTCTACCGCGTGCCCGAGGGCGCCGGGCGGTTCCCGCTGACGGTCGTGCACGCCGACCCGTACGCGTCCCGGCCGGGCCGCAGCGGCATGGTCCTGCCCGTCGAGGGCGGCCGCTGGATGGTCAGCCTCGGCGGCACCCGGGGCGGCGAGCCGCCGGCGGACCCGGAGGGCTTCCTGGAGTACACGCTCGGGCTGCGCGACCCGATCGTGGGCCGGCTGATCTCGGGGGCCGAGCCGCTCACCGGGGTGCACGTCAGCCGCAGCACCAGCAATGTGCGGCGCTACGTGGAGAGGGCCCGGCACTGGCCGGAGGGGCTCGTCGTCCTCGGCGACGCGCTGGCCGCCTTCAACCCGGTCTACGCGCAGGGCATGTCGGTGGCCGCGCTGGGCGCGCGGGTGCTCGCCGGGGAGGTGCGCCGGGCCGGTGTCACCGCGCCCGGCCTCGCCCGCCGCGTGCAGCGCGGGGCGGCCCGGCCGGTCGACGCGGCGTGGGCCATGGCGGTCGGCCAGGACCTCAGGTACCCGGGCACGCGCGGCGGGCGGCCGAACGCCGTCGACCGCCTGGTCACCGCGTACACCCGGCGCCTGACGAGGACGGCGGCCGGTTCCCTCCCGGCGGCCGCCGCGCTGTGGGACGTGGCCAGCATCCTGACCGGCCCGGCCCGCGTCCTGCGCCCGGCCGTCCTGCTGGCCGCGCTGGCCGGTCCCCCGCTGCCCCCGGCGACCGAGCCACCGCTGACCCCGTCCGAACGGGACGTCCTGCGCGCCCTGGACCGCACCGGCACCCGAGCGCACCGCGCACCGCGCGGCGGCCCGGTCAGCCCCTGAACGCCGGCTGCCGCAGCCCCCCGCCCGCTCCGGGCACCACCAGCACCGACCCGGCGAGCGGGTGCGGGGCCGTGAGGCCGGTGCGGGCCGTGGTGACGTACAGGTCGGTCAGGCCGGCGCCGCCGAACGCGCAGGCCGTGACGAGCGGGACGGGCAGGCCGATCACCCGGTCCAGCGTGCCGTCCGGCGTGTAGCGGCGGACCGCCGAGCCGCCCCACAGCGCCACCCACACGCAGCCCTCGGCGTCGACGGTGAGCCCGTCGGGGAAGCCGGCGCCCTCCTCGACGGTGACGAACGGGCGCCGGCCGGTGACGCGGCCGTCCCCGGTGTCGTGGTCGAAGACGTCGATCCGCCGGGTCGGCGAGTCGACGTAGTACATCAGCCGCCCGTCGGGGCTCCAGCCGGTGCCGTTGCTGACCGCCACGTCGTCCAGGACGGTCGTCACGGTGCCGTCGCCCGTGAGGCGGGAGAGCGTGCCGCCGCCGGGGGCCTCGTCGTAGCGCATGGTGCCGGCCCAGAGGCTGCCGTCGGGGGCGACGGCGGCGTCGTTGGCCCGGCGGCCGGGGACGGGGTCGTGGTGCAGCAGGCGGAAGGTCCCGTCGGGGTCGACGACGCCGACGCCGTCCCGCAGGTTCAGGACGAGGCCGCCGCCGGCCCGCGGCTTGGCCGCGCCCACGTGCTGCTCGGTCGTGCGCACCGTCCGGCGCCCGGAGACGGGGTCGTAGGTGTGCACGCGGCAGCCCAGGACGTCCACCCAGATCAGCAGGCCCGCGTCCGCGTCCCAGGTCGGTCCCTCGCCGAGGGCCGCCTCGGCCCGTACCGCCACGTCGTACGTCATGCCGCGCTCCGGTGGCCGAGGCGCTCGGACAGGTCGGCGGCGCCCTTCGCGGCGAGCTCCTCCAGCTCGGCGCGGCGCTCCTCGCTCCAGCGGATCATGGGCACGGAGATCGACAGCGCGGCGACGACCCTGCCGGTGCGGTCCCGGACCGGGGCGGCCACGCAGGAGACGTCGGGGTTGGACTCGCGGTTCTCCACCGCGATGCCGCGCTCGCGGATCCCGGCCAGGGCCGCGCGCAGCGACGCCGGGTCGGTGATGCTGTTCGGCGTCATCGCGGTCAGCGCGGCGCCGTCGGGGAAGCGGGCGGCGAGCTCCTGCTCGGGCAGGGAGGCCAGCAGCATCTTGCCGACGGACGTGCAGTGGGCGGGCAGCTTCCGCCCGGCCGCCGACACCATGCGCACCGCGTGCGTGGAGTCGACCTTGGCGATGTAGATGACGTCGGTGTCCTCCAGGATCGCCACGTGCACGGTCTCGTCGCAGGTCTCGGCGACGCTCCGGGCGACCTGCTGGCCCTCGGCGGCCAGGTCCAGGTGCTCGGCGTAGCGGGCGCCGAGCTGGTACGGACGCACGCCGAGCCGGTACCGTCCGGGCTGGCCGGCCACGGGGACGATGTACTTGCGGGCGGCGAGCGTGGTGACCAGTTCGTGCACGGTGGTGCGCGGCAGCTGGAGCCGGCGCACGATGTCGGGGGCGGAGAGCGTGCCGTCCCCGTCGAGGAAGAGCTCCAGTATGTCGAGAGCCCGGGTCACGGCTGGTACGAGACGTCCCATGTCCGGCCCCCTCCTAGGTGTCTCGGGCGCCTGCGGTGGCGATATCCGATGTTCGAGATATCAACAGGCGGTCGGAATGGCGAACACAGGCTACTCATACTGCGTTTGCCGGGGCAATGGGCACGCGGGTGCGGCCTGGCCGGCTGAGCGACGATGGGCCCATGTCCTCCTCCCCGCGCCCCGCCGTCCCGTTCACGCCGGTCGACTTCCAGCTAGTGCTGCTGCGCCGCATGGCCGACCACAACCCGGGCCTGGTCGAGGACGCCCGCCGCGCACTGGGCGCCTCGGTCACGGACATGCGGGAGGCCAACCGGCGCTGGCAGGCCATGGTCCGCTCCCCCCGGTCCCGTTCGGCCGCCTCCCGCTACCGCTCCGTGCTGGGCGAGCCCGAGTCGGCGGTCCCGCGCCGCGTCGGGGACCTGGAGTGCGAGGCCCGGCAGTGGCCGCTCCCCCTCTGGCCGGACCTGCGCTTCGAGGTGCTCGTGACCGGGAAGGGCGCCGTCTGGAACGAGTGGCTGGTCCGCGCCCCCGGCGCCGAGGGCCCGCGGCTGCGCACGCTGGACGACCTGGCCCCCTGGTCCTGCACGGTCGACGAGGCCGCCCGCGCCTTCGCCCCCGCCCGTCCGCTCCAGGGCTCGGCGCCCACCCGGTGGGGGCTCGCCTTCACCGCCCCGGACGCGGCCGGCGAGCGGCACGAGGTGGTCGCGGAGTTCACCTGGGGGCTGCTCCAGCGGACGGCGACCGACGGCCGGCGGCCCTGACGATCTCCTCGACGACACGCGGCACCGAGCCCTCGTGCAGCCACAGGAACAGGTTCGGCTCGACCAGTTCCAGCTCCATCACCCGGGGCAGCCCGTCCTCCCCGTCCACCAGGTCGACGCGGGCGTACAGCAGTTCGGGCGCACCGGGCACGGCGGCCAGGGCGCGTGCGGCGACGGCGCGTTCGGCCGGGGTGGGCGACCAGGGCTCGATGCCGGGATGCGCGACCTTGCGCGCGTCGTAGGGCGTGCCGGGCGTCAGGACGGCCCCCTTGCGGCCGGCGTGCAGCAGCTCCCCGCCGACGTACTGCAGGGCCCGCTCGCCCGTCGTGTCGATGCCGCGCACGTACGGCTGCACCATCGCCGTGAAGCCCTCGGCGTGCATCCGCTCCACCTGCCGTACGGCGGTGGCGTGCCGGTCGGGCGTGTAGCGGGCGGCGAACCGGGCGCCGGCGCCCGAGGCCGGCTTGACGACGTACTCGTGGCCGCCGGGCAGCTCCACCGGCTCGCCGGGCCCTACGTACCGGGTGGGGACGACGGGCACCCCGGCCGCCGCGAGGTCCCCGAGGTAGCGCTTGTCGGTGTTCCAGCGCACCACCGCCGCCGGATTCGCCAGCCGCGTGACCTTCCCGCACGCCTCGGCCCAGGCCGTGAACTCGGCCGTCCGCCAGCTGTAGTCCCAGGTGGACCGGATGACGACGAGATCGAACGCGCCCCAGTCCACGGCGTCGTCGTCCCACACCTCGGCCGACGCGTCGGCCCCCGCGTCCCTCAACGCCGCCACCAGCACCGGGAGATCACGGTCGACACTCACCTGCGGACCGGGGCGGCAGGTGGCGAGAGCGATGCGGGGCGGGGCGGACGGCACGGGGACTCCTCCTGGGGCGCTGCGACCGGCTCGTACGGCAGTGCGACTGCCGGGCAGGCTAACAACATGCCGGCGAGGAGGGACCGAGGCCGTGACCCGGTACAGCCCGTTGCGGCAGGATCGGCGGCATGCCGGTCTTCGGGACGGACGCCTGCGACGCGGTGGCCGGGAGGCTGCCGCCGCTGGCCGGACGGGCGCCGGCCGCCGCCCGGGCCCACGGGTTCCCGTACTCCTGCCGGCCCGAGCAGGGACGGCCGCTGCACGCCCTGGCGGGTGGGGCGCGCGGGACGATCGGGGAAACGGGCACGGGCTGCGGCGTGGGGCTCGCCTGACCGGCGTCCGGAGCGGGCGCGGGCGTACGGCTGGTGAGCGCGGGACGGGATCCCGGGCGCGCGCGGACCGCCGGGGAGATGTCCGCCGACCGGCCCGGGGCGGAGACGCTCACCGGCGACCGGACGCGGACCGGCGAGCGGGGCCCGTACGACCTGCCGGCGCTGGACGGCGGCGGGCAGGGCGGGTCGGAACGGGGCCCGGCCGCCGACGTGGGCCGGCTGCCCGTCCCCGGCGGCGCGGTGGTCCTGGACGACTTCACCCCGGCCACCGGCCGGCCCCCGGCGCACGAGGGCCGGATCGACCGGACACGGCTGCACCGGCTGGAGCACCCGGCGCTGCGCACGGTCGAGCCGGCCCTGGCCCCGGACCCGGCCGCGCTGGTGGGGACACGGCGACGGCCCGGCGAGAGCGGGCAAGGGACGTGACCGGCGTCAACCTCCGGCGGCGTCGGATCGTCCCGGGGGCTGGGTAGGAACGGGATGTCCGTTCCCCGAATCCCCAGGAGTGCCGCGTGTCCTCCCTCTTCCCCGCCCTCACCCGCGCCCCGGGCGACCACGTCGCCCTGCGGTTCGGCGAGCGCTCCCTCACCTACGCGGAGCTGGCCGCGGCGGCCGGGGCCGTCGGCGAGCGGGTGCGGGGCGCCGGCCGGGTCGCCGTGTGGGCGACGCCGTCGCCGGAGACCGCCGTCGCCGTCGTCGGCACGCTGCTCGCCGGCGCCGCCGCCGTGCCGCTCAACCCGAGGTCGGGCGGGAAGGAGCTCGGCCACATCCTGTCCGACAGCGCCCCGTCCCTGGTGCTGGCCGCACCCGGCGACGAGCTGCCCGGGCCGGTGGCCGGGCTGCCGCGCGTGGACGTCGACGTGCGCGCCGCCGGGCCCGTCCCCGAGGACGACGGCGGCCCGGAGGATCCCGCGTTGATCGTCTACACCTCCGGCACCACCGGCCCGCCCAAGGGGGCCGTCCTCCCCCGGCGGGCCATCGCCTCCACCCTGGACGCGCTCGCCGACGCCTGGCGGTGGACCGGTGACGACGTGCTGGTGCACGGGCTGCCGCTGTTCCACGTGCACGGGCTGGTGCTCGGCGTCCTCGGCCCGCTGCGGCGCGGCGGATCGGTGCGGCACCTCGGCGGGTTCAGCACCGGGGGCGCGGCACGGGAGCTCAGCGGCGGCGCGACCATGCTGTTCGGGGTGCCGACGATGTACCACCGCATCGCCGAGGCCCTGCCCGGCGACGCGGAGCTGGCGAAGGCGCTCGCGGGCGCCCGGCTGCTGGTGTCCGGGTCGGCCGCGCTGCCCGTGCACGACCACGAGCGGATCGCCGCCGCGACCGGACGGCGCGTGATCGAGCGGTACGGCATGACCGAGACGCTCATGAACACCAGCGTCCGCGCCGACGGCGAGTCCCGGCCCGGCACCGTGGGCGTGCCGCTGCCCGGGGTCGAGCTGCGGCTCGTGGAGGAGGACGGCACGCCGGTCACGGCGTACGACGGGGAGAGCGTCGGCGAGATCCAGGTGCGCGGCCCGAACCTGTTCACGGAGTACCTGAACCGTCCCGACGCCACCGCCGCCGCGTTCACCGGGGACGGGTTCTTCCGCACCGGCGACATGGCGGTGCGCGACCCGGACGGCTGTGTCCGCATCGTCGGCCGCAAGGCCACCGACCTGATCAAGAGCGGTGGGTACAAGATCGGGGCCGGGGAGATCGAGAACGCGCTGCTGGAACACCCGGGGGTGCGGGAGGCGGCCGTCACCGGGGAACCCGACCCGGACCTGGGCGAGCGGATCGTGGCCTGGATCGTCCCGGCGGACCCCCAGTCGCCGCCCACCCTCGGCGAGCTGGCGGACCACGTCGCCGGCCGGCTCGCCCCGCACAAGCGGCCCCGCGCCGTCCGGCACCTCGACTCCCTGCCCCGCAACGACATGGGGAAGATCATGAAGCGGGCGCTGACCCATGGCTGAACGGCTCTCCGCGCGCGCGTTCCTCGCGCTCCTCACCGACGACTTCACCGAACTCCCCCGCCCGGACGGCGACCCGGGACCCGACGGCCCGGAACCCGACGGCCCGCTCGGCTGGCCCGGCTACGACGACCAGCGCGCCCGCGCCGCCGGACGCACCGGCGAGACGGAGTCCGTCGTCTGCGGGACCGGGCACGTCGAGGGGGTCCGGGCCGTGCTGCTCGCCTTCGAGTTCGCCTTCCTCGGCGGCTCGCTCGGCCGGCGCACGGGCGACCGGCTGGAGGCGGCGTACGCGTACGCGCGGGAGCACCGGCTGCCCGTCGTGCCGCTGGTCGCCACCGGGGGCAGCCGGATGCAGGAGGGCATGCTCGCGCTGACCCAGCTCCAGCGCGTGGCCCGGCAGTCGGCCCTCACCCGCCGGGCGGGCCTCGCCCAGGTCGCCGTCCTGCGGGACCCGGCCACCGGGGGCGGCTGGGCGACGCTGGGCGCGGGCGCCGACGTGGTCCTCGCGCTGCCCGGCGCCCAGGTGGGCTTCGCCGGTTCCCGGGTCCGGCCGCCGGACGCCGACCCGGCGGCGTACACGGCCGAGGCGCAGGTGGCGGCGGGCAGCGCGGACGCCGTCGTGCCGCCCGGGGAGCTGCGCGGCACGCTGGGGCGCTGGCTGCGGCTGCTGACGGCGCCGTCCCACGACCCGGCGCCGGTGCCCGAGCCGCTGGGCGCGACGGACCTGCCGGCCACCGGGTGGGACGCGGTCCGGCGGGCCCGGGCGCCCGAACGGCCCCGCGCCGGGGCCTACCTCGACGCCTACTTCACCCACCGCGTCACCCTGTCCGGCGACCGCTGCGGCGGCACGGACACCGAGGGCATGCTGTGCGGCTTCGGCGAGCACGCGGGGCGGACGGTCGCGTACGCCGCCCAGACCGGCACGGCGACCAGACCCGCCGGGTTCCGCACCGCCGCCCGGCTGGTCCGCCTCGCGGACCGGCTCGGCGTCCCGGTGCTGACCCTGGTGGACACGCCGGGCGCGGCGAACGACGCGGAGGCCGAACGGCAGGGGGCCGGTGCCGCGATCGCCGACCTGTTCGACGCCGTGGCCTCGGCCCGGACCCCGGTGACCACGCTGGTGGTCGGGGAGGGCGGCTCGGGCGGTGCGCTGGCGCTGGCCGCGCCCGGCAACACCTGGGCCACGCCGGACAGTTACTTCTCCGTCATCGCGCCGGAGCTCGCCGCGGCGATCCTGAAGCGCCCACCGGACGAGGTGGAGGTGACGGCGTGCCAACTACGGGTGAGACCACAGGACTTGGCCGAACTGGGCGTACTGCGGCTTCGAACAGGGGAGCAGGTGTTCCCTGGAACAGGTGATCGTCGGTCATGAGATCGCATGGGGCCCGAGTTCCCGGAGACACTTACGGGGCGCGAGCGACGGGCTGCAGACCGTGGTCGAGCGCAGGTCCCACACCATGCACGACGCAAGGAGCTGCACGAACATGAACCTTCTCACCGACATCCTCGCCGGCCTCGCCCACTTCGTCGGCTGGCTGGTCTGACGGTCCGGGAGAACGGACGGCGCCGCCTCCCCGTCCCAGGGGGGCGGCGCCGTCCGCGTGCTACCGGACGCCCACGGCCCGCACGATCTCCTGCGTGACCGAGCCGCCCCGGTCGTCGCGCGCCGAGGCCCGCAGCGAGACGTGCCCGGCGCCGCGCGGCACGTCCAGCGTCCCGTGCCAGGAGGCGCCCTCGCCGGTCAGCCGGACGGACGTCCAGGACGTGCCGCCGTCGTAGGACACCTGGAGCGTCCCGCCGCCGATCGTCCCGGTGTCCGGAGCGCCGGCCACGTACTCGGCGCCGATCCCGACCGACAGCTTCCGCCCGCCGCGCACCTCGCCCGCGAGGTCGGTGCCGACGTCGAAGGACAGGTTGATCAGCGGCAGGAAGGTCCAGCGGTCCGCGGGGGTCGCGGCCGACCGGAAGGTCCACTCGGCGTGGCCCCTCGTCCCCAGCCCCCAGCGGTCCGCGTCCAGCGCGGTGTCCGTGACCAGCCGGTACGTGCGCTCGTCGGCGGGCGCGTCCCACACGTACGCGGCGGACGACGGCCCCTCGTCGACCAGCTCGCCGTCCAGGTACACCGCCGTGGTCTGCGTCATCCCGCTGTCCTCGCTCCACACGTCGCCGAAGCCGGTGTGGTCGGGACCGGAGTCGCCCCAGCCGGGGGCGTTGAACCGGAGCCGGTCGCCGGCACGCTGCTGGCCCCAGCCGAGCCCGGTGCCGAGCCACGGGTGCCAGACGGGCTTGAACCAGTTCAGCTCCGGGCGCGAACCGCCCTCGTACCGGACCAGTCCGCCGCGCTCCTCCAGGGCGCCGCCCGCGGAGTCCACGGACTCGTGCCACAGCTGGCCGGGGCCGGTCGAGACGTACTCGGTCCGCTCGACGGGGTAGTCGATCCGCTCCTTGAAGCCGAGGCCGACCGGGAAGGTGCCGGTGATCGAGTACCGGAACTCGCCGCCGCTCGCCGGCTCGGTGCCGTGGTACCTCGTGCGCACGGCGGCCAGCTCCCGCTTCCCCGGCGCGTACGTCAGGTCCCGGTCGGGCACCGCGCCGGGGTGTCCCTCGGACAGGTCGTACACGTACGGCGTGTTGCGCGTGCCGGTCATGTCGACCCGGCCCGCCCTCCGCAGCCGTGCCGCGTCCGCGGTGTTCACCGTGGCGATCGTCAGCGGGCGGTCGGCGTTGTCGTCCGTGCCCCACCACGCCGTCAGCCGGCCCGGCTCGTCGTCCGTCACGAACAGGGCCTCGGCGCCCGCGTCCTGGGCGGCCCGGGCGAGGGCGGCCGGTTCGGTGCCCTCGGTGAGCCGGGCGAGGACCGCCTTGCCCCTCACCCCGGTGAACGGGCCGGTGCCGGCGTCGACGAGCGGCAGCCGGGTCCGGCCCTCGGCGAGCGTGCCGCCCGGCTGCACGACGGCCTCGCCGATCCCCTCGACCTCCAGCAACGGCTTGCCGAGCCGCCACACGGTCCGGTACTCGAAGCCGCCCCGGGTGACCTTCCCGGTGGGCGCGGCGAAGACGCTGTCGTACGTCAGGGGCACCTGCACCGCGCCGAACAGGTCGGAGCCGTTCGCGCTGCGGTCGTACTCCATGAGCAGCTGACGCGTCTCGGTGCGCCGGCCGACGTCCGCGCGGAGCTCGCGCAGCCCGCGGCCGTCGAGGGTGATCTCCCGGTCCCGGTCGAGGACGACCTCGGGCGCCGCGAGGAAGCCGAGGCCGAGCGAGTCGGCGCCGTGGCTGCCGCGCACGTCGAGGAAGGAGGTGAGGCTGTACGTCCCCGGGACGAGCCGCATCGTGAGGGTGCCGGAGTCGCCGACGTGGGCGGGCACGGGGTCGACGCCCTCGGCCAGCCGCTGGACGGTGAGGTCGGCGGGGGTCGCCGCGCCCGACCGGTCCTTGACGTGGACGGTGAGCGTGTACCGCTCCTCCTCCTTGACCAGCCCGAACGCGGTGTGCGCGACGGGTGTGCCGGCGGCCGAGGCCACGATCTGCCCGCTGGTGCCGCCGACCGGCGCCTCGGCGCCGTCCCCGGTCACGGTCGTGGACGCCGTGCCGTGCGCGGGCACGGTGAGGGCGGTGTCGGCGAGGACGGCGACACCGTCGGACGCCCCCTGCACGGACAGGCTCAGTGCGACGGGGGCGTCGGAGGAGTTGGTGTAGGTGACGGTGCGGGTGACCGGCTTGTCGCCGTCGTAGGGCCAGGCGTGGAAGCCGAGGTCGGCGCTGCCCGTCGCGGTGATCTGCGCGCCGACGGCGTCCGGCACGCTGACCCGGCCCGCGCCGAGCTGGTAGGCGGAGGCGTCGAGCCGCTTCGACGTGGACATCAGCGCGTCCTTGAGCTGCGCGCCGGTCCAGTCGGGGTGCTTCTCGGCGAGCAGGGCGGCCACCCCGGCGACGTGCGGGGTCGCCATCGACGTGCCGTCCATGGAGGTGTAGTCGCCGGTGCCCTCGCCGAGCCGGGACCGGGCGGCGAGGATGCCGACGCCGGGGGCGGAGAGGTCGGGCTTGAGGGCGTTGTCCCCGTGGCGGGGGCCGGCGCTGGTGAACCAGGCCGCCCGGTCGGCGGAGTCGACGGCGCCGACGGTCAGCGCCGCGTCGGCGGCACCCGGCGAGCCAATGGAGGAGGGCGCGCCGGTGTTCCCTGCGGCGATCACGAACAGCGCGCCGGTCTCCCGGGAGAGGGTGTCCACGGCCCGCGCCATGGGATCGGTGCCGTCGCTCGCCTCGGTCGACCCCAGGCTCATCGAGACGATGTCGGCGTCCACGTCCCGGGCGGCCCACTCCATCCCGGCGATGATCTCGGACTCGCTGCCCGAGCCCTGGTCGTTCAGGACCTTGCCGACGGCGAGCGTGGCGCCGGGGGCGACGCCCTTCTCCCTGCCGTCGGAGGCGGCGCCGCTGCCGCCGACGGTGGAGGTGACGTGCGTGCCGTGGCCGTGCCGGTCGGCGACCTCCTCCCCCGCGATGAAGCTGCGGCTCTGCGCTATCCGTCCGGCGAGGTCGGGGTGGCCGGCGTCCACGCCGCTGTCCAGCACGGCGACGGTGACACCCTTGCCGGTCAGCCCGGTCCGCCAGGCCTCGGGGGTGCCGATCTGGGCGTTGCTCTCGGCCATCGCGGCGGTGACCCGTCCGTCGAGCCACACGCCGTCGATGCCGGCCTGCCCGGTGAACGCCCGCCAGAAGGTACGCCCCTTGTCGGCCTCGACGGCGGCACCGCGCACGCTGGGCAGCGCCCGCGTCCGCTCGGCGCCGCGCGGGGTGAGGGTCCGCGCGTCCTTCTCGTACGTCACGATCAGCGGCAGTTCGCCGGTCTCGGTGTCGGCGAGCCCCTGGCGTATCAACCCGTCGACGTCGAAGAGTCGTTCGTCGAGCCGCCCGTCGCGCAGGTAGGGCAGGGCCTCGTCCGGTACGACGCTGATCCCGCCGTTCGCGTTCTGGGTGCGTACGGCGCCGGTGGCGCCCGCCGGCCGTTCGACGGTGACGGTCCTCCTGCCGCCGCCGAGGTCGGTGACGGTCACCCGGTCGCCGGTGACGAGGGTGACGGTGCGGGTGACCGCCTGGCCGTGCGTGCCCCCGGGGGCCTCCTGCGCCGTCGCCGCCGGCCCGACCGGCAGCAGCCCGATCACAAGCCCGGCCGACAGGAGGGTCGCCCCGCGTCTGACTGGTCCTCTGCTCATCATCGCCTCTCTTCGTGGAGTGCTGCGAAAGAGTGTCAGGAGCCAGGTGCGGAAAAGGAGTTGTCCAGACGTGGCGGATCGGCGACTCGGCGGGTTCCCGCCACGGGGCCGGCGGACCTGCGGCCGGCGGCGGCCCGCCGCCGGCAGGGCCCTCCAGGTGACCCCCATTCAGCGGCCCCCCACCCGGCCCCCTCCGGAAGGCGCCCGCTCCCGCCTGCGCGCACGATGCCTGGAGACCGGCCACCCGCCGGCACCGCACGGTCTGCGCTCTCGGGAGGAACTGCCATGACCGCCACTCTGGAGCAGCTGCGCCGCTGCCATTTCGGCGTCGATCTCGGCGCGTCGAGGACCCGGGTCTACGTGAAGGGCACCGGACTCGTCGTCGACCAGCCGTCGGCCGCCGCGGTCAACACCCGCACCGGCGCGCTGATCGCGGTGGGCGAGCTCGCGGAGAAGATGACCGGCCGCACCCCCGGCTACATCCGCGTCGTGCGACCGGTCTCGGGCGGCACGGTCGTCGACATCGAGATGGCCCAGCGCATGCTGCGGCACCTGCTCGGCGACAAGATCCGCCGGACGCTGCGCCGCAAGCCCCGGCTGCGCGCGGCCGTCTGCACGCCGCACGACGCCGACCCGCTGGCCCAGCGGGCGGCGATCGAGACGCTGGTCGGGCTCGGCGCCCGGCGGGTGGAGCTCGTCGACACCCTGATCGCCGCGGCGGTCGGCTGCGGGCTGCCCGTGGAGCGGCCCGAGGCCACGATGGTCATGGTGTGCGGGGCCCACGCCACGCAGGTCGCGGTGCTCTCCCTCGGCTCCATCGTGACCGCCGAACGCGTCCCGGTCGGCGGCGAGGCCGTCGACCACGCGATCGTGCAGCACCTGCGCCACCAGCACGCGCTGGTGCTGCCCAGCCAGTCGGTGCGCCCGCTGCAGCTCGCCCTGTCCGGCAACGGGCTCACCCCGCAGGGCCCGGCCTCCACCGAGATCCACGGGCGGGACGTGGCGACCGGCCTGGCGCGCAGTGTGAAGGTCGACACCGCCGCGGTGCGCCACGCCATCCAGACGCCGCTGACGGCCGTGCTCGACGGCATCGGCAAGGTGCTGCGCGACTGCCCGCCGGACCTGGTCGCGGACCTCGCCGACCGCGGGATCATGATGGTGGGCGGCAGCGCGCTGCTGCCCGGCTTCGACCAGATGCTCCGTCAGGCGACCGGCATGCCGGTGCACATCGCGGAACGGCCCGACGTGTGCGCCGTCCAGGGTCTCGGCACCATGCTGGAGGGCCGCATCGAGCCTCTCGTACTGGACCCGCTGGCCGACTGACCCGACGGGGAGGCCGACGGCCCGGCCGCGCGGCCCGCGTCCCGGCTCTCCCGCCCCCTCGACGCCGTCCTCGGCGCCGGCACCGGCCTGGACCTGCGCAGCACCTCCAGCACGCCGTGGACGGCGCCGTCGCCCCGCTCGGCCTCCCACCCTCCGCCCGCCTCACGGGCGCCGTCGACGGCCGCATACCGGATCGGGTCGCC